>NZ_JBITEN010000001.1:0-75544 GCF_044455165.1 Streptomyces sp. NPDC051315
CCCCCCCCCCCCCCCCCCCCCCCCCCCCCCCCCCCCCCCCCCCCCCCCCCCCCCCCCCCCCCCCCCCCCCCCCCCCCCCCCCCCCCCCCCCCCCGCTCCCGCCGTCTCGCGGGTACGGGCCGCGCCGCCACGGACCGCTCCCGCCGTCTCGCGGGTGCGGGACCGTTCGGGGCAAGCCCGACCGCTTTCGCCGTCTCGCGGGTGCGGGAGCGTTCGAGGGCGCGCCGAGTGCTTCCGCCGTCCTGCCGGTGCGGGGCGCTCGTGTCGGCCGGCTTTGGGGGGCGGGTCTTCTGCGGGGGCTCGTACAGTGGGTAGCGGGTTCGCGGGCGTCTTGGGGGTGCGGGCGTGGGCAGCGGTGGAGCGGTGGAACACGGGTATCCGCATCTGGAGACGGTGCGGGGCGCCATCACGGCGCTCTACCGGCGGTTGTCCTACGACACCGTCCGTCTGTTCGACACCAGCGTGGCGCCGGTCGACGTGGCGTTCTGCGACACCGACGATCTTCACTTGGGGGCGCAGCGGGTGGCGCGGGAGCTGGTGCGGCACTTCCGGCTGCCGGATGCCCGGCTGGTCGTCGGCTTCCGCGAGATGGAGCACGCGGCGAACGTCGAACTGGCGGCGGGGCCGGAGTACTTCGTGGAGCTGAACGACCGGTTCCGTAGGCATCGGCGGGACATCGGGGCGGCTCTGGCGCACGAGATCACGCATGTGTTCCTGCACCGGCTGGATCTGTCGTTCCCGGGCACGCGCGACAACGAGATCCTGACGGACACGGCGACGACGTATCTGGGCGCGGGGTGGCTGCTGCTCGACGCCTACCGGGAGGACGCGGACTCGTCGCAGAAGCTGGGGTATCTGACTCCGGAGGAGTTCGGGTACGTGCTGGCCAAGCGAGCGGTGCTGTTCGGTGAGGATCCGTCGGTGTGGTTCACCAGTCCGCAGGCGTACACGGCGTATGTGCGGGGGCGGGACCGGGCCCGGCTCGATGAGCAGCAGCCGCCGTTGACGGCAGCGGGATGGGCCGGCCGGCGGCGCTACTTCCGGGATCGCCGTCATGCGCAGGACCGCCGGCCCGTGGCGGACGCCGTGTACGCGTTCGTGCCGGACGCCCGGGGGCCGCTGCGGGTCACGTTTCCGTGTCCGACCTGTCATCAGCGGATCGGGGTGCCGGTGCGGGGGCGGGTGCGGGCGCGGTGTGCGCTGTGCAGGACGGTGCTGGAGTGTGACACGTAGGCGGCTCAGGCCCCGTGGACCGGTGCCGGCGGCTCGGCCTCGGCGAGGAGCCTGCGTGCGGTCTCGCCGGCTTGCGCCGGGGTCCGGCGGGCTGCCTCGTCGGCGGTGGGGCCCGGGCGCCAGCCCTCCATGACCGTGATGCGGCCGCCCTCCGCCTCGAAGACCCGGCCGGTGACGCCGGTGCTCGCCGGGGAGCCGAGCCAGACGACGAGGGGGGAGACGTTGTCGGGGGCCATCGGGTCGAAGCCGGTGGCGGGGGCGGCCATGGTCTCGGCGAAGGTGTGTTCGGTCATGCGGGTGCGGGCGGCCGGGGCGATCGCGTTGACCTGGACGCCGTAGCGGGCCAGTTCGGCGGCCGCGACGAGGGTCAGGGCGACGATGCCGGCCTTCGCGGCGCTGTAGTTGGCCTGTCCGAGCGAGCCCAGCAGTCCGGCGCCGCTGCTGGTGTTGACGACGCGGGCGGTGGGGGTGCGGCCTGCCTTGGTCTCGGCCCGCCAGTGCGCGGCGGCGTGCCGGAGGGGGAGGAAGTGGCCCCTGAGGTGGACGCGTACGACGGCGTCCCAGTCGTCGTCGGTGAGGTTGACCAGCATGCGGTCGCGCAGGAAGCCGGCGTTGTTGACGAGGGTGTCGAGCCGGCCGTACGTGCGCAGTGCGGTGGTCACGAGGGAGGCGGCGCCCTCGGGTGTGGTGATGTCGTCGGTGTGTGCCACCGCCTCGCCGCCCGCGCGGCGGATCTCCTCGGCGACGCGGGCGGCCGGGGTGTCGGGGTGGGGGGTGCCGTCGAGGCCGACGCCGAGGTCGTTGACGACGACGCGGGCGCCCTCGGCGGCGAAGGCGAGGGCGTGGGAGCGGCCGAGGCCGCGGCCGGCGCCGGTGACGGCGACGACCCGTTCCGCGCAGAGTGCGCTCATCTCAGTTCTCCCTGTTGGCGGTTGCCGCGTCCAGGAACGCGGGTCGTTCGCCGCCGCCGTGGACGAGCAGGCTCGCTCCGGTGATGTAGGCGGCGGCTCGCGAGGCGAGGAAGACGGCCGCGGCGCCGACGTCGGAGGGTTCGGCGAGGCGACCGAGCGGGACGGTGCGGGAGACGGCGGCGATGCCGTCGTCGTCGCCGTAGTGGAGGGGGGACCGCTCGGTGCGGACCATGCCGACGACGAGGGTGTTGACGCGGACGTCCGGCGCCCATTCCACGGCCATCGAGCGGGCGAGGTTCTCCAGTCCCGCCTTGGCCGCTCCGTAGGCGGCCGTGCCGGGCGAGGGGCGGCTGCCGCTGACGCTGCCGATCATCACGACCGAGCCCCGGCTGCGGCGCAGGTGGTCGTGGGCGGCGAGGGAGACGGTCAGCGGGGCGAGGAGGTTGAGTTCCAGGACGCGCAGGTGCCGTTCGGCGTCGGCGTGGGCGAGGGGGCGGTGGGGGGCGCCGCCCGCGTTGTTGACGAGGACGTCGAGGCGGGGCAGCGCGGTGAAGAAGTGCCGTACGGCGTCGGCGTCGCGGACGTCCAGCGGCTGGAACCGCGTTCTGGGCACGGGGGCGTCCGGCGGGCGGCGGGCGCAGACCAGGACCTGGGCGCCGGTCTCGGCGAAGGCCCGTGCGATGCCGGCGCCGACGCCCCGGGTGCCGCCGGTGACGACCACGACCCTCCCGTTCGGCTTCATTCGCCGCTACCCTTCGTCTAACAAACGTTTGGTGGAAAGGTAGCTGATGCTTCCATGGGTGTCTCCACCTCGTCCCCGGAAAAGGGGATGTCCGTCGTCACCGTCGACTTCCCGCCGGTGAACGCGCTGCCCGCGGACGGCTGGTTCGCGCTGGCCGACGCCGTGCGCGCGGCCGGCCGTGATCCGGAGGTCCGGTGCGTGGTGCTGGCGGCCGAGGGGCGGGGGTTCAACGCGGGCGTGGACATCAAGGAGATCCAGAGGCGGGGGCGGGCCGCGCTGGCCGCCGCCAACCGGGGCTGCTTCGCGGCGTTCTCGGCGGTGTACGAGTGCGAGGTGCCCGTGGTGGCGGCGGTGCAGGGCTTCTGCTTGGGCGGGGGCGTCGGCCTGGTGGGGAACGCGGACGTGATCGTGGCGAGCGAGGACGCCGTCTTCGGCCTGCCCGAGCTGGACCGGGGGGCGCTGGGCGCCGCCACGCACCTGGCCCGGCTGGTCCCCCAGCACCTGATGCGCGCCCTGTACTTCACCTCGCGCACGGTCACGGCGGCGGAGCTGCACCGGCACGGGTCGGTGTGGCGGGTCGTCCCGCGTGACGGGCTCGCGTCGGCCGCGCGGGAGCTGGCCCGCGAGATCGCCGCCAAGGACGGTGAGCTGCTGCGGCTGGCCAAGGCCGCGCTCAACGGCATCGACCCGGTCGACGTGCGCCGCAGCTACCGCTTCGAGCAGGGTTTCACCTACGAGGCGAGCGTCACCGGGGTGGCGGACCGGATCCGTGACGGGTTCGGGAGGGAGAGCGCCGGATGAGGGACAAGACGATGACCGCCGACGAGGTGGTCTCGCGGCTGGAGAGCGGGATGACCCTCGGCATCGGCGGCTGGGGCTCGCGCCGCAAGCCGATGGCGCTGGTGCGGGCCCTGCTGCGTTCCGCCGTCACCGACCTCACGGTCGTCTCGTGCGGCGGCCCGGACGTGGGCATGCTCGCGGCCGCCGGCCGGATCCGCGAACTGGTCACCGCCTTCGTCACCCTCGACTCGATCCCGCTCGAACCGCACTACCGGGCGGCACGCGAGCGGGGCGCCCTGGAGCTGACGGAGGTCGACGAGGCGATGTTCCTGTGGGGGCTGCGCGCGGCCGCCCACCGGTTGCCCTTCCTGCCCGTGCGCGCCGGGCTCGGATCGGACGTGATGCGGGTCAACCCCGGCCTGCGCACGGTGACCTCGCCGTACGAGGACGGGGAGACGTTCGTCGCGATGCCCGCCCTGCGGCTGGACGCGGCGCTGGTGCACGTGGGGCGGGCCGACCGGCGGGGCAACGGGCAGTACCTCGGTCCGGACCCCTACTTCGACGACCTGTTCTGCGAGGCGGCCGACGCGGCCTACGTCTCCTGCGAGCGGATCGTGGACACGGCCGAGCTGACGAAGGAGGCCGCGCCGCAGACGCTGCTGATCAAGCGGCACACGGTGACGGGCGTGATCGAGACACCGCACGGCGCGCACTTCACGTCCTGCGCGCCCGACTACGGGCGGGACGAGGTGTTCCAGCGGGAGTACGCGCGCCTGCCGTGGGCGGAGTTCACCGGCCGGTTCCTGGACGGCGGGGGCGAGCAGGGGTACCGGGCGGCCGTGCGGACCTGGCACGGGGAGCGGCCGTGACCGACGTCGACCGCCACGGGGTGGGCGCCCCCGCACCCGCCCCTCTCCCGCCGCCCACCCGGGCCGAGTACTGCGTGATCGCCTGCGCCGAGGCCTGGCGGGGCGCGGGCGAGGTCCTGGCGAGTCCGATGGGGCTGGTCCCGTCCATCGGTGCGCGGCTCGCCCGGCGTACCTTCGCGCCGGAGCTGCTGCTGACCGACGGCGAGGCGATGCTGGTGGACGCGGACGGCGCCGTGGAGGGCTGGCTGCCGTACCGGCAGCACCTGGCCCTGGCGGCCGGCGGGCGGCGCCACGTGATGATGGGCGCGAGCCAGCTCGACCGGTACGGCAACCAGAACATCTCCTGCATCGGCGACTGGGCGCAGCCGAGACGGCAGCTGCTCGGGGTGCGCGGCGCGCCCGTCAACACCCTGAACCACCCGACGAGTTACTGGGTCCCGAAGCACTCCCGGCGGGTCTTCGTCGAGCGGGTCGACATGGTGTGCGGAGTGGGCTACGACCGGGCCGGCGGCGCCCGCCACCACCGTCTCGTGCGGGTCGTCACCGACCTGTGTGTCCTGGACTTCGCCACGCCCGACCGCTCGCTGCGGCTGGCGTCGCTGCATCCGGGAGTGACGGTGGAGCGGGTACGGGAGGCGACGGGGTTCGCGCTCACCGTCCCGGACGAGGTGCCGTGCACCCGCGGACCGACGGCGCAGGAGCTGCGGCTGATCCGCGAGGTGCTCGATCCGCACGGCACCCGGGCCCGCGAGGTGCCGCACTGATGGAGACCGCGCTCACCCGGCTGGTCGGGGTCCGCCACCCGATCGTGCAGACCGGGATGGGGTGGGTGGCGGGCCCCCGTCTGGTGTCGGCGGCGGCGAACGCGGGCGCGCTGGGCGTGCTGGCGTCGGCGACCATGACCGTCGACCGGCTGCGCGAGGCGGTGCGGGAGGTGAGGTCCCGTACCGACGCGCCGTTCGGGGTGAATCTCCGCGCGGACGCGGGCGACGCCGGTGACCGGGTCCGGGTCATCATCGACGAGGGGGTGCGGGTCGCGTCCTTCGCGCTCGCCCCCTCCCGCGAGCTGATCGCCGAACTGAAGGCGGCGGGCGTCGTCGTCATCCCCTCCGTCGGCGCGCGCCGGCATGCGGAGAAGGTCGCCGCGTGGGGGGCGGACGCGGTGCTCGTGCAGGGCGGGGAGGGGGGCGGGCACACCGGTGAGGTGGCGACGACGGTGCTGCTGCCGCAGGTGGTGGACGCCGTGGACGTTCCGGTCGTGGCGGCGGGCGGGTTCTTCGACGGGCGGGGCCTGGTCGCGGCGCTGGCGTACGGGGCGGCGGGGGTCGCCATGGGCACCCGGTTCCTGCTGACGTCGGACTCGACGGTGCCGGACGCGGTGAAGGCGCGGTACCTGGCGGCGACGGTACGGGACGTGACGGTGACACGGGCGGTGGACGGTCTGCCGCACCGCATGCTGCGCACGGACTTCGTCGACTCCCTGGAGCGGACCGGGCGGGCCGGGGCGCTCGTCCGGGCGCTGCGCCACGCGTCCGGCTTGCGGAGGCTGTCCGGCCTCACCTGGCGCCGGATGGTGCGCGACGGGCTCGCCATGCGGCACGGCAAGGAGCTGTCCTGGAGTCAGGTGCTGCTCGCGGCGAACACGCCGATGCTGCTGAGGTCGGCGATGGTGGACGGCCGCACGGATCTGGGGGTGATGGCGTCGGGGCAGGTCGCCGGGGTGATCGACGACCTGCCGTCGTGCGCGGAACTGGTGGAGCGGATCGTGCGGGAGGCGGAGGGCACCTTACGGTCCCTCGGGGCGCAGGAGCCGCTGCGAGCAGGACACCGCGCGGCTGCGGCCGGTGCTCGCGTCAGACCCGCTCGATGATCGTCACGTTGGCCTGTCCGCCGCCCTCGCACATGGTCTGGAGGCCGAACCGGCCGCCGGTGCGCTCCAGTTCGTGCAGCAGGGTGGTCATCAGCCGGGCGCCGGTGGCGCCGAGGGGGTGGCCGAGGGCGATAGCGCCGCCGTTGGTGTTGACCCTGGCGGGGTCCGCGCCGGTCTCCTTCAGCCAGGCCAGGACGACCGGCGCGAACGCCTCGTTGATCTCGACGAGGTCGATGTCGTCGATCGTCAGGCCGGTCTTCCTCAGGGCGTGGGCGGTGGCGGGGATGGGGGCCGTCAGCATGCGGATCGGGTCCTCGCCGCGCACGCAGAGGTGGTGCACGCGGGCCCGGGGGCGCAGCCCGTGCGCGCGGACGGCGTCCTCGGAGGCCAGCAGCAGGGCTGCGGCGCCGTCGGAGACCTGCGAGGAGCAGGCGGCGGTGATCGTGCCGCCGTCGAGGACCGGCCTGAGCGCGGCCATCTTCGCCAGGGAGGTGTCCCGGCGCGGCCCCTCGTCGACGGTGACGTCGCCGTAGGGCACGGTCTCCCGTTCGAAGCGGCCCTCGTCCATCGCGCGGACCGCCCGCTCGTGGGAGCGCAGCGCGTACTCCTCCTGGTCCGGCCGGCTGATGCCCCACGTGGCGGCGATCATCTCGGCGCCGGCGAACTGGTTGACGGGGCGGTCTCCGTAGCGGGCCCGCCAGCCCTCGCTGCCAGCGAAGGGGCCCTGGGTGAGGCCGAGCGGCTCGGCGGCCTGCCGGGTGGCGAAGGCGATCGGGATCTGCGACATGTTCTGCACGCCGCCGGCGACGACCAGGTCCTGCGTGCCGGAGAGCACGGCCTGCGCGGCGAAGTGCACCGCCTGCTGCGAGGACCCGCACTGCCGGTCCACGGTCACGCCGGGCACCTCCTCGGGCAGTCCGGCCGCCAGCCAGCAGGTGCGGGCGATGTCCCCGGCCTGCGGCCCGACGGCGTCCAGGCAGCCGAGGACGACGTCCTCGACGGCGGCCGGGTCCACGCCGGTGCGGGCCATCAGTTCCTTGAGCACATGGGCGCCGAGGTCGGCGGGGTGCACCCCGGCGAGCCCTCCCCCGCGCCGCCCCACGGGCGTGCGGACCGCTTCGACGATGTAGGCCTCGGCCATGGCGACTCCCCAGTCGGTCAGGTACGTACGGCGATCCCGTCCAGCACCATCGACAGGTACTGCCGGGCGATCTCCTCCGGGCTGTGCTGTCCGCCGGGCCGGTACCAGGAGGCGGCGACCCAGACGGTGTCGCGGACGAACCGGTAGGTGAGCCGGACGTCGAGGTCGGACCGGAAGACGCGGGCGGTGACGCCGCGCTCCAGGGTGGACAGCCACGCCTGCTCGAACCGGCGCTGCGACTCGGCGAGGAACGCGAACCGGTCCTGCGCCACCAGCTGTCTGCTCTCCTTCTGGTAGATCGCGACGGCGGCGCGGTGCCGGTCGATCTCCCGGAACGACTCGGTGACCAGCGCCTCGAGCGTCTCGCGCGGCCCGAGGCCGGCGCCCAGGACGGTGTCGTAGCCGTCCCAGAGCTCGTCGAGGAAGGTGCGCAGGATCTCCTCGAGCATCGACTCCTTGGAGTCGAAGTGGTAGTAGAGGCTGCCCGCGAGCATGCCCGCGTGGTCCGCGATCCGGCGCACGGTGGTGGCGTTGTAGCCCTGCTCGGCGAAGACCTCGGCGGCGGTGTCGAGGAGTTCGCGGCGGCGGGCGGGCGCGGCGGTCACCTGGGGTTTCTTCTTCGTAGGCACGCGCACATTGTCGCCCCCCGGCTCAGGCCCGCTGGCTGCTGACCGACACGGTCTCGCCGGTCATGTACGAGGAGTAGCCGGACGCCAGGAAGACGATCACGTTGGCCACCTCCCAGGGCTCGGCGTGGCGCCCGAACGCCTCGCGCGCGGTGAGCTCCTCCAGCAGCTCGGGCGTCGTCACCTTCGCGAGGTGGGGGTGCAGGGCGAGGCTCGGTGAGACGGCGTTGACCCGTACGCCGTGGGGTGCCGCCTCGACGGCGGCGCAGCGGGTCAGTGCCATCACGCCGGCCTTCGCCGCCGCGTAGTGCGCCTGCCCGGTCTGGGCGCGCCAGCCGGCGACGGAGGCGTTGTTGACGATCACGCCGCCGCGCGCCTGGTCGCGGAAGTGCCGCAGGGCGGCCCGGGTGCAGCGGAAGGTCCCGTTGAGCGTGACGTCCAGGACCCGGGACCACTGCTCGTCGGTCATGTCGACGAGCGTCGCGGTGCCGCCGAGTCCGGCGTTGTTGACGACGACGTCCAGGCGCCCGTGCGCCCGTACGGCCGCGTCGAACAGCGCCCGCACCTGGGCCTCGTCGGTGACGTCGCAGGCGGCCGCGGTGACCGACGCCTCGCCGAACTCCCGGGCCAGGGCCGCCCGGTGCTCCGTCAGCCGCCGTGTGTGGGCGTCGCTGATCAGTACGCGTGCGCCCTCCTCCAGGAAGCGCCGCGCGGTGGCCCCGCCGATGCCCGCGCCGGCCGCCGCCGTGATGACGGCGGTGCGTCCGCTGAGCAGCCCGTGTCCGGGGACGTACGCCGGACCCTCGACGTCTGTCATGACAGCACGCTAACCTACCAAACACTTGTTAGGGAAGGACGCCCGCGAAGGACGGTGACCGTGGACCTCTCGCTCTCCCCCGCGGACGAGGCGTTCCGGGCCGAGGCCCGCGCCTGGCTCGCCGAGCACGTGCCCGCCGCCCCGCTGCCCTCCCTGGAGACCGCCGAGGGCTTCGCCGCGCACCGCGGCTGGGAGGCCGAACTGGCCGCGGACCGCTGGTCGGTGGTCGACTGGCCGGCGCGGTACGGCGGCCGGGCCTCGGGTCTGGTCCGCTGGCTGCTCTTCGAGGAGGAGTACTACGCGGCCGGAGCCCCCGGACGCGTCAACCAGAACGGCGTCGCTCTGCTCGCGCCCACCCTCTTCGGCCACGGCACCGAGGAGCAGCGCGCCCGCGTCCTGCCGCCCATGGCCACCGGCGAGGTGATCTGGGCGCAGGCCTGGTCGGAGCCCGAGGCCGGCTCGGACCTGGCGTCCTTGAGGTCCAGGGCGGTCCGCACGGACGGCGGCTGGCTGCTCAGCGGCCAGAAGACCTGGTCCTCCCGGGCGGCCTTCGCCGACCGCGCCTTCGGCCTGTTCCGCAGCGAGCCCGGCACGCCCGAGCCCCACCAGGGCCTGACGTACCTGATGTTCGGCCTGCGGGACCCCGGCGTCACCGTCCGGCCCATCGGCCGGCTCGACGGGAAGCCGGCGTTCGCCGAGGTGTTCCTGGACGAGGTGTTCGTGCCCGACGAGGACGTGATCGGCGAGCCCGGCCAGGGCTGGCGGATCGCGATGTCGACGGCCGTCGACGAGCGCGGGCTCACCCTCCGTTCCCCGGGGCGGTTCCTCGCCTCGGCCGGCCGTCTCCACGCCCTGTGGCGGGCCCAGGGCAGCCCCCGGTGCGCCGGGAGGGGCGTCGCCGACGCCCTGATCGACGCCCGCGCCTACCAGCTGTTCACGTACGCCGCCGCCTCCCGCGTCCTGGCGGGCGAGGCGCTCGGGCCGGAGTCCAGCCTGAACAAGGTCTTCTGGTCCGAGTACGACATCGCGCTGCACGAGACGGCCCTGGACCTGCTGGGCCGGGACGGCGAGACGGCGGACACCGACTGGTCGCAGGGGTACGTCTTCTCCCTCGCCGGCCCCATCTACGCGGGGGCGAACGAGATCCAGCGCGACCTCATCGCCGAACGCCTGCTCGGCCTGCCGAAGGGACGCCGCTGATGCGCTTCCTCCTCGACGCCGACCAGCGGGCCTTCGCCGGCGCGTTGCACGCGATGCTCAGGTCCGCGGACACGCCCTCGGCGGTACGGGACTGGAGCCGCGGCGACCCCACGGGCGGCCGCGCGCTGTGGTCCCGTATCGCCGAGGCCGGTGTCTTCGGCCTGGCGGTCCCGGAGGAGTACGGGGGAGCGGGCGCGCGGCCCGTGGAACTCGCCGTCGCCTTCGTCGAACTGGGGCGCCACGCGGTGCCGGGACCCCTCGTGGAGACGGTGACGGCGGCCGTGCTGCTCGCCGGGACGCCGCACGCCGGACGGTTCCTGCCGGGGCTCGCGGCCGGCGAGGCGATGGCGACGCTGGCGCACGGCGACGCCTACGCCGTGGACGCGGACCTGGCGACCCACCGCTTCTCCCTCACCCCCGACGGCCTCCACCTGGCCGCCGGCCACGGACCGGTCCGCCCCTCCCTCGACCCCGCCCGCCGCCTCGCGCCCCTTCTCGCGGGCGGCGAACTGCTCACCGCGCGGCCGCCCTGGCCGCACGCCCTCCGCTGGGCCCGGCTCGCCACCGCCGCACAGGCCCTCGGTGTGGGGCTCGCGCTCCTCGACCGGACCGTGGCCCACGTCCTGCGGCGGGTGCAGTTCGGGGTTCCCACCGGCTCGTTCCAGGCGGTCAAGCACCGGCTGGCGGACGCCACGATCGCGCTGGAGTTCGCGCGCCCCCTGGTTCTCGGCGCGGCGCTGACCATGACTGCGGCCGACGTGGCCGCCGCGAAGGCCCGCGCCTGCGAAGCCGCGTACACCACGGCCCGTACGGCGCTGCAACTGCACGGCGCGATCGGCTACACGGCGGAGTACGACCTGTCCCTCTGGCTGACCAGGGCCCGCGCGCTGCGCACCGCGTGGGGCAGCCCCGACGAGTGCCGTGCGGAGGTGCTCGGCGCCCGCGTCTGACCGCGCGTCACGCGCCCGGCCGGACGATCCCCTGCGCCCGGGCCGCCACCAGCCACGTGGGGAACTCCCCCACGAGCCGGTCGTACAGCTCCGCGTCCGGCACCCTCCGGGGGTCCTGACCGGCATGGAAGAAGCCGGCGTTGTCGACGACGCGCCGGTCCGGCACGGACAGCTCGTCGAGCTTGCGCAGGTAGTCGAACTGCCGGCTGCCCGGGTCGCCGAAGCCGATGAACTGCCAGAACAGCGGTAGCCGCGCCGCCTTGCACAGGTACCGCTCCGCGGCGAGCTTGTTGACCGGGCCGCCGTCGGTCTGGAAGACGACCAGGGCGGGCGCGGTGGAACCGCTGTCGAGGTAGTGGTCGATGACGGCGTCCATCGCGAGGTGGTAGCTGGTCCTGCCCATGTGGCCGAGGCCCGCCACGATCCGCTCGATCCGCCCCCGGTGGTCGGCGAGGGCGATGTCGGTGACGGCGTCGACGTCCGTGGAGAAGAACACGACCGGCACCCTGCCGTCGTCGTCCAGGTGCGCGGACAGCCCCAGCACGCGGTCGGCGAGCGCCTGCACACTGCCGTCCTGGTAGTACGGCTTCATGGACCCCGAGTAGTCGACCACGAGGTAGACGGCGGCCCGCAGTCCGTCCAGGCCGTGCTGGGTGAGGGAGACACCGGCGGTCTTGTACAGGCTGACGAGCGCGGGCGCCGTCTCCTGGACCTTGCTGAGACTGATCGCGACCATGGGGCACACCCTCCCACACCCGGACATGTGACAGCGCCTGCCCGGTCGTCCGGTCGGGGACTGTGGGGCAGGCGCCGTCTGGGGGGAGGCCCGGGGAGTGCATCCCCCCGGGCGTCCCGCCCGTACGCCGTTGTACGGGGCGTCTGTGGGTGACCGTCAGGTCACGGGTCCGTCGGGACCGTCAGACCATCAGCGCGCGGTCCGTCGGCCGGATCGGGGCCGGCAGGTCGCTGGTGCCGGTCAGGAAGCGGTCGACGCCGCGGGCGGCCGAGCGGCCCTCCGCGATCGCCCACACGATGAGGGACTGGCCGCGGCCGGCGTCACCGGCGACGAACACGCCCGGCACGTTGGTCTGGAAGTCGGCGTCGCGGGCGACGTTGCCGCGTTCGTCGAGCTCCAGGCCGAACTGCTCCACCAGGCCGTTCTCACGGTCCGTACCGGTGAAGCCCATGGCCAGCGTCACCAGCTGGGCGGGGATCTTGCGCTCCGTGCCCGGCTTCGGGGTCAGCCTGCCCTCGACGAACTCCACCTCGGTGAGGTGCAGCCACTGGACGTTGCCGTCCTCGTCGCCCTCGAAGTGGGTGGTCGAGACCGAGTAGACCCGCTCGCCGCCCTCCTCGTGGGCCGAGGTGACCTTGTACAGCATCGGGAAGGTCGGCCACGGCTGGGAGACCGGGTTCCGCTCGTCGTTCGGGCGGGGCATGATCTCCAGCTGCGTGACGGAGGCCGCGCCCTGGCGGTGGGCGGTGCCCACGCAGTCCGCGCCGGTGTCGCCACCGCCGATGACGACGACGTGCTTGCCCTCGGCCGAGATCGGGGGCGCCACGAAGTCGCCCTCCTGGACCTTGTTGGCCAGGGGCAGGTACTCCATGGCCTGGTAGACGCCCTTGAGCTCGCGGCCCGGCACCGGCAGGTCGCGGGCGGTCGTCGCGCCGGCGGCGATGACGACCGCGTCGTACCGCTTCTTCAGGTCGGTCGCCTTGAGATCGCGGCCGATCTCGACACCGGTGCGGAAGCGGGTGCCCTCCGCGCGCATCTGCTCGATGCGGCGGTTGATGTGCCGCTTCTCCATCTTGAACTCGGGGATGCCGTACCGGAGGAGGCCTCCGATGCGGTCCGCGCGCTCGTAGACGGCGACCGTGTGGCCGGCCCGGGTCAGCTGCTGGGCGGCGGCCAGGCCCGCCGGGCCCGAGCCGATGACCGCGACCGTCTTCCCGGACAGGCGCTCGGGGATCTGCGGGGCGACGTCCCCGGTCTCCCACGCCTTGTCGATGATCGAGACCTCGACGTTCTTGATGGTGACCGGCGGCTGGTTGATGCCCAGCACGCACGCCGACTCGCAGGGCGCCGGGCACAGCCGCCCGGTGAACTCCGGGAAGTTGTTCGTGGCGTGCAGGCGCTCGGAGGCGGCGCCCCAGTCCTCGCGGTAGGCGTAGTCGTTCCACTCGGGGATCAGGTTCCCCAGCGGACAGCCGTTGTGGCAGAAGGGGATGCCGCAGTCCATGCACCGGCTGGCCTGCTTGCTGATGATCGGCAGCAGCGAGCCGGGTTCGTAGACCTCGTTCCAGTCCTTCAGGCGCACCTCGACCGGGCGGGACTTGGCGACCTCGCGGCCGTGGTTGAGAAAGCCCTTGGGATCAGCCATTGGTCGCCGCCTCCATCATCTTCTCGGTGATCTCGGTCTCGGAGAGACCGGCTCGCTCGGCGGCGTCCTTGGCGGCGAGCACTGCCTTGTACGTGCTGGGGATGATCTTGCTGAAGCGCGCCACGGACGCGTCCCAGTCGGAGAGGAGCTTCTCGGCGACCGTCGAGCCGGTCTCCTCGGCGTGGCGGCGCACCACGTCGTGCAGCCACTGCTTGTCCGTGTCGTCCAGCGCCTCGATCGCGTCGAGGTTGCCGACGTTGACGTTGTCGCGGTCCAGGTCGATCACGTAGGCGACACCGCCGGACATGCCGGCCGCGAAGTTGCGGCCCGTCTCGCCGAGGACCACCGCGTGACCGCCGGTCATGTACTCGCAGCCGTGGTCGCCCACGCCCTCGGAGACGACCGTCGCGCCGGAGTTGCGGACGCAGAACCGCTCGCCGGTCCGGCCGCGCAGGAACAGCTCACCGCCGGTCGCGCCGTACGCGATGGTGTTGCCCGCGATCGTGGAGTACTCGGCGAGGTGGTCGGCGGCCCGGTCGGGACGGACGATCACCCGGCCGCCGGACAGGCCCTTGCCGACGTAGTCGTTGGCGTCGCCCTCCAGGCGCAGCGTGACACCGCGCGGCAGGAAGGCGCCGAAGGACTGGCCCGCGCTGCCGGTGAAGGTGATGTCGATGGTGTCGTCGGGCAGACCGGCCCCGCCGAACTTCTTCGTCACCTCGTGGCCGAGCATGGTGCCGACCGTGCGGTTGATGTTGCGGATGGAGATCTGGGCGCGCACCGGCTGGGCGTCAGTCGCCGAGTCGGCGGCCAGGGCGTCGGCGGCGAGCTTGATCAGCTCGTTGTCGAGCGCCTTCTCCAGGCCGTGGTCCTGCTCGATCAGCTGGTGGCGCACCGCGCCCTCGGGCAGCTCGGGCACGTGGAACAGCGGAGCCAGGTCGAGGCCCTGCGCCTTCCAGTGGTCGACGGCGCGCGCGACGTCGAGGACCTCGGCGTGGCCGACGGCCTCCTCGATCGAGCGGAAGCCCAGCTCGGCGAGGAGCTCGCGGACCTCCTGCGCGATGAACTCGAAGAAGTTCACCACGTACTCGGCCTTGCCGGAGAACCGGTCGCGCAGCGTCGGGTTCTGGGTGGCGATGCCGACCGGGCAGGTGTCCAGGTGGCAGACGCGCATCATGACGCAGCCGGAGACGACGAGCGGCGCGGTCGCGAAACCGAACTCCTCGGCGCCGAGCAGCGCGGCGATGACCACGTCGCGGCCGGTCTTCAGCTGGCCGTCGGTCTGCACGACGATGCGGTCGCGCAGGCCGTTGAGCAGCAGCGTCTGCTGGGTCTCGGCGAGGCCGAGCTCCCAGGGGCCGCCCGCGTGCTTGAGCGAGGTCAGCGGGGAGGCACCCGTACCGCCGTCGTGGCCGGAGATGAGCACGACGTCCGCGTGCGCCTTGGACACACCCGCCGCGACCGTGCCGACACCGACCTCGGAGACCAGCTTCACGTGAATCCGCGCCTGCGGGTTCGCGTTCTTCAGGTCGTGGATCAGCTGGGCCAGGTCCTCGATGGAGTAGATGTCGTGGTGCGGCGGCGGGGAGATCAGGCCGACGCCGGGGGTGCTGTGCCGGGTCTTGGCGACCCAGGGGTACACCTTGTGGCCGGGCAGCTGGCCGCCCTCGCCGGGCTTGGCGCCCTGGGCCATCTTGATCTGGATGTCGTCCGCGTTGACCAGGTACTCCGAGGTCACGCCGAAGCGGCCGGAGGCGACCTGCTTGATGGCGCTGCGGCGCGCCGGGTCGTACAGGCGGTCCGGGTCCTCGCCGCCCTCACCGGTGTTGGACTTGCCGCCCAGCTGGTTCATGGCGATGGCGAGGGTCTCGTGCGCCTCCTTGGAGATGGAGCCGTACGACATGGCGCCGGTGGAGAAGCGCTTGACGATCTCGGAGACCGGCTCGACCTCGTCGATGGAGATCGGCTGACGGTCCTCGCTCTTGAAGCCGAACAGGCCGCGGAGCGTCATGAGGCGCTCGGACTGCTCGTTCACGCGGTCCGTGTACTTCTTGAAGATGTCGTAGCGGCCGGTGCGCGTGGAGTGCTGGAGGCGGAAGACCGTCTCCGGGTCGAACAGGTGCGGCTCGCCCTCGCGGCGCCACTGGTACTCGCCGCCTATCTCCAGCGCGCGGTGGGCCGGCGCGATGCCGCTGGCCGGGTACGCCTTGGCGTGGCGGGCGGCGACCTCCTGGGCGACGACGTCGATGCCGACGCCGCCGATCTTGGTGGCCGTACCGCTGAAGTACTTGTTGACGAACCCCTCGTCGAGGCCGACGGCCTCGAAGACCTGGGCGCCGCGGTAGGAGGCGACGGTCGAGATGCCCATCTTGGACATGACCTTCAGGACGCCCTTGCCGAGGGCGTAGATCAGGTTGCGGATGGCCTTCTCGGGCTCGATGCCGGGCAGGAACGTCCCGGCGCGGACCAGGTCCTCGACGGACTCCATCGCCAGGTACGGGTTGACGGCGGCGGCGCCGAAGCCGATGAGCAGGGCGACGTGGTGGACCTCGCGGACGTCACCGGCCTCCACCAGCAGGCCCACCTGGGTGCGCTGCTTGGTGCGGATGAGGTGGTGGTGGACGGCCGCGGTGAGCAGCAGCGACGGGATCGGCGCGTGCTCGGCGTCGGAGTGGCGGTCCGACAGGACGATCAGCCGGGCACCGTTGTCGATGGCGGCGTCGGCCTCGGCGCAGATCTCGTCGATGCGCGCGGCGAGGGCGTCACCGCCGCCGTGCACCCGGTACAGGCCGGACAGGGTCGCGGCCTTGAAGCCGGGCATGTCGCCGTCGGCGTTGATGTGGATGAGCTTGGCCAGTTCGTCGTTGTCGATGACCGGGAACGGCAGGGTGACGGTCCGGCACGACGCGGCGGTCGGCTCCAGCAGGTTGCCCTCGGGGCCCAGCGACGAGCGCAGGGAGGTGACCAGCTCCTCGCGGATCGCGTCCAGCGGCGGGTTGGTGACCTGCGCGAACAGCTGGGTGAAGTAGTCGAAGAGCAGGCGCGGGCGGGAGGACAGCGCGGCGATCGGCGAGTCGGTGCCCATCGAACCGATCGGCTCGGCGCCGGCCTTGGCCATCGGCGCGAGGATGACGCGGAGCTCTTCCTCGGTGTAGCCGAAGGTCTGCTGGCGGCGGGTGACCGAGGCGTGGGTGTGCACGATGTGCTCGCGCTCGGGCAGGTCGCACAGCTCGATCTCGCCGGCCTCGAGCCACTCGGCGTACGGCTTCTCGGCGGCGAGCTGCGCCTTGATCTCGTCGTCCTCGATGATGCGGTGCTCGGCGGTGTCGACGAGGAACATCTTGCCGGGCTGCAGGCGGCCCTTGCGGACGACCTTGGCGGGGTCGATGTCGAGGACGCCGACCTCGGAGCCGAGGACGACGAGGCCGTCGTCGGTGACCCAGTAGCGGCCGGGGCGCAGGCCGTTGCGGTCGAGCACGGCGCCGACCTGGGTGCCGTCGGTGAAGGTGACGCAGGCCGGGCCGTCCCAGGGCTCCATCATCGTGGAGTGGAACTGGTAGAAGGCGCGTCGGGCCGGGTCCATGGAGTCGTGGTTCTCCCACGCCTCCGGGATCATCATCAGCACGGAGTGCGGGAGCGAACGGCCGCCGAGGTGCAGCAGTTCGAGCACCTCGTCGAAGGACGCCGAGTCGGAGGCGTCCGGCGTACAGACCGGGAAGATGCGCTCGATGGCCTTCTCGTCGGTGCCGAACAGGTCGGAGACGAGCTGCGACTCGCGGGCGCGCATCCAGTTGCGGTTGCCCTTGACGGTGTTGATCTCACCGTTGTGCGCGACGAAGCGGTACGGGTGGGCGAGCGGCCAGCTCGGGAAGGTGTTCGTGGAGAAGCGCGAGTGGACCAGGGCGACGGCCGAGGCGAAGCGGCGGTCGGACAGGTCGGGGAAGAACGGCTCCAGCTGACCGGTGGTCAGCATGCCCTTGTAGACGATGGTCCGCGCGGACAGCGACGGGAAGTAGACGCCGACCTCGCGCTCGGCGCGCTTGCGCAGCACGAACGCCTTGCGGTCGAGGGCGATGTCCTTGCTCGTGCCGTCGGCGACGAAGACCTCCCGGAAGAGGGGCATCGTCGAACGCGCGGTGGCGCCGAGGAGCTCGGGCGCGACGGGGACCTCACGCCAGCCGAGGACCGTGAGGCCCTCCTCGCCGGCGATCGACTCGATCTGCGAGACGGCCTCGGCCGCGGTCTCCTCCGGCAGGAAGGCGATACCGACGGCGTAGGCACCGGCCTCGGGCAGCTCGAACCCGGCCACCTCGCGGAAGAAGGCGTCGGGGACCTGGGTGAGGATGCCCGCACCGTCGCCGGAGTCCGGCTCGGAGCCGGTGGCGCCGCGGTGCTCGAGGTTGCGCAGAACGGTCAGCGCCTGCTCGACCAGCGTGTGGCTCGCCTCGCCGGTGAGGGTGGCCACAAAGCCGACGCCACAGGCGTCGTGCTCGTTGCGGGGGTCGTACATACCCTGCGCAGCAGGGCGAGCATCCATGAACGACCAGTTCTGGCCATTCGTGGAGTGCTGGGACGGCTGGCGCGGCGTACGCATCGGCTCTCCCGTCGTCGTCAAGTGGCATATGCAGATTGCCGAGGGACGACGTTGGCCCTCTGCGTAGGTGCAAAATTTCGTGCAGGTTACATGATGGAGCGGTTCTCGGGAACCGGATACTCCGTTCCAACATGCGGACGCCGCGGGGTGGCGACGGGGGGCGCCGCGGGGTAGCGGCAAGCGCCGCACACAACGGCTTGAAGTATGTGGGGACCGAACGGGACAGATCAGTGTCCGTCGGTCCGAATCGGCGGGGAGGGCGACGTCGTCCACCCCGCGAGTGCGCCGCAGGCGTCATTGCCCACAGCGCTTACGGCTCATGCCCGGTGGTTAAGCGCTCGAAACCAGCGAGTAACGGCTACTTATACGGCCCATCGCATAAGTAGCAGGCGGCTTATCCTACGGCCGTTCCGAAGAAACTGCCCAGGGCGTACGTCACACCGGCCGCCGCACCTCCGAGGAGGAGCTGCCGCAGACCGCTGTACCACCAGGTGCGCGCGGTCACCCTGGCCACGACCGCACCGCACAGGAAGAGCCCGAGCAGCGCGAGCAGCACGGCCGGCCACAGCGCGGTCGCCCCCAGCAGATACGGCAGGACGGGCAGCAGGGCGCCCAGCGCGAAGGAGCCGAAGCTGGAGACGGCGGCGACCAGCGGCGACGGCAGATCGCCGGGGTCGATACCCAGCTCCTCGCGGGCGTGGATCTCCAGCGCCTGCTCGGGATCGCGCGACAACTGCCGGGCGACCTGCCGGGCGAGCAGCGGCTCGACGCCCCGCGCCTCGTACAGCGCGGCGAGCTCGGCCTCCTCGTCCTTGGGGTGCTTCCTCAGCTCCCGCCGCTCGACGTCGAGCTCGGCCTCGACCAGCTCGCGCTGCGAGGCCACGGAGGTGTACTCACCGGCGGCCATGGAGAAGGCGCCGGCGGCGAGGCCGGCGAGGCCGGTCAGCACGATGGTCTGCTGGGCGACCGACCCGCCCGCGACACCGGTCATCAGGGCGAGGTTGGAGACGAGGCCGTCCATCGCGCCGAAGACGGCGGGGCGCAGCCAGCCGCCGCTCACGTCCCGGTGCGTGTGGTTGTCACGGTGCGCCTCATGCAGCGCGGCCTCGGTTTCGATGATCACCATGCGTCCCCCAATGAAGCTAAGCCACAGCTAAGTCTGGACTGGTTCTACTTTTCGACAACACTCAGAATACGTCCGCACATTCCCGCCCGCCAGCAAGGAAAGGCTGGGCTAACCTGCGGTTTTCCCGCTCTTCGCTCATACGATCGCCAGGCCGCACAGATGTCGACCGGGTGACATGAGGGGCTGCCAGGCTCGGGTCAACCGCCGACGGTGGGACACATCCGCAAAGGGCTCCGCGCCCGTGCGGAACCCCCGGAGGAGAGGCCCCGTATGGCATCGATCGCCTGCATCCCCCCGGTTCCGGCGCCCGGGGACGCCGCCGAACTCCGCGAACGGGCCCGTGGCGCACTGCTCGGACTCGCCGTGGGGGACGCCCTCGGAGCACCGGCCGAGAACATGAAGCCCTCGCAGATCCGCGCCCGCTGGGGCCGCATCACGGGCTACGTCACCGAGAAGCCGGCCGGGACGGACGACACCGAGTACGCGATCTTCTCGGGCCTGCTGCTGGCCCGCCACGGCTCCGCGCTCACCCCCGCCCACGTGGAGGCGGCCTGGCACGAGTGGATCGCCGACCGCGCCGAGGGCCCCTTCCGCGGAGCCGGCTTCAGCGAGCGGGGCACGCTGGAGAACCTCCGCCGGGGCCTGGCCGCCCCCATCTCCGCCCAGCACCGGCACGCCTGGAGCGACGGCCTCGCCATGCGCGCGGCCCCCTTCGGCGTCTTCGCCGCCGGCCGCCCCGCCGAGGCGGCCCGCCTGGTCGCCATCGACGGCTCGGTCAGCCACGACGGGGAGGGCATCTACGGCGGTCAGGCGGTCGCGGCGGGCGTGGCGGCGGCGATGGCGGGCGCGCCCACGGTCGCGGTGGTCGCCTCGGCCCTCGCCGTCGTCCCCGACGACTCCTGGACGGCCCGCTCCCTGCGCCGCGCGGTGGCGGTGGCCCACCGGGGTGAACGCGCGGTCCGCTCGGCGGTCGTGATCGGCGGCTACCCCTGGACCGACCTGGCCCCCGAGGCGGTCGCCCTCGCCTTCGGCGCGTACGCGGCGGCCGACGGCGACTTCACCCAGGCCGTCCTCACCGCCGTGAACATGGGCCGCGACGCCGACACCACGGCGGCGGTGGCCGGCGCGCTGGCCGGCGCGACCCAGGGCGAGTCGGCCATCCCGGCGGAGTGGGCCGCCGCCATCGGCCCCGCCCGGGGCAGCTGCCTGCCCTCGATGGCCGGCCACCACGTCCTCGACGTGGCAGAACTGCTGACGCCCGGCGAAGACGGGAGGTGGAGACCGGTGGGAAGAGCGGCGGGATCGGGGGGACAGAGGGGACTGGTGCAACTGGAGGGGTTGGAGGGACTGAAGGGACTGGAGGTACAGGCACTGGAGGGACAGGAGGGACCTGCGCGACCAGCAGGACCGGCGGGAGCGGAGCCCGGGAGACCGTCAGGGCGGGGAGGACCGGGAGGACCGGGAGGACCAGCGAGACACGTGGGACTGCGGGGATGCGGGAAACCGGCGGGACTGGGGGCATCGGCGGGACGAGGGGCATCGGCGGGATGGGAGGGACCACGGCGCTTCGTACCGGCGGAGATGCCGGTACGCGGTGAGTCCTCGGCCCCACACACCTCCGAGGCCCACTCATGAGGCCACCGGGACCGTGGGAGGACGGAACGGCGGTCGGCGCGAGCGAGCTTCGGCTCACCGGCGATCCCGACGATCCGACGGCCACGGCGGAACCGGACGGACTCGGGACGGCCGCAGAGCCGGACGGGCCCGGGACGGCCGCAGAGCCGGACGGGCCCGTGATCCTGGTCGCGGCGGAGCCGGACCGGCTTGCGATGTCGACGGCCACGGCGGAGCCGGAGGGGCCGGTCGTCCTGGTCACGGTGGAGCCGAAGGCGGCAGCGGTCGCGGCGGAGCGGGACGGGTCGACGGCCACGGCGAAGCCGGACGGGCCTGCCTGCACGACGCTCACGGCGGAGCCGAAGGCTGCGACGGCCACGGCGAAGCCGGACGGGCTCGCCGTCGCGACGGTCACGGCGGAGCCCCACGCGGCAACGGTGACGGCGGAGCCGGACGGGCCCGCGGTCGCCGGCGGCGGGGACGCCCCACAAGGGCCACCCGCGCCCGACGACGACGGCCGCACGGGTGGTGCGGGTGGTGCGGGTGCGAAACATCCCCTGGCCGAGGGCGGAGCCGAGGCCGCAGCGCAGGCCGCGGCCACACCCCACCCGCACAGCCACCCCCGCCGCACCGAGGGCCTCCTGCTCGGCCTGGCCGCGGGCGACGCCGCCGGCTGGCCCGCCGCCCGTCATCGAGCGGCTCGTATGCCGGACTGGACCCGCCGCCTCACCCGCGAGCTGGACACCTTCGCCGAGCAGAACGCGACCACCACCCTCCCCGTCCCCATCGCCCTCAACCAGCCCCCCGAACCCCTCCGCCTCGGCCCCTCCGACGACGCCGAGTGGGCCGCCTTCGCCGCGGAGGCCGTCCTGCGCGCCGGCGACGACAGCGCCCTCGGCGACCTGAGCCGCGACCGCCGTACCCGCGCCGCCATCGACCTCACCTGGAACGCGATCGCCGGCGAGGTCGCGGCGGCAGCCGACCGCGCCCCCGAGATCGAGTCGGCCGTACTGCCCCTGCGCGCCCGCATCTCCGTCCGCGCCGGTCTCGGCAACCTCGCCGCCGGCCTGCGCCCGCCCGCCACCGGCCACGACAACCCGCACTACTTCGACGACGCGGCCTGCGTACGCGCCTGCGTGCTGGCCGTGGCCCACCCCGGCGACCCCGGACGCGCCGCCGGGCTCGCCGAGTTCGACGCCCGCTACACCCAGGACGGCGACGGTGTGCACGGCGCCCGGGCGATGGCGGCGGCACTGGCGCTGGCCCTCGTCGGCGCGGACGCCGAGACCTGCGTGGCGGCGGCCCTCGCCGAACTGCCCGAGGAGACGGAGATCGGCCGCAACGCCCGCCACGCTTTGAAACTGGCCGGCGCCGCCGAGAGCGCGTTCGCCCTGGTCCCGCTGCTGGAACACCAGATCGTCGACCACGTCTACAGCTACGGCATCGCCGCCGCCGAGACGGTCCCCGTCGCCCTGGCCCTCGCCATGGCGTCCGGCGGCCGCATCGCCGAGGCCGTACCGGCGGCGGCCTGTCTGTCCCGGGTCGCGGACTCCGCTCCCGCCCTCGTCGGCGCTCTGACCGGCGCGCTGGGTGGCGGCGGCGCGATCCCGGACACCTGGCGCGACACCTGCCGCACCCTCTCCGGCTGCGCCCTCCCCCGCCTCACCGGCACCGACCTGGTGGAACTCGCCGAACTCCTGGAAGCCGCACAACCGGCCCCACCAGGAGGATGATTCGGGGCATGACGCGCAAAACAGAAGAACGCCACGGAAGGCCCGGAGGCACAGGGGACACCGGTAGAGCAGGGGGCCGCGAAGGAGCGGAGGGCCGAGGAAGAACGGAGGGCGCCGAAGGAGCACAGGACACAGGGGGAGCCGGAGGAGCCGGAGGGACCGCGGGCACCCTCGAGGATCGCGTCACCGCCGCCCTGGTCGGCGCGGCCGTCGGCGACGCCCTCGGCGGCCCCGTCGAGGGCTACTCCCCCGACCAGATCCTCCAGCGCCACGGCGGCCGCGTCCACGGCGTCGTCGGCCCCTGGAACGGCGACGCCTGGCGCACCGCCCGCCCCATCGCGCCGTACCACAAGGGCGACGGCCACGTCACCGACGACACCTTGATGACCCACGCGCTGGTCAGGGTCTACGCCACGGTCCGCGACCACCTGGACGCGTACGCGCTCGCCGACCACCTGGTCCCCGACCTGATGACCACCCCCCGCTGGATCCCGGAGCTGGAGGCCGAGGCACTCCCCCTGCACCGCGTGTTCCTGGCGGAGAAGTGGCTGGTGACGAGGCTTCACTACGGCCATGTCGACCCCCGCGAGGCGGGCGTCGGAAACATCGTCAACTGCGGTGCGGCGATGTACATGGCCCCGGTGGGACTGGTCAACGCGGCCCACCCGGCGGCCGCCTACGCCGAGGCGATCGACCTCGCGGGCGCCCACCAGTCGTCGTACGGCCGGGAGGCGGCGGGGGTCTTCGCGGCGGCGGTGGCGGCCGCCTGCGTCCCCGGGGCGACGGCCGACTCGGTGGTCACGGCGTGCCTGGCCCTGGCCAAGGACGGCACGCGCACGGCGATCGAGAAGGTCTGCGAAGTCGCCTCCCGCCACACGGACTTCGAGTCGGCCCTGACGCCGCTGCGCGAGGCGGTGGCCCCCTACGACACGGTGGGCCCCGACTACCGGCAGCCCTCGCTCGCCGCCCGCCGCCCCTCCCGTCTGCACGCCATCGAGGAACTCCCCGTCGCCCTGGGCATGTTGCTGGTCGCCGACGGCGACTACCGCCACTGCGTGCTGGGCGCGGTGAACTACGGCCGTGACTGCGACTCGATCGCGACGATGGCCGGCGCGCTGGCCGGCGCCCTCGGCTCCCCCGCCCCCGACGCGTGGTCGAAGCAGGTGGCACAGGCCAGCCGCCTGGACCTGTGGGCGCCGGCGCGCACCCTCACCGAGGTGACCCGGGAGATCTTCGAGAAGGACCTCGGCCGTCGCAGGGCCCACGAGCGGGCGTTCACCGGGCTCGGGGGTCACGGATGCTCCGACTGACCTGGGTCCAGCCGGAGGACCTCCTCGGCCACGAGCTGCGCCAGGCGGCCCAGGACGGCCGCGAACCGTCGGCGATCGCCTCGCGCTGGAAGGCGGCGGGCGGCTGGGAGGCCCCCGGCAGAGCGGGCGCCTCCCCCGAACGCGCCTCCCGTTACCTCCGCCTCCTCGCCGAGGACCTCCTGGACGAACTGGCGGACCTGCCGAGCAGCCTGGCGGAGGACGAACCGACGGATTTGGAGAAAATCAGGTCACGGTGCCCCGGATGGCCGGGGCAGCCGCGCGTCCGCCGGGAAGCGCCGGCCCGCGCCGCCCTGGAAGCCGCCTGGCTGGGCCGGGCGGTCGGCTGCCTGCTGGGCAAGCCCGTGGAGAAACTCCCGTTGGACGGCATCCGAGCCCTCGCCAGATCCACCGGCAACTGGCCCCTCACCACCTACTTCACCGCCCAGGGCGTCCCTGCGGACATCCTCGCGGCCCACCCCTGGAACCGCCGCTCGGCCGGGACCTCGCTCGCCGAGAACATCGACGGCATGCCCGAGGACGACGACCTCAACTACCCCCTCCTCAACCTCCTCCTGCTCCGCCGCCACGGAAGGGACTTCACCACCACCGACGTGGCCCGGGTCTGGCTGGACGAACTCCCGGCGGGGCGCACCTTCACCGCCGAGCGCGTCGCGTACCGCAACCTCCTCTCCGGCATCGAACCCCCGCACACCGCCCGCCACCGCAACCCCTTCCGCGAATGGATCGGCGCCCTGATCCGCGCCGACGTCCACGGCTGGACCCACCCGGGCGACCCGGCCGCCGCCGCGGAGCAGGCCCACCGCGACGCCACCCTCACCCACACCGCGAACGGCGTCTACGCCGCGATGTTCACGGCGGCCGCCATCGCCACCGCGGCCACCGGCAGCCACGACGTCCACGCCTGCCTCCGCACCGGCCTCACGGTCGTCCCGCCCCGCTCCCGCCTGGCCCGGGCCATCACCCACGCCATCCGGCTCGCGCAGTCCCACGAGGACTTCGACACCGTCGTGGACGAACTCCACGCCACCTACGCAGCGACCCACCACTGGGTGCACGCCATCCCCAACACGGCCCTCATCGCCGCCGCCCTCACCCACGCCGACGGCGACTTCACCGGCTCCGTCTGCCGCGCCGTGTCCGGGGGTTGGGACACCGACTCCAACGGCGCCACCGCCGGCAGCGTCGCCGCCCTCCTGGCCGGTGACCCCGCCGCCCTCCCCGACCGCTGGACGGCCCCCCTCAAGAACCGCCTCGCCACCTCCGTCGCCGACCTCGACGGCACCGGCTTCGACACCCTCGCCCGCCTGACCCACCGGGAGGCATCCCGCCCATGACCGACATCGTCGTGCTCGGCAGCACGAACATGGACCTCGTCGCCTACGTCGAGAAGGCCCCGCAGCGCGGGGAGACCGTGACGGGACGGGAGTTCCGTACGATCCCCGGCGGGAAGGGCGCCAACCAGGCGATCGCCGCCGCCCACGCGGGCGCCACCGTCTCGATGATCGGCGCGGTGGGCAACGACTCCTTCGGCACCCGTCTGCGTTCCACCCTGGAACACTCCGGGGTGAACACCGACCACCTGCGCACCGTCGAGTTCCCCTCGGGCACCGCCCACATCGTGGTGGACGACGAGGGCGGCAACGCGATCGTGGTCGTCCCCGGCGCGAACGGCACCGTCGACCACCTCGTCCCCGGCGACGAGGTCCTCATCGCCTCCGCCGACGCCCTGCTGCTCCAGCTGGAGATCCCCCTGGCGGCGGTCGTCGCGGGCGCCCGGGCCGCCCGCACACACGGCGTCCGGACCGTCCTCACCCCCGCCCCCGCCCAGCACCTGCCACCCGAACTCCTCGACACCACCGACCTGTTGGTCCCCAACGAGCACGAGGCCACCACCCTCACCGGCCGCGCCGACCCGCGCCAGGCCGCCCTCGCCCTCCTCGACAGCGTCCCGCAGGTCGTCGTCACCCTCGGCGCCGCCGGCATCCTGTACGCGGCCCGCGACACCGAACCGCTGACCGTACCCGCCCCGCACGTCACCGCCGTCGACTCGACCGGCGCGGGCGACACCTTCGTCGGCGCCCTCGCCGTGGCCCTCGGCGAGGAACGCCCCGTGCGGGAGGCGCTGGCCTGGGCGGCCGCGGCGGCGGCGCTGTCGGTCCAGCGGCCCGGCGCGTCGGCCTCGATGCCGTACCGCTCCGAGATCGACAAGCAGTACGCGTCATGACCGGGACGACCAGGATCACGCGAACGCCCCGTTCGGCCCCCGCCCCCCTGCACGGCCTGCGCGTCCTCGACCTGGCCACCCTCTTCGCCGGCCCCCTCGCCGCCACCATGCTCGGCGACTTCGGCGCGGAGGTCGTCAAGGTCGAGCACCCGCAGCGGCCCGACCCGTCCCGCGGCCACGGCCCGTCCAAGGACGGCGTCGGCCTGTGGTGGAAGATCCTCGCCCGCAACAAGCGCACCATCACCCTGAACCTGTCCCGGCCCGGCGGCCGCGCCACCCTGCTGCGCCTCGCCGCCACCGCCGACGTGGTCATCGAGAACTTCCGCCCCGGCACCCTGGAGAAGTGGGACCTCGGCTGGGAGGAACTGTCGGCGGCCAACCCCCGCCTGATCCTCACCCGCGTCACCGGCTTCGGCCAGTTCGGCCCCTACGCCCACCGCCCCGGCTTCGGCACCCTCGCCGAGGCGATGAGCGGCTTCGCCGCGATCACCGGCGAACCGGACGCACCCCCCACGCTCCCGCCGTTCGGCCTCGCCGACTCCATCGCGGGCCTGGCCACGGCGTACGCGGTCATGACGGCCCTCGCCGCCCGCGACCGCACGGGCGAGGGCCAGGTCGTCGACATGGCGATCATCGAGCCCATCCTGACCGTCCTCGGCCCCCAGCCCCTCTGGTACGACCAACTGGGTTACGTCCAGGAGCGCACCGGCAACCGGTCCGCCAACAACGCCCCGCGCAACACCTACCGCACGGCGGACGGCACATGGGTCGCCGTGTCGACGTCGGCCCAGTCGGTGGCGGAGCGCGTGATGCGGCTGGTCGGCCGCCCCGACCTGATCGACGAGCCGTGGTTCGCGACGGGCGCCGGCCGGGCCGCCCACGCCGACGTCCTCGACGAGGCGGTCGGCCGGTGGATCGCCGGCCGCACCCGCACCGACGTCCTCGCCGCCTTCGAGAAGGCGGAAGCGGCCGTCGCCCCGGTCCAGGACGTGCGGGACGTGATGACGGACCCCCAGTACCAGGCCCTCGACACGGTCACCACCGTCGACGACCCCGAACTCGGCCCGATCCGCATGCAGAACGTGCTCTTCCGCCTCTCCTCCACCCCCGGCGCGATCCGCTGGGCCGGCCGCCCCCACGGCGCGGACACCGAGGCGGTCCTCACCGAACTGGGCCTGACCCCCGCCGAACTGGCCGCCCTGCGCGCGGAGGGCGCCCTGTGACCTTCCCGCTGACCTGGCTGTACGTCCCCGGCGACCGTCCGCACGTGGTCGCCAAGGCCCTGACCTGCGGAGCGGACGTCGTCGTGATCGACCTGGAGGACGCGGTCGCCCCCGACCGCAAGGAGTACGCCCGCGCGGCCACCGCCGACCTGCTCCGCGAGGAACAGCCGGTGCCGGTGCACGTCCGGATCAACGCCCTGGACGGACCTCTCGCCGCCGCCGACCTCCGGGCCGTGGCGGCCCTCCCCGGCGTGTCCGGCCTCCGTCTTCCGAAGGTGACGTCACCCGCCCAGATCACCGGCATCGCGAGGAACACCCGCAATCCGCTCTACGCCCTCCTGGAAACGGCCCTCGGCGTCGAACACGCCTATGCCATCGCCGCCGCGCACCCCTCGCTCCGCGGCGTCTCGCTGGGCGAGGCGGACCTCCGTGCCGATCTGGGCATCCGGGAGGACGCGGGCCTGGACTGGTCCCGCTCCCGGGTGATCGTCGCCGCACGGGCGGCCGGTTTGGCGCCGCCGCCCCAGTCCGTCCACCCCGACACCCGTGATCTGGAGGGCCTGGCGGCCTCCTGCGCCCACGGCCGCACCCTCGGCTTCCTGGGCCGCGCCGCCATCCACCCCCGCCAGCTCCCGATCATCGAACGGGCCTACCTGCCCACACAGCGGGAGTTGGAGGAGGCGGAGACGATCGTCAAGGCGGCGGCCACCGAACCGGGCGCCCAGGCCCTCCCCGACGGCCGCTTCATCGACGCGGCGGTGGTGGCCATGGCCCGGCGGACCCTGACACTGGCCCGCCGGTCCGACCCCTGACACACGGCGAGGGCGCCCGGCGGGTGCCGGGCGCCCTCTTCGTCGTACAGCCGGCCGTCAGCTCTTCTTGGCCGCCGACTCGGACTCGGACTCGGCCTTGTCCTTGTCGTCCGCCTCCGCGGCTGCCGTCGCGTCGTCGTCCTCGGCGTCCTTCGCGGTGTCCGCGTCCGCCTTCGCCTCGGAGGGCCCGGCGCCGTCCTTCGCGTCGGACTCGGCATCGGCCTTGGTCCCACCGTCGGCTTCCGCGTCACCGCCGGGAGTGGTGTCCGGCTCGACGACCGCCTCGCGCCCCGGCCGCTTCTTCGCCGACACCACGAAGTAGGTGACCGCGAGCAGGAACACGATCAGGGCGGTCCAGTTGTTCAGCCGCAGGCCCAGGATGTGGTGGGCGTCGTCGACGCGGAGGTACTCGGTCCAGAAGCGCCCCGCGCAGTACGCGGCGACGTACAGGGCGAACGCCCGGCCGTGGCCCAGCTTGAAGCGGCGGTCGGCCCAGATCACCAGCAGCGCGACGCCGACGCACCACAGCGACTCGTACAGGAAGGTCGGGTGGTAGTAGCCCGGCACCCGGCCGTCCGCGGAGGACGTGATGTGCAGGGCCCAGGGGAGGTCGGTCTCCTTGCCGTACAGCTCCTGGTTGAACCAGTTGCCCCAGCGGCCGATCGCCTGGGCGAGGGCGATGCCGGGCGCGACGGCGTCGGCGTAGGCGGGCATCGGGATGCCGCGGCGGCGGCAGCCGATCCACGCGCCCAGCGCGCCGAGCGCGATCGCGCCCCAGATGCCGAGGCCGCCCTCCCAGATCTTGAAGGCGTCCACCCAGTCGCGGCCCTCGCTGAAGTACAGCTCGTAGTCCGTGATCACGTGGTAGAGACGGCCACCGATCAGGCCGAAGGGCACGGCCCAGACCGCGATGTCGGCCACCGTGCCGGCCCGCCCGCCCCGGGCGATCCAGCGCCTGTTGCCGAGCCAGACCGCGGCGAAGACGCCGATGATGATGCAGAACGCGTAGCCGCGCAGCGGGACGGGGCCGACGTACAGCACCCCGCGCGACGGGCTGGGAATGTAGGCAAGTTCCATGGCAAGGTTGACGCTACCCTGCCGCACCGGGCCCAGGGCAGGCAGCCCGGCTACGGCTCCATAACGGGCCGGTGAGCCGAACTCACCCCTGGTCGGCCTCCTCCACCATCTGCTTGAGCTTCGCCGGCGTCATCGTCCGGTCCTGGTAGATGTTCTTGCCGTTGAACAGCACGGTCGGCGTGCCGGTGAAGCCGCCTTTCTGGAAGGCCTCGTTGGACTTCGCGACCCAGCTGTTGTGCGTGCCCTTCTCGACGCAGGTGCGGAAGGCGGGCGTGTCGAGGCCCTCGACCTTGCCGGCCAGCTCCAGGAGTCTGCTGTTCTGCGCGAAGGCGTCGTCGGTCTCGGGGGGCTGGTTCTGGTACAACACGTCGTGGTACGCGGTGAATTTGCCGGCGTCCTGGGCACAGGCCGCCGCGTTGGCCGACTTGCGGGAGCCGGTGCCGCCCATGTTGCCGTCGATGATGGTGGCCAGGTGGTACTCCACCTTCAACTTCCCGGCGGCGGTCAGCTCGTGGATCGTCGAGCGGTAGGCGTCCTCGAAGGCCTTGCAGGCCGGGCAGCGGAAGTCCTCCCACACCGTGAGCGTCGACTTGGCGGCGTCCTCGCCGGCCGGGATGGCGAGGGCGTCCTCGCCCTGTGCGCCGGAGGGCGCGACGACCGGGCCCGCGCTGTCACTGTCGTCGTCCTTGCCGACGTTCGCCGCGACGATGCCGATGACCGCCGCCAGTCCCAGCACGCACACGACGCTCGCGCCGACGATCAGCGTCCGGCGCCGCCGCTCCGCGGCCTTCTGCTTCTCGCGCTCGACCGCCAGCCGCTCCCGGGCGGTGCGCTTCCCTTCACGATTCTTCTCGCTCACACCCCCAGAACGAACCGGGGAGGCGCAGCGCGCCTCCCCGGTCCCAGGTCCACTCGTTCGAGTGACCGATTCTTCCGTTGCCCGGGCGGCTACGCCTGCCCGCGCACGCCCTTCGCCAGCTCGCCGGCGAGCGCGCGCACGGCCTCGAGGCCCGCCGCGTGGTCCGGCGCGTCCAGCATCCGCTTCACGAAGGCCGAGCCGACGATCACGCCGTCGGCGAAGCCGGCGACCTCGGCGGCCTGCTCGGCGTTGGAGACGCCGAGGCCGACGCAGACGGGCAGGTCGGTGCCGGTGGCCCGGGTGCGCTCGACCAGGTCCTGGGCCTGCGCGCCCACCGACTCACGGGTGCCGGTGACGCCCATCAGCGAGGCGGCGTAGACGAAGCCGCTGCCCGCCGCGGTGATCTGCGCGAGCCGCTCGTCCTTGCTGCTGGGCGCCACGACGAAGACCGTCGCCAGGCCGTGCTTGTCGGCGTGCTCCCTCCACAGCGCCGACTCCTGCACCGGCAGGTCGGGCAGGATCGCCCCGGCCCCGCCCGCCTCCGCGAGCTCGGCGGTGAACCGCTCGACGCCGTAGCGGTCGATGGGGTTCCAGTACGTCATGACGAGCACCGGCTTCCCGGTGGCCCGGTGGGCCTCCCGGACGGTGCGCATGACGTCGGCGATCCGCACGCCGCCGCGCAGGGCGATGTCGTCGGCGGTCTGGATGACCGGGCCGTCGAGGACGGGGTCGCTGTGCGGCAGACCCACCTCGACGACGTCGGCGCCGCCGTCCAGGACGGTCTTGATCGCCTCGATGCCGCCGTCGACGGTCGGGAACCCGGCCGGGAGGTAGGCGATGAGGGCGGAGCGTCCCTCGGTCCGGGCGGCCTCGAGGGTGTCCGACAACAGCTGGATGTTCCCGCTCACTTGGCGTCCCCCTCGATCTCGGCGGTGTCCGTGTCCGCGTCGGCGGCCACGGACGCGTCGGTGTCGTACAGGCCGAAGTAGCGGGCGGCCGTGTCCATGTCCTTGTCGCCGCGGCCGGACAGGTTGACCACGATCAGGCCGTCCTTGCCCAGCTCCTTGCCGACCTCCAGGGCGCCGGCCAGCGCGTGGGCGGACTCGATGGCCGGGATGATGCCCTCGGTGCGCGACAGCAGGCGCAGCGCCTGCATGGCCGCGTCGTCGGTGACCGCGCGGTACTCGCCGCGGCCGGAGTCCTTGAGGTAGGAGTGCTCCGGGCCGATGCCCGGGTAGTCCAGGCCGGCCGAGATGGAGTACGGCTCGGTGATCTGGCCCTCGTCGTCCTGGAGGACGTAGGACCGTGAGCCGTGCAGGATGCCGGGCTCGCCGGCGGTGAGGGTGGCCGCGTGCTCGCCGGTCTCGACGCCGTGGCCCGCGGGCTCGCAGCCGATGAGGCGGACGCCCTCGTCGGGGATGAAGGCGTGGAAGAGGCCGATGGCGTTGGAGCCGCCGCCGACGCAGGCGACGGCCGCGTCGGGCAGCCGCCCGGCGCGCTCCAGGATCTGGCGGCGGGCCTCGACGCCGATGACACGGTGGAAGTCGCGGACCATCGCCGGGAAGGGGTGGGGTCCCGCGACCGTGCCGAACAGGTAGTGGGTGTGGTCGACGTTGGCGACCCAGTCGCGGAAGGCCTCGTTGATGGCGTCCTTCAGCGTGCGGCTGCCGGACTTCACCGCGACGACCTCGGCGCCCAGCATGCGCATGCGGGCCACGTTGAGGGCCTGGCGCTGGGTGTCGATCTCGCCCATGTAGATGGTGCACTCGAGCCCGAACAGCGCGCAGGCGGTGGCGGTGGCGACGCCGTGCTGGCCGGCGCCGGTCTCCGCGATCACGCGCGTCTTGCCCATGCGCTTGGTGAGCAGCGCCTGGCCGAGCACGTTGTTGATCTTGTGGGAGCCGGTGTGGTTGAGGTCCTCGCGCTTGAGGAACACCCGGGCGCCACCGGCGTGTTCGGCGAACCGCGGCACCTCGGTGAGGGAGCTGGGGCGGCCCGTGTAGTGGACGAGCAGTTCGTCGAGCTCGCGGGCGAACTCGGGGTCCTGCTTGGCCTTGTCGTACTCGACGGCGACCTCGTCCACGGCGGCGACGAGCGCCTCCGGGATGAACTTGCCGCCGAACGCGCCGAAGTAGCCCTCGGCGCTGGGGACCCGGCCCTCCGGGTCGGGGATGAAGAACTCGCTGGGCATGCGGAAACCTCACGGTGAGTGTGTGTGAACCGACACTGATCGCCGTGGGGCGGGGGGTCGGACGGCCTCAGGCCGTCTGTGGCGTGTCGCACCCACGCAGCGCAGCTGCGTGTTCGGGCACTGCCCCGCGCCCCTCTAGGCCCGCCGCTGCCATCGCATGCCGTTGACCTGCCCCGGCTCGTCCCCGATGACGTACCGCACCCGGCGGCCGTGCACCCGGCGTGCGGGCGCGCGGCAGCCACGGGGCCGGCAGCCGCGCGCGAGGCGGGCGTACGGGTCCCTGGCCGCCAGGGTGAGCGTGGGAGTCATCGCCGTCAGCCTACCGGGAGGTCAGCTCCGGCCGTGCCGCAGTGCGGGGTGTTCGCCGGCCGCCACCAGGTCGGCGACCGCCGTCTTCGGGTCGCGGCCCGTCACCAGCGACTCGCCGACGAGTACGGCGTCGGCGCCGGCGTTGGCGTACGCGATCAGGTCGTGCGGGCCGCGGACGCCGGACTCGGCGACCTTGACGATACGGTCGGGGATCTCGGGGGCGACTCGCTCGAAGGTGCCCCGGTCGACCTCCAGGGTCTTCAGGTTGCGGGCGTTGACGCCGATCACCTTCGCGCCCGCGTCCACCGCGCGCTCGACCTCGTCCTCGTCGTGCACCTCGACGAGCGGGGTGAGACCGATGGAGACGGCGCGCTCGATCAGCGACTCCAGGGCCGACTGGTCGAGGGCGGCGACGATCAGCAGCGCGAGGTCGGCGCCGTACGCGCGGGCCTCCCACAGCTGGTACGAGGTGACGATGAAGTCCTTGCGCAGGACGGGGATGTCCACGCGCGCGCGGACCGCCTCGAGGTCGGCGAGGGAACCGCCGAAGCGGCGCTGTTCGGTGAGGACGGAGATGACGGCGGCACCGCCCGCCTCGTAGTCCGCGGCCAGCCCGGCCGGGTCGGCGATCGCGGCCAGCGCGCCCTTGGAGGGGCTGGAGCGCTTGACCTCGCAGATCACCTTGACGCCGTCGCCCTTCAGCGCGGCCACCCCGTCCTTGGCGGCGGGGGCCTTCGCCGCGCGCTCCTTGAGCTCGTCGAGGCTGACGCGCGCCTGCCGCTCCGCGAGGTCGGCACGGACTCCGTCGATGATCTCGTCGAGCACACTCACGCGAGCGGCCCCCTTCCAGACGGTTGGCGGTTCCAGCGGCAAGTGGGAACCGGTGGTCACTGCGATGGTATCCGCAGGAGGCCGAAGGCCTCGCATCCGGTTGACGCCGGTCCCACTACCTGGACGTTCGTCCGCCGATCAAGGACGCAGCCAGCCACCGAACGGCAGGTTCCGGACAACGGTGAAGACCAGCAGCAACGCGCCGAGCGACCACAGGTGCACCGGCTGCGGGTCGAGGCGCAGCGGGCGCCCGCGGGCGGCGCGGACCACCCAGACGGTCCACAGCACGGCGAAGCCGAGGTAGGCGACGACGGCCGGCGCGTTGGCCTGCAGGGCGGTCGTGAGGTCCCCGTGCACGAAGGCGTGCGCGCTGCGCAGTCCGCCGCAGCCGGGGCAGTAGACGCCGGTCTGGCGCAGGAGCGGGCAGACCGGGTAGTGGCCGGGCTCGTTGGGGTCGACGGCTCCGACGTAGGCGAAGGCCCCGGCGACGGCCGCGAGGATGCCGGCGGGCACGGCGAGCCGGCTCAGGACGGTTCCCGGGGAGGTCGGTGGCACGCTCTGGCGGTCGGAGGTCACGCCTCGCATTGTGCCCCGCGCGGGCCTTGACGCGCGCGAGAGGGGCGGCCGGTCGTCACCGGCCGCCCCTCGGCGCAGTCGTGCGGGGTCTCAGCCCTCGACGCTCGCCGGCTCGCGCGTGGCGGTCACCTGGTGCACCGGGTGGACCTCCTTCGGCTGACCCAGGCCCATCGCCCGCATGATCATGCCGACGACACCGCCGAGGACCACGATCGCCATGCCGGCCCAGAAGCCGAGCGGCTCGGCCATGACCATGAACGCGCCCGCGACGCAGAAACCGATGAAGGCGATGGTGACACCGGTCCAGGCGGCCGGGGTGTGTCCGTGGCTGCTGCCCGCCATGACTTGCTCCTCGTTGCTGTCTACGTTTCGTACGTGCTGTACGTGTCCCGAGCCATCGGGCTCGTCGACCATTGTCCCGTACGCGCGCCCCCGTCGTGTGCGGGGGTCGGTTCCCGTCGACGTCTGATTCACCACATCGGGAGACGGACGGTCACCTCGGGGCCGGGCGGTGACCGCGTCAGGCGGGGTCCGCGCCGGTGGGGTCCTCGCCCCGGTCCAGGGCCTTCCACATCTCCTCGGGCCGGTCGGGGTCGGCGGGCCGCGGGCCGCGCCGGGGCCGGGGGGCGCCGCCGCGCTCGTACCGGCCTGACATGCCGGGCCACAGGCGGCCGTAGCGCAGGGCGAGCAGGCCGGCCAGGAGGATCAGGGCGCCGCCCACGGCCGCGGCGTACGGCCAGGCGGTGTGGGTGAGCGAGGCGACGGTGGCGGAGGTGTCGCCGGAGGCCTGGGCGGCCTTCTCGTCGAGCGCGGAGCTGTCGTGGGCGCCGAACAGGGCCGCCGCGACGGTGCCGGCGCCGGAGAGCGCGAGGAGGGCGGAGACCGCGAGGCGGCCCGCCCTGCGGACGGCGAAGACGGCGACGAGCGCGGCGAGGCCCACGATGGCGAGCGCCGCGGGGACGCCGGTGACGTCGCTGCCCTTGGCGGTCAGGGGGAAGGCGCCGCCGGCGATCGTCGCCGTGCCCTCCGACCAGCGCTGCCGGGTCGAGAGCAGGGCCACGGCCGCGCCCAGCGCGCCGCAGAGCAGGGCGAGCGCGAGGCTCCTGCGGCCGGACCGGGCGGTGGCGGCTTCGGGACGGGGGTGAGGTACAGCAGTCACGTACTCCACTATCGCGTGAACCCGGGGCGAACCGGCACCCGGGGCTCACGTGAGACTCGTCCTAGTCGGCGGGGCCGCCCAGCCGGTTGGCGGTGTGGACCGCGCGCAGTACGGCCGCGGCCTTGTTGCGGCACTCCTGGTCTTCGGCGACCGGGTCGGAGTCGGCGACGACGCCGGCGCCCGCCTGGACGTAGGCGGTGCCGTCGCGCAGCAGGGCGGTGCGGATGGCGATGGCGGTGTCGGAGTCGCCGGCGAAGTCGAGGTAGCCGACGCAGCCGCCGTACAGGCCGCGGCGGGACGGCTCGAGTTCGTCGATGATCTGCATGGCGCGGGGCTTGGGGGCGCCGGAGAGGGTGCCGGCCGGGAAGCAGGCGGTGAGGACGTCGAAGGCGGTGCGGCCCCGGGCGACCTTGCCGGTCACGGTGGAGACGATGTGCATGACGTGGGAGTACCGCTCGATGGACATGAAGTCGACGACCTCGACCGAGCCGGGTTCGCACACCCGTCCGAGGTCGTTGCGGCCGAGGTCGACGAGCATGAGGTGCTCGGCGCGCTCCTTGGGGTCGGCGAGGAGTTCGTCGGCGAGGGCCTGGTCCTCCTGCGGGGTCGCCCCGCGGTGCCGGGTCCCGGCGATGGGGTGCACCATGGCCTGCCCGTCCTCGACCTTGACCAGGGCCTCGGGGGACGAGCCGACGACGTCGAAGCCGTCGAAGCGGAACAGGTACATGTACGGCGACGGGTTGGTGGCCCGCAGGACCCGGTAGACGTCCAGCGCGCTCGCCGTGCACGGTGTCTCGAAGCGCTGGGAGGGCACGACCTGGAAGGCCTCGCCCGCGCGGATGCGCTCCTTGATGTCCTCGACGGCCCGCTGGAAGTCGGGGCCGCCCCAGAGCGCGGTGTACTCGGGGAGCTCGGAGGGCGGGAGGACGGCGGGCGGCTGGGCCACGGCGCGCGAGAGGTCCGCCTCCATGGCGTCGAGGCGGGCGACCGCGTCCGCGTACGCCTCGTCGACGCCGGTGTCGAGGTCGTTGTGGTTGATCGCGTTGGCGATCAGCAGGACGGAGCCCTCCCAGTGGTCCATGACGGCGAGGTCGCTGGTGAGGAGCATGGTCAGCTCGGGGAGCCCGAGGTCGTCGCGCTCGCCGGGGCCGATCTTCTCCAGGCGGCGCACGATGTCGTAGCCGAGGTAGCCGACCATGCCGCCGGTGAAGGGCGGCAGGCCCTCCTGATGGGGGGTGTGCAGGGCCTCGATGGTGGCGCGCAGGGCGGCGAGGGGGTCGCCGTCGACGGGGACGCCGACGGGCGGGACGCCGAGCCAGTGGGCCTGGCCGTCGCGCGCCGTCAGGGTCGCCGCCGACCGCACGCCCACGAACGAGTACCGGGACCAGGAGCGGCCGTTCTCCGCGGACTCCAGCAGGAAGGTGCCGGGGCGCTCGGCGGCGAGCTTGCGGTAGAGGGCGACCGGGGTGTCGCCGTCGGCGAGGAGTTTGCGGGTGACCGGGATGACACGGCGGTCGGTGGCCAGCTTGCGGAACGTCTCGAGGTCCATGGCGGCTGACCTTACTGATGCGAGGCCGGTACGCCGGAATCGGCGCCGCTGTCGCCGTCCTGGAGCAGCACGTCGGCGTCGAAGCAGGTGCGGGCGCCGGTGTGGCAGGCGGCGCCGACCTGGTCGACCTTGACCAGCACGGTGTCGGCGTCGCAGTCGAGGGCGACGGACTTCACCCACTGGAAGTGGCCGGAGGTGTCGCCCTTGACCCAGTACTCGCGGCGGCTGCGCGACCAGTAGGTGCAGCGGCCGGTGGTGAGGGTGCGGTGCAGCGCCTCGTCGTCCATCCAGCCGAGCATGAGCACCTCACCGGTGTCGTACTGCTGGGCGATGGCGGGGACGAGCCCGTCGGGGCTGCGCTTGAGGCGCGCGGCGATCTCCGGGTCGAGGCGACCGGATCGAGCACTGTGGTGCGGAGCGCCGTGACGGGGGGCGGCGGGCGGGGGCGTGCTGGTCATGGGGCCATTGTGCCGCGCGGGACCGACCGGGCCGGGCCGGTGTCCACTGTCCGGACCCGCTACGCGGTCGTAGGCTGACCGCATGTCGACTTTCGCCAAGCGTGAACGACTCCTGCTCGCCGACCTCTTGGAAACCGCCGGGCCGGAGGCCCCGACCCTCTGCGAGGGCTGGCAGACCCGCGACCTGGCCGCGCACGTGGTGGTGCGCGAGCGTCGGCCCGACGCCGCCGGGGGTCTGCTGATCAAGCAGCTCGCGCCCCGCCTGGACAAGGCGATGGAGGAGTTCGCCGCCAAGCCGTACGAGGAGCTGGTCCAGCTGATCCGTACCGGCCCGCCGCGTTTCTCTCCGTTCCAGCTGAAGCAGATCGACGAGGCGTCGAACACGATCGAGTTCTACGTCCACACCGAGGACGTCCGCCGCGCGCAGCCGGAGTGGACGCCCCGCGAGCTGGACCCGGTGTTCCAGGACGCCCTGTGGTCCCGGCTGGAGCGCACCGCCCGCCTGATGGGCCGCGGTACGCCGACCGGCCTGGTCCTGCGCCGCCCGGACGGCCGTACGGTGGTCGCCAACCGCGGCACCCCGGTGGTGACGGCGACCGGCGAGCCGTCGGAGCTGCTGCTGCTCCTGTACGGCCGGCAGAGCGCCGCCCGGGTGGACCTGGCCGGCGACGAGGACGCGATCGAGAAGCTGCACGGCAGCAAGCAGCTCGGGTTCTGAGCGGACCGGTGGCGCGGCCGGCGCGGGAGAGGGGGTGGGTCAGCGGGGCAGTTCGGCGCGCCGCAGGCTCCGCGAGCCCAGCGTGACGGCGCCGCTCAGGGCGCACACCGCCGCGCAGGCGGTGAAGACCGGGGCGGTGCCCGCCGCGCCGACGGCCCAGCCGACCACCGGGAAGGTGAGCGGGGCGACGCCGAAGCTGACCAGGGTGGAGACCGAGGTGACGCGGCCGACGTAGGCGCTGCCCGCCCGGCTCTGGAGGAGCGCCCCGGCCAGGGCGCCGGAGAGGCCGGCCAGCGCTCCGAGCAGCAGGGCCGTACCGGCGGCGCCGGCCACGGACGGCACGTGCGCGAGGGCGGCGATCGCCGCACCGCTCGCGACGCCGGTCACCCCCGTCACGCGACCGGCGTGCGGGATCCGGCCGCGCCAGGCGAGCAGGAGGGAGGCGGCCGCGGCGCCGACGCCGAACCCGGCGAGGACCAGGCCCATGCCGGAGGATCCCCAGCCGCGTTCGCGGGCGAGGAGGGTGAGGCCGAGGTTCATGGGACCGACGAACCCGAGGTCGGCCAGGGCGAGGGCGAGCACCAGAGGGCGCAGGACGGGATCACGCCGGATGTGCCGCAGTCCGTCACCCAGGTCGGCCAGGACACTGCCGCGGCCCTTCGCGTCGTCCGGGGGCAGTGGGCCCACCCGCACGGTCAGCAGCACCGGCAGCGACACGCCGATCAGCAGCGCGGCGAGCCCGAAGGCGCCCGCCGTGCCGCCGAGGGCCACGCCCAGGCCGCCGAGCGGGCCGCCCAGGACGCTGGCCAGCCGCACGCCCAGGCCCCGCATGCCGTGCACGCGCGCGAGCTGTCCGCGGTCGGTGATCCGCGCGGGCAGGGCGCCCGCGGCGGGCAGGAAGACGGCGTCGACGATCCCGAAGAGGACGGCGACCGCGCCCAGCGCCCAGAGCCCGGGACCGGTCGTCAGCAGGAGCACGGCCGCCGTCAGCGCCAGCAGACAGCGGACTCCCGTGCTTCCCAGGACGACCCGGCGCGGTCCGTGGCGGTCGGCGACCACTCCCCCGCCGAGCAGGAGTAACGCGCGCGGTACGGCGCTGACGGCGGTCACGACGCCGGCCTGCGCGGGGGTGCCGGCCTGGACGGCGGCCCAGGACAGGGCCAGGTAGTAGACGTTGTCGCCGATCGCGGACGAGGTGTAGCCGCCGAGCCAGCGCAGTACGTTGCCGTCCCGGTGGGCGGGGCGCTCGGTGACGGGGGCCGCGGGCAGCGGGGTCGGCGGCATCGGGGCCTCTCAGATCCGGAACGGGAAGGCGTACGTGTGCACCGCGACGTTCTCGCGGCCCTCGAGGTCGCCGGCGGCGTCGGCGGCCGCGCCGCGCTCGTCGTACCGGCGGATCAGGACGAGCATCTCCTTGTTGAGCTCGGCCAGTTCGGCCGGTGTGAGCCGCAGGGTGGCCTCGGAGGACCCGGCCGCGGTGTTCCAGGCCTCGCCCCAGTGGGCGCGCTCGTCGAGGAAGCGGCGGTACATGTCGGCGCGCTGCTCGAAGAAGAGACGGCTGGCCGCGGTGTGCGCCGCGGCCTTCTCGGGGGCGTCGCGGAAGTCCTCGTCGCGGATGCTGACGCCGTCGGAGGAGGGCTGCCACCAGCGCTCCCGGCCGTCCGCGCTCCGCGGCTCGGCCTCCTCGATCAGCCCGTGCTCGGCGAGCTTGCGCAGGTGGTAGCTGACCAGCGAGACCGCCTCGTCGACCTGCTCGGCGAGCTGGGAGGCGGTGGCGGCGCGGGCGATGGTCAGGCCGCGGTACAGCTGCATCCGCAGGGGGTGGGCGAGGGCCTTGAGTGTGCCCAGGTCGGTGATCCGGCGGTCTCTCTCCTTGCCTGTCATGCCTTCACGGTAGATACGAAGGGAAAGTTGCGCAATCTTTTTTGCGCAACTTTCCTTTCGCGTCTGGCCGTGAGAACGCCCCGGCCGCAGGCGGCCGGGGCGTGCGTCAGCTCATGGAGGGCGTCACCGCACCGGGTGTCCCGCCTCCTTCAGCGCCTGCTTCACCTCGCCGATCCGCAGGTCCCCGAAGTGGAAGACGGAGGCGGCCAGGACGGCGTCCGCGCCCGCCTCGATGGCCGGCGGGAAGTCGGTGAGCCGGCCGGCACCGCCGGAGGCGATCACCGGGACCGTCACGTGCTTGCGGACGGCGGTGATCATCTCCAGGTCGTAGCCGTCCTTGGTGCCGTCGGCGTCCATCGAGTTGAGCAGGATCTCGCCCGCGCCCAGCTCGGCGGCCCGGTGCGCCCACTCGATCGCGTCGATGCCGGTGCCCTTGCGGCCGCCGTGCGTCGTCACCTCGAAGGAACCCGACTCGGTACGGCGGGCGTCGACCGACAGCACCAGCACCTGGCTGCCGAAGCGCTCGGCGATCTCCTTGATCAGCTCCGGACGGGCGATCGCCGCCGTGTTGACGCCCACCTTGTCGGCGCCGGCCCGCAGCAGCTTGTCCACGTCCTCGGCGGTGCGCACCCCGCCACCGACGGTGAGCGGGATGAACACCTGCTCGGCGGTGCGGCGCACCACGTCGTAGGTGGTCTCGCGGTTGCCCGACGAGGCGGTGATGTCCAGGAACGTCAGCTCGTCGGCGCCCTCGGCGTCGTACACCTTGGCCATCTCGACGGGGTCGCCCGCGTCGCGCAGGTTCTGGAAGTTGACGCCCTTGACGACCCGGCCGTTGTCCACGTCCAGGCAGGGGATGACTCGGACCGCCAGGGTCATGACTTCACGGCTCCTCTGAATGCTTCCAATTCCACTGAGACCAGGACGCGCGGGTCGATGAAACCCTCCACGACCAGCAGGGTCGCGGCCGGGCGCACGGCGTCGAAGAACTCCTTGTGGGCCCGGCCCACCTCGTCGACGTCCCGTGGATGCGCCAGGTACATCCGGGTCCTGATCACCGATCCGGGCCCCAGCCCGAACTCGGCGATCGCCTCGAGAGCGCTGGTGAAGGCCACCTTGGCCTGCTCGTACGGGTCGCCCTCCCCGTACAGCACGTCGCCCCTGAAGGCTGTCGTGCCCGCCACCAGCACACGGTCGCCCGCCGCGACGGCGCGTGCAAAACCGAGAGTCTCTTCCCAGGGATTTCCACTCTGCACGCGCCGTACGGCTTCGGACGTCATGACGACACAGCCTCCAAGGCCTCTTCCAGGGTGAACGCCTTCGCGTACAGCGCCTTCCCGACGATGGAGCCCTCGACACCGAGGGGCACCAACTCGGCGATGGCCCGCAGGTCGTCGAGGGACGACACGCCACCGGAGGCCACGACCGGGCGGTCCGTCGCGGCGCAGACGTTCTTCAGCAGCTCCAGGTTGGGGCCCTGCAGCGTGCCGTCCTTGGCGATGTCGGTCACCACGTAGCGGGCGCAGCCCTCCTTGTTGAGGCGCTCCAGCGTCTCGTAGAGGTCGCCGCCGTCGCGGGTCCAGCCGCGCCCGCGCAGGGTGGTGCCGCGGACGTCGAGACCGACGGCGATCTTGTCGCCGTGCCGGGCGATGACCTCGGCGACCCACTCGGGGGTCTCCAGCGCGGCCGTGCCGAGGTTGACCCGGGTGCAGCCGGTGGCGAGGGCCGCGGCGAGGGTGTCGTCGTCGCGGATGCCGCCGGACAGCTCCACCTTGATGTCCATCGCCCCGGTGACCTCGGCGATCAGCGCGCGGTTGTCGCCGGTGCCGAAGGCGGCGTCCAGGTCGACCAGGTGCAGCCACTCGGCGCCCGCCCGCTGCCATGCGAGGGCGGCCTCCAGGGGGGAGCCGTAGGAGGTCTCGGTGCCGGACTCGCCGTGCACGAGGCGGACGGCCTGGCCGTCGCGGACGTCGACGGCGGGGAGGAGTTCGAGCTTGCTCACAGGGTTCCGATCCAGTTGGTGAGGAGCTGGGCTCCGGCGTCGCCGGACTTCTCGGGGTGGAACTGGGTGGCCCACAGGGCGCCGTTCTCCACGGCCGCCACGAACGGCTTGCCGTGCGTCGACCAGGTCACCTTCGGGGCGAGCAGGGTCGGGTTGTGCGTCTCCAGCAACCAGTCGTGGACGGCGTAGGAGTGCACGAAGTAGAAGCGCGCGTCCGCGTCCAGGCCGGCGAACAGCTCGGAGTCGGCCGGGGCGTCCACGGTGTTCCAGCCCATGTGGGGGACGATCTCGGCCTGGAGCGGCTCGACCGCGCCGGGCCACTCGTCGAGACCCTCGGTCTCCACGCCGTGCTCGATGCCCCGCGCGAAGAGGATCTGCATGCCGACGCAGATGCCCATCACCGGGCGGCCGCCGGACAGCCGCCGGTCGACGATCCAGTCCCCGCGCGCGTCGCGCAGGCCCTTCATGCAGGCGGCGAAGGCGCCGACGCCCGGCACCAGCAGGCCGTCGGCGTTCATCGCCCTGTCGAAGTCACGGGTGATCTCGACGTCGGCCCCGGTGCGCGCCAGGGCGCGCTCGGCGGAGCGGACGTTGCCGAAGCCGTAGTCGAAGACCACGACCTTCTTGGATCCGGTGCTCAATTCCACACCTCCAGCCGCATGACGCCCGCGACGAGACACATCGCGGCGCCGATGGAGAGCAGCACGATCAGGCTCCTGGGCATCTCCTGCTTGACGAAGGAGATGATGCCGCCGACCAGGAAGAGGCCGACGACGATGAGGACGGTCGACAGGCCGGTCACAGCGCGCCCTTCGTGGACGGCAGGATGCCGGCGGCCCGCGGGTCGCGTTCCGAGGCGTACCGCAGCGCCCGCGCCAGCGCCTTGAACTGGCACTCCACGATGTGGTGCGCGTTGCGCCCGTAGGGCACGTGCACGTGCAGCGCGACCTGGGCCTGGGCGACGAAGGACTCCAGGATGTGCCGGGTCATCGTGGTGTCGTACTCGCCGATCATCGGCGCCATGTTCTCGGGCTCGGTGTGCACGAGGTAGGGGCGGCCGGACAGGTCGACGGTGACCTGGGCGAGGGACTCGTCCAGCGGGACCGTGCAGTTGCCGAAGCGGTAGATGCCCACCTTGTCGCCGAGGGCCTGTTTGAAGGCGGCTCCCAGCGCGAGGGCGGTGTCCTCGATGGTGTGGTGGGAGTCGATGTGCAGGTCGCCCTCGGTCTTCACGGTGAGGTCGAACAGACCGTGCCGGCCGAGCTGGTCGAGCATGTGGTCGTAGAAGCCGACGCCCGTCGCCACGTCCACCTTGCCGGACCCGTCGAGGTCGATCTCGACGAGGACCGACGTCTCTTTCGTCACTCGCTCCACGCGTCCCACGCGGTTCATGAACCCTGCTCCTTCTTGATCTCACGGACCGCGTCGAGGAACGCGTCGTTCTCTTCGGGGGTGCCGGCGGTGACCCGCAGCCACCCGGGCACGCCGTTGTCCCGGACCAGGACGCCCCGGTCGAGGATCTTCCGCCACACGGCGTGGGCGTCGGCGAACCGCCCGAACTGCACGAAGTTGGCGTCCGAGGCGGTCACCTCGTAGCCGGCCGCCAGCAGTTCGGCCACCAGCCGGTCCCGCTCCGTCTTCAGCTGCTCGACGTACTTCAGCAGCGTGTCGGTGTGCTCCAGGGCGGCCAGCGCGGTCGCCTGCGTGACGGCGGAGAGGTGGTACGGCAGCCGGACGAGCTGGACGGCGTCCACCACCGCCGGGTGCGCGGCGAGGTAGCCGAGACGCAGGCCGGCCGCGCCGAAGGCCTTCGACATCGTCCGCGAGACGACGAGATTCGGCCGACCTTCGAGCAGCGGCAGCAGCGAGTCGCCGTGACTGAACTCGATGTACGCCTCGTCCACGATCACCATGGACGGCCTCGCCGCCTGCGCGGCCTCGTACAGCGCGAGGACCGTCTCGGCGGGGACGGCGGTGCCGGTGGGGTTGTTGGGGGTCGTGATGAAGACGACGTCCGGCCGGTGTTCCGCAATCGCCTTCTCGGCCGCCGCCACGTCGATCGTGAAGTCCTCGTGGCGCGGGCCGGAGAGCCAGCCGGTCCCGGTGCCGCGCGCGATGAGCCCGTGCATCGAGTACGAGGGCTCGAAGCCGATCGCGCTGCGGCCGGGCCCGCCGAAGGTCTGCAGCAGCTGCTGGATGACCTCGTTGGAGCCGTTCGCCGCCCAGACGTTGGCCGGGCCGACCCGGTGACCGGAGGTGTCCGTCAGGTACTGGGCGAGCCGGGTGCGCAGCTCGACGGCGTCCCGGTCCGGGTAGCGGTTGAGGTGGCGGGCCGCCTCGCGCACCCGCTCCGCGATCCGATCGACCAGCGGCTCGGGCAGCGGGTAGGGGTTCTCGTTGGTGTTCAGCCGTACCGGGACGTCCAGCTGGGGCGCGCCGTAGGGGGACTTGCCGCGCAGCTCGTCCCGTACGGGGAGATCGTCGATTCCGAAGCTCACTTGCTCGTCGGTACCTTCCACCCGAACCTCGCCTTGATCGCCGCGCCGTGCGCGGGCAGGTCCTCCGCCTCCGCCAGCGTCACCACGTGGTGCGCGACCTCGGCCAGCGCCTCCCGCGTGTAGTCGACGATGTGGATGCCGCGCAGGAAGGACTGGACGGACAGGCCCGAGGAATGGCAGGCGCAGCCGCCGGTGGGCAGGACGTGGTTGGACCCGGCCGCGTAGTCGCCGAGGGAGACGGGCGCCCACGGCCCGATGAAGATCGCGCCGGCGTTCTTCACCCGGTCGGCCACGGCGGCCGCGTCCGCCGTCTGGATCTCCAGGTGCTCCGCGCCGTAGGCGTCGACGACCCGGAGGCCCTCCTCGACACCGTCGACGAGCACGATCGCGGACTGCCTGCCCTTCAGCGCCGGCACGATCCGGTCGTCGATGTGCTTGGTGGCCGCGACCTGCGGCTCCAGCTCCTTCTCCACCGCGTCCGCCAGCTCGACGGAGTCGGTGACCAGGACGGCGGCGGCCAGCGGGTCGTGCTCGGCCTGGCTGATCAGGTCGGAGGCGATGTGCACCGGGTCGGCCGTGGAGTCCGCGAGGACCGCGATCTCGGTGGGGCCGGCCTCCGCGTCGATGCCGATCTTGCCGGTGAAGTAGCGCTTGGCGGCGGCGACCCAGATGTTGCCGGGCCCGGTGACCATGTTGGCGGGCGGGCAGGACTCGGTGCCGTAGGCGAACATCGCGACCGCGGTCGCGCCGCCGGCCGCGTAGACCTCGTCGACGCCGAGCAGGGCGCAGGCGGCGAGGATCGTCGGGTGCGGCAGCCCGCCGAACTCGGCCTGCGCCGGGGAGGCGAGCGCGATCGACTCGACGCCGGCCTCCTGCGCGGGCACGACGTTCATGACCACGGAGGACGGGTAGACCGACCGGCCGCCGGGAGCGTAGAGCCCGACGCGCTCGACCGGAACCCACTTCTCGGTCACGGAACCGCCGGGCACGACCTGGGTCGTGCGGGTCGTGCGGCGCTGTTCGCGGTGGACGAGACGGGCGCGGCGGATGGACTCCTCCAGGGCCGCGCGCACGGCCGGGTCGAGTTCCTCCAGGGCGCGGGTGAGGGCCGCGGCGGGCACGCGCACCTGGTCGAGCCGGACGCCGTCGAACTTCTCGGCGAAGTCGATCAGCGCCGCGTCGCCCCGATGATGCACGGCCTCGCAGATCGGACGCACCTTCTCGAGGGCGGCCTGAACGTCGAAGTCGGCTCGGGGCAGCAGGTCGCGCAGGGCGGGGCCCTCGGGAAGGGCGTCGCCGCGCAGATCGATTCGGGAGATCACGCCGTCAATTCTCTCAGACCGGGATCGGACGTCGTTCGCGCGTATCAATGGCTGATACAGAACGTGGCCGGATCCGGAAGGTCGGGGGCGCCGCGAGGGTGTCCTCGGGCAAGGTACGGCACGGTGGGCGTTCGGGGCGTTACGCAGCGGGCATGAACGGTCGTACGAAACACCTGTGCAGGAGGAGGAGCGAACAGCGTGACGGAGGGGACCGGCTTCCACGCCGGGGACCTGCCGGACGACCTGACAGCCGCCGAGGCCGGCATGTGGCAGGCCTTCCGCAACGGCAGTGTGTACGACCTCAGCAGCGGGGACGCGGTCGTCGACGACCCGCACGGCGGGCATCCGTGGGGCGAGGCGCGGACCGTGCGGGCGCGGATCGTGGCCTGGCTGCTGCTGGACGGGCCGCCCCCACTGGCCGGCCGGGTGTCCTCGCTCAAGCTCGTCGGCGTGCAGATCGACGGCACGCTCGACCTCGCGGGCGGCACGGTCGAGCCTTACCTCGAGCTGAAGCGCTGCCGGTTCGAGCGGGACGTACTGCTGCCGGAGGCGCGGGTGACGACCGTGCGCATGGTGGACTGCTCGGTGCCGCGGCTGGAGGCGGCCCGGCTGCAGACCGAGGGCGACCTGCACCTTCCCCGCTGCCGGTTCCACAACGGCGTCCGGCTCACCGACGCGCACATCGGCACGGACCTGCTGCTCAACCAGGCGATCGTCTACCGCGACCGCACCGGCCGTTCGATCTCCGCCGACGGGCTGACCGTCGGCCAGGACCTCCAGGCGGAGATGCTGGAGTCGCACGGTGAGCTGAGGCTGCGCAGCGCCAAGATCGGCGTCTCACTGAGCCTGCGCGGCGCCCGGCTGACCAACCCGTACACCCGGTTCGCGCTGAACGCGCCCCAGCTGACCGTGGAGCGCTCCCTGTACCTGACCCCGGCCGGCCTCGGCGCCCAGGCGCTGAGCGGCACGACGCCCGCGCGCGGGACGCGCGTCCAGCGCTTCGAGTGCCGGGGCGGGGTGCGGCTGGACGACGGGCGGTTCGGGGACGCCGTCGACCTGGAGCGGGCCCGGTTCGTCTTCACCGATGAGCAGGAGCTCTCGCTGCGCCGGGTGCAGACCCCCGAGCTGCGTTTCCTCGGGGAGCAGCCGCAGCGCGGCAAGGTGGTGCTGTCGGGCGCCCGGGTGGTCAACCTGGTGGACCGCGCGAGCGCCTGGCCGGGCCCCGGCCGCCTGCACATGGGGGGCTTCACCTACGAGAACCTGGTGCCGCAGGGCCCGTTCTCGCTGGCGGAGCGGCTGGAGTGGGTGGCCGCCGCGACCGCCGAGTACAACCCGGAGCCGTACGAGCGGCTGGCGGCGGTGCTGCGGGCCGGCGGGGAGGACGAGGACGCCCGTGAGGTGCTGCTCGCCAAGCAGCGCCGCCGCCGCGAGACGCTGCCGCCGGCCGCGAAGCTCTGGGGGTACGCGCAGGACTGGACGGTCGCCTACGGCTACCGGCCGGGCCGGGCCGCGGTGTGGATGGCGGTGCTGTGGGCGGTGAGCACCGTGGCCTTCGCGCGCGCCGACCATCCGCCGGTCAGCCGCGAGGGGCATCCGCCGTGGAACCCGGCCCTCTTCGCCCTCGATCTCCTGCTGCCGGTGATCGACCTGGGGCAGGCCGGGCAGTGGCGGCTGTACGGCGGCTGGCAGTGGGTGCAGGCGGCGATGATCCTGCTGGGCTGGATCCTGGCGACGACGGTGGCGGCGGGAACGACCCGGCTGCTGCGGCGCAGCTGACACCGGGAGGGCACGGGAGGGCGGCGGCGAGCGGGCCGCCTCGGGGGCTCGTCCCGGCGGGGGGCAGGCCGTCCGAAGGCGCCGGTCCCGGCGGGGGGCAGGCCGTCCGAAGGCGCCGGTCCCGGCGGCGGGAGCAGGCCACCCGAAAGCCGCGCCCCCGGCCGGCGGGCGAGCAGGCCGCCCCAGGGCATCGCCCCGGCGGCGAACAGTTGTCGAACAGTTACCTTTTACCTGTCCTTGACTCGGCGGCGTACAACTTTCCACAGGTTGGCCCCGCCCCCTGGCGCATCGTCCACCTGCGGCTTTCAATGGCAAAACCATGGCTCTGCTGCCCCCCTTCATCCGGGCCTCCCGGACGGTCACGTCCCGGCAGGCGCGGATCGCCGCCCCCCACCCCGTCGCAGGGCTCCCGGCCGACGACGAGGTGCTCCTCGACGTGCCCGACGACCGCCTCGGACCCGCGCTGGTCGCGGCCGGGCGGGGCGGGTACGAGGCCGCCGCGGACCTGCTGGCCGGAACCCGCGAGCGGGCCGAGTGGGAGTACCACGACCGGTACACCCGGCGCCTGGCGTCCTTCGCGGGCGCGCGTCCGGAGTGGTTCGAGGAGTGGCGCGCCGCCGCCCCCCGCCACCCGGACGTCCTGCTGGTCGCCGCCCAGCTCGCGGTGGACCGCGCCTGGCGCTCGCCCGCCCGGGCGGAGCTGCTGCGCGAGGTCAGTCCGCTGATCACGGCGGCCGCGCAGAGCGACGTCCGTGACCCGGTGCCGTGGCGGATCGCCCTGGACCACGCACGCGGGGCGCACGCGGGGCACACGTACTTCCAGGAACTGTGGTCGGCCGCGGTCCGCCGCGCCCCGCACCACTACGGCTGCCATGTGGCCGCCAAGCGCTACCTGGCCGAGTCCTGGCACGGCTCCCACCGCGAGTGCTTCGACTTCGCCGACCGGGCCGCGCAGGACGCCCCGGCGGGCTCGCTCGTGCAGGCGCTGCCGGTGCGGGCGGCCTTCGCCTACCTCACCGACGGCTGCGGCCCCGAGGTGCCGCGCGAGCGCCTCGACGCGGCCGCCGACCGGGCGGTCGACCTCTCCGCCCGCTTCCCGGCCGCCGACCCCTGGCCCGCCGAGATCCGCAACCTGCTGACGTACGTCCTGGTCCGTCTGGAGCGCCGTGAGGAAGCCCTCGTCCAGCTGCGTCTGATCGGCCCGTACGCGACGTCCTTCCCCTGGGGGCGGCTGTCGGACGACCCGCTCGGGCACTTCCTGGCGGTGCGCGAGGGCGTCTGCTCGGGACTGCCCGGGCAGACCCTGGGGCATCCACGGACTGGGCACGGGGAACGGATGTACCCCGGGGACCACTAGGCTTCTGCGCCGTGACCACCGTCCGGCTGCCTCTCTTCCCCCTGAACTCGGTGCTGTTCCCGGGGCTAGTGCTCCCGCTCAACGTCTTCGAGGAGCGTTATCGCGCCATGATGCGCGATCTGCTCAAGTCCCCCGAGGAGGAACCGCGCCGGTTCGCCGTCGTGGCGATCCGCGACGGCCACGAGGTGGCGCCCAGCGCACCGGGGATGCCCGACCCGACGGCGCTGCCCCGGCGCGGTCCGGCCGCCGGCTTCGGCGACGACCCGGCCAAGGCGTTCCACGGGGTCGGGTGTGTCGCCGACGCGGCGACGATCCGGGAGCGGGCCGACGGCACCTTCGAGGTGCTGGCGACCGGGACGACCCGGGTGCGGCTGCTGTCGGTGGACGCCTCGGGCCCCTACCTGACGGCGGAGCTGCAGGAGCTGCCGGAGGAGCCGGGCGACGAGGCGGGCGCGCTCGCGGAGGGCGTGCTGCGGGCCTTCCGCCAGTACCAGAAGCGGCTCGCGGGCGCCCGGGAGCGCTCGCTGACCACCGGGGCGGACCTGCCGGACGAACCGTCGGTGGTGTCGTACCTGGTGGCGGCCGCGATGATGCTCGACACCCCCACCAAGCAGCGGCTGCTCCAGGCCCCGGACACCGCCTCCCGGCTGCGTGACGAGCTGAAACTGCTGCGCGCCGAGACGGCGATCCTGCGTAGCCTGCCCTCGCTGCCCGCGGCGGACCTCACGCGCGGGCCGACGAGTCTCAACTGACGCACACCGAAGGCCCGAGAGCACAGATGGCGAAGAAGTCGAAGAAGCAGCAGCAGTCCGGCGGCACGCCCGCGACCGTCGCCCTCACCGCGGCGGGCGTGGACTTCACGGTCCACGCCTACGACCACGACCCGACCCACCCCTCCTACGGCGAGGAGGCGGCCGAGGCGATGGGCGTCTCCCCCGACCGGGTCTTCAAGACCCTCGTCGCGGACGTCGACGGCACCCTGACCGTGGCGGTGGTCCCGGTCGCCGGCTCGCTGGACCTGAAGGCGCTGGCGTCGGCGGTCGGCGGCAAGCGCGCGGCCATGGCGGACCCGGCCCTGGCGGAACGCACCACGGGCTACGTCCGCGGCGGTATCTCCCCGCTGGGCCAGCGCAAGAAGCTGCCCACGGTCCTCGACGACTCCGCGAGCGCCCACGCCACCATCTGCGTCTCGGCGGGCCGGCGCGGGCTGGAGGTCGAGCTCTCCCCCACCGACCTCGCCGAGCTCACGGACGCGGTCCTGGCCCCCGTCGGGCGCGCCTGACCCGTCGGCAGGGCGCGGCGGGGGCCGCGGGCCGGGGGCCCGTCGGGCGGATCAGGTCGCAGGAGACCGGCGATCACTCATCGGCGCGGGTGAGCGGGGATCGGTGCGTCCAGGCGCACGGAGGAGGGCGTCGACGCGACGGGAGTCCCTCCCGCGCGAGCGCAGCCGAGCGTGGGTGAGCCGGCAGCCGAGCGCTGGGGAGCCGGCGACCGACGACGACTCCGCGGAGGGGCGCGCCGGTCCCTGCCTCTGCGCATGATCCGCCGGACAGGCCCCTAGGAGGGCGGCGCGTCGTACGGCTTGGGGTACGGGCCCTGCTGTCCGTGTCCGTACCCCTCCACATCGCGCGGTCCGAACAGGGCCATGAGGCCGAGGTGTACCGCCAGCGCGGCCACGGGCCAGGCCAGCAGCGCGCCCTTCGCGCCCAGCTTCAGGGGGGCGGAGAACGTCGCGCCCTTGCCCGCCGCCTTCGCCTGGGCGAGCACGTCGTCGACGGAGCCCAGCCACACGCCGAGGCGCCAGGCCACCACGGAGCCGAGCAGGCCGCCCAGGGCCAGCGCCACCACCAGGGGCACGCTCCCGCGGCGCCGCAACACGAACGCCGCCAGCGCGCTCACGGCGCCGAAGGCCAGGGCCAGCAGAGTGAAGATCCCGTCCACACCGATGGCCTGCTCGCCCTCGGTGTCCTTGAAGTAGACGACCCAGTCGCCGTCCACCACGTCCCCGACGAGCGGCACCCGCGGGGCGAGCCACACCCACAGCAGTCCGAGCAGCACCCCGGCGAGCGCGACCAGCACCGTGACCACGGCGGCTTCCCGCAGCTCGGTCCTCATCCCGGGTCCGTCCTGTCCGTACGTGACGTGGGACGCGGCCACACCCGGGTACCCGCCCGGCGCCGACGGCCAGGAGCCGTGGGGGGACGGTTCGTGCGGGGGCGGAGGGGGAGTCAGCGGTGCGGTCACCCTGACATCGTGCCAGGCCCGCCCGAGCGGCGCGTCACCGGACGGCGGCCCGGCGATACGCCCAGGTGGCGACGGCCAGTGACACCACGCCGACGCCCGCGCAGACCGCGAGGTCACCGAGGACGAATGCCCAGTCGGGGCTCGCCCGGAAGGTCCGCGCGAACGCCTCGACGCCGTACGTCGACGGCAGCAGGTCGCGCGTGAAGCGCACCGGCTCCGGCATCCGGTCGGGCGGCAGCACGCCCAGCAGCAGCGCCGCCGACATGCCCAGCTGTCCCAGGACCGTGGCCAGCTCCGGGCGGGGCGCCAGCAGCCCGAAGGCCGCGCCGAGCCCGGACAGCGCGGCACCCGCCAGCGGGATCACCAGCGCCAGCACCCACAGGTGGGTCAGCGGCAGCCCGAACAGCACGCAACCGAAGACGGCCGTCACCAGCGTCCCCGGCACGGTGAAGGACGCGTACGCGCCCGCCGCGCCCAGCACCACGGCGGCGGGCGGAACCGGCAGGGTCGCGTAGTGGTCCAGCCCTCCGCTCGCCCGCAGCTGCCCGAAGTACTGCGCGAGGAGGTTCAGCGCGACGAAGGCGACGACGAGGACCGCCGAACCGGCCACCACGGCCTCCGCCTCCCTGCCGCCGTCCACGACGCCGCGCATCATGACCAGGATGCCGACCGACTGGAAGGTCGCCACGAACAGCAGCGGGATGCGCGCCACGCGCGCGCGGGACAGCTGCGCCCGGTACACGGCCACGAGCGACGGCCACAGCCGCGCGCGCGGCCCCAGCTCGGCCACCGCCCGGGACGGCTGCTCGTCGGCGGCCAGGACGCTGCCCGGCAGAACCTCTGCGGGTACGACACTCACGTCGCGTTGCTCTCCCTCTCGGAGTTCACTCCGTCAGTCGTCCTGTTCGGTACGGATGCGGTGGCCGCCGTGCTCAAACCCTCACCAGCCCCTGCCGCGCGGCGCCGCCCAGCGCCAGGTAGACGTCCTCCAGGCTCGGCGTGGCCAGGGTGAAGTCGTCCAGGGCGGCGAAGGCGGCCCCGCCGGTGACGGTGGCGACGACCGTGCGGGCCTCCTCGGGGGCCAGCCGCAGCGTCCAGCGGCGTCCGGACTCCGCGGCCCGCTCGCGCAGCGCGGCGACCTCGGGCACGTCCAGCGGCGCCCGCTCCCGCCACACCAGCTCCACCCGCACCTCGCCCGCGACCTGCTCCTTGAGCCCGGCGGGCGTGTCACAGGCGATGACCCGGCCCCGGTCGAGGACGGCGACCCGGTCGAGCACGGTCTCCGCCTCGATGACGTTGTGGGTGACGAGGAGCACGGTCGTCCCGCGCTCCGCCCGCCGCCGGTCCACGGCGCCCCACACGGCCCGCCGGGCCACGGGGTCCATGCCCGTGGTCGGCTCGTCCAGCACCAGCAGCGGCCGCTCCCCCACCAGCGCGGTCGCGAAGCAGGCCAGCCGCCGCTGTCCGCCGGACAGCTTCCGCAGCGGCCGCCCGGCGAGCGGGGTGAGCCCGAGTTCCTCCAGCACGGCGTCCCGCTCCCGGCGGGCCTGCCGTACGTCGAGGCCGCGCAGGCGTCCGGTGGTCTCGGCGGCGAGGGAGACGGTGAGGTCGTCGAGGGCGGTGGACTCCTGGCCGAGGTAGGCGAGGATGCGCGCGGCCCGCTCGGGATGGCGCACGATGTCGTGTCCGAGGATCTCCACGCTGCCCGTGTCCGGCCGCATCAGCCCGGTCACCTGCCGGACGAGGGTGGACTTGCCGGCCCCGTTCGGCCCGAGCAGGCCGAAGATTTCACCGCGCCGGACGTCCAGTCGCACGTCGTCGGTGGCGCGTACCTCGGGCGTGGCGGGGGCGCCGCGCCGGCCGCGTACCGCCGGATAGGTCTTGGTCAGGCCGCGCACGGCACACACGACCTCGTCCCTGTGCCGAATTGCCGGTGCCGCGCGCGTACTCACAAGGGACGAGACTACGGGGTCGGCGCCTCCCGCTCGCCGTCGGGGGCGTCCCGGGTGCCCGGTTCAGTCCCCCGCGGGCGCGTGCTCGGCGGCCGTGCGCACGTCGATCTCCCGCCAGAACCCCGCCCGGATGGCGTAGCGGTCGTGCTCGTCGATCTGGTCGTCCTTGTGCGCGAGCAGCCCGAAGCGGGCCGCGTACCGCAGCAGCTCGCCGTCGATGCGGTGCGGGATCCGCGGATACATCCCGGACAGTTTCTGCAGGTGGCTCTGGTCGCCGAGCCGCTCCATCCACCGCCGGGCGAAGACCTGCCCCACCTCGAACGGGTCGCCGCCGACGGTGGTGATGTCCTCCTCGCGGTCGGCCCAGCGCTGCTCGGCCGTGGTGAGCTGGGCGAGCGTGGGCATGGAGGCGGCCTCGGGGGGCTCGGCGGGGGCGCCGGGCCGGTCCACCCAGCCCTTGTCGGAGGACCAGCGCAGGGTGGCGGTCGCGGGGTGCTGGACGGTCTGGGCCCCGGGTGCGCGCAGGGCGGCGAGGTCCTTCGGCGTGGGGACGCCCTTGGGTGCGGGGACCTGTTCCCGCGGGGCGTCGCCGTCGGCCGAGGCGGCGGGCGTGTGCTCGCTCCCCTCGCTCGCGCGTCCGTCCGCGTGGCCGAGTCCCGAGTCGGGCAGCGGCGCGGAGAGGATCGCGGCGATCTCGGGCCGGGGCGCGGGCGGCGGCGCGCAGGTCCCGCCGAGGTCCTTGGCGCGTACGGCCTTGGTGATCCAGGTACGGTCCAGGACGCGCCGTTCGTCGGCCTCGGCGACCAGGTCCTCGGACTGGTTGTAGTCGCCGTCGGCGGCCTGCACGGCCCACAGGTGGACGGCGACGCCGTGTTCCTTGGCGGCCATCATGCCGGGCAGCAGGTCGCCGTCGCCGGTGACGAGGACGACGTCCGAGCAGGCGCGGTTGCGGGCCAGCTCGGTCAGCTCGGCGTGCATGGCGGCGTCGACGCCCTTCTGCGCCCAGCGGCCGTCGCTGCGGGTCAGGGCGCCCAGGCGGACGGTCACCCGGGGCATCACGCGCAGCCGACGGTGCTCGGGCTGGGGGACGCGGTCGGGGGCGCCGTCGAACCAGTAGATGCGCAGCAGGGGCCGTTGCGTGTCGGACTCGGCCTGTTCGCGCAGGCCCTGGACGAGGGCGGAGTGGTCGACGGTGATCCGGGACCGCGACGGCTCTCCCGCCAGGAGGCTCGCGGCGGCCCCCAGCAGATACCCGGCGTCCACCAGGACGATGCAGCGGTCCACACGACTCACCCTCTTCCTGGGAGGTTTGCTTCGGGCCTGCTTCGAGTCTGCCCGACGGCGCGGAGGTTAACGGCCCGAACTCGATCTTCGGCGTGGCGTTTCGGGGGCCGCCCGCTCCGACGCGCCTGTCACAGACGGTAATTATCCGAAATGCGCCGCGTGTCAGCCTATGTGAATCTGGTCCCGGCCCTGGCCCCTAGACCCCCAACAGGAGGCAGATCCCCATGGCCAAGAACAAGAACCGTGACCGTAAGCAGTCGCACGCCGAGCGCACCCCGCAGACGGCGCAGCCGTCGACGATGGAGCCGCAGGACGAGCAGCACGTGACGCAGGTGAACCCCGGTGAGGCCGGCCGCGGCAAGGGCCGCGGCAAGCGCTTCGGTCACAACTAGCATCTGTGTGACGGGCCCTTGAAAGCCCGGCGCATGCCGAGGGGCGCACCCGGTGTCGGGTGCGCCCCTCATGCGTGCGCGCGCTGCGGCCTCTTCGGTGCGGGCACCTCAGCGCAGTACCCGCAGCGTGGGTCCCTCGGTGCGGGAACCTCGGCGTGGGTTGCCCGGTGTGGTCGCTCGCTCAGCCCGCCAGGCAGGACGGGCCGAGCAGCACCTTGAGGTCGCCGAACAGCGCCGGGTCGGGCTTGACCCGGTGCCGGTCGAGGCGGAGCACGGTCGTCTTCGTCGGGCCCTGGAGCCTGATCCGGACCTCGCTGTCGCCCCTGTGGTGGGTGAGGATCTCGCCGAGGCGGCTGACCATCGGCGGGGTGACCTTCACGGCCGGGATGGTCAGGATCACCGGCGCGTTGGTGCCCGCGGTGGACAGGTCCGGGACCATCAGCTCCATCGCGACGAGGCGCGGCACGTCCTCCCGCTTGTCGAGGCGGCCCTTGACGAACACCACGGCGTCCTCGACGAGTTGGGTGGACACCAGCTGGTAGGTCGCCGGGAAGAACATGCACTCGATGGAGCCGGCCAGGTCCTCGACGGTGGCGATCGCCCAGGCGTTGCCCTGCTTGGTCATCTTGCGCTGCAGGCCCGAGATGATGCCGCCGATGGTCACCACCGCGCCGTCCGCGTGCTCGCCTCCGGTGAGCTGGGCGATGCCCGCGTCGGCCTTGTCGGACAGCACGTGCTCCAGGCCGAACAGCGGGTGGTCGGAGACGTACAGACCGAGCATCTCGCGCTCCTGCGCGAGCAGGTACGTCTTCTCCCACTCGTCGGTGGTGAACTCGACGTCGAGGCCGAAGCCGGGCTCGCTGGTCTGCTCCTCGCCCATGCCGCCGAAGAGGTCGAACTGGCCTTCGGCCTCCTTGCGCTTGACCGCGACCACGTTGTCGATCATCGGTTCGTACTGGGCCGTCAGCCCCTTGCGGGTGTGGCCCATCGAGTCGAAGGCGCCGGCCTTGATCAGGGACTCGGTGGTCCGCTTGTTGCAGACGACCGCCTCGACCTTGTCCAGGTAGTCCGGGAAGGAGGCGTACTTCCCCTTCGCCTTGCGGGTCCTGATGATCGACTCGACGACGTTGGTGCCGACGTTGCGGACGGCGGAGAGGCCGAAGAGGATCACGTCGTCGCCCTGGGCGGCGAAGTTCGCCTCGGACTCGTTGACGTTCGGCGGGAGCACCTTGATGCCCATGCGCCGGCACTCGTTGAGGTAGACGGCCGACTTGTCCTTGTCGTCCTTGACGGACGTCAGCAGCGCGGCCATGTACTCGGCGGGGTGGTTCGCCTTCAGGTACGCGGTCCAGTACGACACCAGTCCGTACGCGGCGGAGTGCGCCTTGTTGAAGGCGTAGCCGGCGAAGGGGACCAGCACGTCCCACAGGGCCTGGATGGCCTCGTCGCTGTAGCCGTTCTTCTGGGCGCCGGCCTGGAAGATGGTGAAGTTCTTCGCCAGTTCGTCGGGCTTCTTCTTGCCCATCACGCGGCGGAGGATGTCGGCCTCGCCGAGCGAGTAGCCGGCGATGATCTGGGCGGCCTTCTGCACCTGCTCCTGGTAGACGATCAGGCCGTAGGTGACGTCCAGGACCTCCTTGAGCGGCGCCTCCAGCTCGGGGTGGATCGGCGTGATCTCCTGCTGCCCGTTCTTGCGCAGCGCGTAGTTCGTGTGGGAGTTCATGCCCATCGGGCCCGGCCGGTACAGGGCCGACACGGCGGAGATGTCCTCGAAGTTGTCCGGCTTCATCAGGCGCAGCAGGGAGCGCATGGGGCCGCCGTCGAACTGGAAGACGCCGAGGGTGTCGCCGCGCTGGAGCAGCTCGAAGGTCGTGGGGTCGTCGAGCGGGAGGCTCAGGAGATCGATGTCGATCCCCTTGTTGGCCTTCACCATCTTGACGGCGTCGTCCATGATCGTGAGGTTGCGCAGGCCCAGGAAGTCCATCTTCAGCAGGCCGAGCGACTCACAGCTCGGGTAGTCCCACTGCGTGATGGTCACGCCGTCGGTGTGCCTCACCCAGACCGGGACGTGGTCGGTGATGGTCTCGCTGGACATGATCACGCCGGCCGCGTGCACGCCCATCTGCCGGACCAGTCCCTCGACGCCCTTGGCGGTGTCGATGACCTTCTTCACGTCCGGTTCGTTCTCGTACATCGCCCGGACCTCGCCCGCCTCCGAGTAGCGGGGGTGGCTGGGGTCGGTGATGCCGGAGAGCGGGATGCCCTTGCCGAGGACGTCGGCGGGCATGGCCTTGGTGATGCGGTCGCCCATCGCGTACGGGTAGCCCAGCACGCGCGCGGAGTCCTTGATGGCGTTCTTGGCCTTGATGGTGCCGTACGTGCCGATCATGGCGACCTTGTCGGCGCCGTACTTCTCGGTCACGTACCGGATCACCTCGACGCGCCGACGCTCGTCGAAGTCGATGTCGACATCGGGCATGGAGACGCGCTCGGGGTTGAGGAACCGCTCGAAGATCAGGCCGTGCGGGATCGGGTCGAGGTCGGTGATGCCCAGGGCGTAGGCGACGATCGAGCCGGCCGCGGAGCCTCGGCCGGGGCCGACGGCGATGCCGTTGTTCTTGGCCCACATGATGAAGTCGGCGACCACGAGGAAGTAGCCCGGGAACCCCATCTGGATGATGACGTCCATCTCGTACTCGACCTGCTTCTGCCGGTCCTCGGGGATGCCGCCGGGGAAGCGGCGCTCCATGCCGCGGCGGACCTCCTCCTTGAACCAGGTGACCTCGGTGTAGCCCTCCGGGATGTCGAACTTCGGCATGAGGTCGCGCTTCTCGAACATGCCCGTGGTGTCGATCTGCTCGGCCACCAGGAGCGTGTTGCGGCAGCCCTCCTGCCAGGCGTCCGAGGAGTCGATGGCGTACATCTCGTCCGTGGACTTCAGGTAGTAGCCGGTGCCGTCGAACTTGAAGCGGTCGGGGTCGGAGAGGTTCTTGCCGGTCTGGATGCACAGCAGGGCGTCGTGCGCCCCCGCCTCGTGCGCGTACGTGTAGTGCGAGTCGTTGGTCACCAGGGGCGGGATGCCGAGCTTCCTGCCGATGTCGAGGAGGCCGTCGCGGACGCGGCGCTCGATCTCGATGCCGTGGTCCATCAGCTCCAGGAAGTAGCGGTCCTTGCCGAAGATGTCCTGGTAGTCGGCGGCCGCCTTCAGGGCCTCGTCGTACTGGCCGAGACGCAGCCGGGTCTGGAGCTCGCCGGAGGGGCAGCCGGTGGAGGCGATGAGCCCCTCCGACCACTGGGCGATGGTCTCCTTGTCCATACGGGGCCACTTCTGCAGCCAGCCCTCGGCGTACGCGTCCGAGGAGAGGCGGAAGAGGTTGTGCAGGCCCGTCTTGTCCGCCGCCCAGATCGTCTTGTGGGTGTAACCACCGGAACCGGAGACGTCGTCCTTCTTCTGGTGCGGCTGGCCCCACTGGATCTTGCGCTTGTTGCGCCGGGACTCGGGGGCGACATAGGCCTCGATCCCGATGATGGGGGTGATTCCGGCCTTCTTCGCGGAGTGGAAGAAGTCGTACGCCCCGTGGAGGTTGCCGTGGTCGGACATGGCGATGTGCGTCATGCCCATCTCGTTGCAGGCGTCGAACATGTCCTTCAGCCGCGCGGCACCGTCCAGCAGCGAGTACTGGGTGTGGACGTGCAGGTGCGTGAACGGCGGCTTTGACACGTGGCCTCCAAGGGAAACGCTCGACGACGGGCCGGCGGACAGTCCGGGGGTCAGCGTCGAAGTCTATGCCTCGGGACTGACACTCGGCGGGCTCCCCCGCGTACCTTCACAGCGGGGGGTCGCGGGCACTTTCACGCGCGCCCGCCCGTTGGAGACGACAGAAACGCTGTCGTACACGTCATGCACCAGGAGGCACCCCGCGATGTCGGTCCCGCAGCTCAACGACGAGCCTCGCGGCGAGGAGATCCTCGCTGTCTTCGACACCGCCTTCGGCGCGCTCCTGGCCGCCGACCCGGCCGCGTTCCGCGTGAAGTTCCGGAAGATGGCGGCCTCGGCGTTCGCGTTCTACCGGGGCACGGCGTGCCTCTTCTACCACGACCTCGACGCGGCAAGCGCGGGGCGCGACGGCGGACGGATACCCAGCGGTCCGTACCTGGACGACCGCACCTCGCGCGTGTGGATCCACGGTGACCTGCACGCGGAGAACTTCGGCACGTACATGGACGCCAACGGCCGCCTGATCTTCAACGTCAACGACTTCGACGAAGCCTACGTCGGTCCCTTCACCTGGGACCTCAAGCGGTTCTCCGCCTCGATCGCCCTCATCGGGTACGCGAAGGCGCTCGGCGACGACCAGATCACCGACCTGGTGGAGGTGTACGCGGGCGCGTACCGCGAGCGGATCCACGCGCTGGCCACCGGCGCCAAGAGCGACGAGGTGCCGCCGTTCACGCTGGACACGGCCCAGGGCCCGCTGCTGGACGCGCTGCGGGTCGCCCGCTCCCTGACCCGCTTCGGGCTGCTGGACTCCATGACCGAGATCCGCGACTTCGAGCGCCGCTTCGCGCCGGGCGGCGGCTCCATCGAGCTGGACGCGGCCACCCGCTACAAGGTGCTGGCGGCCTTCGACGGCTACCTGGAGACGCTGCCGGAGACCTCGCTGGCCCGCCCGGACTCCTACCGCGTGAAGGACGTCGTCGGCCGCCGGGGCATCGGCATCGGGTCCGCCGGCCTGCCGTCCTACAACATCCTGCTCGAGGGCCACAGCGACGCCCTGGAGAACGACGTCGTGATCTACATCAAGCAGGCCCAGACCCCGGCCGTCTCCCGGCACATCTGCGAGCAGGCGATCCGCGACTACTTCCAGCACGAGGGGCACCGCACGGTCATCTCGCAGCGCGCCCTGCAGGCGCACGCCGACCCGTGGCTGGGCTGGACGGAGCTGGACGGCGCGGGCCAGCTGGTCGCCGAGGTCTCGCCGTACGCCGTGGACCTGGACTGGAGCGACATCGACGACCCGGAGGAGATCGCGGCCGTCGTCGCCGACCTGGGGCGGGCCACGGCCGCGATGCACGCGGCGGCGGACGACACCTCCGGCGAGTCCCTGGTGCCGTTCTCCACCGAGCGGGCCATCGACGCGGCCATCGCCGCCGACGAGGAGGGCTTCGCGCCCCTGCTGGTGGACTTCGCGCACACCTACGGAGCACGCGCGCGTGCGGACCACCAGATCTTCGTCGACCTCTTCCGCAACGGCCGGATCCCGGGCCTGTGACGGGATCGCCGACGGATAACGAATAGAGCTCGCACCGCGACCCTTTAGGGGTCTCTTACAGGAGCGCGTGACACACTTCCTCCGCTATGGACATATCCGGGACCCGACTCAGAGCCGTGCGCGCGGCGCTGTTCACGGCCTTCGTCGTGACGCTCAGCACCGCGTCCCACGTGCTGCTGTCCCGGGCCCCGCTGCCGCTCAACACGGTGGCCGCCGTCGCGGCCGCCGTGTTCGTCCTCGCGTACGCCCTCGCGGGCCGCGAGTGCGGCTTCGGGCGGATCGCCGCCCTGCTGATACCGCTGGAGCTGGCGGCCGACACGGTCTTCACCACCGGCCAGCACGTCTGCTACGGCCGGGCGGGCGGCCCGGTGGCCGGCCCGCTGGCCTCGGTCGGCTGGGACGTGCTGTGCGGCGACGGCACCCCGGTCGGGACGCCGCTGGCCCAGGTCACCGGCACCGACACCGACCGGCTCGGCGGACTTCTCGCCCACGCCGACCCGGCCACCGCCTGGCTGCTGCTCGGCGCCCACGTCGGCGTCGGCCTGGTGGCCGCCGCCTGGCTGCGCCGGGGCGAGCGGGCACTGGCCCAGCTGCTGCGGGCGGCCGCGGCGACCACCTTCCGGCCGCTGCTGCTGGCCGTCGCCGCCGTGACCGTACGACGCGCCCCGGCGGCCCGCCGCCTGCCGCGGCCCACGCGCCGTACGGTCGCCGTCCGCGACCGGATCCTCGTGCACTCCCTGGGCCGGCGTGGACCGCCGCTCGCGATCGCCCTCGTCTGAGCGGCATCCCGCGTCGCCTCAGCGGCCCCGGAGAGCACGGCCGGCCCTCGAGCACGGCCTGCCCCCCCCCGTGAGCACGACCAGCCCCCACACACGTATTCCGCGCACACCTGTGCGCGTCCCACATGGAGAACACCCACATGAGCAAGCGGAACAGCCAGGCGGCGAAGACGGCGGCCCGGGAGCGGCTGCGCCTCGAACGCGAGCGCCAGGCCAAGCGGGCGAAGATCAAGCGCCAGATCATCGTCGCCTGCTCGGTCGTCGGCGTCCTGGCGGCGGCGGGCGGCATAGGTTACGCCGTCGTCCAGGCCAACAAGCCCTCCTACTGGGAGGAGGCCGAGAACGCCAAGCTGGTCAAGCCGGCCAACACCACCGGCGAGAACGGCACGACCGTCGTCATCGGCAAGAGCACCGCCAAGAAGACCCTCGTGATGTACGAGGACCCGCGCTGCCCCGTCTGCGCCCAGTTCGAGCAGACCGTCGGCTCGACGGTGAAGGCCGACTACGACGCCGGCAAGTACAAGGTCCAGTTCGTCGGCGCCACCTTCCTCGACCGCAGCCTGACCGGCGAGGGCTCCAAGAACGCGCTGAGCGCCCTGGGCGCCGCCCTGAACGTCAGCCCCGAGGCGTTCCTCGAGTACAAGACCGCGCTGTACTCGGCGAAGTGGCACCCCGAGGAGTCCGACGACAAGTTCAAGGACGACAGCTACCTCATCAAGGTGGCGGACACCGTCGCCGCCCTCAAGGGCAACACCAAGTTCCAGACCGCCGTGAAGGACGGCACCTTCGACAGGTGGGCGCTGGAGATGTCCGCGACGTTCGACGACAGCGGTGTCTCCGGCACCCCGACGCTGAAGATGGACGGCAAGACGCTGACCGGCTCCGACGGCAAGAACGCGCCGATGACGGTCGCCGACTTCAACACCGCGGTCGCGGCGGCCCTCAAGGCCTGATCGGCTCCGACCCGGCCGTGACCCGGGCCTGATCCGGGTGGGGCCCGGGCCGCGTCCGGGACCGGTCCGGGCCGGTACCGAGCCGGATCCGACGCCGAGTCGAAGAGCGGGCGAACTTTTCCGGTTCGCCCGCTCTTTTGTCGTACTGGTCAGTAATCTGATCGCCCGTGACCAGTCGATACAGATCAACAGAGAGCACCGACGCGACGCCCGCCCGCGCCAACTCGCTTGCGCCGCGCCGCCGTACGGTCGTCAAGGCCGCCGCCGCCACCGCCGTGCTGGCCGGCCCGCTCGCCGCCGCGCTGCCCGCCCGGGCCGCCGAGGAGGCCCCGGCCTTCCTGCACGGTGTCGCCTCCGGAGACCCGCTGCCCGACGGGATCCTGCTGTGGACGCGGGTGACGCCCACCGCCGAGGCGATACCCGGCTCCGGGCTGGGCCCGGACACCGAGGTCGAATGGGTCGTCGCCGAGGACAAGGCGCTGACCGCCATCGTGGCCAAGGGCTCCGTCACCGCCACCGCCGCCTCCGACCACACCGTCAAGGCCGATGTGCGGGGCCTGAAGCCGGGCACCGACTACTGGTTCCGCTTCTCGGCCGGCGGCACCGACTCCCCGGTGGCGCGTACCCGCACCGCGCCGGCGGCGGACGCGTCGGTGGCCAACCTCCGCTTCGGTGTGGTCTCCTGCGCCAACTGGGAGGCCGGCTACTTCTCCTCCTACCGCCATCTCGCCGCCCGCGGCGACCTCGACGCCTGGCTGCACCTGGGCGACTACATCTACGAGTACGGCACCGGCGAGTACGGCACGCGCGGCACCGTCGTACGGCAGCACGCGCCCACGCACGAGATCCTCACGCTCGCCGACTACCGCACCCGGCACGGCAGGTACAAGACGGACGCCGACCTCCAGGCACTGCACGCCAAGGCTCCCGTCATCGCGATCTGGGACGACCACGAGATCGCCAACGACGCCTGGTCGGGCGGCGCCGAGAACCACACCGAGGGCGCCGAGGGAGGCTGGGCGGCCCGTCAGGGGGCCGCGAAGCAGGTTTACTTCGAGTGGATGCCGGTCCGCCCGGCGCTCGCCGGCACCACCTACCGCCGTCTGCGCTTCGGCAAGCTCGCCGACCTCTCCCTGCTGGACCTGCGCTCCTTCCGCTCCCAGCAGGTCTCCCTCGGCGACGGCGACGTCGACGACCCGGACCGCACCCTCACCGGCCGTGCCCAACTCGACTGGCTGAAGGCCGGATTGAAGGCGTCCGACACCACCTGGCGGCTGGTCGGCAACTCGGTGATGGTCTCGCCGTTCGCCATCGGCTCGCTCTCGGCGGACCTGCTCAAGCCGCTGGCCAAGCTGCTCGGCCTGCCGCAGGAGGGCCTCGCCCTCAACACCGACCAGTGGGACGGCTACACCGACGACCGCCGCGAGCTGCTCGCCCACCTGCGCGCGAACGCCATCCGCAACACCGTGTTCCTGACCGGCGACATCCACATGGCGTGGGCCAACGACGTGCCGGTGGACGCCGGGACCTACCCCCTGTCGGCCTCGGCCGCCACGGAGTTCGTGGTCACCTCGGTCACCTCCGACAACCTCGACGACCTCGTGAAGGTCCCCGAGGGCACGGTCTCCGCGGTGGCCGCCCCGATCATCAGGGCGGCCAACCGCCACGTCCACTGGGTCGACACCGACCGGCACGGCTACGGCGTCCTGGACATCACCGCCGACCGGGCGCAGATGGACTACTACGTCGTCTCCGACCGCACGAAGGCCGACGCGACCTCGGCCTGGTGGCGCTCGTACCGCACGCGCAGCGGGACGCAGAAGGTGGAGCGGACGTACGACCCGGTGTAGCCGGCGCCGTGGACGATCACCTCGGCCGGAAGGCCCGTCCAGCGGTCCCGGGGTCAGAGGGTCTCGAGGAAGCCGAGCGCCACCCGCCAGGTGGCCTCGGCGGCCTCCTCGTCGTAGTCCGGCAGGTCGGGGTCGGTGTACAGGTGGCCGGCCCCGGCGTACCGATAGATCTCCACGTCGGCGCCCGCCCGGCCCATCTGCAGATACCAGGCGCTCAGCCAGTCGTCGGTCTCGAAGGGGTCCGGCTCGGCGACGTGCAGCTGCACCGGCAGCCCGTCCACCGACGCGTTCGGCGCGAGGTCGGAGGTGCCGTGCAGGAGCAGCAGGCCACGGGCCTTGTCGTCGCCCAGGGCGAGGGTCTGCGCGATGGACGCGCCGAGCGAGAATCCCGCGTACACGAGACCTCTCTCCGAGTAGGGGGCGGCGGCCAGCACGGCTCTCCTCAGCAGTTCGTCCTTGCCGATCTCCTCGTTGTGCGCCATGCCGTCCTCGACCGTGTCGAACGTGCGCCCCTCGAAGAGGTCCGGCGTCCACACCTCGTGCCCGGCGGCGCGCAGCCGGTCGGCCGCCGCGCGCACCGCGGGGCGCAGTCCATAGGTCGAATGGAAGAGCATGATGTTCATGGGGCCATGGTGCCAGCCGGCGCCGACATCGCCCCACGAGGCGACTCCCACACCACCGCACGTGGGCCGCTTCACAAAAGGCACATGTTCATGACCCCGCCAGGCCGGTTACGTTCGAAGGCATGGAGAACCTACTCCGCCCACTGATCGTGGTCGGCGGTTCGGTCGTACTGACGTTGTTCATCGGCTGGGCCACCGACCGTCTTCTGTGCAAGGCCGACCGAAGTCACCCCGAGACGCCCCTGTGGGGGCTGCTGCGCCGTGGACGTATCCCGTACCAGCTCGTGCTGTGCGCGGCGATGCTGAGAGGGTCGTACGACGAGGCGGAGCTGCTGCAGGACCACAAGGTCGCCATCGGCCGGACGCTCACGCTGGTGCTGATCGGGGCCGCCGCCTGGCTGGCGATCCGGATGGCCGCCGCGGTGGTGGAGACCTCGTACAGCCGGTACGCGCGCGTCCACCGCGACGCGGCCCGGGTGCGGCGGGTGCGCACCCAGGTGTCGCTGATCATGCGCGTGGTCTCGGCGGTCGTCGGCGTGGTGGCGGTGGCGGCGATGCTGCTGACGTTCCCGACGTTCCGCGCGGCCGGCGCCTCGCTGCTGGCCTCGGCCGGGATCCTCGGGATCGTCGCCGGTGTCGCCGCGCAGTCCACGCTCAGCAACATGTTCGCCGGGTTCCAGATCGCCTTCGGCGACATGGTGCGCATCGGCGACACCGTGGTGGTGGACGGCGAGTGGGGCACGGTCGAGGAGATCACGCTGACCTTCCTCACCGTGCGGACCTGGGACGAGCGCCGGATCACGATGCCCGTCTCGTACTTCACCTCCAAGCCGTTCGAGAACTGGTCGCGCGGCACACCGCAGATGACCGGCATCGTCTACTGGCACGTCGACCACTCGGCGCCCGTGGAGGCGATGCGCGAGAAGCTCCGCGACATCCTGCGCGAGTGCCCGGCCTGGGACGGCCGCGCCTACGGCCTCGACGTCACGGACACCACCCCGAACACCGTGCAGGTCAGGGCCCTGGTGACCGCCAAGGACGCCGACGACATCTGGACGGTGCGGGTCACGGTCCGCGAGCAGATGATCCGCTGGCTGACCGAGGAGCACCCGTACGCGCTGCCCCGCGTCAACACCGCGGACGCGCTGGTGCCGCCGGGACGTCCGGACGGCTTCCCGTTCCCCGACGGCATGCCCCCGCGCCAGCGCCGCGTCCATGAGACGCCGCGCGCGGACCGCTGACCGTCAGCGGTCCACCAGCCGCCGAGCGCGGACACCGACCGTCAGCGTCCGCGCTCGGCGCCTCCGTTGACCTGAAGGATCTGTGAGGTGATGTGCCCGGCGCCCGGGGACGCCAGCCAGTGCAAGGTGGCGGCGACGTCCCCGGGCGTTGCGGCACGCCCGTTCGCCGTCTCCCCGACGAGCCGCTCGCGCCGCGCCTCGTCCATCGCGCCGCCGAAGAACGCGGTGTCCTCGACGTATCCGGGCGCGACGACGTTCACGGTGATGCCCTGCGGGCCCAACTCCCGCGCGAGGTCGTGCGCGTACGGATGCAGCGCGGCCTTGGCGCCGCCGTACGCCCCGCTCCCGGACCCCCGGTAGGCGGCGATCGAGCTGACGAACAGGACCCGCCCGCCCGGCCGCGCGAGCCGTCCCTTCAGCGCCTCGGTGAGCAGGGCCGCGGTGAGGGTGTTGATCCGGAAGTTCACGGTCCAGCTGTGCGCGACCCGGTCGAGGGGATCGTCACTGTCGGGATGCGGTTCCAGCTGTCCGGTCCCGCCGGCACCGTGGACGAGCACGTCCACCGTCCCGAAGACCTCTTCGACGAACAGTTCGACCTGCCGTACCTCGTCCGGCTCGCTGAGGTCGGCGGCATAGGTGAGCGCCCCTTCCACCCCGGACTTCTCCAACACCTCCCGCCGGCGCCCGAGCAACAGCACCCGGTCCCCGTCCGCGGCGAAGGCCTGCGCCGCGGCGAGCCCGATTCCGGTCCCTCCACCACTGATCACGACGTTGCGTCCCATGCGTCCGACCCTACGAAGCGGACGACGGACGGTCACCGGGATTTACGCACCCGCCACCAACAACTCACACACGGCGCGGACCACGCGCCACCCACGGGGAAGACGACCACGCGCCGGATGCCGCCCGGCGACCGCTCGCCACCTCACCGCAGGCTGCGCACGTCGAGATGCCGCAGTACCCGGTCCACGATCTCCGGATCGGCCCCCGGCTCACTGCGTGCCGCCACCACCTCGTGCCGCGCCGCGCTCAGCATCTCCCCCTGGATCCGCCGCACCCGCTTCAGCCTCCGCACCCGCTGTTCGTGCGCCTCCCGCCGCTCGTCCTCCCCCATGTCCGGACTGATCCGCAAGCCGATGTCGAAGGCCCGCCGCACCATCTGCTCGGACAGTTCCTCCGGCAGGTCCTCCTCGGCCTCGATCTCCCGCAGCCTCCGCTTCGCCGCCTTCGCGGCCCGCACGGCCAGCTCCCTCTCGAACGCCTTCTCCCGGCCCGTGTCCGCCTGCACCCCGAGCCGCTTCACCAGCCACGGCAGGGTCAGCCCCTGCAGCACCAGCGTCGCCATGATCACCCCGAACGCGATGAAGACGATCTCGTCCCGGTTCGGGAAGGCCGCCCCTTCGTCCGTCCGCAACGGGATCGCGAGCGCCAGCGCCACCGAGGCCACCCCCCGCATCCCGGACCACCACATGACGACGGTCTCCCGCCAGCTCATCGGGATGTCCTCGTCGTGATCCCGCCTGGCGTGCAGCCGCTGGGTGAGCCAGGTCGCCGGCAGCAGCCACAGCAAGCGGACCACGACGACCACCCCCACGATCGCCGCCGCCCACCCGAGCATCTCCCCCCACCGCCCGGACGCGGTCCGGATCGCGTTGTGCAGCTCCAGCCCGATCAACCCGAACGCGACCCCCGTGACCAGCGTGTCGACGATGTCCCAGAAGGTGTGCCCGGCGAGCCGCGTCATCACGTCGTCGGGATCGGTGCCGTACTCGGCGAGGAACAGCGCGGTGGTGAGCACGGCGAGCACCCCGGAGCCGTGGAACTCCTCCGCCATCACGTAGGAGGCGTACGGCACCAGCAGCGTCAGCCCGATCTGCAGGGTGGCGTCCCCGAGCAGATCCATCAGCTTGTTGGCGCCCCAGCCCAGCGCGAGCCCGACCGCCACCGCCACCACCGCGGACAGCACCAGATCCAGTCCCGCCCGCCACGGCGAGAAGGTCCCGCCGACGGCCGCGGCGATCGCCACGTGGTACAGCACGATGGCCGTGACGTCGTTGAACAGCCCCTCGCCCTCCAGGATGGACACCAGCCGGCGGGGCAGGCCGAGCTGTCCCGCCACGGCGGTGGCGGCCACGGGGTCGGGCGGCGCGACGAGGGCCCCGAGCGCGACGGCCGCGGCGATCGGCAGCCCGGGCACGATGGTGTGGGCGACCGCGGCCACACAGAGCGTGGTGACGAACACCAGCGCCACGGCGAGCAGGAAGATCGGCCGTTTGTTCGCCGTGAACTGCCGCCAGGAGGTCCGCCGGACCGCCGCGTACAGCAGGGGCGGCAGCACAAGCGGCAGGATCAGGTCGGGCGGGATGTCGACGTTGGGCACGAAGTCGAGGACCGCGAGCAGGATCCCGAGCAGCGTCATCAGGACCGGCGCGGGCAGCCCCCACCGGTCCCCGAGCGGGACGCTCACCACGGCCCCGAGCAACAGGACGAACAGCAGGGCCAACTGATCCACGGTCAGTGCTCCGGAGGTACGACGTCACAGGGCTGTCTTCCAGCCTGCCACGTCCCGTCCGCCACCAGCCGTTCGGCGCCCCCTGGCCCCGAGCCGGCGGTCATGAGCCCACAACCACAGGCCCCCGGCCACAAGCCCCCGGCCACAGGCCCGGCTACGAGAGCCCTGACAACGCCCGCCGCATCGCCCGGTGCGGAATCCCGGCGTCCGGGAACTCCGGCCCGTACGCCTCGTATCCCAGCCGCTCGTAGAACCCCAGCGCGTGCGTCTGCGCGTGCAGGTCCACGGCCGTGAGCCCCCGCGCGCGTGCGGCGTCCTCGACGGCCCGCACCAGCGCGGCCCCGACGCCGAGCCCGCGCGCCTCCTTCGAGACGGCGAGCCGACCCAGCGACCCGACCGACGGGTCCCCGTCCGTCTTCGCCGCGGCCGCCTCGCCGTACAGCAGCCGCCCGGTCCCGAGCGGTACGCCGTCCTCGCGGACCGCCAGCACATGCACCGCGCCCGCGTCGTAGGCGTCGTACTCGATGTCCTCGGGGACGCCCTGCTCGCCGACGAAGACCTCCTTGCGCACCGCGAAGCAGGCCTCGCGGTCGGCGGGGTCCTCGGCGACGCGCACCACGTACGCGGGTGTGCTCATCCGTAGGTCTCCTCGCGTACCTGGTCCAGCGCCTGCTGGAGATCGTCCGGGTAGTCGCAGGAGAACTCGACCCACTGGCCGTCCCCGGGGTGCTCGAAGCCCAGCCGCACCGCGTGCAGCCACTGGCGGGTCAGGCGCAGCCGCTTGGCGAGCGTCGGGTCGGCGCCGTAGGTCAGGTCGCCGACGCACGGATGGCGGTGGGCGGCCATGTGGACGCGGATCTGGTGCGTGCGGCCGGTCTCGAGCTTGACGTCCAGCAGGGAGGCCGCGCGGAACGCCTCGATCAGGTCGTAGTGCGTGACGGACGGCTTGCCGTCGGCGGTGACCGCCCACTTGTAGTCGTGCTGGGGGTGCCGGCCGATGGGCGCGTCGATGGTGCCGCTGGTCGGGTCGGGGTGTCCCTGGACGAGCGTGTGGTAGCGCTTGTCGACCGTGCGCTCCTTGAACTGGCGCTTGAGCGACGTGTACGCGTACTCCGACTTGGCCACGACCATCAGGCCGGAGGTGCCCACGTCGAGCCGGTGCACGATGCCCTGGCGCTCGGCGGCACCGGAGGTGGAGATCCGGTAGCCGGCGGCGGCGAGACCGCCGATGACGGTCGGGCCGGTCCAGCCGGGCGACGGGTGGGCGGCCACCCCGACCGGCTTGACGATGACGACCACGTCATCGTCGTCGTGCACGATCTCCATGCCCTCGACCGGCTCGGCCACCAGCTGCACCGGCGCGGGCGCCTGCGGCATCTCGACCTCGAGCCAGGCCCCACCGCGCACCCGCTCGGACTTCCCGACCACCGACCCGTCGACCGTGACCTTCCCCGACGCTGCGAGTTCGGCCGCCTTGGTACGGGAGAAGCCGAACATGCGGGAGATGGCGGCGTCGACGCGCTCGCCCTCCAGGCCGTCGGGCACGGGCAGGGTACGGATCTCGGGAATCGTGCTCACCCGTCGAGTATGCCGGACGGGTCCGGCAGCCCCGTACGGGCCTGTGGACAACCCCGCGCGGGGCTCGGCCCCCGTCGGCTCAGTCCTTGTGGACGGTGCCGTCCGGGTCGAGGCCCCGGAACGACAGCAGCACGATCAGGATGCCGCCGCACACGATGGCCGAGTCGGCGAGGTTGAAGACCGCGAAGTGCTTCGGCGCGATGAAGTCCACGACCGCGCCCTCGAAGACACCCGGCGAGCGGAAGATCCGGTCGGTGAGGTTGCCGAGCGCACCCCCCAGCAGCAGGCCGAGCGCGATCGCCCAGGGCAGGCTGTAGAGCTTGCGGGCGAGCCGGGCGATCACCACGATCACCGCCGCCGCGATCACCGTGAAGATCACGGTGAAGGCCTCGCCGAAGCCGAAGGCCGCACCCGCGTTGCGGATCGCCTCGAACCGCAGCCAGTCCCCGATGATCTCGATCGGCTCCTGGTGCTCCAGCTTCTCGACCACGATCATCTTGCTGACCAGGTCGAGGGCGTACGCGATCACGGCGACCCAGAACAGCACGGCGATCCGGCGCCTGCCGCGCGGCCCGCCGGCCCCGTCCGCCGCCGGCGCGGCCGCGCCCGACGACTCGTCCGGCGCCGGCCTCCCGACCTGCTCGTCGGACGGCTCCGGCCCGGCTCCCGCCCCCTCCGGGGAGTCCGGCGTACCGATGATGCGCTCCGCCTCTGCCACGTGAGTCCCTCGACCTAGGTACCTGAATGGGGACGAGGGTACGGCACACCCTCCGACAGCCGGGTGATCAGTACCGCCGCTCCTGCTTCTGCTTGCACTCGACGCACAGCGTGGCCCTCGGGAAGGCCTGCATACGGGCTTTGCCGATGGGGTTGCCGCAGTTCTCGCACAGGCCGTAGGTGCCGGCGTCGAGCCGCTCCAGGGCGTGCTCGGTCTGGATCAGCATCTCGCGCGCGTTGGCGGCCAGCGCCAGTTCGTGCTCGCGCGTGATGTTCTTGGTGCCGGTGTCCGCCTGGTCGTCGCCGGCGCCGTCCCCGGAGTCCCGCATCAGCCCCGCGAGGGCCGCCTCGGAGGAGGCGAGCTCCGCGCGCAGCCGCTCCCGCTCGGACTGCAGCTCGGCGCGGGCCTCCTCGACCTCCGCGGGCGTCCAGGGCTCCTCACCGGGGCGCACCGCCAGCTCGCCCGGCTCCGCCGCGGCGAGCCGTGCCTTGGGTACGGCGGTCTGGGCCGCCATGGCCGTGCCAGGGGTCTTCTTCGCAACCACCGTCGTGGCTCCCGTCTGCTCCGCGGCCGAGGCCGCGCCCACCTTCTTGGCCGTGCTCTTCCTGGCGGTGCCCTTCTTCGCGGTGGCCTTCCCGGCCGCCGCCTTCCCGGCAGCACCGCCCTTGCCGCCGGCCCCCTCCGAGCCGGCGGCCACCGTTGTGACCGCCCCCTCCGCAGCGGCGTCCGTCCGGTCCGCCGCGCCGTCGGGAACCACGGCCGCCTCACCGGCCGCGCCCTGCGCGCCGGCGGCCACCTCGCCACCGGCACCCTCCGCCACCGCGGCCCTCTCCGAGGCCGTGGCCTTCTTCGCCGCCGGCTTCTTCCCGGCGGCCGTCTTCTTGGGGAGGGCCTCCTCAGGGACGGCCTTCTCAGGGACGGCCTTCTCAGGGACGGCGTTCGCCCCGACCGCCCCGGCCGGCAGCACTTCGTCCACCGGCGCGAGCGACTCGACCGACGCCTTCCCGGCCGACGCCCGGCCGGCCACCCCCTTCCCGGCCGCGGTCTTCTTCGCCGTCTCCTTCTTGACGGCCGTCTCCCGTGCGACCGTCCTCTTCCCGGGCGCCTTCTTCGTAGACGCCTTCTTCCCCGCAGCCGTCTTCCTGGCGCCGGTGCTCCCGGCAGCCGCCTTCCTGGCGACCGTCTCCCGGGGTGCCGTGCTCCCGGCAGCCGCCTTCTCGGCGACCGCCTTCCCGGAGGCCGTCTCCTTCGCGACCCCCCTCCCGTCCGCCGCCTCCATGGCGACCGCCTTCTTCCCCACCACCTCCTCGGCGACCACCTTCTTCCCCGCCGAGGCCCCACCAACCCCCGATCCGCGTGCCCTCTCGCCCGCAGCCGCCTTCTTCCCGCCGGCCGCCTGCTTCGCCCCCTTGGCGACGGCCTCCCCGACCGTCTGCACCGCCTTCACCGCCCGCGCGGCGCCCCCTGCCCGCGCGCTCTTCTTCCCCCCGACGCCCCTGGCCGCACCGCTGGAGGCACCCGTGGATCTGCCGGACGCCGACTGCTGTACGGCGGTCTTCTTCGCCACCATGGCCGCGGCCCCTTCACATATTGTGATCTTGCGCGCAAATCGTTCTGGGACGATAAATCGCCTCGAGTCCCGCGGCAACGGGGCACACCGCCCGATTGGCCACCTCGCGCACGTCACGCGGCAAGCCTGCAAGCGTTGTGCCCAGCTCCCCGCCGGGTAATCCGCCGAGCCGACCGCCCCGGGATCCGAACGCCCGTACCTGCCCATTCGGGTCATGTCGGACCCGCCCTCGCCCCCTGCGCGCCGGCGCAGGAAACCGGTCGGCCGCTGTCGTCGCGGCGCCGTACACTGGGCGGAGCGAAAAGCGTGGATGGGGACGAGTAGCGGCGTACGCAGCCCAGAGCGACCCGGGGACGGTGGGAGCCCGGGGGCGAGCGCGACGTGAAGATCACCCCGGAGCCGCCGGAAGAAAGCCGCAGCCGACAGGCGGCGGCCGGTAGAACCGGCATCGCGACCCCAATGAGGGGGCTCACCGGAGCGTACGGCGCACCGGAGGGCCAAGGAGGGTGGTACCGCGGGAGCGCGCCGCACACGGCGTACACAGGACTGAAGGCTCTCGTCCCTCCGACGGAAGGCAGCACGTCCGCCGGAGGAAGATCGATGACGCAGTACCGCCAGGTGCCCGCCCAGATCGACCTGCCCGCGCTCGAGCACGCGGTGCTCGACTTCTGGCGCGAGCAGAAGATCTTTGCCAAGAGTCTGGAGCAGTCCGAGGGCCGCCCCGAGTGGGTGTTCTACGAGGGCCCGCCCACCGCCAACGGCATGCCGGGCGCCCACCACATCGAGGCGCGCGTCTTCAAGGACGTCTTCCCCCGTTTCCGCACCATGCGCGGCTACCACGTGGCCCGCAAGGCCGGCTGGGACTGCCACGGCCTCCCGGTGGAGCTGGCGGTCGAGAAGGAGCTCGGCTTCAGCGGCAAGAAGGACATCGAGGCGTACGGCATCGCCGAGTTCAACGCCAGGTGCCGCGAGTCCGTGCTCCGCCACACCGACGCGTTCTCCGAGCTGACGACCCGCATGGGCTACTGGGTCGACCTCGAAGAGGCGTACGTCACGATGGACCCCGAGTACATCGAGTCGGTCTGGTGGTCGCTCAAGGAGATCTTCACCAAGGGTCTGCTGGTCCAGGACCACCGCGTCGCCCCCTGGTGCCCGCGCTGCGGCACCGGCCTGTCCGACCACGAGCTGGCGCAGGGCTACGAGACGGTCGTCGACCCGTCCGTGTACGTCCGTTTCCCGCTCACCTCCGGTCCGCTCGCCGGCCAGGCCGCGCTCCTGGTGTGGACGACGACCCCCTGGACCCTGGTCTCCAACACGGCCGTCGCCGCGCACCCCGAGGTCACCTACGTCGTCGCGACCGACGGCGAGGAGAAGCTCGTCGTCGCCGAGCCGCTCGTCGCCAAGGCGCTCGGCGAGGGCTGGGAGTCCACCGGCGAGACCTTCACCGGCGCCGAGATGGAGCGCTGGACGTATCAACGTCCGTTCGAGCTGGTGGAGTTCCCGGAGCCCGCCCACTACGTGGTCAACGCCGAGTACGTCACCACCGAGGACGGTACGGGTCTGGTCCACCAGTCCCCCGCCTTCGGTGAGGACGACCTCAAGGTCTGCCGCTCCTACGGCCTGCCCGTCGTGAACCCCGTCCGCCCCGACGGCACCTTCGAGGAGACCGTCCCCCTCGTCGGCGGCGTCTTCTTCAAGAAGGCGGACGAGAAGCTCACCGAGGACCTCCAGCAGCGCGGCCTCCTCTTCAAGCACATCCCGTACGAGCACAGCTACCCGCACTGCTGGCGCTGCCACACCGCGCTCCTCTACTACGCGCAGCCGTCCTGGTACATCCGCACCACGGCGATCAAGGACCGTCTCCTCCAGGAGAACGAGAAGACCAACTGGTTCCCGGACACGGTCAAGCACGGCCGGTACGGCGACTGGCTGAACAACAACATCGACTGGGCGCTGTCCCGCAACCGCTACTGGGGCACCCCGCTGCCGATCTGGCGCTGCGAGGACGACCACCTCACCTGCGTCGGCTCCCGCGCGGAGCTGACCGAGCTGACCGGCACCGACCAGTCGGAGCTGGACCCGCACCGCCCGTTCATCGACGACGTCACCTTCGCCTGCCCGCAGTGCCGGAAGACGGCCACGCGCGTGCCGGAGGTCATCGACGCCTGGTACGACTCGGGGTCGATGCCGTTCGCGCAGTGGGGCTACCCGTACAAGAACAAGGAGCTGTTCGAGAGCCGTTACCCGGCGCAGTTCATCTCCGAGGCCATCGACCAGACCCGCGGCTGGTTCTACACGCTGATGGCGGTCGGCACGCTGGTCTTCGACAAGTCGTCCTACGAGAACGTCGTCTGCCTCGGCCACATCCTCGCCGAGGACGGCCGCAAGATGTCCAAGCACCTGGGCAACATCCTGCAGCCGATCCCGCTCATGGACCAGCACGGCGCGGACGCGGTCCGCTGGTTCATGGCGGCCGGCGGCTCCCCGTGGGCGGCCCGCCGCGTCGGCCACGGCACCATCCAGGAGGTCGTCCGCAAGACGCTCCTCACGTACTGGAACACGGTCGCCTTCCAGGCCCTGTACGCCCGCACGTCGAACTGGGCGCCCTCCGAGGCCGACCCGGCCCCGGCGGACCGCCCGCTGCTGGACCGCTGGCTGCTGTCGGAACTCCACGCGCTCACCGACCAGGTGACCCAGTCCCTGGAGGCCTACGACACCCAGCGCGCCGGCAAGCTGCTCTCGGCGTTCGTCGACGACCTGTCCAACTGGTACGTCCGCCGCTCCCGCCGCCGCTTCTGGCAGGGCGACAAGGCGGCGCTGCGCACGCTGCACGAGGTCGTCGAGACGGTCACCAAGCTGATGGCGCCGCTCACCCCGTTCATCACCGAGCGGGTCTGGCAGGACCTGGTCGTTCCGGTCACCCCGGGCGCCCCGGAGTCGGTGCACCTGGCGTCCTGGCCGGAGGCGGACCTCTCGGCGATCGACCCGGAGCTGTCGAAGCAGATGGTCCTGGTCCGCCGCCTCGTCGAGCTGGGCCGCGCCACACGCGCGGAGTCGGGCGTGAAGACCCGCCAGCCGCTGCGGCGCGCGCTGATCGCCGCCACCGGGTTCGACGCCCTCTCCCCCGAGCTGCACACCCAGATCACGGAGGAGCTGAACGTCGAGTCGCTCGCGTCCCTGTCGGACGTCGGCGGCAGCCTGGTCGACACGACCGCCAAGGCCAACTTCCGCGCCCTGGGCAAGCGGTTCGGCAAGCGCGTCCAGGAGGTGGCGAAGGCCGTCGCGAACGCCGACGCGGCCGCGCTCTCCCTCGCCCTGCGCGAGGGCACGGCGTCGGTCGAGGTCGACGGCGAGACGATCACCCTCGCTCCGGACGAGGTGATCATCACGGAGACCCCGCGCGAGGGCTGGTCGGTCGCCTCCGACTCCGGCGCGACGGTCGCCCTCGACCTGGAGATCACGGAGGAGCTCCGCCGCGCGGGCCTGGCCCGGGACGCGATCCGGCTGATCCAGGAGGCCCGCAAGAACAGCGGCCTCGACGTCGCCGACCGCATCGCGCTCCGCTGGACCGCGACCGACCCGGCGACCGTCGCGGGCCTGACCGGGCACTCCGCCCTGATCGCCGACGAGGTCCTCGCCACGGACTTCGCCCAGGGCGAGGCGGACGACACGTACGGCAGCCCGTTCACGGACGAGGGCCTGACGCTGACGTTCCGCCTGCGCAAGGCGTAGCGCTCCGCGGCGGCTGCCCACCCCTGTACGGGGTGGGCAGCCGCCGCGTCGTTGGGGCCCCCGGCTTAGGGCCGGGCCGAAACGGTGCGCGCCGGGGCCC
>NZ_JBITEN010000001.1:75554-664050 GCF_044455165.1 Streptomyces sp. NPDC051315
GCCTCGCCCCCTCCCTGCCCCGCCCTCCCGCCCCCCCCCCCCCCCCCCCCCCCCCCCCCCCCCCCCCCCCCCCCCCCCCCCCCCCCCCCCCCCCCCCCCCGCGTCGTTCGTCGCCCCGGATTCGGGCCGAGCCGATCCGTTCGCGGCGGAGGCCACGGGCGCGAGGGCCCCGGGCGCGAGGGCGGCGGGCGCGGGCCGGCCGGTCCGTTCGGCTGCGGGCCGCCGGTGGCCCGCCGCGCAGTTCCCCGCGCCCCTTCCTACGCCGGCCCACTCCCGTCGGCCCGTCGAACAACCCACCCCGCTGCCACCCGCTCACCGGCGCCACCTTCGGCCGCGGGCCGCCGGTGGACCGCCGCGCAACTCCCCGCGCCCCCTCTCACGCCGGCGCGCTCCCGTGTCGGTCAACCGACCCGCCACGCGGCCCCCGCCGTGCAGAACCCCCGCGTGCCTCCTCACGTCGTAACCCTCCCGTCGGCCGTCCCCGCCCGGGCGTGGGCGGGTGTCAACGCGTGTAAAAAGGGCGGGGCCCCGGATCGGAATCCGGGGCCCCGCCCTTTGAACGCTGCCGACGCCTAAGGCGTACTACTGGCCGTCAGTTGTCGTCCTCGTCGATGAGGAAGCCGCGCATCGGCGAGGGGGCCTGACCCATCGGCGACGGGCCCTGCGGCCGCACCGGAGCCATCGGCTGGGTCATCGCCGGGGACATCTGCTGCTGACCGCCGTAGGACGGAGCAGCCGGGCTCGGCGCGCCCATGCCCTGGTTGCCGCCGTAGGACGGGGCGCTCGCGCCGGCCGGGGCCATGGAGGGCGCCGGGGACGGCGGGAGGGAGGCCGTGGCCGGGGTGCGCGGCGGGGCGAGGGAGTCGTCGGCCTGGGTCTCCAGCTGGCGCAGCTGCGACTCCAGGTAGGACTTCAGGCGCGTGCGGTACTCGCGCTCGAAGCCGCGCAGGTCCTCGACCTTGCGCTCCAGCGTGGCGCGGGCGGACTCCAGGGAGCCCATCGCGACGCGGTGCTTCTCCTGCGCGTCCCGCTCCAGGGCGTCGGCCTTGGCACGGGCGTCACGCTCGAGACCCTCGGCGCGCGAACGCGCCTCACCGACGATCTTGTTGGCCTCGGAACGGGCCTCGGCGATCGCCTGGTCGGCGGTCTGCTGGGCCAGCGAGAGGACACGCGCGGCGCTGTCGCCACCGGGACCCTGACCGGGGCCGCCCATCGGACCGCCCATGGGGCCGCCCATCGGGCCACCCATCTGCTGCTGCATGGGGGGCTGACCATGCTGACCACCCATCGGACCCTGCCCCATGGGACCCTGCCCCATCGGACCGGGGCCCTGCGGACCCTGGCCGCCGGGGCCGGCAGGCAGCTGCGGGGCACCGCTCGGCAGCTGGGGCGGACCACCCATGGGGCCACCCATCTGCTGCTGCGGCGGGCCCGATATGCCGGCGGGCACCGGGGCGCCCGGGCCTCGCATGCCCTGCTGGGGCATGCCCTGCTGCTGCGGCGGCATACCCTGCTGCTGCTGGTCCTGGGGCTCCGGAGGCTTGCGCATGTTCTGCTGGTTCTGGGCAGCGGCACGCGTGGCCGCGGCCAGTTTGGCGCGCAGGTCCTCGTTCTCGCGGAGCAGTCGGGTCAGCTCGGCTTCGACCTCGTCGAGGAAGGCATCGACCTCGTCCTCGTCATAGCCTTCTCGGAGGCGGACGGTCGTGAACTGCTTGTTCCGCACGTCCTCGGGGGTCAACGGCATCTCTTCACCTCAACGTAGTCGTCGGCATTCGGCAAGACGGTAGTTCACATCGCTCACAGCCGGCTCACGATCGAGATCAGGATGTAGACGATGATCATCAGTACGAAGAAGGACAGGTCGAGCGCCACGCCCCCGAGACGCAGCGGCGGGATGACCCGCCGCAGAAGCTTGAGCGGTGGATCGGTGACAGTGTAGGTGGCCTCCAGAACGACCACCATCGCCTTGCCGGGCTGCCATGAGCGGGCGAACTGGAAGACGTAGTCCATGACCAACCGGAAGATGAGCACGATGAGGAAGACCATCAGCGCGATGTAGACGACATCAAGGACCACGCTCATGTTCGGTGCTTCCCTCTCCCCTGCTACGTGCTCTCTCTGTACTGCAGTTCCGGTCGTGCGTCTCAGCTCTGGTTGAAGAACCCGCCCTCTGCGATGCGGGCCTTGTCCTCCGCCGTGACATCGACGTTAGCAGGCGACAACAGGAACACCTTCTGCGTCACCCGCTCGATGCTGCCGTGAAGACCAAACACCAAACCGGCCGCAAAGTCGACAAGTCGCTTCGCGTCTGTGTCATCCATCTCAGTCAGATTCATGATCACCGGGGTGCCCTCACGGAAGTGTTCCCCGATGGTACGGGCCTCGTTGTAGGTCCGGGGGTGGAGCGTGGTGATCCGGTACGGCTCTCGTTCCGACACGACCTTGGGCATGATCACCGGTGCGTTCTTCTCCAGGGACTGACGTTCTTGTGTGATGGACGCCACGGGCGCGATACGCGCCGGGCGCCCGGATTCCGCGGCGAGCGAAGTGGATCGGGCCACCGGTTCGCGCGGCGCGGGCGGCTGCACGATACGCACCTCTTCGTCCCTTTGGGACTGATGTGCGCCGTGTGCCTGATGTGACGGCTCGTGCCGCCGGTGGTCACGTTCGGGCTCCGGGTCGAGCTCGGGTTCGAAGTCGTCATCGGGGTCGAAACCCCGGCCGTCGTACCCATCGTCCTCCACGAGGCCGAGGTAGACCGCCATCTTGCGCATCGCGCCGGCCATTCTCTGAGTCCTCCGCTCTGTGGTGGATCGGCTGACGACTGCCAAGTCCCGCGATCCACGTGGTCCTTACGCCCGCCTAGCGACGGTAATGACCATATTTTCTGCTGTGGTCCGACTTCCTGGCGACGTTACCCGAGCCTGGGGCGGACTCCGAGTACCGCAGTGCCGACGCGCACATGTGTCGCCCCGGCCGCCACGGCCTCCTCGAGGTCCGCACTCATCCCTGCGGAGACCATGTTCGCAGCCGGATGGGCTCGGCGCAGGTCAGTCGACAAATCCATCAACCGATCGAAGGCCGCCCGTTGGCGCCCCGCGTACTCCCCGGTCAGGGGTGCGACGGTCATCAGTCCGTCAAGCCGGAGACCCGGGGACCGCGCGACGAGATCGGCCAACTCCTCGATGCCGCCGGGTGCGACACCGCCCCGCTCCCCCCGCGCGCTCTCGCCGGCGTCGAGCGCCACCTGGATCAGGCATCCCAGCTCGCGCCCGGCCCGTACCGCCTCCTTCGACAGGGCCGTCACCAGCCTGGAACGGTCGACCGACTGCACGACATCCGCGTAACCGACCACGGAACGCACTTTGTTGGTCTGCAACTGACCCACGAAATGCCAGGAAAGAGGCAGATCCGAGCAAGCCGCTGCCTTCGGCGCCGCGTCCTGGTCACGGTTCTCGGCGACGTGGCGCACACCGAGTTCCGACAGGATCCGCACATCGCTCGCCGGGTAGGTCTTGGTGACCACGATCAGGGTCACCTCCTCCCGCTTGCGCCCGGCCGCCACACACGCGGCGGTGATGCGCTCCTCCACCTTCGCCAGATTTCCGGCGAGTTCGCCCTTACGGTCCGTCATGCCCCATCAGTCCAGCCAGACATATCCCGCGAGTCGCCCCGTGGCGCGGTCGCGGCGGTACGAGAAGTGGTCCTGCGACTCCCGGGTGCACACCGGCGACAGCTCCCGGTCGCGCACCCCGAGGCGCTCGAGCTGCGCGTGCACCCCGGCGGTGACGTCGACCGCCGGCGTGCCCCAACTCGTCTCGGCGTACGCCGCCGGCTCGACGGCGGCCACCTCGGCGCGCATCGCCTCCGGCACCTCGTAGCACCGGCCGCAGACGGCGGGTCCGGTGCGGGCGACGATCCGCGCCGGTTCGGCTCCGAGCTCGACCATCGCCCGTACGGCGGCCGGGACGACCCCGGCGACCATGCCGGGCCGGCCGGCGTGGGCCGCGGCGGCGATCCCGGCGACGGGGTCGGCGAGCAGGACGGGCGTGCAGTCGGCGGTCAGGACGGCGAGGGCGAGACCGCGCCGGGCCGTGACGATCGCGTCGACCTCGGGCACGGGACGCTCGCCCCACGGCCCGTCCACCTCGGCCACGTCCGTGCCGTGCACCTGGTTCATCCAGACGACGCGGGCGGGATCGAGGCCGAGCGACTTCGCGGCCAGTTCGCGGTTGGTCCGTACGGCCTCGGGGTCGTCGCCGACCGCGCCGCCGAGGTTGAGCTCCTCATACGGAGCGGCGCTCACCCCGCCCCACCGGTCGGTGAAGGCGAAGTGCGCGCCGCTCACGTGTCCGCGCTGCCCTATCACTTCAGGAAGTCCGGCACGTCCAGTTCCTCGGCCGCGCTGTCCGAGTAGGTCCGCGACGGCGGCACCGGCGGGGCGACCGGGATCTCGGCCACCGGCTCTGGCGCCGGCTCCGGCTCCTCCTTCGGCGTGACGCTGCCGAGCGAGCCGAAGGTCGGGCGGCTCTCGGCCGGCCGTGCCGGGGCCGGCTCCTCGCGGCGGGGCGAGGACGAGGTCGAACCGAGGACGTTGTCCCGGCGGGCGGGCGGCTGACCGCCGTCGAAGCCGGCCGCGATCACGGTGACGCGGACCTCGTCGCCGAGGGCGTCGTCGATGACCGCGCCGAAGATGATGTTGGCCTCGGGGTGGGCGGCCTCGCTGACCAGCTGGGCGGCCTCGTTGATCTCGAACAGGCCGAGGTCGGAGCCGCCGGAGATGGAGAGCAGCACACCGCGGGCGCCGTCGATGGAGGCCTCGAGCAGGGGCGAGGAGATCGCCATCTCGGCGGCGGCCACCGCGCGGTCGTCGCCGCGGGCCGAGCCGATGCCCATGAGGGCCGAGCCGGCCTCGGACATGACCGACTTGACGTCGGCGAAGTCGAGGTTGATGAGACCGGGGGTGGTGATCAGGTCGGTGATGCCCTGGACACCGGAGAGGAGGACCTGGTCGGCCGACTTGAAGGCGTCCAGGACGGAGACCTGGCGGTCGGAGATGGACAGCAGCCGGTCGTTGGGGATGACGATGAGGGTGTCGACCTCTTCGCGGAGCTCGGCGATGCCGTCCTCGGCCTGGTTCGCGCGGCGCCGTCCCTCGAAGGTGAACGGGCGCGTGACCACGCCGATGGTGAGGGCGCCCAGGGAGCGTGCGATGTTGGCCACGACGGGCGCGCCGCCGGTGCCGGTGCCGCCGCCTTCACCGGCCGTCACGAAGACCATGTCGGCCCCCTTGAGGACCTCCTCGATCTCCTCGCGGTGGTCCTCGGCGGCCTTGCGGCCGACGGCCGGGTTGGCTCCGGCGCCGAGTCCGCGGGTGAGTTCGCGGCCGACGTCGAGCTTGACGTCGGCGTCGCTCATCAACAGCGCCTGCGCGTCGGTGTTGATGGCGATGAACTCGACGCCCTTGAGACCGACCTCGATCATCCGGTTGATGGCATTGACACCACCGCCGCCGACACCGATGACTTTGATGACTGCGAGGTAGTTCTGCGGTGCTGCCACGTCGAAGGCCTCTCGCCTCGAGTTACGTGTCGTCGTCTCGCGGTGATCCGCGATCCGGCGACTGATGCCGAATGGGACGGTCCGTTTCGCCGACCCGAACCCTAACCCTGAAGTTTAGGGTTACCAGTGTGTCTGTTCCTTGGAGTCTTCTGAACAGGACACTAAGTCGACAAGTGGCGCCCGTTCAACGAACACGCCGAACCTCCCGTTTTTCTTTTCACCCTATGTGATCAGCCATGTCGCTGCCCAACCAGGGTGCTGGCCTGCGCGGATGTGCGTCAACTCCCCGATGACGCAGGGGCGGTGGGAGCGCTGACGTCGAAGTGCCGTGCATCCGGGGAGGCTTTCATCAGAGCGGTGATGGTACGGGCCTTCGCGGCGCCCTTCTCGGCACTCCCCCAGGCGACCGTTCGGCCGCCGCTCAACTCCAGCGTGATGTCGTCGTAGGACCGGACCTTGACGACCCGGGTGTCCCGCGCGACGGGGGCCGGGAGGGCGCCGGCGACCTTCACCGCCTCGCGCACCAGCCGGTCCGCGCCGAAGCGGCGCAGGCTCGCGGAGGCCGAACTCGAGGAGGCGGTCTCCAGCGCGAGGAGCGGAACGCCCCGAGGAGCCGCGGAGACCGTTGCGAAACGGACGCCGCCGTCGTCCACTTCCACGAATCTCCGCCCCTTCTGGATCAGCAGGACCGGCTTGCGCTCCGTCACTTTCAGGCCGATTCCGTCGGGCCAGGAACGGATGACGTCGACCGAGTCGATGCGGGGCAGCTCCGAGCGCAGACGCGACTCGATCGCGTCGGTGTCGACGGACACCAGCGGTGACCCCACGGGGACGTCGGCGACCTCCCGCACCTGTTGAGGCGTCAGAACCCGCGTGCCGGAGACGGAGACGCGTTCCACGCGCAGCCACTGAGAGCCGTACAGCACCCAGAGGGTGCCCACCCCGAGGAGGACGATCGCCAGCGCGAGAATGATGATCGTACGAAGTCGGCGTGGGCCCAGCCTCCGGGCGAGGGGCGGGCCGGACGACTCCTGCAGGCGTGCACCGCGCTCGGCGGTGGTGGGTCCGGCCACGCGCGCTCCTTTCGTGGCTCGTTCGCCTCCGGGACGCGATGCCACCGGTGCGGCTGCCGCCGCGTGGCGGTGTCGAGCGCCCGGTCGCGCTCAGCCCCTCGGGCCTGCGCGCACCCGGCCTCTCGACACCGACGCGTCCCTTCGGCTCACTCGCCGATGCGTTACTGGCGTCAGCGCGAGGCGATCGCCTCGTACACCATGCGGACGAGCAGGTCGTCCGCGTCCCGGCGGCCGAACTCACCGGCGGCGCGGGACATCTCGTACAGCCGGTGCGGGTCGGCGAGCACGGGCAGGACGTTCTCCCGGACCCACTCCGGGGTCAGTTCCGCGTCGTCGACCAGGAGACCGCCGCCGGCCTTGACCACCGGCTGGGCGTTCAGCCGCTGTTCGCCGTTGCCGATGGGCAGCGGGACGTAGGCGGCCGGGAGTCCGACGGCGGAGAGTTCGGCGACGGTCATCGCGCCCGCGCGGCAGAGCATCATGTCGGCCGCGGCGTACGCGAGGTCCATCCGGTCCACGTACGGTACCGGGATGTACGGGGGCATTCCCGGCATCTGCTGGACCTGCGGCAGTTCGTTCTTGGGACCGACCGCGTGCAGGATCTGGATTCCGGCCTGCTGGAGCCAGGGAGCGACCTGCTGGACCACCTCGTTGAGGCGGCGGGCGCCCTGCGAACCGCCGGAGACCAGCAGCGTCGGCAGGTTCGGGTCGAGGCCGAACATCGCACGGGCCTCGGGGCGCGCGGCGGCTCGGTCCAGGGTGGCGATGGAGCGGCGCAGCGGGATGCCGATGTAACGCGCGTTGCGGAGCTTGCTGTCCGGGGTGGAGACGGCGACCTGGGCGGCGTACCGGGAGCCGATCTTGTTGGCCAGGCCGGGGCGGGCGTTGGCCTCGTGGATGACGATCGGCACGCCCAGGCGCTTGGCGGCGAGATAACCGGGCAGGGCCACGTAGCCGCCGAAGCCGACGACGACGTCGGCCTTGGTGCGCTCCAGGATCTGCTCGGTCGCCTTGATCGTGCCGCGCAGCCGACCCGGGACGGTGATCAGCTCGGGCGTGGGCTTGCGCGGCAGCGGCACCGCCGGAATGAGCGCGAGCTCGTAGCCCCGCTGGGGAACGAGCGTGGTCTCCAGGCCGCGCTCGGTGCCCAGGGCCGTGATTCCCACGGTCGGGTCCTGCCTGCGCAGGGCGTCCGCGAGGGCGAGCGCGGGCTCGATGTGGCCGGCGGTCCCTCCACCAGCGAGTACGACATGCACCGAAATTCACCGCTCTCCGGACGAGCGCGCCGCTGAGGCACGTCGTCGCATCGTGTTCCATCTCCGGGGCTCTCTCCGGGAAGCAGAGCCCCCAGCCCCCCGCTTTCTACCAAAGCGGGGGTGCCGCATCGCAAGCGCCGCCCGCGCAGCGGGCTCGTCGCGCGCGAAGGCGATCAGCAGCCCGATGGCGAACATGGTCGGCAGCAGGGCGGAGCCCCCGTAGGAGAACAGCGGGAGGGGGACTCCGGCGATCGGCAGCAGGCCGAGCACCGCACCCATGTTGATCACGGCCTGGGCCGTGATCCAGGTGGTCACACCTCCCGCGGCGTACCTCACGAAGGGGTCCTCCGTGCGTCCGGCCACGCGGATACCCGCATAGCCTAGAGCCGCGAACAGGGCGAGCACCGACAGCGTCCCCGCGAGGCCCAGTTCCTCACCGGTGACGGCGAAGATGAAGTCGGTGTGCGCTTCGGGGAGTTGCCCCCATTTCTCCACACTCGCGCCGAGCCCTGAACCGAAGATCCCGCCGGAGGCGAGGGCGTAGATCCCGTGCACGGCCTGCCAGCAGGCGTCACCCGGGCCGGGGTCGGTGGCGCCGATGCACTGGAGGCGGGCCATCCGGTTCGGGCTGGTCTTGATGAGTACCACGCCGATCGCGGCCGCGACCGAGAGCACGCCGACGAAGAGGCGGGTGGGCGCGCCCGCCAGCCACAGCAGGCCGAACAGGATCGCCGTGAGGATGATCGCCGTACCCATGTCGCCGCCGAGCATGATCAGCCCGAGCAGCATGAAGGCCACCGGTACGAGCGGCACCAGCATGTGCTTCCACTGGGCCAGCAGCTTCTTGTCCTGCTTGCGGGCGAGCAGGTCGGCGCCCCACAGCACCAGCGCGAGCTTGCCGAACTCGCTGGGCTGGATCTGGAAGGAGCCGCCGAGCGAGATCCAGTTCTGGTTGCCGTTGACGGCCATCCCTATCCCGGGCACCTGCACCAGGGCCATCAGACAGACGGCGCCGGCGAGGATCGGGTAGGCCAGCGCCCGGTGCAGCCTCACCGGCATCCGCGAGGCGACCAGCAGCAGCACCCCGCCGATCACGGCCGCCAGGAACTGCTTGCGGAAGAAGAACGACCCCGGCAGCGACATCTGCAGCGCGGTGATCTGCGAGGCCGAGTAGACCATCACCAGGCCCAGCACGGTGATCAGCAGGCTGCCGCCGAGGATCAGGTAGTAGGCGGTCAGCGGCCGGTCCCAGGCCTTGCGGGCACGCGTGTAGAGCCGTAGCACGGCGTTCTCGCGCATCGGCCGGGAGGCGGCCGGACGCCGGACCGTCCGCTGGACGGGCGGCCGGCCGGTACTGCTACCGGGCATCGCCGGCTCCGGTGCTGAACGTCGACCTCGACGGTCCCACGCGTCCCTCCCAAGGTCCGCCCGGCAGGCGGCCGGGTCAGGCGCCGAGTTCGCGAACGGCTTCCGCGAACGCGTCACCGCGCTGGTTGTAGTTGGCGAACATGTCCATGGAGGCGCAGGCCGGGGCCAGCAGCACCGTGTCGCCGGGCCGGGCGAGCCGCCGGGCCTCCTGGACGGCCTGGAGCATCGCCCCAGTGTCGGTCCGGTCGAGGTCGACGACGGGTACTTCCGGGGCGTGTCGCGCAAGGGCGTCCCGGATCAGCGCCCGATCAGCACCGATGAGGACGGCCCCGCGAAGTCGCTTCCCGGACCTGGCGACCAGCTCGTCGAAGGTGGCGCCCTTCGCGAGTCCGCCCGCGATCCACACGATCGACTCGTAGGCGGCCAACGAGGCTTCAGCGGCGTGGGTGTTGGTGGCCTTGGAGTCGTCGACGTACGTGACGCCGTCCAGGTCCGCCACGTGGGCGATGCGGTGGGCGTCCGGGGTGAAGGCCCGCAGGCCGTCCCGTACGGCCTTGGCGGGCACCCCGAAGGCACGCGCGAGGGCCGCCGCGGCGAGGGCGTTGGCGATGTTGTGCGGGGCGGGCGGGTTGACGTCGGAGACCTCGGCGAGCTCCTGGGCGTTCTTCTGCCGGTTCTCGACGAAGGCGCGGTCGACCAGGATGCCGTCGACGACGCCGAGTTGGGACGGGCCGGGCGTGCCGAGGGTGAACCCGACGGCCCGGCAGCCCTCCTCGACGTCCGCCTCGCGCACCAGGTCCTCGGTGGCCTTGTCGGCGACGTTGTAGACGCAGGCGACCCGGTTGCCCTCGTAGACGCGGCCCTTGTCCTTGGCGTACGCCTCCATGGAGCCGTGCCAGTCGAGGTGGTCCGGCGCCAGGTTGAGCACGACGGCCGAGTGGGCGCGCACGGAGGGCGCCCAGTGCAGCTGGTAGCTGGAGAGCTCCACGGCGAGGACGTCGTACCGCTCCTCGCCGAGGACCGCGTCCAGCAGCGAGACGCCGATGTTGCCGACGGCCGCCGTGCGCAGACCGGCCGCCTCGAGGATGGAGGCGAGCATCTGGACGGTGGTGGTCTTGCCGTTGGTGCCGGTGACGGCGAGCCAGGGGGCCGCGTCGGGGCCCCTGAGGCGCCAGGCGAGCTCGACGTCGCCCCAGACCGGTACGCCCGCCGCGTGAGCGGCCGCGAACAGCGGCTTGTCCGGCTTCCAGCCGGGCGCGGTGACGATCAGCTCGGTGCCCTCGGGCAGGGTCGCCCCGTCACCGAGGCGCACGGTGATGCCGAGCGCCTCCAGTCCGGCCGCCTGGGCACGCGCGCGTGCGTCGTCGCCGTCGTTGACGACGGTGACCCGCGCGCCGAGCCCGTGCAGGACCTTGGCCGCCGGGATGCCGGAGACGCCGAGCCCGGCGACGGTGACGTTCTTCCCCTGCCAGTCGGTCACTTTTCTGCTGCCCATCCCGCGTAGAAGAGACCCAGTCCGACGATGACGCAGATGCCCTGGATGATCCAGAAGCGGACCACGACAAGGACCTCGGACCAGCCCTTGAGTTCGAAGTGGTGCTGGAGTGGCGCCATGCGGAAGACGCGCTTGCCGGTCAGGCGGAACGAGCCGACCTGGATGACCACCGACATGGTGATGAGGACGAACAGGCCGCCCAGGATGGCCAGCAGCAGCTCGGTGCGGGAGCAGATCGCGAGACCCGCGAGCACACCGCCGAGCGCCAGCGAACCGGTGTCACCCATGAAGATCTTGGCCGGCGAGGTGTTCCACCACAGGAAGCCCAGGCAGGCACCCATCAGCGCGGAGGCGACGACCGCGAGGTCCAGCGGGTCGCGCACCTCGTAACAGGCGTTGGGGTTGGTCAGCGTCTCACCGTTGGCGCAGGACTCCTGGAACTGCCAGACGCCGATGAAGGTGTAGGCGCCGAAGACGAGCACGGAGGCGCCGGTGGCGAGACCGTCCAGACCGTCCGTCAGGTTCACGCCGTTCGACATGGCGAGGATCATGAACAGCGCCCAGACGACGAACAGCACCGGGCCGATCGTCCAGCCGAAGTCCGTGATGAACGACAGCTTGGTGGAGGCCGGGGTGATGTCACGGGCGTCGGCGAACTGCAGGGAGAGCACCGCGAAGGCGATGCCCACGATCAGCTGGCCCGCCATCTTCGCCTTGGCCCGCAGACCCAGCGAACGCCGCTTGACGATCTTGATGTAGTCGTCGAGGAAGCCGACCAGGCCCATGCCGACCATGAGGCCCAGCACCAGCAGACCCGAGTAGGTCGGGGTGTAGCCGGTGATCAGCTTGGACAGGAAGTAGGCGGCCACCGTCGCCAGGATGAAGGCGATACCGCCCATCGTCGGCGTACCGCGCTTGCTGGCGTGCTCGCGCGGGCCGTCGTCGCGGATGTACTGGCCGTATCCCTTGCGCGCGAGCAGCTTGATCAGCAGCGGGGTGCCGACCAAGGTCAGGAAGAGACCAATGACGCCCGAGAACAGGATCTGCTTCATCATCGGGCGGCGACCTCACCCTCGGCACCGGTCGCGAGCAGCGCCTTCGCGACGCTCTCGAGGCCGACCGAACGGGACGCCTTCACGAGTACGACGTCTCCCGGGCGCAACTCGCTGCGCAACAGGTCGACCGCCGCCTGTGCGTCGGACACGTGCACCGACTCCTCACCCCACGAACCCTCGTTATATGCGCCCAGTTGCAGCCAGGCGGCTTCCCTGCCCCCGACCGCGACGAGCTTGCTGACGTTGAGCCGGACGGCGAGCCGTCCGACCGCGTCGTGCTCGGCGAGCGCCTCGTCCCCGAGCTCGGCCATCTTGCCGAGCACCGCCCAGGTCCGCCGCCCCTTGCCCATCGCCGCGAGCGCGCGCAGGGCGGCTCGCATGGACTCGGGGTTCGCGTTGTAGGCGTCGTTGACGATCGTCACGCCGTCCGGGCGCTCGGTGACCTCCATCCGCCAGCGGGAGAGGGAGCCCGCCTCGGAGAGCGCGGTGGCGATCTCTTCCGCGGACATGCCCAGCTCATGGGCGACGGCGGCCGCGGCGAGCGCGTTCGACACGTGGTGCTCACCGTACAGGCGCATGGTCACATCGCTTGCACCGGAGGGTGTGCGAAGCCTGAAGGAGGGCTGTCCGCTGTCCGTGAGTCTCACGTTCTCGGCGCGTACGTCCGCTTCGTCGGACTCTCCGAAAAGGAGCACCTTCGCCGTCGTACGGGAGGACATGGCCCGCACCAGGGGGTCGTCGGCGTTGAGGACGGCGACGCCGCCCTCGGCCGCCGGGGGGAGGGACTCGACCAGCTCGCCCTTCGCCTGCGCGATCTGCTCGCGGCCGCCGAACTCGCCGATGTGGGCGGAGCCGACGTTGAGGACGAGACCGATCCTCGGGGGCGTCAGCTCGGTGAGGTAGCGGATGTGGCCGATGCCGCGGGCGCCCATCTCCAGCACGAGGAACTTCGTCTCCTCGGTGGCGGACAGGGCGGTCAGCGGCAGTCCGATCTCGTTGTTGAGCGAGCCGGGCGTCCACACCGTCGGCGCCTTGCGCCGGAGCACCTGGGCGATGAGGTCCTTGGTGCTGGTCTTGCCGGCCGAGCCGGTGAGGGCGACGAGGGTCGCGCCGAGCTTGCGCACGACGTGCCGGGCGAGGGCGCCCAGCGCCGCCTGGACGTCGTCCACGACGATCGCGGGCACGCCGACGGGGCGCGACCCCAGTACGGCCGCCGCGCCCGCCTCCACGACCGCCTGTGCGAAGTCGTGGCCGTCGACGCGCTCGCCGGCGAAGGCGACGAAGAGGCTGCCGGGCTCCACCTCGCGGGAGTCCCGGACGACCGGCCCGGTGACCTGCGCGGTCGGATCCGGTATGTCGTGCGTCTGCCCGCCGACGACTGCTGCGATCTCGGCGAGGGAGAGGGCGATCACAAGTTCATCCCTGGGTCTTCTGGATAGCTTCGCGAAGCACCTGGCGGTCGTCGAAGGGACGGACCACACCGGCGATGTCCTGGCCCTGCTCGTGGCCCTTGCCCGCGACCAGCACGGTGTCCCCGGGCTGCGCGCGGCCGACGGCGGCGGCGATCGCGGCGGCCCGGTCCTCGAAGAGCTGGACCTCGCCGCGCTCGTGGGCCGGCACGGACGCGGCGCCCTGGAGCATGGTCGCGAGGATGGCGAGGGGGTCCTCGGAGCGGGGGTTGTCGGAGGTCAGTACGGCGGTGTCGGCGAGCCGCGCCACGGCGGCGCCCATCGGCGCGCGCTTGGTGGTGTCGCGGTCGCCGCCGCAGCCGAGCACCACGTGCAGCCGGCCCTTGGTGACCTTGCGCAGCGCCTTGAGCACCGACTCGACGGCGTCCGTCTTGTGCGCGTAGTCGACCACGGCGAGGTAGGGCTGCCCGGCGTCCACCCGCTCCAGCCGGCCCGGCACGCCCGGTACGGCGGCGACACCGTCGGCGGCGGCCTGCGGGTCGAGGCCGGCCACGGCGAGGGCCACGATCGCGGCGAGGGTGTTGGCCACGTTGAACGGACCCGGCAGCGGCGACTTGGCCGCGACGCGCTCGCCCTGGGGGCCGACCACGGTGAACGTGGAGTCCATCGGACCGACCTGGACGTCGACCGCGCGCCAGTCGGCGTCGGGGTGGCCCTCGGCGGAGAAGGTGACGACCGGGACCTCGGCCTCACGGACCAGCCGTCGGCCGTACTCGTCGTCGCGGTTGACCACGCCGAGCCTGCTGCGTTTGCGCGTGAAGAGCTGCGCCTTGGCCCGGAAGTAGTCCTCCATGTCGGAGTGGAACTCCATGTGTTCCGGGCTGAGGTTGTTGAAGACGGCGATGTCGAAGACGCAGCCGTCGACCCGGCCGAGGACCAGGGCGTGGCTGGAGACCTCCATGGCGACCGCCTCGACGCCGCGTTCGCGCATGACGGCGAAGAGGGCCTGGAGGTCGGTGGCCTCGGGGGTGGTGCGCTCGGACTTGATGCGCTCGTCGCCGATGCGCATCTCGACGGTGCCGATGAGGCCCGTGCTGCGGGTGGTCTTCAGGCCGCCCTCGACGAGGTACGCGGTCGTGGTCTTGCCGGAGGTGCCGGTGATGCCGATCTGCAGCAGGTCGCGGCCGGGGTGGCCGTAGATCGTGGCCGCCAGTTCGCCCATCCGCGCGCGCGGGTCGTCGACGACCAGGACCGGCAGGCCGGTCGCGGCGGCGCGCTCGGCGCCGGTCGGGTCGGTCAGGACGGCGACCGCCCCCAGGCCCGCGGCCTGGGTGACGAAGTCGGCGCCGTGCAGGCGGGCGCCCGGGAGGGCGGCGTACAGGTCGCCGGGGCGGACGGCACGCGAGTCGTGGGTGATGCCCGTGACCTCGGCGGCTCCTTCCGGCGCGGCGGCACCCAGCTGATCGGCGAGCTCCGCGAGGGGTGCGGCGGAGACCTGAACCGGTCGCGGCGGTCCCGGATATGTCACGGAAGCGCCCTTCTGGGTGATGTGGGACTGATCAGCGTGTGGCACGGCGGTGAGCGTACCGGGCACAGCGGCCCGGGGGCGAAGCGAGGGCCGGGGCGGGGACCCTGGCGGGGCGTGGTTCCCGGGATCGGGGGTGATCATGGTCACGGGCTGGTTTCCTGGCTGGTTCGGCGCTGAACACGGGCGGGCTGGTGGCTCAGGGGGTGAAGGAGACCGGGAGGTTCGCGGCCTTCGCCCCGGTCGGGGGGACCTGGAGGGTCTTCAGGGCGAACTCCATCACCTGCTTGAAGATGGGGCCGCAGATCTGGCCGCCGAAGTAGCTGCCCTTGGTGGCGTTCTGGATCGCGCAGTAGACGGTGACGCGGGGGTTGTCGGCGGGCGCGAACCCGGCGAACGAGGAGGTGTAGCCGTTGTACTTGCCGGTGGCCGGATCCACGCGGTTCGCGGTACCCGTCTTGCCCGCCACGCGGTAGCCGGGGATGCGCGCCTTGGTGCCGGTGCCCTCCTCGTCGTCCACGACCGACTCCAGCATCTGGGCGAGGGTCTTGGCCGTCTTCTGGCTGACCACGCGGGTCTTCTGGGGGGCCGGCGCCGGTGTGAAGCGTCCGTCCGGCCCCTCGGTGCCGCGCACCAGGGTCGGCTCGACGCGGACGCCGCCGTTGGCGATCGTCGAGTAGACGGAGGCCGCCTGGAGCGCGTTGACGGACACACCTTGGCCGAAAGGAATCGTGTACTGCTGCGAGGTGGACCACGTGGCGGGCGGGGCGAGGATGCCCTTGGTCTCGCCGGGGAAGCCGAGCCCGGTGGAGCTGCCGATGCCGAACTTGCGCAGGTAGGAGTAGAGGACCTGGTTGGCCTCGGACTGGGTCTTGCCGAGCTGGCCGGTCGCCAGGATGGTGCCGATGTTGCTGGACTTGGCGAGCACGCCGTTGAGCGTGAGGTACCAGGTCGGATGGTCGATGTCGTCCTGGAAGAGCCGGTCGCCGCGGTGCAGCCGGTTGGGCACGGTGACGTGCGTCAGCGGTGTGGCGACGTTCTCCTCCAGGACGGCGGCCATCGACATGACCTTGGCGGTGGAGCCGGGCTCGTAGGCGTCCTGGAGGGCCGCGTTGCCCAGCGCCGCGGGGTCCGCGTCCGCCAGGTTGTTCGGGTCGAAGCCGGGTGAGTTGGCCATGGCGAGGATCTCGCCGGTGCGGGTGTCCTGGACGATGACGTAGCCGCGGTCCGCCCTGGACTTCTCCACCTGCTCGGTGATGGCGTTCTGCGCGGCCCACTGGATGTCGCGGTCGATCGTCAGCTCGACGTCGGAGCCGGGCACGGCGGGCGTCTCGGTGAAGCCCGCGGTGGGCACCTGGCGGCCGCCGGACTGGGCGTAGCGGATCTTGCCGTCCTTGCCGGTCAGCGTCGAGTTCAGCTGCTGCTCGATGCCGCCGCCGCCCTTGCCCTCGGCGTTGACCCAGCCCAGTATCCCGGCGGCGATGTCACCGTTGGGGTACACGCGCTTGCTGCTGGGGACGGAGAAGACGCCGGCGAGGACGTTGACCGTGGTGCGGTCCGTCCCGGACTTGGTGGCGAGCGCGGACTTCAGGTCCTTGATCTGCTTCCAGACCTGCGGGGTCTGCCGGCTGGCCAGCTTCACGTAGCGCGTGTTCGGGTCCTCCGGGCGCAGCTTCCCGACGAGGTCGGCCTGCTCCTGGCCGAGGATCGGCGCGAGGAGGGCGGCCGCCTGCTCGGGACCGTCGTCGATCTTCAGCTGCCCGGGCGCGAACATCGTCGGGTCGGCCGTGATGTCGTAGGCGTCCTCGCTGGTCGCGAGGGCCACGCCGGTGCGGTCGGTGATCTCGCCGCGCTCGGCGGCCAGGATCTGGCCGACGTACCGGTTCTCCTCGGCCTTGGCGGCGTACGTGCTCGCGTCGACGGCCTGGACCTGGAGCAGGCGGACGACGAAGGCGGCCAGGACCAGGGTCAGCGCGAGGCCGACCATGCGCAGCCGGGGGCGGGGGCTGCCGAGCCGGATGACGCGGGGGGCCGCGGGGCGGGGCGCGGACGGACGCCGGGCCGGACGGGCGCCGGGGCCCGGGCGCCGCTGGGCGGCCGCGGGGCGGGAGGGCCGGGCGGGGCCGGGCACGCGACGGCGCGGCGGTTGCCTGTCGGACACTTCCGTCACCTGCCGGGAGTCGTGGGGAGGGCTGCGGTCGGGCCGGCTGCCGTCGGGGCGGCGCCCGGGACGGTCGCCGTCGGGTACGGGTCGGCCGGGGAGGCGCTCGGGACGGGTGTCGCCGGGGGCAGCTCGGTCGCCATGGCCTCGGGCGGCCGTACGGCCACGGAGGTGTCCGCGGACCGCCGGGCGGCGGCCGAGGGGACGCCCTTCACGGTGCCGTCGGGGTCGAGGAAGGCCGGGTCGCCCCCGGGGACCATGCCGAGTTCGCGGGCGCGGCGCTGGAGGGCATCCGGGGCCGAGTAGGAGTCGATGTCCCGCTGGAGCGCCTGCTCCTCGTCGGTGAGGTTCTTGGTCTCCCTCTGGAGGTCGTCCTTCTTGAAGGAGCCTTCGCTGAGCGCCGAGTTCAGCACGAGCAGGCCGATCAGGCCGCCGCCGAGGAGGAGGACGACGAGGAGGACGAACGGGGTGCGGGCGGCCTGGCGCGGGCCCGCCGGGAACAGACGCGCGAGCCGGGCGGCCCTCCCCTTCAGTTCGGGTTTCCTACTCACTCGCCCTCCCCCGGGTCGCGGTCACGAACCCACTGGGCCGGGGTGTCCCCCGGCGCGCCCGCCTCACGCCCCTCACTCGACGTCCTCCCTGATGCGCTCGGCCCCGCGCAACCGCGCCGGAGCGGCCCGCCGGTTCTCGGCGATCTCTTCCTCGGTGGGAAGTTCGGCACCGCGGGTGAGCAGCTTGAGCCGCGGCTGGTAACGCTCGGGGACGACCGGCAGCCCCGGCGGGGCGGTGGAGGTGGCGCCGGCCGCGAACACCTGCTTGACCAGCCGGTCCTCCAGCGAGTGGTACGACAGCACGGCGATCCGCCCACCCACGTCGAGCGCCTTGACCGCGGCCGGGATCGCCCGCTCCAGGACGGCGAGTTCACCGTTGACCTCGATGCGCAGGGCCTGGAAGGTGCGCTTGGCCGGGTTCCCGCCGGTCCGCTTGGCGGCCTGCGGCAGCGCGCTGCGGATGAGGTCGACGAGCCGGGCGCTGTGGGTGAACGGCTCCTTCTCCCGCTCGCGCACGATCGCGGAGACGATCCGCTTGGCCTGCTTCTCCTCGCCGTACGCCCGCAGGATGCGCACCAGTTCGCCCGGCGGGTAGGTGTTGAGGACCTCGGCGGCGCTGATGCCGGCCGTCTGGTCCATGCGCATGTCCAGCGGGGCGTCCTGGGCGTAGGCGAACCCGCGCTCCGCCTCGTCGAGTTGCATGGAGGAGACGCCCAGGTCGAACAGGACGCCCTGCACGCGCGGGACGCCGAGACGCCGCAGCACCTCGGGGAGTTCGTCGTACACGGCGTGCACCAGGGTGGCGCGGTCCTTGTACGGCGCGAGGCGCTCGCCGGACAGGCGCAGGGCCTCGGTGTCGCGGTCGAGGGCGACGAGCCGGGCCTCGGGGAACCGGGTGAGCAGGGCCTCGCTGTGCCCGCCGAGGCCGAGGGTGCAGTCGACGACGACCGCTCCGGGCCGCTGGAGGGCGGGGGCCAACAGGTCCAGGCACCGCTGGAGCATCACCGGGACGTGTCGACTCTGGCTCAAGGGGCCCTCTCAGATCCGGCGGGCTACGTCCGCACCGCCGGGTCCCCGCCCTGTCCCGGCTGACGCCGGGGGTGTCCCCGGCGAACGGGGAGGGCCGCCGGCGCCGGAAGCGTCAGCCGACCGGAGCGGGAGAGGCCGAGCCGTACGTACGCGCCGCGCACGCGGGGAGATCTCCGGCTGCCGCGCCGGGGTCTCACGGGGAATTCAGTCCAGCAGGAAGATCGGCGCCTCCCGCTTCGCGCCACTTTAGTCCACCCTGTCTCGCGGTCAATCAACCGGCCTGCGCGTCGCGGTCCCGCGCGGGCACGAAGCGGGAAACCTGCGGAATTCACCCGTTGGACGGCCCGCTCTCCCTCCTGTGGCTTACCTCACAAGCGCGACGTGATGACGCTCTTTTTCCCATCTCACAACAGGACCGCGACGCCGGTGACCAGTAATGTCATGGTTATGACGACTTCCACATCCGTACCCACCGACTCCGAAGACGCCATGAAGGCCGGCACCGTGACCGACCGGCTCGTCGAGGCGAACCAGCGATACGCCGCCACGTTCACGGATCCGGGCATGGACGCCCGCCCCGTCCTGCGCGTGGCGGTCGTGGCCTGCATGGACGCGCGTCTCGACCTGCACGCCGCGCTCGGCCTGGAACTCGGCGACTGCCACACGATCCGCAACGCGGGCGGGGTGGTCACCGACGACGTGATCCGTTCCCTCACCATCAGCCAGCGCAAGCTGGGCACGCGCAGCGTCGTCCTCATCCACCACACCGGCTGTGGCCTTGAGACGATCACCGAGGATTTCCGTACCGATCTGGAGATGGAGGTCGGCCAGCGTCCCGCCTGGGCAGTGGAGGCGTTCCGCGACGTCGACCAGGACGTACGGCAGTCGATGCAGCGGGTGCGGACCTCACCGTTCCTGCTGCACACCGACGACGTGCGCGGTTTCGTCTTCGACGTGAAGACGGGCCTGTTGCGCGAGATCGACGCGGGGTAACCGTCTTAAGACCTGACATATCGCTGTCAGTTGTCCACAGGCGAGTGACACGAATCGGTAACGGCGGCAAGAATGCGGGAGTGGCGTCACGCGGAACTTTCCTCGCGTGGTGTCCGTGTTTCGGGGTGGGCCGTCCGCACTGCAGAGCGCCGGCCCGGATGAACGGGCCGAGGAGGGCCGGGTGACGACCTATGACGATCGAGCGAGCCTCACAGATCTGACCGCCACTGTGGAGCGTGTCCGCAGTTCGGTGGAAGGAGTGATCGAGGGCAAGCCCGAGGTCGTTCGGCTTTCGCTGACCGTGCTGCTCGCCGAGGGGCATCTCCTGATCGAGGATGTCCCCGGCGTCGGCAAGACGATGCTGGCGAAGGCGCTGGCGCGGTCCATCGACTGTTCGGTGCGGCGCATCCAGTTCACGCCCGACCTGCTGCCGTCGGACATCACCGGTGTGTCGATCTGGGACCAGCAGCGCCGTGACTTCGAGTTCAAGCCGGGAGCGATCTTCGCGCAGATCGTGATCGGCGACGAGATCAACCGCGCCTCGCCCAAGACGCAGTCCGCGCTGCTGGAGTCCATGGAGGAGCGCCAGGTCACCATCGACGGGCAGTCCTACGAGCTGCCCAGTCCCTTCATGGTGGTGGCCACGCAGAACCCGGTCGAGATGGAGGGCACCTACCCGCTGCCCGAGGCCCAGCGCGACCGCTTCATGGCCCGTGTCTCCATCGGCTACCCCAGCCCCGAGGCCGAGCTGCAGATGCTCGACGTCCACGGCGGGGTGAACCCCCTGGACGACCTCCAGCCGGTGGCGCACGCGCACGAGATAGTCAAGCTGGTCGACGCCGTCCGCGGAGTCCACGTCGCCGAGGCGGTCCGCCGGTACGCGGTCGACCTGGTCGCCGCCACACGCACCCACCCCGACCTCAGACTCGGCGCCTCCCCGCGCGCGACGCTGCATCTGCTGCGCGCCGCGAAGGCGTCCGCCGCCCTCGGCGGCCGGGACTACGCGCTCCCGGACGACGTGCAGAACCTCGCCGTGGCCGTCCTGGCCCACCGGCTGCTGCCCACCGCACAGGCCCAGCTCAACCGCCGTACCTCGGAGCAGGTCGTCGAGGAGATCCTCCAGCGCACGCCGGTGCCCGCGACCCCCCGGCAGCAGCGCGCCTACGGCCTGGGTGACGGTACGCAGGTCTTCGGCCAGCAGCCGCCGCGGAGGCTGTGATGACCTCCGGGGCCGGCGGGCAGGCGGACACGGGCCGCGGTGACAAGGGCGGCGTACGCACCGCCCTGGCCGGCCTCACCACCCGTGGCCGCTCCTTCCTGGCCGCCGGCATCGCGGCCGCGATCTGCGCGTACGTCCTCGGACAGCCCGACCTGCTGCGCGTCGGACTGCTGCTGGCCGCGCTCCCCCTGGTGTGCGCGGCCGTCGTCTACCGCACCCGCTACCGGGTCGCCGGCAGCCGCCGGCTCTCCCCCGCGCGCGTGCCCGCCGGCAGCGAGGCCCGCGTCCACCTGCGCATGGACAACGTCTCCCGGCTGCCCACGGGCCTGCTGATGCTCCAGGACCGGGTGCCGTACGTGCTCGGCCCGCGTCCCCGCTTCGTCCTGGACCGGGTGGAGGCGGGCGGCCGCCGCGAGGTGTCCTACCGGGTCCACTCCGACCTGCGCGGCCGCTACCCGCTGGGCCCGCTCCAGCTCCGGCTGAACGACCCGTTCGGCATGTGCGAGCTGACCCGCTCCTTCTCCACGTACGACACGCTGACGGTCATCCCGCGCGTGGAGCCGCTGCCGCCGGTCCGGCTGACCGGCGAGGCCAAGGGGTACGGCGACGGACGACAGCGTTCGCTGGCGCTGGCCGGCGAGGACGACGTGATCCCGCGCGGCTACCGCTACGGCGACGACCTGCGCCGCGTGCACTGGCGCTCCACGGCCCGCTACGGCGAGCTGATGGTGCGCCGCGAGGAGCAGCCCCAGCGCTCGCGCTGCACGGTGCTCCTGGACACCCGCGGCCTGGCCTTCCGGGGCGCGGGCCCCGACTCGGCCTTCGAATGGGCGGTCTCGGCCGCCGCCTCCGTGCTGGTGCACATGCTGGAGCGGGGTTTCTCCGTGCGGCTGCTGACCGACACGGGCAACTCGGTGCCCGGTGAGGGCGCCGACGGCTTCGCCGGGGCGAACCAGGAGTCGGCGGACGCGGCCGGGCTGATGATGGACACCCTCGCGGTGATCGACCACTCCGACGGCACCGGCCTGTCGCGGGCCTACGACGTGCTGCGCGGGGGCAACGAGGGGCTGCTGGTGGCCTTCCTCGGCGACCTCGACGAGGAGCAGGCCGCGGTGGCCGCGAAGATGCGCCAGCGCAGCGGGGGCGCCGTCGCGTTCCTGGTGGACGGTGACAGCCGGGGGCGTGAACCGAACGACGTGTCCGATCCGATGAACAGGACGGAGGAGCGGCTGCGGATGCTGCGCGAGGCGGGCTGGACGGCCCTGAGCGTGCCGCGGGGCGCTCCGCTGACCGAGCTGTGGCGCCAGGCGGACCGGGAGCGCTCCGGCGTGGTGACGGCGGGCGGGACGAGCGCGGGGGAGGCGGGATCATGAGCGGGCGGGCGCGACTCACGCTGTGCTCGGCGGCGGCCACGCTGATGGCCTCGTGCGCCCTGCTGCCCCTGGTCGATCCGGCGACCTGGATCCTCCAGGCGGCGTTCCTGCTGGCGGTCCAGTCCGGGGTGGGCGCGGCGGCCCGGCGGGTTCCGCTGGCCCGGCCGCTGACCGCGCTGGCCCAGACCCTGGCCACGCTGGTGCTGCTCACCCTGGTCTTCGCCCGCGAGCACGCCCTCGCCGGGCTGGTCCCCGGCCCGGAGGCCTTCCAGCACTTCGCCGGCCTGCTCCGGGCCGGCGCGGACGACGTCGGGCGGTACGCGATCCCGGCCCCGCTCTCCGACGGCATCCGGCTGATGGTGGTCGGCGGTGTGCTGGTGATCGGCCTGGCGGTGGACACCCTCGCGGTGACCTTCCGCAACGCGGCCCCGGCCGGCCTGCCGCTGCTCGCGCTGTACTCGATCGCCGCGGGCCTGTCGGACGGGGCGGCCGACTGGCTGTGGTTCCTGGTCGCCGCCGCCGGGTATCTGATGCTGCTCCTCGCCGAGGGCCGGGAGCGGCTCTCGCAGTGGGGCCGTGTCTTCGGCGGCGCGCCGCGCGCACCGGGCGGGCCGACCGGCCCGGTGGCCCCGGTCCGCACCGGACGGCGCATCGGCGCGGTCGCCCTGGGCGTGGCCCTGGTGGTGCCGCTGCTGCCGCTGCCCTCGATCGACGGCGGCCTGCTGGACGGCGCCGGCACCGGGGTGGGCGCGGGCACCGGCAGCGGTGGCACGATCTCCGCGGTCAACCCGCTGGTCTCCCTGCGCGACAGCCTGAACGTGGACGAGGACCGCACGGTCCTGACCCTGCGCACCAGCTCCGGCGACCTCTCGGACCTGTATCTGCGGATCGTCTCGCTGGACGACTTCGACGGCACCACGTGGAAGCCGTCGAAGCGGAACATCATCGCCGTGCCGGACGAGCTGCCCACACCTCCCGGCCTGCGCCCGGACGTGCAGCGCTCGAAGATCACGACCCGTGTCTCGGCCGCCGACTGGTACGCCCAGGACTGGCTGCCGATGCCGTACCCGCCGAGCCGTGTCGAGGTCAGCGGCAACTGGCGGTACGAGCCGGTCGGCATGACCCTGGTCGGCGACCACGACCAGACCACGCGCGGCGAGACGTACGAGGTCGACAGCCTCGAGGTGCGGCCCACGGCTCGGCAGCTGGCCGCGGCCACGGAGGCGCCCGACTCGCTGCGGCGGGAGTACACCGAGGTGCCGGACTCCCTGCCGGCGGTGGTGGCGCGCACCGCCCGCGAGGTGAGCGAGGGCTCGACGAACGACTACGAGCGGGCGGTCAAGCTCCAGGACTACTTCGCGGTGACGGGTGGCTTCGAGTACGACACCGAGGTCGAGGTCGGCAGCGGCTCCGACGCGATAGCCCGCTTCCTGCGGGACAAGCAGGGCTTCTGCGTCCACTTCTCGTTCGCGATGGCGGCGATGGCCCGCACGCTGGGCATACCGGCCCGGGTCGCGGTGGGCTTCGCACCCGGCTCGCCGCAGGCGAACGGTTCGGTGGCGGTGGGCCTGAAGGATGCCCATGCCTGGCCGGAGCTGTACTTCGAGGGAGTGGGCTGGACCCGCTTCGAGCCGACCCCGACCCGGGGCACGACCCCCACGTACACCCTCCCGGACACCTCGGGCATCACCGTGCCGGAGCTGCCCGAGGCCACGCGTTCGGCGGACGCGGCGCCGTCGGCCGAGCCGTCGGCGAGCACGAGCTGCTCGGCGGACGACAAGAAGCTCGACGGCTGCAGCAGCGCGCTTCCACTGGACCAGGGGGAGCAGGGCGGCGGTGGCACACCGTGGTACAGGATCGCCGGGTGGTCGCTGCTGGGGGCGGCGGCGCTGCTCCTGCCGCTGCTGCCGATGCTGTGGCGGCTGAGACGGCGCTCGGTGCGGCTGGCGTGGGGCCGGCACGCCCAGTCCGCGGCGCCCGGGGCGAGCCCGGGACCGCGTGAGGACGGTGGCGGGCAGCCGGACGTCGACGCGGGTCCGGTGGTGCTGCTGGACGTGCCGTCGCACGAGGCCGCGGAGGCGGTCGTCCTGCATGTCCTGGCGGTCTGGCGCGAGCTCACCGACACGGCCTGGGACTACGGCATCGCCCCGGACGACGCGCTGACGCCCCGGCGGGCGGCGGAGCGGATCGTGCGGCTCGGTGAGCTGGACGAGGCGGTGGCCCGCTCGGTGCACCGCGTGGCCGGTGCCGTGGAGCAGGTGCTGTACGCCCCGCAGCCGCGGCCCGAGGCGGGCCTGGCGGACGATGTGCGCAGGGTGCGGGTGGCCCTGCGGGAGCGGGTCAGCCGGCGCACCCGGCTGCGGGCGGTCGTCGCACCGCGTTCGGCCGTCCGTGCGGTCTGGGACCTGACCGACCGCTGGACGGCCGTGAAGGCGGCCTGGAGGGCCCGGCTGATGACGCTGGCGCGCCGCCCGTCGCCGTCGGGGCACGAGGGCGGCTGAGCAGCCGGCCGACAGGACGGGAGCACGGCGTTCGGCCCCCGTCCCGGGGATCACTCCCCGGGACGGGGGCCGAACGCTGTCTGCTGTGCGGGGCGGAGCCGCACCCGCGCGGGGTGGCGCCGCGCGGGTGCGGGCGGGCAGGCCCGGCGGCACGAGCGCATACGTGAGGGGGTGGCCACCCGGCCGGGTGGCCACCCCCTCACGAACGTCGGTGTACGAGTCTGTCAGGTGCCGGTGACGAGGTCAGTGGCCGTGGCCACCCTGTTCGTCACGGCGGCGCTGCCAGCGCTGTTCGATACGGTCCATCATGGAGCGCTTCGGCCGTCCCTGACCACGAGCGTGCGGGGCACCCGCCGGCTGTTCACCCGGCTTGGGGGCCTTGCGCCAGCCGGTCACGGCGAGAACCGCGCACCCCAGCATGACGAGGAAGCCCACCACGCTGAGCCAGACCTGCTTGGCGACCATACCGGCCATGAGGAGCGCGATACCCACGAGGAAGCCCGCGACTGCCTGGTAGACCCGCCGCCGGGTGTACGTACGCAGCCCGCTTCCCTCAAGCGCCGACGCGAACTTGGGATCTTCGGCGTACAGCGCTCGCTCCATCTGCTCGAGCATGCGCTGCTCGTGCTCCGAGAGCGGCACGGAGTCCTCCTCATCGTGCAGTCGCCGGGGCGACCCGGGGGGTCCCTTCAGGATAGGCAGGGAATCGCCCCCGTGAAACCCGCCCCTCTACGCCAATTGGCCAACCGGAGCCCGTCATGGGCGTGCCGGTCCGCTGACTTCTCCATTCCCCAGCGGCCGACCCGTCATGCCGGGCGGTCTCCCTCGATCATACGGCGCACAACGCCCGAACGGAGGGCCTGTGGCGTACTCCATGTGCAGTCAAGTCGCTGATCAGCGGCGCGCCCCGGGAGGCGGCTCAGGCCCCGTCGGCTCCTCCGGTCTCACCGAGCACATGGATCTGGGTGGCGACGGAGTGGAAGGCGGGCAGTTCGGCCGCCGCCTCCTCGAGCTTCAGCAGGGCGTCCAGGGCGCCGGGCTCGGTGTCCACGAGCACCCCGGGGACGAGGTCGGCGAAGACGCGTACGCCGTGCACGGCGGCGACCCGCAGGCCGGCCTGCTCGACCAGCGTGGTGAGCTGCTCGGCGGTGAAGCGGTGGGGCACGGGGTCGCCCTCGCCCCAGCGGCCGTCCGGGTCGGTGAGGGCCTGGCGGGCCTCCTTGAAGTGGCCGGCGAGGGCGCGGGCGAGCACCGCTCCGCCGAGGCCGGCGGCGAGCAGGCTCAGGACGCCTTCGGGGCGCAGCGCGGCCACCGCGTTGCGGACGCCTTCGGACGGGTCGTCGACGTACTCGAGGACGCCGTGGCACAGCACGGCGTCGTAGCCGCCGGGCTCGACGACGTCGAAGAGGCCGTGGGCGTCCCCCTGGACGCCCTGCACGCGGTCGGCGACGCCGGCCTCGGCGGCCCGGCGCTCCAGGGCGAACAGCGCGTTGGGGCTGGGGTCGACGACGGTGACCCGGTGCCCGAGGCGGGCGACGGGCACCGCGAAGTTGCCGCTGCCGCCCCCGGTGTCGAGGACGTCCAGCGACTCACGACCCGTGGCCTTGACCCGGCGGTCGAGGGCGTCCTGGAGGACCTCCCAGACCACGGCGGTACGGAGGGAGGCGCGGGGGCGCATCGGGTCCGACACGGCAGTTGACTCCTCGGCGCGGCACCGCCTCTGGCACGGCGGAGCGAACGGGGCGCCTCCCCGGTCCCGGCCAGCGGGAGGTGGGAAGGCTTCAGGCGCCCTCCACCCTATTGCCTCGACCACCGCACCTGGTCACTGCGGTGCGCACGGGGCGTGGAGCCCCGAACCCGCCCCGGCGGACCCTGGCGCGACCAGGCTCACCCGGGACGTCCGCTCGGACCGCCGGACCACTCCCCGCAAGCCGGTCACCCGCGCCGCCGAACCGCATCCCTGCGGGCCGGCCGGCGCCGTGGAACCGCATCCCCGCAGGCGGTCACTCACGCCACCGAACCGCATCCCGCAGGCCGGCCCGCGCCGCCGAGCCACATCCCCGCACGTCGCACGTCGGTCGCCCGCACCTCCGTACCGCGACCGCGTCCCCCGGTCGCGGCGTCGCGGGGTCGCCGCTCACCCCGCGTCCGGCATGTTCCGCTCCCCGGTCGGCGGGGCCGCGGCCTCGTCCTCCTGGGGGCGGGGCTGGGGCAGGACCGGCTGGAGGACCAGCATGCGCTCCACGAGACGGATGAACATCGCCACGTCGCGTATCAGGTCGTCGGCGTCCCGGCGGCTGGCCGCGCCCTGGATGCCGGCCTCGGCCCGGGCGCGGCGCCGGGCCCCGGAGGCGAACAGCGCGCTCCACTCGGTGAGCTCGGGGGCGATTTCGGGGAGCACTTCCCAGGCGCTCCTGATCCGGGCCCGGCGCCGGGGCGTGGGTTCGGGCCGTCCGCGCGCGGCGAGCACGGCGGCGGCGGTGCGCAGGGCGGCGAGGTGGGCGGTGGCGTACCGCTCGTTGGGGGTGTCGAGGACGGTCGCCTCGTCGAGTCCGGCGCGGGCCTGGGCGAGCAGGTCCAGGGCGGCGGGCGGGGCGGTGGTCCGGCGCAGCACGGGGTGCACGTCGCTGGCCGGACCGGTCAGTGAGGGGGCAGGGCCGGAGGCGCGGCGCCGACGGGCGGCTGCTGCGTGGAAGCTGGCCATGACGAACCTCCTGTCGTCTGGGTGACGGCACGCCCTTCGCGGGATGCCGTATGTGCCCATCGTCGGGTATGCCACTGACAATCCGTTCTGACCTGGGCTTTTGCTTCGATGGAAGGTTCGGGCTACTTTTTGCACTGACCAGTCAGTTCAAATCGCGGCCCACAGGGGGAACTGTGGAGGGAGTCGGTGTCACAGCCGAGGGATTCGGGCTCCGTGGCCCCCGCGGGTGGGCGTTCCGGGGCGTCACGCTCGACGCGGAGCCGGGCTCGCTGATCGTGATCGGAGGGCCGTCCGGATCCGGCCGGACGAGCCTGCTGCTCGCGCTCACCGGACGGATGAAGGCCACGGAGGGCACGGCGACCGTGGGCGGCGCCCGGCTGCCGAAGCGGATGGCGGGGGTCCGCCGGATCAGCGCCCTGGCCCACGTGGCCGGAGTCACCGACCTCGACCCGGCCCTGACCGTCGACGAGCACCTGCGCGAGCGGGCGCTGCTGGAGCGGCGGTACGGCGGCTCCGTACGGGAGCTGCTGAGCCCGCGCGCGGAGAAGGCCGGCGGGACCAAGCCGCGCGTCGAGGCCGCGCTGGCCGCTGCGGGGCTCGACCCGGAGGCCCTGCCCAAGGGCGCGCGGACCGCCGTACGCGATCTGGAGCGGATCGAGGCGCTGCGGCTGTCCGTGGCGCTGGCCCTCGTGGGCCGGCCGCGGCTGCTCGGCGTCGACGACGCCGATCTGAAGCTGTCCGAGACCGAACGCGCCGAGGTCCTGGCCCTGTTCGCTTCCCTCACCGAGACCGGGACCACGGTCGTCGCGGTGTGCGGCGAGGCCCCCGAGGGCGCCGTCACGGTCTCCACCCACGCCGCCGACGCGGAACCGCCGCAGGGGCCGGACGCCCCGCAGCCGGCGGAGAGCGCCGACGAGACCACGGACGAGACGACGAACGAGACCACGGACGAGAAGATCGACAAGGAGGACACGGCGGATGCGCTCCCCGAGACTGGCCGCGCTTGAGCTGCGCCGCTTCGGCCGGGGGAAGCTCCCCCGGGCCGCCCTGGTGGCCCTCCTGCTGCTGCCCCTGCTCTACGGCGCGCTGTACCTGTGGTCCTTCTGGGACCCGTACGGCCGTCTCGACCGCATCCCCGTGGCGCTGGTGAACGACGACAAGGGCGCGACCGCGGACGGCGGGAGGATCACCGCCGGGGACGACATCACCGCAGGGCTGCGCGACAGCGAGGTCTTCGACTGGCACGAGGTGAGCGCCGCGCAGGCACGCGCGGGCGTGGAGGACGGGACGTACTACCTGTCGCTGACCATGCCCGCCGACTTCAGCAGGCGGATCGCCTCCAGCTCGGGCGACTTCCCCGAGACGAGCGCCCTCCAGGTCCGCACGAACGACGCGAACAACTACATCGTCGGGCAGATCTCGCGGACCGTCTTCAGCGAGGTGCGCACGGCCGCGTCGACGAAGGCGTCGCGCTCCTTCCTGGACCGGATCTTCATCTCCTTCTCCGACATCCACGGCAAGACGGTGAAGGCCGCCGACGGGGCCGACGAGCTCAAGGGCGGCATCGGGAAGGCCGAGAAGGGCTCCCAGGACCTCGCCGACGGCCTGAAGGACGCCAGTACGGGCAGCGGCAAGCTGTCCAAGGGCCTGGAGAAGCTCAACAAGGGCGCCGGCGGCCTGGAGACCGGCTCGCAGAAGGTCGCGGACGGCACCCAGGCCCTCGCCGACAAGGTCAACGGCGTCTCCGACAAGGTGGGGCCCTTCCTGAAGGACAACGAGAAGACCATCGGGGACACGGCCCAACTGGTCGCCGACTCCGCCAAGGTGATCCGCGGTCACCTCGCCACCCTGGTGAAGACCGCGCCGGTCGCCGCCGAGGGCGCCCACACGGCCTCCGACACGCTGGCCGGCGTCTACACGGCGCGCTGCGAGACCCCGGTGCTGCCCGACGCCGCCTGCGCCGACCTCAAGAAGGCCAGGGACGCGGCCGCCGACGTGGCGACGATCGCCGACGACGTCAACACGATCGTCGCCGACCAGGACGGCGACCTGACGACGCTCCGCACCCACCTGGGCACGCTGCAGAAGCAGGCCCAGGCGCTCGCCGACCGGGCCCCGCACCTCTCCGAGGACCTCAACGACGCCGTGTCCAGGATCAACGCGCTGAACAAGGGCGCGGCCAAGGTCGCCGCGGGCGCCAAGAAACTCCACACCGGCCTCGGCACCGCCAAGACCGGCGCCGAGAACCTCGACGAGGGCGTCGGCAAGCTCAAGACCGGCGCCGACGACCTCAACGGCGGCATCTACAAGCTGGTCGACGGCTCCGTGAAGCTCGCCGGCGGTCTGCGCGACGGCGCCGGGCAGATCCCCGACTACGACGAGCGGGACCGCGACGCGCGCACCGCCGTCATGGCCGACCCGGTGCGGCTCGCCACCCAGGACCTGCACAAGGCGCCCAACTACGGCACCGGGTTCGCCCCCTACTTCATCCCGCTGTCGCTGTGGGTGGGCGCGATGGTGGCCTACATGCTGATCCCGCCGATGAACCGGCGCGCGCTCGCCGCGGGCGCCTCCGCGTGGCGGATCGCGCTGGCCGGATGGCTGCCGGTGGTGGCGATCGGGGTGCTGCAGACGACGGCCCTGATGGCGGTGCTGCACTGGGCGGTCGGCCTGGAGATGGCGCGGGCGGCCGGGACGGTGGGCTTCCTGTTCCTGGTGACGGCCTGCTTCGCGGCCGTGGTGCAGTGGCTCAACGCGCGCTTCGGCGCGGCGGGCCGGATCCTCGTCCTCGCCCTGCTGATGCTCCAGCTGACGTCCGCGGGCGGCACCTACCCGGTGCAGACGAGCCCCGCCTTCTTCAACGCACTGCACCCCTTCCTGCCGATGAGTCACGTCGTCGACGCGCTGCGCCGCCTCATCACGGGCGGCGGTCTGGAACCGGTGTGGCACGCCTGCGGGGTGCTGACCGCCTTCACGGCGGGCGCCCTGGCGCTGACCGCCCTGGCCGCGCGCCGCCGCCAGGTGTGGACCCTGGACCGGCTGCACCCGGAGCTGACCCTGTGACCACTCGGTCACGGCCTCCGGGGAGCCGGGTTCCTGTGACAATCAAGGGCATGGAAAGCACCACCACGCCGGGCGGCCGCACCCGCCGCGAGGCCACCCGGCAGAAGCTCTACGAGGCGGCCGTCACCCTCATCGCCGAGCAGGGTTTCTCCGCCACCACCGTGGACGAGATCGCCGAGCGGGCGGGCGTCGCGAAGGGCACGGTCTACTACAACTTCGCCAGCAAGTCGGTCCTCTTCGAGGAACTGCTGCGTCACGGAGTGGGCCTCCTGACGGCCTCCCTGAGGGAGGCGGCCGAGCGCACGGCGCGCGAGGGCGGCAGCCGGGTCGACGCCCTGGACGCGATGATCCGCGCGGGTCTCGTCTTCATCGACCGCTACCCGGCCTTCACTCAGCTGTACGTGGCTGAGCTGTGGCGCACCAACCGGGCCTGGCAGTCCACCCTCCTCGTGGTGCGGCAGGAGGCGGTCGCCGTCGTCGAGGGCGTGCTGCGGGAGGGCATCGAGAGCGGCGAGTTCAGCGACGAGATCGACGTGCAGCTGACGGCGGCCGCGCTGGTCGGCATGGTGCTGGTGGCCGCCCTGGACTGGCAGGCGTTCCAGCCGGAACGCTCCCTGGACGACGTCCACGCGGCGCTGTCCCGGCTGTTGCAGGGGCGGGTGAGCGGTCACCGCCGGTGACACGAAAGCGCCGGTCCGCCGTGGCCGCGTCCCCCGCGGGCCACCACGAACCGGCGCTTCCTCCTGCTCCCCCGTTTCCCCGTTCCCCTCCCCGTCGGTCGTTCCCCCGGTCCCCCCGTGCCTCGCTTCCGCCGACCTGGCCGGCGGAAGGAGCGGGCGAGGGCCGGCGCCGTTCCGCCGCCCCGTGTCGGCGGTGCCGGAGCCGCGCCCCTTCCCGTGCCTCCACTCTCTCGTCCGCGCAGGTCGCCACCCATCCGCGCGCGTACTCATCTCGCCGCCTAGGTACCCGTACTCAGCCCTGCGCACGGGCGCCCACCGCGCCGCGCCGGCCGCTGGGGACGATCGCGTCCGCGCCCGTACTCGCCTCGCTGCTCCCCTCGGCCGGGAGACGGGGAGTTTGGTCCACCGGGCTGACGACGTCACTGTCGGTGGCGGCCGTTAAAGTCGCAGGCATGGCACGGATTGCGATGATCGGCGCCGGGATGGGCGCGCTGGCGGCCGCCGCCCGGCTGGCCGTCGCGGGCCACCGGGTGGCGGTGTACGAACGTACGGAGACGTACGGCGGTGCGGTGCGCCGCTTCGAGCGGGACGGCTTCTCCTTCGACACCGGGCCCGGTCTGCTGCGCCTGCCCGCGGTCTGGCGCGACCTGTTCGTCAAGACCGGCAAGGAGCCGCTGGAGGCGTGCGTCGAGCTGGTCCAGGTCGACCCGTCCGCGCGGCACGTCTTCGCGGACGGCAGCGAGGTCTCCCTGCCGAACGCCTCGCGCGCGGGAGTCGTCTCGGCCCTGGACGAGGCGCTGGGAGCGGGCGCCGGACAGCGCTGGGGCGACGTCCTGGTACGGGCCCGCGAGGCCTGGGACCGCACCCGCCGGCCGCTCCTGGAGGAGCCCCTGTGGCCGAACTGGTCGGTGCTGGCCGAGCGCGAGCCCTACCCGTCGGTTCCGCACAAGCGTCTGCTGCGCACCCGCCGGGCCCGCACGCTCGCCGAGGTCGGCGCCTGGGAGCTGCGCGACGCCCGGCTCGCCGCGCTCCTGGAGAGCCACGCGCTCGCGTACGGCCTCGACCCCCGGGTCGCCCCGGCGAGCGCGACCGTGCTGCCGTACATGGAGCACGCCTTCGGCATGTGGTACGTGCGCGGTGGGATGCGGGAGCTGGCCCGCGCGCTGTACGAGCGGTGCCTGGCCCGCCGGGTCGAGTTCCTCTTCGGCGCCGAGGTCACCCGGGTCCTGGAGAAGGACGGCCGGGCGGCGGGCGTGGAGCTGTCCGACGGGGAGGTGGCCGAGGCGGACGTCGTGGTCGCCCCCGGCACCCTGCGCGGTGCCGCGGCGGGTGTTCCGCCGCGCGGGGACGGCGAGGTGGCGCCCCAGCAGGGCCTGCCCAGCCGGGTGACCGTGCTGCTCGCCCTGCGTGGCGGGCGTCCGGAAGGCGCCGCGCACCGGACGGTGGTGCACACCGACGACCGTGACGGCGAGCTGGAGAGCCTCTTCGGTACGGCACCGGGGGTGCCGTCGCGCCCGACGGTGAGCGTCCTGCGGCCCGACGACCCGGCGCTGGTGCCGGACGCCGACCGCGAGGCGGTCGTCGTCAGCTCGGTGGTCCCCGCAGGGGCGGACCTCTCCGTCGGCGCTGTGGAGGCCCTGGTCACGGCCGCCGAGCGGGCCCTCCCGGGCCTGCGGGACCGGATCCTGTGGCGCGAGGTGCGCACTCCCGCCGACATCGCGGCGGAGACCGGCGCGGCAGGCGGATCCGTGCCGGCGCCGGCGCTGGCCGCGGGCGACGGCCGGCTGCTGCACCCCGCCAACTCCACAGGGCTGCAAGGCCTGTTCACCGTGGGCGGCTGGGCACATCCGGGCGGCGGTCTCCCGCACGCCGGCATGTCGGGCGCGCTGGTGTCCGGGCTGATCGTGGAGGGACCCGGGTTCCGGGGCTCGCAGTGAGCCCCGGCCACACCGCGTGACCGACGGGCGGCTGCCCGGGAACCGATCCCGCGGGCAGGGACAACCGATCCTGCGGCGCGGTCAGAACCGGTACTGCTGCTCGTCGTACCCGTTCCCCTGCTCCTGCTGCTGCCCGTCGCCCTGGTAGGGGTACGGCTGCTCGGGCGGGAGTTCGCCGCCGAAGGGGTCGTCGGTGGTGCGCTGCTGCGGGACCCAGACGCCGCCGGCCGGGGTCTCCCCGTAGCCGCCGGTGCCGTACTGGTCCTGTCCGTAGCCCTGCTGCCCGTACTGCTGCTGGCCGTAGCCCGCGCCGTAGGAGCCCCCGCCGTAGGTCTGGGTGCCGATGTACGGGTCGGAGTAGGCGGCGTACTGCTGCTCGCCGGAGGTGTCGTAGCCGTACTGCTGCTGGCCGTAGCCCGCGTAGCCGTCGTAGCCGTAAGCCTGGTCGGCGCCCTGGGCGGCCGCCGCGTACTGGTCCTGGGGCTGGTCGGCGGACGCGTAGGCGGAGTCGCCGTATATGCCGTAGGAGCCGGTGTCGTCGGGCATGGGCTGCGGCTCGTAGACGGCGGTGGTCTCGGCGGCCGTGGGGTCGGTGGTGCGGGCCGCGGGGGTGAAGACGTCGTCGCGGTCGTCGTCGTAGGCGTCCCCGTCCCGGCCGTACGACACGCTGTCGACACCGAACGGGGCCGCGCCGTCGCGGGCGAGGTCGTCGGCCGCGTAGCCGGCCTCGGTCGCCTCCAGGTCGGAGACCTCCAGGGTCGGGTCCTTGCGCTCGCCCTTGCCGCGGCGGCGCTTGGTGCCGTCGGTGCCGGGGCGGCTGACGGCCCAGCCCTCCGCGAAGCCCCGGCGGAACGACAGCGTCACGTAGGTCTGGCCGACCGCGAAGGCGGCCGCGCCGAGACCGATGACGATGACGGACGGGATCAGCACGCCCAGCACGACACCGAGGAAGCCCCCGAACGCCAGCAGCCGCCAGCGCAGCCGCGCCTTGTACTGCAGCAGCACCTCGCCGAGCAGCCACAGCGCGACAATGCCGAACGCGATGTAGAGGACCGTCCAGCCCATGTACGCCCCTCTCCCAGTGGCCGCTCCGCAGTGTGTCGTACGGACGTGCGACCGGTCTAGGCCTGCGGCGGGTGGTGCAGGCCCAGGTTCTCGTAGATTTCCAGCGTCGCCGTGGAGTTGTTCAGCGTGATGAAGTGCAGTCCGGGCACTCCCTCGGACAGCAGCCGTGCGCAGAACTCCGTGGCGAAGTCGATGCCAATGGAGCGTACAGCGGCCGGATCATCTTTGGCTGTGAGGATCCGCTCTTTCAGGGCGGCCGGGAAGTGGGCGTTGCTGAGCTTGGGCAGCCGCTCCAGCATCTTCACGCTCGTCACCGGCAGGATCTCGGGGATGACCGGGGTCTCGCAGCCGGCCGCCGCCACCCGGTCACGCAGACGCAGGTAGGACTCGGGCTGGAAGAACATCTGTGTGATGGCGTAGTCGGCGCCGGCCCGGCACTTGTCGACGAAGTGCCGCACGTCCGTGTCCCAGTCCTCGGAGCGCGGGTGCATCTCGGGGAAGGCGGCGACGCCGACGCAGAAGTCGCCCGACTCCTTGATGAGCCGGACGAGCTCGGCGGCGTAGGTGAGGCCTCGGGGGTGCGGCACCCACTGGCCCATGGGGTCGCCGGGCGGGTCGCCGCGCACGGCGAGCATGTTGCGGATCCCGGCGTCGGCGTACTGACCGATGATGTTGCGCAGTTCGGCGATGGAATGGTCGACGGCCGTGAGGTGCGCGACCGGGGTGAGGGTGGTGTCGACGACGATCTGCTGCGTCTCCTTGACCGTGGTCGCCCGGGTGGAACCACCCGCGCCGTAGGTCACGGAGACGAAGTCCGGGGACACCGCCTCGACCCGGCGGAGGGCGTTCCACAGGCTCCGCTCACCCTTGGGGGTCTTCGGCGCGTAGAACTCGAACGAGTACGTCGTCTTGCCGGTGGCCAGGATGTCGCGCACGGTGCGGGCGCGGTCGGTCCTGGTGGATGCGGTTCCGAGGGCCATACCCGCAGGTTAGCCAGGGGGAGGCGGTCACCCAACCGGATCTCGGGCATTTGCCCGATTTGTCGATTTGTTGTCCACCCCTTGGACACCATGCGGGGTCCGGGGAACCTCCGGACTCAGGCCTGACGCGAGTCCGGCTCGGGCCCGGCTCGAATACGGGCTCGAACGTGGATCGAAGCCCACTCACGCCCTGCCCCGGACCGGCTCGGGCCCCGGCCCTGCTCAGGACCGGCTCAGGCCCTGCTCCGGACCCGGTCGAACCCGGCTGGGCCCCGTATCAGGCCTGGCTCAGCCGCTTGGCGAACTCCTCCGCCGCGGCACCCGGGTCGTCCGCCTCCGTGATCGCCCGGACCACCACGACCCGGCGGGCGCCCGCCTCCAGCACCTCGTCGAGGCGGGTGAGGTCGATGCCGCCGATGGCGAACCAGGGACGGTCGGTGCCGAGGGACGCCGTGTAGCGGACCAGGTCGAGGCCGGGGGCGTGGCGGCCGGGTTTGGTGGGGGTCGGCCAGCAGGGACCGGTGCAGAAGTAGTCCACGCCCTCCTGGACGGCGGCGGCCTCGGCCTCCGCCTCGGCATGCGTGGAACGGCCTATGAGGACGTCGGCGCCGAGCACGGCCCGGGCCGCGGGGACCGGCAGGTCGCCCTGGCCGAGGTGGAGGACGTCGGAGCCGGCGGCGTGGGCCACGTCCGCGCGGTCGTTGACCGCGAGCAGCTTGCCGTGGCGGGCGCAGGCGTCGGCGAACACCTCCAGGTGTTCCAGCTCCTCGGCCGCCTCCATGCCCTTGTCGCGCAGCTGGACGATGTCGACGCCGCCCGCGAGGACCGCGTCCAGGAACTCCGGGAGGTCGCCCTGGCGCTTCCGGGCGTCCGTGCAGAGGTAGAGGCGCGCCTCGGCGAGGCGGGTGCGGGCGGTGTCGGGCATGCGTGGGTCCCCCGGGGGCGGTGGGTACGGCCGCGGCGGCGCGCGCCGCCGCGGCCGTACACCAGGCGGTTGTTCGGATCAGCGGGTCAGACGGCCAGCGCCTGGGCGCGGCGCTTCACCTCCGTGCCGCGATTCTCGCTCAGGGCCTGCGCCGGGGTGCCGGGCAGGCTCGGGTCGGGGGTGAAGAGCCACTCGATCATCTCTTCGACCGTGAAGCCGTCGTCCCGCAGCAGCGTCAAGGTGCCGGCCAGGCCCTTGACGACCTTGTCCCCGTCGATGAAGGCGGCGGGGACGTGCAGCGCGCGGTTCTCGCCACGGCGCACGGCGACGAGCTGGCCCTCCTTGACCAGCTGCCGGACGCGCGTCACCTCGACGCCGAGCTTCTCGGCGATGTCGGGCAGGGTGAGCCAGGCGGGGACGAGAGCATCGATCTTTGCGTCAATCTCGGTCACGGGAACAAGCCTGCCATCTGCCACTGACAGTCGGAAGCCGGGTCACCCCGGCAGGCCCGATCGGCAAGGCGTTCGGATCGGGCCGTCACCGCGGTCTTCCCTCCAGGCGGGCCCCGGCGCCTCCCCTCGGATCAGGCCGTCGCCGCCTTCAGCGGTCTCGCCGGGTCCACGAGCAGCCGCGGGTCCATCGGGGTGCCGGCCTCGATCAGCCTGCGCCCCTGGGCGAGGTCGCGCGGGCGGCCCACCGCGAGGAGGGCGACCAGCCGGTCCTCACGCAGCCAGCACACCGTCCAGGCCGGTCCGGACGGGTCGCCGCGCCACAGGGTGGCGTCGGCACCGGTGTGGTGGCCGGCGTACTGGACGAAGCGGTCGAACTGCTCCGACCAGAAGTACGGGACCGGGTCGTAGACCGCCGGGGGCTCGCCGGTGGCCTCGGCGAGGATGTTCGCGGCGACCGTGCGCGGGCCCTGGAGGGCGTTGTCCCAGTGGTGGACGAGGAGCCGCTCGCCGTACCTCCCCGACGGGAAGGAGGCGCAGTCGCCGACCGCGTACACGTCCGGCGCGGAGGTGCGGAGGTGGACGTCGGCCACGACCTCGCCCTGCGGGCCGAGTTCGATGCCGGAGCCGGCCAGCCAGGCCGTGGCGGGGCGGGCCCCGATACCGACCACGACGGCGTCGGCGGGCAGCCGCGAGCCGTCGTCGAGGACGACCGCGCCGGGCTCGACGCGCTCCACGCGCGCGTGGGTGCGCAGTTCGGTGCCGCTGTCGGCGTACCAGGCGGCCATCGGGGCGGCGACCTCGGCGGGCAGGGCGCCGGCCAGCGGCCGGTCGGCGGCCTCGACCACGGTGACCGCGCAGCCCGCCTCGCGCGCGGCCGTGGCGAACTCGGCGCCGATCCAGCCGGCGCCGACGACCACGATGTCGCGCTGCCGGGCGAGCACGGGCCGCAGCCGTTCGGCGTCGTCGAGGGTGCGCAGCAGGTGGACGCCGGGCACGCCCTCGGCACCGGGCAGCCGGATCGGTTCGGCGCCGGTGGCGAGGACGAGGACGTCGTACGGGACGGGGCCGGTCTCGGTGTCCAGTTCGTGGTCGGCGGTGCGTACGCCGAAAGCCTCGCTGCCCAGTCGGAGCCCGATGGCGAGGCTCTCGAAGTCGACGTCGAAGGCGGAGCCCTCCGCCTTGCCGAGCAGGACGGCCTTGGACAGCGGGGGCCGGTCGTAGGGCTGGTGGGGTTCGGCGCCGATCAGGGTCACCGGGCCGGTGAAGCCCTGTTCGCGCAGGGCGACCGCGGTCTGCACCCCCGCCATGCCCGCGCCGACGACGACCACGCGCCGCACCGGCGGCCTGCTCTCTTCCTGCGTCTGCTCGCTCACCTGATCACCTTAGACACCTGACGATTCGTCAGTCATCCGTCGTGCTCCGTGACCTGCTCCACAACGCCCGCGTCGGCATGCTCAGCGCCGCGCTCCCCCGCGCCCGCGCCGGCACGCTCGTCGACCTGCTCCACCACGCTCGTCCCGCTGCCCGGCTGCGACTCCCACTCCCACGCCTCGTCGAGGCGCAGCCGGCCGTCGGGCAGCTCCACGACCGTCGAGACGCAGTGCCCGGAGGACGTCGTCCCGTCGTGCTTGAGCTGGACGTACCGGAAGTCGAGCCGGTCCCCCTCCCGCGTACCCACCAGATGCCCGCGCACGACGTCCCCTCCCGCGTAGTCGGCCCAGATCACATGGTCCCGCTCGTGGTACGCGAAACGGGTGCGGGTGCCGACCTGGCCGGGGGCCTGGTCGGCGACGGGGGCGAGGACGAGACCGTCGAGGGACCTGTGGGACGGGGCGTGGTCCCCCGTTCGGGAGTGGTGAGGGGAGACGGGCGGGCGGGGCACAGGCGGAGGCTCCCTTACTGAGTCGTGCGGGGTCGGGCTAGGGTGGCCAACGTAGAGCACTCGCGGGAGCCCGGACGCACCGGGCTGAGAGGGAGGCTGGCGGCCTCCGACCGTACGAACCTGATCCGGGTCATGCCGGCGAAGGGAGGGGCTGGACGCCCATGTCCTCACGTACGTCAGACGTCCTCGTCGTCGGGGGCGGCATCATCGGGCTCGTCACGGCGTGGCGGGCCGCGCAGCGCGGGTTCGCCACGGCGGTGGTGGACCCGGAACCGGGCGGCGGGGCCGCGCAGGTGGCGGCGGGGATGCTGGCCGCCGTCACCGAACTGCACTACGGCGAGCAGACACTGCTCGGCCTGAACCTCGCGTCGGCCCGCCGCTACCCGGACTTCGCGGCCGAACTCACCGAACTGACCGGCCACGACCTCGGCTACCGCCGCTCGGGCACGCTCGCGGTGGCGATGGACGCCGACGACCGCGCCCATCTGCGCGAACTGCACGCCCTGCAACGGCAGTCGGGGCTGGAGTCAGAGTGGCTGTCCGGGCGGGAGTGCCGGCGCCTGGAGCCGATGCTCGCGCCGGGGGTGCGCGGTGGGCTGCGGGTGGACGGCGACCACCAGATCGATCCGCGGCGGCTGGCGGGGGCGCTGGTGGCGGCGTGCGAGCGGGCGGGCGTGGTCTTCCACCGGACCTGGGCCGACCGGCTGTCCGTGGTGGCCGGCCGGGCCGCCGGGGTCCTCACGCGCGCGGGTGCGGCGTTGGGCGCGGGGCAGGTGGTGCTCGCGGCCGGCAGTCTCAGCGGGCGGCTCGCCGGGGTGCCGGACGAGGTGCTGCCACCGGTGCGGCCGGTGAAGGGGCAGGTGCTGCGGCTGACCGTGCCCCAGCGGTACGCGCCGTTCCTGACCCGGACGGTGCGGGCCGTGGTGCGCGGCAGCCAGGTGTACCTGGTGCCGCGGGAGGACGGCGAGCTGGTCGTCGGGGCGACCAGCGAGGAGCTGGGCTGGGACACGACGGTGACGGCGGGCGGCGTGTACGAGCTGCTGCGGGACGCGCACGAGCTGGTGCCCGGGATCACCGAGCTGCCGCTGACGGAGACCCGCGCGGGACTGCGTCCGGGGTCGCCGGACAACGCGCCGCTGCTCGGGCCGACCGAGCTGGACGGGTTGCTGCTGGCGACCGGGCACTACCGCAACGGCGTCCTGCTCACGCCCGTGACCGGTGACGCGATGGCGCATGTCCTGGCCACCGGTGAACTCCCCGACGAGGCCCGTCCGTTCACACCCCGGCGCTTCGGCGCCGCCGCACTCTCGGAGCAGCGCGCATGAACATCTCCGTCAACGGGGAAGCCCGGGAGGTCGCTCCCGGCACCGCCCTCGACGCCGTCGTACGGTCCCTGACCGCGGCGCCCTCCGGGGTGGCCGCCGCGCTCAACGAGACCGTCGTCCCGCGCGCGCGATGGTCCGCCACGGCCCTCACCGAAGGGGACCGTGTGGAAGTCCTCACGGCCGTCCAGGGAGGCTGAGCCATGGCCGACGATCCCTTCGTCCTCGGCGGTACGACCTTCTCGTCCCGTCTGATCATGGGTACGGGCGGTGCGCCCAGCCTGGAGGTGCTGGAGCGGGCGCTGGTCGCCTCCGGGACCGAGCTGACGACCGTCGCGATGCGGCGGGTGGACCCCTCGGTGCACGGCTCGGTGCTGTCGGTGCTGGAGCGGCTCGGGATCCGGGTGCTGCCGAACACGGCGGGCTGCTTCACCGCCGGGGAGGCCGTCCTGACGGCGCGCCTCGCGCGGGAGGCGCTGGGGACCGACCTGATCAAGCTGGAGGTCATCGCCGACGAGCGGACCCTGCTGCCGGACCCGGTCGAGCTGCTCGACGCGGCCGAGACGCTGGTCGACGACGGGTTCACGGTGCTGCCGTACACCAACGACGATCCCGTGCTGGCGCGGAAGCTGGAGGACGTGGGGTGCGCGGCGGTGATGCCGCTGGGATCGCCCATCGGGTCGGGGCTCGGGATCCGCAACCCGCACAACTTCCAGCTGATCGTCGAGCAGGCGCGCGTGCCGGTGATCCTGGACGCGGGGGCCGGTACGGCGTCGGATGCGGCGCTGGCGATGGAGCTGGGGTGCGCGGGGGTGATGCTGGCGTCGGCGGTGACGCGGGCGCAGGATCCCGAGCGGATGGCTCTGGCCATGCGGGCGGGGGTGGAGGCGGGCAGGCTGGCCCGGCTGGCGGGGCGGATCCCGCGGCGTCACTTCGCCGAGGCGTCGTCTCCCGCGGAGGGCTTGGCCGTGCTGGACCCCGAGCGACCTGCGTTCTGACCGCGGCTCCGGTCCCGCCCCGACTCCCGCCCACGCACCACCGCTCCCCATCGAACCAGAGGTGACCGTCGCCCGGGGCCCCGAGCCCCGTCGGCGGCGGTCGCGCCGTGCGGCGCCGGAGCCCGAGCACCCCGCAAGCGTGACCGCGGCTCCGGTCCCGCCCCGACTCCCGCCCACGCACACCACCCGATTCCCGTCGGACAAGAGGTGACCGTCGCCCGGGCGCCCGAGCCCCGTCGGCCACGGTCGCGCCGTCGGCCGCTGCCGCCCCGTCGGCGGTTGCCGCCCCGTCCGGCGCCGGTCACAGCTCCGCTTCAGTCATGCCCCGATCAGGGCGGAAGAGGGGGGAGTGTCCGTGGGGGCTCGTACACTCGCGTGCGTGGACACGACCCTTCAGGACCCTCTGGTCGGGCAGGTGCTCGACGGGCGTTATCGCGTGGACGCGCGGATCGCGGTCGGCGGGATGGCCACGGTCTACCGGGCCGTGGACACCCGCCTCGACCGGGTCCTCGCGCTCAAGGTGATGCACCCGACGCTCGCCACGGACGCCTCGTTCGTGGACCGCTTCATCCGCGAGGCGAAGTCCGTCGCGCGCCTGGCGCACCCGAATGTCGTCCAGGTGTTCGACCAGGGGACCGACGGATCGTACGTCTACCTCGCCATGGAGTACGTCGCCGGCTGCACCCTGCGGGACGTGCTGCGGGAGCGCGGGGCGCTGCAGCCGCGGGCCGCGCTGGACATCCTCGAACCGGTGCTCGCCGCGCTCGGTGCCGCGCACCGGGCCGGGTTCGTGCACCGGGACATGAAGCCCGAGAACGTGTTGATAGGGGACGACGGGCGGGTCAAGGTCGCCGACTTCGGGCTCGTACGGTCCGTGGACACCGTCACCAGTACCACCGGTGCCGTCCTCGGCACCGTCGCGTACCTCGCGCCCGAGCAGATCGAGCAGGGCACCGCGGACGCGCGCGTGGACGTGTACGCGTGCGGGGTCGTGCTCTACGAGATGCTCACCGGTGACAAGCCGCACGACGGGGACTCCCCCGCCATCGTGCTGTACAAGCACCTGCACGAGGACGTGCCCCCGCCCTCGGCCGCCGTGCCCGGCCTGCCGTACGAGCTGGACGACCTGGTCGCCTCGGCCACCGCCCGCACCCCGGACGTCCGGCCGTACGACGCCGTGGCGCTGCTCGCGCGGGCGCGGGAGGCACGCGCCGCGCTCGGCGCCGAGCAGCTGGACGCGCTGCCGCCGCAGGCCCGCTCCGCCGAGCACGACAACGCCGAGGACCGGACGAGCGTGATCCCGCGCTCACTGACCGTGCCCCGGCCGCTGCCGGTCGACGAGGACGCGGACCGCGCGGGCGAGGACGCGATGAACCGGACGTCCCGGTTCGGGGCGGAGCCTCCCCTGCCTCCCCGGCGCCGTTCCGGGCCGCCCCGGCGCGGGCTGCTCGCGATCGTCACCGCCGTCCTGCTGGTGCTCGGCGTCGGCGCGGGCGTCTGGTACATCAACTCCGGCCAGTTCACCAAGGTGCCGGCGGTCCTGACACAGACCCAGGCGCGGGCCGAGCAGCGGCTGGAGGCGGCCGGGCTCGAGGTCGGCGCGGTCAAGCACGAGTACAGCGACACCGTCAGGCGCGGCACGGTGATCAGTACCGACCCTGAGCCGGGCAGCCGCATCCGCAAGAACGACGCCGTGACCCTCGTCGTCTCCGACGGCCCCGAGACGGTGAAGGTGCCGTACCTGAAGGGCACCCGGCTGGCCAAGGCCAAGGCACGGCTGAAGGAGGACGGTCTGGAGCCGGGCATGGTCAGGGAGGCGTTCAGCGAGGACGTCGCCAAGGGCGCCGTGATCAGCAGCGACCCCGAGGCGGGCACCGAGCGGCGTGCGGGCTCGGCGGTCGCCCTCGTCGTCAGCAAGGGCAGCCCGGTCGACGTCCCGGACGTCACCGGCGACGACCTGGACGACGCCAGGGCCGAGCTGGAGGAGGCCGGCCTCAAGGTGAAGGTCTCCGCCGAGAGGATCAACTCCGAGCACGACAAGGGCCAGGTCGCCGCCCAGTCGCCGGGCCCGGAGAAGCAGGCCGCCGAGGGTGACACGGTCACGCTGACGCTGTCCAAGGGTCCGGAGATGGTCGAGGTCCCGGACGTGGTGGGCGCGAGCGTCGACGACGCGAAGAAGCTGCTTCAGGGCTCCGGCTTCGCGGTCAAGGAGGACCGGGGCCTGCTGGGGCTGTTCGGGGACACCGTGAAGAGCCAGTCCGTGGAGGGCGGCGAGACCGCGCCCAAGGGGTCGACGATCACGATCACCATCCGGTGACCGGCCGCTCGGCGCGGCATGACACCCTGAACGGGTGAGTCCCCAGCACCCCTTCCCCTCCCGCAACCCCGTCGGCGGCCATGTCCCGGTGGCCGGCGGTCTGCACTCGGTGGGCCTGTCGTACGCCCACGACCTCAAGGCCGAGACGGTCCAGGTCTTCGTCGCCAACCCGCGCGGCTGGGCCACCCCGGCCGGGAACCCTCGGCAGGACGAGGCGTTCCGGCAGGCGTGCGCGCAGGCGTCGATCCCGGCGTACGTGCACGCGCCGTACCTGATCAACTTCGGCTCGCACACCGAGGCCACGGTCGAGAGGTCGGTGGAGTCGCTGCGGCACTCGCTGCGCCGCGGGCGGGAGATCGGCGCGCTGGGCGTGGTGGTGCACACCGGGAGCGCGACGGGCGGGCGGGAGCGGTCCGTGGCGCTGAAGCAGGTCCGCGAGCACCTGCTGCCGCTGCTGGACGAGCTGACCCACGACGACGATCCGTTCCTGCTGCTGGAGTCCACCGCCGGCCAGGGCGCCTCGCTCTGCTCGCGGACCTGGGACTTCGGGCCGTACTTCGAAGCGCTGGACGCCCATCCGAAGCTCGGGGTGTGTCTCGACACCTGTCACATCTTCGCGGCCGGGCACGACCTGACCGGACCGGCCGGCATGCACCAGACCCTCGATCTGCTGGTGGACACGGTCGGCGAGGGCCGGCTGAAGCTGATCCACGCCAATGACTCCAAGGACGTGGTCGGCGCCCACAAGGACCGGCACGAGAACATCGGCGCGGGCCACATCGGCGAGGACCCGTTCCGTGCCCTGATGACCCACCCGGCGACCGCGGGCGTCCCGCTGGTGATCGAGACGCCCGGTGGCAAGGAGGGGCACGCCGCGGACGTGGAGCGGCTGAAGAAACTCCGGGACGGCTGAGGGACCGGGCCCCCGCCCCACGGCGTCAGAGCTCGGGGCCCTCGCCGGGTTTCTCCTGGTAGGAGTACCGCTGTTCCTTCCAGGGGTCGCCGATGTTGTGGTAGCCGCGCTCCTCCCAGAAGCCGCGGCGGTCCGTCGTCATGTACTCGACGCCGCGGACCCATTTCGGGCCCTTCCAGGCGTAGAGGTGGGGGACGACCAGGCGGAGGGGGAAGCCGTGTTCCGCCGTGAGCAGTTCGCCGTCCTTGTGGGTGGCGAAGATGGTGCGGTCGGAGGCGAAGTCCGACAGACGCAGGTTGGAGCTGAAGCCGTACTCCGCCCACACCATCACATGGGTGACATCGTCCGCGGGCGGCGCGATCTCCAGGATGGTGCGGGCCGGGATCCCGCCCCACTCGGCGCCGAGCATGCTGAACTTCGTCACGCAGTGCAGATCGGCCACGACGGTGGTGTGAGGAAGGCTGGTGAATTCCTCGTGGGTCCAGCAGTGCTTCTCGCCGTCGGCGGTGGCGCCGAATACCCTGAACTCCCAGCGTTCGGCCCGGAACTTGGGTACCGGACCGTAGTGTGTGACGGGCCAGCCCCGCTGCAGTCGCTGCCCCGGCGGAAGCTCGGACGCTGCTGCTTCTCCTGGTTCTCGCTCCACCGGATGACCCATGACTCCATCCTGACAGACCCGGGGCGATGCGGATGACCAGGCATGTCCAGAATCGGACAACTCCCACTAAGCCTGGTCTAACTTACTAAGTACGCACTTACTGGACGATCTTCGACACCCGGTGCAATCATGCGGCGGCAACCTCCTTTTTTTCCCACGTGGAAGGAGCCTCTGCGATGCAGGGCGACCCCGAGGTCATCGAGTTCCTCAACGAGCAGCTCACCGCCGAGCTCACCGCCATCAACCAGTACTTCCTCCACGCCAAGATGCAGGAGAACTTCGGCTGGACGAAGCTCGCGAAGTACACGCGGCACGAGTCCTTCGACGAGATGAAGCACGCCGAGATCCTCACCGACCGGATCCTGTTCCTGGAGGGCCTGCCGAACTACCAGCGCCTGTTCCATGTGCGGGTGGGCCAGACGGTCAAGGAGATGTTCGAGGCGGACCGGCAGATCGAGGTCGAGGCCATCGACCGCCTCCGGCGCGGGATCAAGGTGATGCGCGAGAAGGGCGACATCACGTCCGCGAACATCTTCGAGTCGATCCTCGAGGACGAGGAGCACCACATCGACTACCTGGACACCCAGCTGGAACTGCTGGAGAAGCTCGGCGAGGCGCTCTACCTCGCACAGCTGATCGAGCAGCCGGAGAGCTGAGCTACGCCGCTTCCTCGAGGTCCTCGTACTCCTCGAGCCCGGCGACGACCGGCTTGCCCTGGTCGGCGAGCTCGCGGCGCGGACACGCGCCCCGGCCGAGGATCGCCTGGATCCGGCGGACGCAGGAACCGCAGTCCGTGCCGGCCTTGCAGGCGGAGGCGATCTGGCGGGGTGTACAGGCTCCGTTGTCCGCGTGCTGTCGGACCTGCGCTTCGGTCACACCGAAGCAGCTGCAGACGTACACGCGGTTCACCTCCCGCCGAGATCGATAAGGCAAACCTAACCTTACCCGGCGCTCCATGGCCGCAAAAGAGGAGTGGGGCGCGGATCGCATGTGATCCACGCCCCACTTCACGCCCCTGTAACAGGTGACCCCGTCACCGGCCCCTGTACATCACCGGCCCCGGCACCTCACTGGTCCCGGTACATCTCCGCGACCAGGAAGGCCAGGTCGAGCGACTGGCTGCGGTTCAGCCGCGGGTCGCAGGCCGTCTCGTAGCGCTGGTGCAGGTCGTCGACGAAGATCTCGTCGCCGCCACCCACGCACTCGGTGACGTCGTCACCGGTCAGCTCGACGTGGATGCCGCCCGGGTGGGTGCCGAGGGCCTTGTGGACCTCGAAGAAGCCCTTGACCTCGTCCAGCACGTCGTCGAAACGGCGAGTCTTGTGACCGGAGGCCGCCTCGAAGGTGTTGCCGTGCATCGGGTCGGTCACCCAGGCCACGGTCGCGCCCGAGGCGGTGACCTTCTCGACCAGCTCGGGCAGCTTGTCGCGGACCTTGTCGGCGCCCATGCGGACGATGAAGGTCAGCCGTCCCGGCTCGCGGTCCGGGTCGAGACGCTCGATGTACTGCAGCGCCTCCTCGGCCGTCGTCGTCGGGCCGAGCTTGATGCCGATCGGGTTGCGGATCTTCGAGGCGAACTCGACGTGCGCGTGGTCCAGCTGCCGGGTGCGCTCACCGATCCACACCATGTGCGCCGACACGTCGTACAGCTGCCCGGTGCGGGAGTCGACGCGGGTGAGCGCCGACTCGTAGTCGAGCAGCAGAGCCTCGTGCGAGGAGTAGAACTCGACGGTCTTGAACTCCTCCGGGTCCGTCCCGCAGGCGTGCATGAAGTTCAGCGCGTTGTCGATCTCGCGGGCGAGCTGCTCGTAGCGCTGGCCGGAGGGGGACGACTTCACGAAGTCCTGGTTCCAGGCGTGCACCTGGCGCAGGTCGGCGTAGCCGCCGGTGGTGAAGGCGCGCACCAGGTTCAGCGTGGAGGCGGAGGCGTGGTACATCCGCTTCAGCCGCTCGGGATCCGGGACGCGGGCGGCCTCGGTGAAGTCGAAGCCGTTGACGGAGTCGCCCCGGTAGGTCGGCAGGGTCACGCCGTCGCGGGTCTCGGTCGGCTTGGAGCGCGGCTTGGAGTACTGGCCGGCGATCCTGCCGACCTTCACCACGGGCACGGACGCCGCGTACGTCAGGACGGCGCCCATCTGGAGCAGGGTCTTGAGCTTGTTGCGGATGTGGTCGGCGGACACCGCGTCGAAGGCCTCCGCGCAGTCGCCACCCTGGAGGAGGAACGCCTCTCCCTTGGCGACGGCCGCCATCCGGGCGCGCAGCTGGTCGCACTCGCCCGCGAAGACGAGCGGCGGATACGACTCGAGGTCCGCGATCACTGCGCGCAGAGCCTCGGCGTCGGGGTACTCGGGCTGCTGCGCCGCGGGCAGGTTTCGCCAGGTGTTGCCAGCGCTCGCGCTGGTCTTAGCGTTCACGGTCACGCCCCCAACATTACGGGGTCGTGTCGCGTGATCTTCCTACGGCTCGACAGGTGAGACAGGCCCGCGCTCACCTGTGGAGGGCGGCACGCATGGGGTAGGGTGCGTCGCATGTTCGCGCTTTCGACCCAGAACTGGTGGTGGACCGCTCATCCGGCGGCCCACTGACAGCGCGTACGCACGACTTCGCGAAGGCCGCCCGAGGGGCGGCCTTCGGTGTTTTCCGGACCGGGCCGTCTCCTCCCAGCGAGAAGGACACGGACCCATGCACCTGCTCGACCTTCTGCACGATCCCCGCCCGTTCGCCCTGCTGCGCCGCCGCACGCCGGGCCATGACGAGAACACCGTCGAACTGCTCCTCGGCCCGGTCGCCGACTGCGACCGCCTCGCCGACCTCCCCGACGAGGGCCTCGCCCTGGTCCCCTTCCGCCAGATCCGCGAGCGCGGCTTCGACGTCCGCGACGACGGCACCCCGCTCACCGTCCTGACTCCCGAGGAGCGGTACGGAATCCCGCTCGCCGAGGCGCTGGAGCAGCTCCCCGCACACGAGGTGCGCGTCGAGGGCGGTGGCTTCGACGTCGGTGACGAGGAGTACGCGCGGATCGTCGGCCGTGTGCTGCGGGAGGAGATCGGGCGGGGCGAGGGCGCCAACTTCGTCATCCGGCGGACGTACGAGGGGGAGATCGCCGGCTTCTCCAGGGCGGACGCTCTCGCCCTGTTCCGGCGCCTGCTGGAGGGCGAGCGGGGCGCGTACTGGACGTTCCTCGTGCACACCGGGGACCGCACGCTGGTGGGCGCCAGCCCCGAGGTGCATGTGCGGATGTCCGGCGGGACCGTCGTGATGAACCCGATCAGCGGGACCTACCGCTATCCGGCCGAGGGCCCGACGCCCGGACACCTGCTGGACTTCCTCGCCGACGGCAAGGAGATCGAGGAGCTGTCGATGGTCGTCGACGAGGAACTCAAGATGATGTGCACCGTCGGCGACATGGGCGGGGTGGTGATCGGACCGCGGCTGAAGGAGATGGCCCACCTCGCGCACACCGAGTACGAGCTGCGCGGGAAGTCCTCGCTGGACGTGCGGGAGGTCCTGCGGGAGACCATGTTCGCCGCGACCGTGACCGGCTCGCCGGTGCAGAACGCCTGCCGGGTGATCGAGCGGCACGAGGTCGGGGGGCGCGGCTACTACGCCGGTGCGCTGGCGCTCCTCGGAACGGACTCGGGCGGCGCCCAGACCCTCGACTCCCCCATCCTCATCCGCACCGCCGACATCGACGCGGCCGGGCGGCTGCGGGTGCCGGTGGGGGCCACCCTGGTGCGCGGCTCGGACCCGGCCGGCGAGGTCGCGGAGACGCACGCGAAGGCGGCGGGCGTGCTGGCCGCGCTGGGGGTGCGGCCGGGAAGGCCGCGGGAGGAGGGCACCCGCCCCCGGCTGGCCGACGACCCCCGGGTGCGGGCCGCGCTGGACGGGCGGCGGGCCTCGCTGGCGCCGTTCTGGCTGCGGATGCAGGAGCGGTCCGAGGAGCTGAGCGGGCACGCGCTCGTGGTCGACGGCGAGGACACCTTCACGGCGATGCTGGCGCATGTGCTGCGGTCGAGCGGGCTGGAGGTGTCGGTCCGCCGGTACGACGAGCCGGGGCTGCGGGAGGCGGTGCTCGCGCACGGGGGTCCGGTGGTCCTGGGCCCCGGCCCCGGTGACCCGTCCGACCTGGGCGATCCGAAGATGTCGTTCCTGCGGGACCTGACCGCGCGGGTGATCAGGGAGCACCGGCACGGGGTGCTGGGCGTCTGCCTCGGACACGAGCTGATCGCGGCGGAGCTGGGGCTGGACATCGTGCGGAAGGAGGTGCCGTACCAGGGGGCGCAGACGGTGATCGACCTGTTCGGGCGGCCGGAGACCGTCGGCTTCTACAACAGCTTCGTGGCGCGGTGCGACGACGACACCCTGGCGGAGCTGGCGGCGCACGGGGTCGAGGTGAGCCGGGCCGCGAACGGGGAGGTGCACGCGGTGCGCGGGCCCGGGTTCGCGGGCGTGCAGTTCCATCCGGAGTCGGTGCTCACGCTGGACGGGGCGGCCGTCGTGCGGGAGCTGGTCGGCCGGCTGGGCAGCGGCGCCGTCTCCGAGCGGGGATCCGCGCTGTAGGCAAGGACGCGCGGCGAGGGCCACTCGTCGGGACGTACGTCTCGCCGGGCTCCGCGCGACTACAGCCCCCGGCGCAGGCGCTCCGTCAGCGCCCTGCCCTGTTGGGGGGCCGGGCGGGGCTCGGCCAGGCGGGTCAGCAGGCGGTCGAGATGCAGGTCCACGGCGGACTCGACCAGCTCCGCGTAGGCCTCGGCGGCGAGGGAGGCCCTGCGGCGGGCCACTGCCGCGGCGGTGAGGGCGATCGCCGCGGCCGGCCACCACCGTGCGGCGAGCGCGAGATAGAGGACCGCCCAGCCGCCCAGCGCGAACGCGGCGTCGAGGCGGGCGCGGGCCGCGGTGAGGATGTCACGGGTGGGGGTCGGCAGCACCAGCCAGAGGCGGGGCCACACCGTGGCCAGGTCGATGCCGTACTCCCGGCCGAGGCGCACGGCGGGGGCGCGGAGTCGGTCGCCGAGCCAGGTGGGCCGCTCGGGAGGGATGAGCGAGAGGGCGTTGCGGCGGGCCGCGTGGGCGGCGGCGTCGGCCTGCCCTTGCGCGGCGTCGGGCCGCCCCTGCCCGGCCTCGGACCGTCCCCGCCCGGCGTCGGGCAGTCCGAGGGCCGGCGCGGCCACGCTGTCGTGGTACGCCGTGTCGGCCTCCCGCCAGGCGGCGGCCCGGCGGGTGGTCAGGCGGGCGGCCAGGGCGGTGAACGGGCGCGGCCAGTCGCCGCACAGGGCACGCTCGACGGGTGTGGCGAGCGCCTGGGCGAGCAGGCCGAGCCCGGCCGACACGGGGACGGCGGCGAGGACGAACAGCACGGCACGGACGGCGAGGGCGCTCTGGCGCTCGGGCTCGCCCTCGGTGAGCGCGGTGAAGCCGTCCCACAGGGCGTGCCAGTCGCCCCAGCCGGTGTGCCCGAGGCGGACGGCGGCCGCCGCGACCAGCAGGTAGGCCAGGCCCGGCAGGACGAGCAGGGTGAACCAGCGTTCGGCCAGTCTGCGGCCGAGCTCGGCGAGGAGTCCCGTCACCCCGCGCGCCCTCAGCCGTCCGCCACGAAGCTCAGGACGCGTTCGTGGACCAGGCACTCCGGTGGCCCCTGCCCGGGCCGGCGCCGCTCGACGCGCCGGCAGGCACCGACCGGGCAGATGTAGCTGCCGCGCACGGGCGGGCCGGGGACGCCGACGGCCGTGGGGCCGCGGACCGCCAGCGGGGCGGTGAGCGTGACGTCGAGCGCGGCGAGCACCTCGCCGATGGCCGCGCCCTCGCGCAGCCGCCGCACCGCCTGTTCGAGTGCCGCTCGCCGGGGTCCGCTCAGCAGCCGCAGGGTCGCCAGCTCCCGGCAGAACTCGGCCTGCAGATCGTCGTCGGCTGTGTCCACGGCGACGATCGTAGAGCCGGGCACCCCGCTCACGCCCCGGAATGCATGTGCGCGGCCCAGCTCAGCGGGCGGTCCGGGTGGCGGGCGCGCAGACGGCCCACCGCGAGGTGGAGGGCGAGGGCGGCGGGCGGGACGCCCGGGCCCGCGTCCCCCAGCGCCCCGTACACCCCTTGTGCGATCTCCGCCGACGACGCGTCGTCCACCCGCCACAGCGTGCCGATCACCTGGGAGAAACCGGCGAGTTGGAGCCATCCGGCCAGGTGCAGCGCCTCGTCGGGCAGGCGGGCGCCGCCCACGGCGGTCTCGCACGCCGAGAGGTAGGCGAAGGCGGCGCCGGGCAGGTGGAGCCGGGAGACGTCCAGTACGGACAGGTGTCCGTCGGGCAGCAACAGCCGTCCGCGGGAGGGCTGTTCGGGGTCCTGGACGCCGTGGCAGGCGAAGTGCGCCCAGGAGTGTGCGGCCAGTGCGGTCCGTACGGCGCCGACCCGGGCCGCGTCCCCGGTGAGCAGGGTGCCGCCGACCGCCGCGTGGGCCAGATCCGCCTCGCGCAGGGCGCCGGGCAGCGGTGCCCGGCCGTCGAGTTCGGGGACGGCGACGATCAGGGGGCGCGCCGCGGCCGGCGTGCCGCTCCGGGCCCGGAGCAGGGCGCCGACGCCCGGCGTGTAGGAGGACACCACCCGGTCCGGTACCTCGCCCGCCGCGTGCAGCGGCAGGAAGGACAGCGCTCCGGAGGGGCACCACCACAGGCGGGGCGGGTCCTCGCCGGGCGCCGGAGGGCCGGTGATGCCGAGGGCGTCGAGGACGGGTGCGGCGACCGTGCGCCAGAGCCAGTCGAGGATGTCCCCGACGGCCTGTTCGGCGAAGGCGCGGGCCAGGCCGGAGCGGGCGGCGGCGGCCACCGCCCGGAAGAGCGTCTCGCCGCGTTCCCTGGCCTCGGCCTCGGAGAAGCCCGGCAGGGGCAGGGCCTTGAGGTCGGGGCCGTCGAGCAGCAGGGCGTATCCGCCGCCGGCCGGACCGCCGGTGAGCACGACGACCGGGCCGTGCTCACCGGCCCGCAGCAACTGTTCCGCCCGGGGCGGGCGCAGGAAGTCCTGGAAGCCGTCGCGGGCGCGGATCTCGTCCAGGGTCTCCTGCCACTCGCGGGCGAGCCGGTGGCGCCGGTCCGCCTCCTCGCCCGCCATGCCGTCGACGGCGACCCGGTCCAGCTCCCGGCGCAGCGCGTCGAGCCGGGCGGCCGACTCGGGCTGGGACGCGGCCAGTTCGTCGGTCTCGGTGCGCAGTTCGAGGGCCTGGGCGGCGAGCACGCCGCGCCCCGCCTCCATCAGTTCGAGCGCCTCGGCGGGCCGTCCGGCGGCCAGCGCGATCAGCCCGGCGAAGGCGCCGGCCCGTGCCATGCCGCCGAGCGTCTCCTCCTGGTCGGACCGGTCGGCACCGCGCCAGGCGGCCAGCGGCAGCGTCTCCATGGCGGCGCGGGCCGCGGCCACGGACCGCTCCGTGTCACCGGACGCCCGTGCCACGGTGGCGAGTTCGAGCGCGGCACCGGTACGCACGAGCGCGGACTGCGCCGGGTCGGCGGCGAGTTCGGCGTTGACGGCGAGCGCCTCGTCGCGTACGGCGTCGTGGCCGCCGTCGGCGCGGGCGGTGGTGAGGATCCGGGAGAGCACGGTGAGGGCGGCGCCGCGGCGCGGCTCGCCGGGCGGCAGCAGGCGTACGGCCCTCCGCGCCGCCTCCAGCGCCCGGTCCAGGTCGGTGCGGCCGCCGCCGTGCCGGTGCCGAGCCCACAGCGCGTGCGCCAGGTTGGCGTACAGGACGGGGGCGCCGCGCCGCGGGTCCTGGGGCAGGTCCCGCACGGCCGCTTCGTAGTGCCGTACGGCGGTGTCGGCGGCCTCGGTTCCGGCGCCTGGCAGCCTGGTGCGGGCGAGCAGGATGCCGCCGAGGGCGTCCAGCAGGTGGCCGCGCCAGAAGTGGCCGGGTGCGGTGGTGGCCAGGGCGTGCTCCACGAGCCGCTGTCCCCGGTCGAGTTCGCCGGGGTCCCCGGTCTGCTGGGCGTACTCGACGATCAGGCCGACCAGGTTGCCGAGGATCACGGGGTGTTCGGAGCCGAAGTCGGGGGTCTCCCTCTCCAGCCGTTCCGCCGCGTCGACGGCCTCGCGCAGGGAGGCGAGGTGCCGGGTCCGGGCGTGCCGTTCGACCAGCACCATGACGAGGGCGCCCGGCAGCTGCGGGGGCATCTCGGCGTCCGGCGGCAGTACGGCGCAGCCCTCGCGGCAGCAGGCGACCGCCTCGTCGAGCAGGGCCAGGTCGGGGGTGGTCCGGTAGCGGTGCACGAGCAGCTGGGCGAGCCGGGCCAGCGCACGGGCCCTGTGCTCCGGGGTGCCGGCGCGGGCCACGGAGCGGCGGGCGGCGGCCTCGGCGGGGCCGTACTGCGGTGGGCGGGCCCGTTCGCCGGTGACGAGCAGCAGGTCGGCGAGGGTGCCGAGGACCCGGCTGTCGTCGGCGTGGGCGGCTCCGGGGGCGGTGAGCCGGGCCACCGTGTCCAGGGCCCGCCGGACCGCCTCCGTGCCGCCCGACTCGCGGTGCTCGTGCAGCACGGCGGTCCCGTAGGACATGACCGCCTCGGGGTCGGCCGGTCCGGCGGACAGTGCCTCGGCCATGAGCTCCAGGGCGCGGTGCCGGTCGGCGGTGTCGCCGCGCATCTGGTGGCGGTACTGCAGGTGCCGGCCGAGATCGGCGGCGTGCGTTGTCGGATCGAGGGCGTACAGCTCCTCGTAGGCCGCGATGGTCTCGTCGAGGATGTCCGGGTCGCGGCGCCGGGCGAAGCGCTGGGCGAGCAGGCCCGCGTGCGCGGTGAGGTACCCGTCCTGGACGCGGTGGTACTGCGGATGGCGCCGTATCGCCCGCTCCAGGTCCAGGGCCTCGTCGAAGAGCGCGACGTCCTTGGTGTCCTGGACGGTGGCGGCGAGGAGCGTGCTCACCGTCATCGCCGCCTGGGCCAGCCACGCGAAGCCTGCCGGGTCCAGCGGGGCGAGCGCGGACCGGGCCAGCTGGGGGGCGTCGCCGATGAGGGAGGGGTCCCGCAGCCGCACCGAGCGGCTGGTCAGCAACCGGGCGAGGCGGGAGGCGCGGCCGGGGCGTTCCGGCCCGCCGGCCAGGTCGAGGGCGGCACGGGCATGGGTGATCGCGACGTCCTCGTCGGCCGGGTCGCCGACCGTCCCGAAGCGTTGCCCGGCGATGACCGCGAGGAGTTCGTGCACCTTGCCGCGCGCCTCGTCGCCGGGGGCCGGCCCGTGCAGGCAGCGGCTGCCGCACAGCAGGGCCGCCTCCAGGCACCAGCGGCGCAGCCACGGCGGGGTGCGGTCCGAGCCCGCCCGGCCGGCGAACCCGGCGGCCGCCCCGGCGGCGACGGCGGCCGACCGGGCGTCGACGTCCGCCGCCGGGTCGACGAGCGGGAGCAGCGCCGGGGGCACGCCCACCGGAGTCACGCGGTGCAGCACGGCGCCGGCCAGCAGGGCGACCGCGAGCTCCGGCGCGTCGTCTCCCCCGCCGGCGGCCGCCTTGGACGCCGCCCGGGACAGTGCGGCGAGCGCGCGCGTCCGCTCGGGCTCCGGGGCCGGCGGGACCGTGCCGTCCCGCACGGCGGGCCAGACGCAGGCGAGTGTCTCCGCCTGGACCTCCAGCAGCGCGCGCAGGCTCAGCGACTTCCACCATCCGACCATGACTCCCCCGTCGCTCCAGCGGATCGTCGGTCCGTCAGCCGAAGAACACTCCGGCCCCCGCGTCCAGTCTGGGTCCACCGTCCTCAGCCGTGCCGACGCTTCCCGGATCGGTACGCGGACGTTGTCCGTGCCCCGCGGGGCGACCGTAGTGACCAGGACCCGCAGGGCGGACCGTGGTGTGCGGGCGGTCGACGGCCTCCGCGGCGAGGCCGGCCGCCGGGTCGGAGCCGAGGGTGCGGTCCGTGGCGGACAAGTCGTCGCCGACCGTCTTCGGTACGCCGGCGCAGGTCACGTCGTACTCGCCGGAAAGGCGTGCGGCGACGCCGAGCGTGTCCTCGCCGTCGAACCGCAGGGGTGTCACTCGTCGTCGAGGCCGCGCTCGATCGCGTACCGGACGAGTTCCACGCGGTTGTGCAGCTGGAGCTTGCCGAGGGTGTTCTGGACGTGGTTCTGGACCGTGCGGTGGGAGATGACGAGGCGTTCGGCGATCTGCTTGTAGCTCAGCCCCTTGGCGACCAGGCGCAGCACCTCGGTCTCGCGGTCGGTCAGCCGGGGCGCGTTCGGCTCGTCGGCGCCGGCGGTGGGCGCGGGCTCGGAGGCGAGGCGGCGGTACTCGCCGAGGACCAGGCCCGCGAGACCGGGGGTGAACACCGGGTCGCCGACGGCCGTGCGGCGCACCGCGTCCAGCAGCTCCTCCGTGGACGCCGACTTCAGCAGGTAGCCGGTCGCGCCGGACTTCACCGCCTCCAGCACGTCGGCGTGCTCACCGCTCGCGGAGAGGACGAGGACGCGCAGGGCGGGGTTGGCCGCGACGACCTCCTTGCAGACCTGGACGCCCGGCTTGGCGGGCAGGTTCAGGTCCAGTACGAGCACGTCGGGCGTGGTGGCCTTGGCGCGGCGCACGGCCTGCTCGCCGTCACCGGCGGTGGCGACCACCTCGAAGCCGGATTCGGCGAGGTCCCGGGCGACGGCGTCGCGCCACATCGGGTGGTCGTCGACCACCATGACCTTCAGGGGGCCCCGTGCTCCGGCCCGCCCGTCCTGCTCTGCGCTCATCGTGTGCCCGCCTTCCCCCGTGGGTCGTTCATGTCGTTCTTCGGCACGGTCAGTTCGACCTCCGTGCCCTGCCCCGGCATCGAGATCAGCTCCGCGCTGCCGCCGAGGTCGCGCAGCCGGCCCCGGATCGACAGCGCGACCCCGAGCCTTCCCTCGCCCTCGGCCTGCGCGAGCCGCCCCTCCGGGATGCCCGGCCCGTCGTCGCGTACGGAGACGATCACCGCGTCGGGCTCGTCCTCGACCAGGATCCAGGCCCTGGCGTCCTCGCCCGCGTGCCGGCGTACGTTGTCCAGCGCGGCACCGACGGCCGCGGCCAGCTCCCGGGCGGCGGCCGGCGGGAGCAGCACCGGGGCCCCGGGCTCCGCGAGGCTGACGCGGGCGGCGGCGAAGGGGGCGAGCAGCGAGCGCAGGTCCACGGGGCCGCCGTCGTCCTCGTCGTCGGGCACCTCCACGGCGCGCACGACGGCCCCCTCGGCCTCGTCCTCCGACACCCGGGAGACCGGCACCAGGCCGCCGGAGACCAGCGTGCGCAGCGCCACCTCCTGCTCGCCGGCCATCCGGCCCAGCTCGGCCGCCTCACCGCCGATGACGGCGCCCCGCCGCTGCACCATGGCCAGCACCTGCAGGACGCTGTCGTGGATGTCCCGGGCGAGCCGCTCCCGTTCCCGGGTCGCGGCCTCGATCTCCAGGGCGCGGGCGAGGGTGCGCTCGGAGGCGCGGGCGACCTCGACGACGTAGCCGATGGCGATGGAGGCGACCCAGACGAGGATCACGTTGTGGACCGTGTCACGGGCCGGGTGGCCGCGTTCGATGAGGTTGGCGACGGCGACCGGCGTGGAGGCGAACGCGGCCCAGCGCCAGCCTCCCTTGATGGCGTACGCGAGGACCGAGCCGGCGGTCCATATCGACGGCAGGGTGGGGCCGCCGTCCAGGATGTGCTGGTCGTCGACGACCAGCGGGGTGAGGACGATGCCGATGAGCGCGACGGCGAGGTCGGCGGCGAGGAAGCGCTTGGTGCAGGTGGCCGCGTTCTGCACGCGGGGCAGGGTGGCGAGCGTCCAGACGCACAGGACGGCGAAGTAGGCGATCGCGATGCCCGGCCGGTCGTAGTCGTCGTGGGCGGAGACGAACAGGCCGACCGCGTACAGCATGGTCAGCACCCGGTAGAAGGTCAGGGCGCGCCACAGCGGCAGCTCGACCGACATCCGCATGACTCTCTCGCGCCTGGCCATGTCCCCACCCCCGTCGTCCCGCCCCCGTCGTCCCGCCCCCGCGTCCCGGACAGCCTAGGACTCGGACTTCTCCTTCTTCGCCTGGTCCTTCTCGGCCTGCGCGAGGGCCGCCTGCGCGGCCTTCTCGGCTTCCCTGGCGGCCTTGCCCGCTTCCTTCTCGGCCTTCGCCGCCTCCGCGATCTGCCGCTTGGCGGCGGTGGCGTACATGTCGACGTACTCCTGGCCGGAGAGCTTCATGATCTCGTACATGACCTCGTCGGTGACCGCGCGGAGCACGAAGCGGTCGTGCTCCATGCCGTGGTAGCGGCTGAAGTCCAGCGGCTTGCCGATGCGGATGCCGGGGCGCATCACCTTCGGCATCACCTTGCCGGGCGGCTGGATCTTCTCGGTGTCGATCATGGCGACCGGGATCACCGGCGCGCCGGTGGCGAGCGCCACGCGCGCGAGACCGCCCGGTTTGCCGCGGTAGAGGCGGCCGTCGGGCGAACGGGTGCCCTCCGGGTAGATGCCGAACAGCTCGCCGCGCTCCAGCACCTCCATACCGCTCCTGATGGCGGCCTCCCCCGCGCCGCGCGCGCCGGAACGGTCGACCGGGAGCTGGCCCACGCCCTTGAAAAAGGCCGCGGTCAGCCGGCCCTTCACACCGGGCGTGGTGAAGTACTCGGCCTTCGCGATGAAGGTGACCTTGCGGTCGAGGACCGCGGGCAGGAAGAACGAGTCCGAGAAGGACAGGTGGTTGCTCGCCAGGATCGCGGGGCCCTCGGCGGGAACGTTCTCGAGGCCTTCCACCCAGGGCCTGAAGATCATCTTCAGCGGCCCCCCGACGGAAACCTTCATCGCGCCGTACAACAACCGAGTGCCTCCTGTATGTGTCGTTCAGACCTTAACCCGGCGCGGCGCCAAAGGCTCCGACGGCCCTGGTCGGTGTCAGTGCGGTCGCGTACGGTGAACCACACGTCCCTCCCATGTAGACAAGACGAAGACAGGAGACCGAAGGTGCCGGTCCTTCCTGGAGCCGAGCCGTATCGCCACGAGGGCGGTGAGGTCGGGGTCCTCCTCTGCCACGGCTTCACCGGCTCCCCACAGTCGCTGCGCCCCTGGGCCCGGTATCTGGCCGGGCACGGTCTGACCGTCGGCCTGCCCCTGCTGCCGGGGCACGGGACGCGCTGGGAGGACATGGCGCTCACCGGCTGGCCCGACTGGTACGCGCAGGTCGACCGTGATCTGCGCATCCTGCGCGAGCGCTGCGCGCGGGTCTTCGTGGCCGGCCTGTCCATGGGCGGTGCCCTGGCGCTGCGGCTCGCCGCGAAGCACGGCGAGGGGGTCGAGGGCGTCATGGTCGTCAACCCGGCGAACAAGGTGCACGGACTGTCCGCGTACGCCCTTCCGGTGGCCCGCCATCTCGTGCGGACGACGAAGGGGATCCGGAGCGACATCGCGAAGGCGGGGGTCCTGGAGACCGGGTACGACCGGGTGCCGCTGCACGCGGCGCACTCCCTGCGGACCTTCCTGCGGCTGGCCGACGGGGAGCTGCCGCAGGTCACCCAGCCGCTGCTGCTCCTGCGCAGTGTGCGGGACCATGTCGTGCCGGCCGCCGACTCGGCCCGGATCCTGGGCCGGGTGTCGTCGACGGACGTGACCGAGATCCTGCTGGAACAGAGTTACCACGTGGCGACGTTGGACCACGACGCGGACCGGATCTTCGAGGAGAGTCTCGCGTTCATCGGCCGGCTCGCTCCCAGTGTCGGCAAGGAAGGGACGACGGCAGGTGGCTGAGCACGACTCCGACCGCGAGGACCGTGAGGATCGCGAGGGCCGTGAGGACCTCGAGCACCGCGACGACCGCGAGGGCGGCCGCGACCGCGAGCCGGCGGGGCAGGGCGTGCCCCTCGACGAGGAAGCCGCGTGGGCGGCGATCGTCGCGGGGTACGGCGAGGAGCCGGCGGATCCGCCGGGTGCCAAGCCGTTCAAGTCGGTCGAGGACCTGGCGCTGCTCGAGGCCGAGACGAACGACGACGGCTCCGACACCGCGCCCGGCACGGGCTCCGGCTCCGGCTCCGGCGAGGAGCCGGGTGACGACAGGAAGCCGGCCAAGCCGCTGGGCAGCTCCGTCTCCTTCGCGCCCGGCGTCGGTCCGCGCGACTACACGCCGGCCGAGCCGTCCGAGGCGGACTTCGGCGAGGACGACGAGGGCCACTTCGTACCGCCCGAGCCGCCGCCCCTGCCCGCCGCCGACACGACGGCCAAGTTCGCCTGGCTGGGGGTGATCGGCGGCCCCGTCCTGCTGCTGCTGTCGGTCCTGCTCGGCTGGGACATGACGTGGTGGCTGGCGACGGTCGGCATCGGCGGCTTCCTCGGCGGCTTCGCCACGCTGGTGATGCGGATGCGGCCGGACGACGAGGACGACGGGGATCCGGGGCGCGGAGCGGTCGTCTAGGCCCCGATCCTGAGGGCGGCCAGGACCGGGAGATGGTCGGTGGCCGCCCTCAGGTCCGCCCGGGAGACTCCGGGAAGCCCCAGGGGCACCCCGCAGCCGAGCACCTCGACGTCCCCGGTCGCGAAGATCGCGTCGATGCGGCGGTCGGGGCCGACGGCCGGGAAGGTCTGCTCGGCGCCCCAGGGGGCGACCGCGCGGCAGTCCTGGAGAGCGCCGGCGAGACGGGTGAAGGCGGGCCCGGCGGGTCCCTCGTTGAGGTCGCCGCCCGCCACCGCGTGCTCCACCCCCATCCCGGCCAGCCGGTCGAGGAGCATGCCGCTCTGCTCGTACCGCTCGTCCCCGGTCAGGCCGAGATGGCAGCTGAGGACGCCGAGGCGGACGCCCGCGAAGCGGACGACGGCGGTGGCGAGACCACGCCGGTGCTGTCCGGGCGTGAGGGGCAGGAGCACGTCCTCGGTGCGCTCGACGGTCGCCCGCAGCGAGCAGAGGACGGCCGGGCCCGCGGCGGTGCCTCCACCGGTGAGGATCACCAGCCCGGACGCGGCCGCGAGCCGGGCGAGCTTCTTGCGCCAGCGGAAGAAGCGGGGGGCCTCCTGGACCAGGACCAGGTCGGGGGCGCAGGCCCCTATGACGCGGGCGAGGGCGGTGGTGTCGTCGCGCATCGAGCGGATGTTGTAGCTCAGGACGCGGATGAGGGCTGAACCGTCGGGTTCCGTACGGGAGTTGGGGAGCAGCTCCATGTGGATCAATGTACGCCCGATGAGTCGGGGCGCGAGGTTCGTGCGCGACTGCCGGTCGTGCGTGGCTTGTCGCGACGTCCCCGCGCCCCTGGGGCCGGTGCGGTCACCGGGTCCGAGAAGTGACCGTCACATGATCGGGTCGGGCTCTCTCGCCAGGTCGGCCGCGCCCACGAGACCCGCCTTGTTGCCGAGCTGGGCGGCGATCACGTCGGCGACCGGGCGCCAGTTGCCGCCGACCAGCCAGCGCTTGTACGACTTGCGGATCGGGTCCAGGACAAGGTCGCCCTCGTCGGAGAGGCCGCCGCCGACGATGAAGGCGGAGGGGTCGAAGAGGGAGGCCAGGTCGGCGAGACCGGCGCCGGCCCAGCGGGCGAGCTCGCGGTAGGAGTCGACCGCGACGGGGTCGCCCTGGCGGGCGGCCATGGAGATGTGCTTGCCCTCGATGCCGTCGGGGGTGCCGTCACCGAGCGACAGCAGCAGTTCGGCGCGCTCGGGGGTGGCGTTGGCACGCTGGCGGGCGTACCGGACGAGGGCACGGCCGGAGGCGTACTGCTCCCAGCAGCCCTGCGAGCCGCAGCCGCACAGCAGGCCGTCCGGGACCATGCGGATGTGGCCGAACTCGGCGGCCACCCCGAAGTGACCGCGGCGCAGCTTGTTGCCGATGATGATGCCGCCGCCGAGGCCGGTGCCGAGGGTGATGCAGATGACGTTGCGGTGGCCCTTGCCGGCACCGAACTTGTACTCGCCCCAGGCCGCGGCGTTGGCGTCGTTCTCCACGACGACCGGGAGGCCCACGCGGGCCTCGACCTTGTCCTTCAGCGGCTCGTTGCGCCAGTCGATGTTGGGCGCGAAGTAGACCTCGGAACGCTGGCGGTTGACGTAGCCGGCGGCGCCGATGCCCACACCCACGATGTCGTGCCCGGCACGCGCGCCCTCCACCGCCGAGGCGATGGCGTCCACGATGGCCTCGGGCGTGGTGGGGGTCGGCACCTTGAAGGTCGAGAGGATGTTGCCTTCCTCGTCGACCACGCCGGCCGCGATCTTCGTGCCGCCGATGTCGACGCCGATGGTGAGTCCCATGAATCCCTCAGTTTCGGTCGAGCCCCGCTACGGCCAACCGTACCCGAGGCCCTGCCGTCCGGGGCCCGTCGTCCGCCCGGTGGGCAGCCCGACGGGCGGGCCGGCGGGCTGGCCCGACGGAGGCCGGCGGCCCCGCGCGGGCGCGGCCGAGGCTGAGGGAGGGGCCGTCAGTCCAGGTCGATGCGCTGACCGGGACCGGTTCCCTCGTCGCCGTCGTGGTGCTCGTCCAGGTCCTTGCGCGGGTCGCCGGCGCGGGCCGTCCAGCGCCGCTCCTGCTGCTGGACGGCGGAGCGGTACGCGGCGAGCAGTTCGTTGCCGGCGGCGGCCAGGTGGTCGAAGACGTCCGGGTTGCGTTCGATGACGGGTTCGACGGCGGCCTTGGCCTGCTCGACGACCTGGCGCACCACCTGCTGGGCGGCGGGCCCGGCGACCGCCCCGAGCAGCGGGGACTGCAGGCCGGACAGCTTGTCGGCGACGCTGTCGACGAGCTTGCGCAGTTCCTCGGCGGCGGAGCCGGGCGGCGGGCCGTGCCGGTCGCGGCGGCGGGCCTTCTCGGCCTCCAGGTCCTCGGCGCAGGCGGTGGCCCAGGCGTCGGCGTCGCTGGCGCGCGGCCCCTCGACGACAGTCTCGTGCTCACCGGCGTCGGACGGGGGGAGCTCTTCGCTCATGACGGACTCCTGACTACGGCTCGTCTCTACGACGTTACCCGAACGGCGGTACGTCGTTCACCGTGTCCGCGGCCAGAGCGCGGCGTCCGGCGCGAACCGGACGCGCAGCCGGCCGTCGCGCAGGGCGGCGCCGTCCACGGTGCAGCGGCGCAGCGCGGAGGGCAGCGGGACGATCCGCCGGAAGGGGCCGGCGGTGACGACGAGTTCGTCACCGCGCCGGATCAGGTCGAGGTCGTCGCGTATGGCGCCGGGCAGGGGGATGTCCCAGACGAGCACGCCGTCGTCGGCCAGCCGGTCGGTCACGGGCCACTCGATGGGGGAGGCCGCCGGGTTGACGCCGGGGGCGGCGAGTGCGGCGAGGTCGTCGTCGCCGCGGGGGTCGCGCCCGAGGTGGGCGACGGTGTGCGCGTCGCCCCACTCCCCCAGGAACTTGCGCTGCTGGGCCACGAGCCCGGAGAGCGGACCGCCGTCGGCGGCCTCCTCCGGCAGGACGCGGTTGGCGACCAGCGACTCGACGGGCAGGCCGCGCAGCGCCAGGCCGAGGCGTGCGTCGCGCACGGCGTCGTCACCGGCCGGTCCCGGCTCGGCGACGAGACGTACGGAGGTCTGCCGGTCGGCGAGGACCGCCTCCACGGCGGCCAGCTCCATGTCCCAGCGGGCGGTCGTCTCGTACAGCCACTCGGCGGGCATGGGGACGCCGGCGAGGCGCCCGAGGACGGGGCGCAGGGCGCGGGCGGCCTGCCGCTCCGGGGGGAGGAGACGGCGCAGGTAGCGGCGGAGTTCCTCCGGCAGGGCGAGCAGGGCGAGGGCCTGCGGGGTGGGCGGCAGGTCGACCACGAGCAGGTCGTGGGCCTCGGCGAGGGCGGCGTCGCGCAGCGCGCGCAGCAGGGTCAGCTCCTCCGCGCCGGGGAGCGGGGTGACCTCCTCCGGGTCCAGCCGGGAGGCGCCGAGCAGGTCGAGGACGGTGGAGGCGCGGTCCTGGAAGCCGGCGAGGTCGTCGCGGAATCCGGCGGCGGCGTCGGGACGCCAGGCCGTCAGGCACGGGGCGACCCGGGTCGGGCCGGCCCCGGTCCTCACCCCCAGCGCGGCCCCCAGGGTGTCGGCGCGGTCGGCGCTGAGCACGAGGGTCTTGACGCCGGCGCCGGCTGCCCCGAGGGCGGTGGCCGCGGCGATGGTCGTACGGCCACCGCCGCCTGGGCCGGTGATCAGGAGGGTGCGCATGAGGGTGAACGGTAACGGAAGTCGACGTTCTGGCTCGGTGGCCGGGTCACGTCGGCGGCGGCTTCGCCCGGTGCGGGCCCGGGCGGCTCAGCCTGTCCGGCGATGGAGGACGAGGCCCGTTCAGGGCCGGTGCGGGGGTCGGGGGCGGCAGCCCCCGGCGAGGCAACGCACCGGCGCCCGGTCGGTGGTGGCTCCCGGCGAACGCCCGGGCACCGTGCCGCCGAACTACCGGTCCGACTCCACCCGCTTCTTCAGCCCCGCCAGCGCCCGGTCGATGATGACCTTCTCGGCCTTGCGCTTGATCATGCCGAGCATCGGGATCTTGACGTCCACCGTCAGCTGGTAGGTGACCTCCGTGGCGCCGGCGCCCGCCGGCTTCAGGAGGTAGGAGCCGTCCAGCGAGCGCAGCATCTGGGACTTCACCAGCGTCCAGGACACCTTGTGCTCCCCGCTCCAGGTGTACGCCAGGGTCTGGTCGTCCTTGATCGCGCCCGCGTCCATGACGAGGCGCACCTGCTCGGCGCGGCCGGCCGCGTCGGTCGCGAGGACCTCGGCCTCCTTCACCTCGCCGGTCCAGTCCGGGTAGCGGGCGAAGTCGGCGATGACCGCCATGACGTCGGCCGGTGCCGCCTCGATCGTGATGCTCGAGCTGGTGTGTTCCGCCATCGCCGTGGCTCCTCCAGATGCGGGCCGGTAGAGAGAGGTCACCGTGCGCCACCGTGCGCACGTGTGTGCAGCGTGAAGGCTACCGCGCGCCCGACCAGCCGAGTTCACCCGCGCCGCCCGCCGTCTCCTTCACCACTCCAGCGCCCACGGCCTCCCCGTGCCCGCGAAGTGCCCCACGTTCACACATTCGGTCGCCCCGATCCGCATCCGTCGCGCCAGCGGCTGGTGGACGTGGCCGAAGAGCGCGTAGCGGGGCCGGGTGCGGCGGATCGCGTCCAGCAGCGCCCGGCTGCCCCGCTCGAAGCGGCGCGCGACGGTGTCGTAGACGAGTTCCGGCACCTCGGGCGGGATGTGGGTGCACAGCACGTCCACCTCGCCGACGGCCTCGATCTTCGCCGCGTACTCCTCGTCGCTGATCTCGTACGGCGTGCGCATCGGGGTGCGCAGGCCTCCGCCGACGAAGCCGAAGACCCACCCGCCGATCTCCACCCGTTCCCCGTCCAGCACGGTCGTCCCGGGCCCGGCGTACTCCGGCCACAGGGGCGGCATGTCGACATTGCCGTAGGTGGCGTACGTCGGTGTCGGGAACGCCGCGAACATCTCGGCGTACTGCTTGCGCACCGCCTGCTCGATCACCGCCGCCCGGTCCTCACCGATGCCCGCCCACAGCCGCGCGCCGAGCTCCCGCGCCTCCTCGAAGCGGCGGGCGGTGCGCAGTTCCACGATCCGGTCCGCGTTCTCCACGCCGAAGAGGTCGGGGAAGATGCCGCGGGAGTGGTCGGCGTAGTCGAGGAAGAGGACGAGGTCCCCCAGGCAGATCAGGGCGTCCGCGCCCTCGCCGGCGCGGGCCAGGTCGCGCGCGTTGCCGTGCACGTCGCTGACCACGTGGATGCGTGTCCTGCGGTTACCGGAGGGTGTGGATGCCATGGCGATCAAGCGTAGGCCTGTGCCGCAGACGTGAACAGTGGCGGCCGGACCTGCGGTTACTGGCCAGTCAGTAAGCGGATGAACTACTGTGCGTCAGGAAAAGCAATCTGTGTGACGCAGCGAACATCTCGCCGGGACCCCCTGTCGAAGAAGCCATACCGGCGGGTAACGTCCGGGCAGTCCAGTCGTGCTCAGGTTTTCAACCAGCGGGCCCTCAACCCGCCGGTGACCCCCGAGCACCAGCCCGAGCCTTGGACCGCACCGTCGCATCACACAACGTCGTGGCGCCGGCGCCCTATGAGGAGCAGCAGTCTTGCGCGAGTTCAGCCTTCCGGCTTTGTACGAGGTCCCTGCGGACGGCAATCTGACCGACATCGTCCGCAGAAACGCCGCGCAGCACCCGGACGTCGCCGTCATCGCCCGCAAGGTGGCAGGCACCTGGCAGGACGTGACCGCCACGGCCTTCCTGACCGAGGTGCACGCCGCCGCCAAGGGTCTCATCGCCTCCGGTGTCCAGCCGGGCGACCGGGTCGGCCTGATGTCGCGCACCCGCTACGAGTGGACCCTGCTCGACTTCGCGATCTGGTGCGCGGGCGCCGTCACCGTGCCGGTGTACGAGACCAGCTCGCCGGAGCAGGTGCAGTGGATCCTCTCCGACTCGGGCGCGACCGCCTGCGTCGTCGAGCTGGACAACCACGCGGCCGCCGTCGAGTCGGTGCGCGACAGCCTGCCCGCCCTGAAGCACGTCTGGCAGATCGAGGCCGGCGGCGTCGAGGAGCTCGGGCGGCTCGGCCAGGACGTCTCGGACCAGACCCTCGAGGAGCGCGGCTCGTTGGCGAAGGCCGACGACCCGGCGACCATCGTCTACACCTCCGGTACGACCGGCCGGCCCAAGGGCTGTGTCCTCACCCACCGCAGCTTCTTCGCCGAGTGCGGGAACGTGGTGGAGCGCCTGCGGCCGCTGTTCCGCACCGGCGAGTGCAGCGTCCTGCTCTTCCTGCCCCTCGCGCACGTCTTCGGCCGCATGGTGCAGATCGCCCCGATGGTGGCGCCGATCAAGCTGGGCACGGTCCCGGACATCAAGAACCTCACCGACGAACTGGCCTCCTTCCGGCCGACGCTGATCCTGGGTGTGCCGCGCGTCTTCGAGAAGGTCTACAACTCGGCGCGTGCCAAGGCGCAGGCGGACGGCAAGGGCGCGATCTTCGACAAGGCGGCGGACACCGCGATCGCGTACAGCAAGGCGCTGGACACCCCGTCGGGGCCGTCGATCGGGCTGCGGATCAAGCACAAGGTCTTCGACCGGCTGGTCTACGGCAAGCTGCGCGCGGTGCTGGGCGGTCGCGGCGAGTACGCGATCTCCGGCGGCGCCCCGCTGGGCGAGCGCCTGGGCCACTTCTTCCGCGGCATCGGCTTCACGGTCCTGGAGGGCTACGGCCTGACGGAGTCCTGTGCGGCGACCGCCTTCAACCCCTGGGACCGGCAGAAGATCGGCACGGTCGGTCAGCCGCTGCCGGGCTCGGTGGTCCGCATCGCGGACGACGGGGAGGTGCTGCTGCACGGCGAGCACCTGTTCAAGGAGTACTGGAACAACCCCGGCGCGACCGCCGAGGCGCTGGCCGACGGCTGGTTCCACACCGGTGACATCGGCACCCTCGACGAGGACGGCTACCTGAGGATCACCGGCCGCAAGAAGGAGATCATCGTCACCGCGGGTGGCAAGAACGTCGCTCCGGCCGTGATCGAGGACCGCATCCGCGCGCACGCCCTGGTCGCGGAGTGCATGGTGGTGGGCGACGGGCGGCCGTTCGTGGGCGCGCTGGTCACCATCGACGAGGACTTCCTGGGCCGCTGGGCCTCCGACCACGGCAAGCCGGCCGGCTCCACCGCGGCGTCGCTGCGCGAGGACCCGGATCTGCTCGCGGCGATCCAGGCGGCGGTCGACGACGGCAACGCCGCGGTGTCGAAGGCGGAATCGGTGCGGAAGTTCCGCATTCTCTCCTCCCAGTTCACGGAGGACTCGGGCCATCTCACGCCGTCGCTGAAGCTCAAGCGCAACGTCGTGGCGAGGGACTTCGCGGCGGAGATCGAGGCGATCTACACCAAGTAGCGGGGTTCGGCCACCTCCTGGCGGTGTCTCATGGCGCGGTGTCCTCGGCGAGGACCCGCGCCATCGTGCGTTCGGCGAGCGCGGTGATGGTGACGAACGGGTTCACCCCGATCGAGCCGGGCACGAGCGAGCCGTCGGTGACGTACAGCCTCGGGTAGCCCTTCACCCGGCCGTAGTCGTCGGTCGCCCTGCCCAGCACACAGCCGCCGAGCGGGTGGTAGGTGAAGTCGTCGGCGAAGACCTTGCCGGACGAGCCGAACAGGTCGTACCGGTAGATCGTCGAGTTCGCCGAGTTGATCCGGTCGAAGAGCTTCTTGGCCATGGCGACGGAGACGGCGCTCTGCGCGGCCGTCCAGCCGAGCCCGACCCCGTCCGTGGCGCTGTCGTACGTGAAGGACGCCCGCTGCGGGTTCTTGGTGATCGCCAGGTAGAGGCTGACCCAGTGCTCCAGTCCCGTGGGCAGCGGGGCGATCTCCGCGAAGACGGGGTTGGCGGTGTTGGCCCAGTCGTCGATGCCCATGACCGGCATGGTCGACTGGTGGGCGCCGACGGTGTCCCACAGGTGGTTGGCCCGCCCCAGCATCACGTTGCCGTTGGTCCCCCAGCCGGTCCCGACGCTCGCGTCGAGCGCGGGCAGGGTGCCCGTCTCCCGAGCGCGGACGAGGAGTTCGCTGGTGCCGACGCTGCCGCCGCCGAGGAAGAGGTAGGTGCAGCCGTACTGCTTGGTCTCGACGACCTTCCCGGTGACGTCGATGCGGTCGGCGGTCAGGACGTATGTGCCGTCGGCGGCCCGGGCGATCGTGCGCACCTGCTCCAGGGTGTGGACCGTGACGTTGCCCGTGCCGAGCGCGGAGGCGAGGTACGTCTTGTCGAGGCTGCGCTTGCCGTGGTTGTTGCCGTAGATCACCTCGCCGGCGAGCGCCGACCTCGTCGCCGTACCGGCCGCCTCGCGCCGCATGTGGCCGAAGTCGTAGACGTTGGGCACGAAGGTGGTCCTCAGGCCGGCCTTCTGCGCGTGCGCCCGGGAGACCCGCGAGAACCGGTACCACTCCGTCGACTCGAACCAGGCGGGGTCGACGGTGTTGACGCCGAGCATCGAACGGGCGCGCGGGAAGTACGTGGTGTACATCTCGGTGACGTCGACGGTCGGGAACTGCTCGGCGAAGTAGGACGGGAGCGGGGTGACGGCCATCCCGCCGTTGACGAGGGAGCCGCCGCCCACCCCGCGCCCGACGTACACGGACATGTTCGCGAAGTGCACGCGGTCCAGGACGCCGGGGTAGGGGCTGATGTCCCTGTTGACGACGTCCAGCCAGAGGAAGGTGGCCAGCGGCGCCTCGGTGCGGGTGCGGAACCACATGGAGCGGTGGTCGGGGGCGGCGGTGGAGCAGAAGACCTTGCCGTCGGGTCCGGCCGTGTTCCACAGCCCGCCCATCTCCAGGACGAGGGTGCGGATGCCGGCCTGCCCGAGGCGCAGGGCGGCCACGGCACCGCCGTAGCCGGAGCCGACGACGATGGCGGGGGCGGAGTCGGCCGCGTCGGGCTCGGCCTCGCGGGCGGACTGGAGACCGACGCGGGTGAAGCCGAGGGTGGCCGCCGTCCGGAGGGCTGCCATACCGAGGATGTGACGTCTCGTCAGCTGACGCTGCATCAATTTTGCTGTCATGTGCCGCAGCATGGGCGGATTTTCCGGTTCCGCCAAGGGTTCCGCCGCGCTGCGGCGCCATCGGGGGCGCCCGGCCCCCGTCCCGCACGGCCCCGGACGGCGCCCTCCGGGGCGCCGACGGCTCGTCCCGCACGCCGCGGGTCCGCCTACCTCGTCGCGCGGTTCCCCGCGCCCCGCGGGGCGGCGCCCCGCGGCGGGCGCCTACAGCAGCTCCCTCAACCGCTCCGCCAGCAGATCCCAGCGCCACTTCTCCTCCACCCACTGCCGGCCCCGCTCCCCCATCCGACGGCGCAGCTCGGCGTCGCCGAGGAGGGCGACGATCCGCTCGGCGGCCTCCTGGGGGGAGCCGCCCCGCACGACCCAGCCGGTCTCACCGTCGAGCACGGCGTCGGGGGCGCCGCCGGAGTCGCCGGCGACGACGGGCAGCCCGGTGGCGGAGGCCTCCAGGTAGACGATGCCGAGCCCCTCGACGTCGAGCCCGCCCCGGCGGGTGCGGCACGGCATCGCGAAGACGTCTCCGGCGCCGTAGTGGGCGGGCAGCTCCGACCAGGGCACCGACCCGGTGAAGCGCACGGAGTCCGCGACCCCGGTCTCGCGCGCCAGCCGGCGCAGGTCCCGCTCGTACGGCCCGCCGCCGACGATCAGCAGCACGGCCTCCGGCTCGGCCGCCAGGATGCGGGGCATGGCGAGGATCAGCGTGTCCTGGCCCTTGCGTGGCACGAGCCGCGAGACGCACACCACCACCGGCCGGTCGGTGAGCCCGAGCCGGGCCCGGACCTCGTCCCCGCCGGAGCCCGGATGGAACGTCTTCTCGTCGACGCCCGGCGGCAGCTGCACCATGCGCCCGGCCGCCTCGGCGCTCAGCGCGGTCGCGATCCGCGAGCGCGTGTACTCCCCGAGGTAGGTGATCGTGTCCGTGGCCTCGCCGATCCGCCCCAGCAGCTGCCGGGCGGCGGGCAGCTGCGCCCATCCGGCCTCGTGCCCGTGCGTGGTGGCCACCAGCCGCTCGGCGCCGGCCTTCCTGAGCGCGGGCGCCATCAGTCCGAGCGGCGCCGCCGCCCCGAACCACACCGAGGTGCAGCCGTGCTCCCGCAGCAGCCCGGTCGCTCGCCGGGTCGCCGCCGGCGTGGGCAGCAGCATCGTCGTCCGGTCGCGGACGACGGTGAAGGGCTGCTCGGCGTCGAAGGCGGCCGTCGCCTCGGCGCCCTCGCGGCCGCGCTTCCAGGTGGACGCGTAGACGACGAGCCGGTCGGGGTCGAGCCGCAGGGCCATGTTGTGCAGGAACGCCTGGATGCCGCCGGGACGGGGCGGGAAGTCGTTCGTCACGATCAGGGTCTTGTGCATCGCCGCCGACCTTATCCAATCCGTGTTCACGGGCGCCCTCGGCCGCGTTGCGGGGCCCTCGCACAGCCGGGCGCGGAATCATGTGGCCCCATACCCCGCACAAGCGGATGAACAGGGGCGGACGTGGAGTTCATGGACGGCGAGCGGGCCCGGACCAGCCCGACCGGGCCGCTGGTCACCTGGGGCGTGACCCGGCTCGCGCTGCTGCTCTGCGTCTTCAGGGTGGTCGTCCTCCCCGGCCCGGACGTCACCACCGACGTGTCCGTCATCTACCAGGGCTGGTACGACGTCCTGCGGACCGGAACGTTCCCGCGGGGCGACGTCACCTGGCAGTACCCGCCCGCCGCCGCCCTCGCGATCCTCTCCCCCGCCCTCCTGCCCTTCCTCGACTACGCGTCGGCCTTCTTCGTCCTGGCCCTCCTCGCCGACCTGGCGGTCCTGCTCCTGCTGCGGGGCGCCGGCCGGCGCCCCGGCAGGTCGTCGCGGGGCGCGTGGGTCTGGGTGGCGGGCCTTCCCCTGCTCGGCCCGACGGTCTACGCCCGCTACGACGTGACGGTGACCGCGGTCGCGGTGGCCGCGTTGCTCGCCGGGGCCCGGCGCCCGGGGCTGATGGGAGCGCTGGCCGGCATCGGAGCGCTGCTGAAGGTGTGGCCGGCGCTGCTGCTGGCCGGCGCGGTGGGACGGCGGGCCCCGGGTGCGGCCGTGGTGACCGCGGGCGCGCTGTCCGGTCTGTTCGCGCTGGCGATGCCGGGCGCCTTCGACTTCCTCGCCTTCCAGCGCGACCGGGGCACCGAGGTGGAGTCGCTGGGTGCCCTCGCCCTCCATGTGGCCCGGCACCTCGGCTGGCGGGGCGAGGTGCTGCTGCACTACGGCTCGGTGGAGTTCCTCGGCCCGTGGGTGGACGTGGTGAGTGACGCGGCCGTCGGGCTGACCGCGGCCGCGTTCGGCTGGCTGCTGCTGTGGCGGCTGCGGGCGGGACGGTTCGCGCCGCACACGCTCGCGGACTCCGCCCTCACCGCCGTCCTGCTGTTCACCACCACCAGCCGGGTGATCAGCCCGCAGTACCTGGTGTGGCTGGTCGGTCTGGCGGCCGTGTGCCTGTGCTTCCGGTCCTCCCGGATGGGTCCGCCCGCCGTGCTGGTGCTGGCCGCGTCCCTGGTGACGGTGCTGGAGTTCCCGCTCTTCTTCCGGCACGTCGTCGCGAGCGACCCCCTCGGCGTGTCCCTGCTGTTCCTGCGCAACGGCCTGCTGGTGGCGGCCACGGTCACCGCGGCCGTACGGCTGTGGCGCTCCACCGTGCCCGGACCCGGCCCCGCGGCTGCCCTCCCCGGCCGGACCCCCCGGGCCCAGGAGAGGTCCGTCTCCCCCTGACCCCCCTCCCGCGCGGTTGGCTCCCCGCCACGCCCGCCGACGCGCGCCGACGCACCGCCCGCCGCGCCATCAGGCCGCCCGCGCCCACGGCACCCCCGTCTCCTCCCGCCCCCACGTCCGGCGCAGCAGTACGCCCACCACCGCGCACTGCACCGCCATCGCGAGCGCCAGCGCCAGGCACACCCCCGGCAGCCCGAGCCCCGACAGGCCGTGGGCGAGCGGGAGCTGGACGGCGGTTCCGAGGACGGTCACCCGCAACAGCGCCGGCGCTCCCCCGCCGCCCTCGAAGACCCCGCCGAGCGCGATGAAACCCGCCATCAGCAGCAGGTAGGGCCCGACGCAGCGCAGGAACAGCACGCCCTCGCGGGCCACGGCGGGCCCCGCTCCGAACGCGGCCATGATCCAGGGGGCCGCGGCCGCCACCAGCAGGGCCGCCACCAGCCCGACCGCGCCGGACACGAGCAACGCCTGCCGACCGATCGCCCCCCGCTCGTCCCGCCCCGCGCCCCGGGTGTGCGCGGTGTGGATGGAGGCGGCCTGGCGCACGGCGTAGAAGGCCATGGTCGCGACGTACAGGACCTTGTACGCGATCGCGTACGCGGCCACGGCCGTCACCCCTAGGCGCGCCACGACGGCGACCAGCCCGAGCGCGCCGGCCTGCCGCACGGTGAAGTCGAGGGACATTGGCAGTCCGGTCGTCAGCGTCCGCCGCAGCGGGGTTCCGGTGTGCGGGGCGCGCCCGGCCGAGCGCAGCAGGGCGTTGCGGCGCAGCGCGAGCAGCCCCGCGCCGAGGGCGACGCCGCGGCACAGCACGGTGGAGGCGGCGGCGCCCGGGACGCCGTAGAGGTGGATGAAGAGCGGGTCGAGGGCGAGGATCAGGCCGTTGGCGAGCAGGGCGAGCCGCATCGGGGTCCTGGTGTCGCCGGTGCCCTTGAGGATGCCGTCGACGAGGTTCTGCGCGAAGAAGACGGCCATGCCCGGCATCGATATCGCGAAGTAGGCGACGGTCAGGGGCAGGGCGGGGCCGTCGTCGCCGCCGAGCACCAGCCGGGCCAGCGGCTCGCGCAGCAGGAATCCGCCCACGGCGACCACGGGCGTCACCACCGCGCACAGCGCCCAGCCTCCCCGTACGGCCGCGCGCACGGCCCCCGGATCGCGTGCGCCGCGCGCGTGGGCGATCAGCACGGTCGTCCCGGAGGCGAAGACCAGGGCGACGCCGAGCAGCACGTTCTCGGTGTTGGTGGCGACCGCCACGGCGGCGACCGCGGGGCCGCCCAGCCGGGACACCCAGACGGTGTTGATGAGCCCGGCGGCGACGGAGGCGAGGAGGGAGAAGTAGACGGGACGGGCGAGAGCGACGAGCTGTTTGCGGTGACTGTTCACGACCGGGACTCTCCAGGGGGCTAAAGGACCTCTTATCGAGCTATCTCGAATCGAGGTAGCTCGATAAGAGGTAACATGGCGGCACGGTCACCGCAAGGAGGAGCCCGCGCGATGCTGGAACTGTCGATCCTCGGCTTCCTCGCCGAGCAACCCCTGCACGGCTACGAACTGAAGGAGCGCATCAGGGCACTGAGCGGGCACGTCCGACCGGTGAGCGACGGCGCGCTCTACCCGGCGATCACCCGGCTGGTCACGGCCGGCAAGCTCGACCAGCACACCGAGGAGGGCGCGGGCGCGGCCCCGCGCCGGGTGCTGTCCCTGACGGACGCCGGCCGCGCGGACCTGCTGGAACGGCTGCGCCACCCGAAACAGACCGAGATCAGCGACCAGGTCCGCTTCAACACCCTGCTCGCCTTCCTGCGCCATCTGCCCGACCGGCACGAGCAGGCGGCGGTGCTGCGCCGCCGCCTGGACTTCCTTCAGGCACCGTCGAGCTTCTTCTACCGGGAGGGCGAACCCGTACGGGCGGAGGAGGCCGAGGACCTGTTCCGGCAGGGCATGCTGCGGGTGGCGCGGGCGACGGGCCAGGCCGAGCGGGCCTGGCTGCACGAGGCGATCGCACACCTGGAGCGGACCGGCTGACCGGCACGGCCCGCGCCCGGCCGGCCGGTCATGCCAGCTGGTCGCGCAGGTACTGCCGCCACTCGGCGGTGAAGTCCGTCACCGTCGTCCCCAGCACGCCCCGCATCGCGCCCTCGACCGCCCCGTCCCGTTTCCCGTGCTCTTCGACGGCCCGGTAGAACGCCTCCAGCCGCTCCTCGCCCCACTGCTCGGCGATCATCCGGCAGGCCAGCCAGCCGCCCTCGTACGCCCGTGCCAGCCGGTCCGCGTCGCCGGCGAAGCCGAAGTCGCCGTCGGCGGGCAGCTCCCCGGGGACCTCCCCCCGGGTGACGGCGCTCTCGAGGTCGGGGGCGGCCTGCTTCGGGGTGCGCCCGGTGCCGCGGTAGCCGACCCAGTCGGCGTAGCCCTCGGACAGCCACAGCGGGGTGGCGGCGTTGGTGTGGGCGCGGGTGGCGACGTGGGTGGTCTCGTGGGTGAGCACGACCTGCTGCCCGACCGGGCCGAGCACGCCGTACGCGTCCGGGTTGACGATGACCCGGTCCGCGGGCGTCCGGTCCGCACCGCTCGTCTCGCCCGTGGTGACCGCCGCGATCCCCCGGTAGGAGGAGGCGGGCGAGCCGAGCAGCGCCGCCATGCCGTCCAGCGACTTCGGTACGAGCAGGACGACGTGCCGTGCCCAGTCCGTCCCCCAGGCCCGCGAGACCGCCGGGACCGCGCGGTCGGCCAGGTCCGCGAAGGTCCGCAGCCGTGCGCCGCTCTGCCCGACGCCCAGGACGAGACTGTGCGCGCCCCGGACCACGGCCACCGTGCCCTGGTCCCACAGCTGTCCCCCGGCCTTCTGCGCCGGCTGCTCGGAGAGCACGGTCCACCGCCCGTCCGCGTCACGGCTCAGACGCACCGTGCGGGAAACGGTCACCGGGGCCCGGTCGTGCTCCTCGATGCGGTAGCTGAGCTCCGCGTCGGCGGTGGCGGTGTCGCCGGCGCGGTGGACGGCGGTCACCCGGTACGACCAGGCGGCCAGCGGCACGGCCCGCAGGCGGGCGTATCCGGCGCGTTCACCGGTGGCGGCGTAGGCGTCCGCGTCGTGGGCCAGCACGGCGGCGGCCCGCCGGTCGAGCACCCGCTGCACATCCGCCCGCACGCTGTCCGTCGCGGACCGTCCCCCGCACCCCACCAGCAGGGCGAGCAGCAGCACCGGGAGGACGAACGGCCACCCCAGCCCCACGCCCCGGGATCCGCACGCCCACCCTCGACCAGCCATCCTCCCGATCGTACGGCGCCCCACCCGGACCGGACCCCGCCCGCCCGACGGCCGGCGGGCACCGTCAGGGCCGGGTCACCGCCGAGACCGGCATCATCCCGACCGGGTCGTAGCGCACGGGCGCGCCCGGATAGGGGGCGTGGATGACCTGCCCGTTGCCGGCGTACATACCGACGTGGCCGGCGTCGGAGCGGTACGTGACGAGGTCACCGGGCCGGGCCTGGGAGAGCGGGACCCGCCGCCCGGCGTGCGCCTGGGCCTGCGAGGTCCGCGGGAGGGAGACGCCCGCCTGGGCGTACGACCACTGCATCAGGCCCGAACAGTCGAAGCCGGAGGGGCCGTTGGCGCCCCAGACGTACGGCTTGCCGAGTGCGGAGCGGGCGGCGGCCAGGGCGGCTGCCGCGCGACCCGAGGCCGGTACGGCGGCCCCGGAGCCGGGCACGCCGGAGCGGCCGGAGCGGGAGGCGCGGTCGTAGGCGGCGCGCTCCGCGGACGGCAGGGAGTCGAGCAGCTGCCGGGCTCTGGCGAGCTTCTGCTCGACGGTCCTCTTGTGCCGTGCGACGGCCCTGCGGCTCTTCTCCAGCTGGCCGAGCCTGCGGGTGGCCTCGGCGCGCTCCTGGGCGAGCTCGCGCAGCGCGTCCTGGAGGTCCTTCAGCTCCCCGGCCTGGTGGGTGGTGATCCGGTCGAGGACGGAGGCCTTGTCGAGGTAGTCGTCCGGGTCGTCGGAGAACAGCAGCGCCAGGGACGGGTCGAGACCGCCGGAACGGTACTGCGCGCCGGCCAGCGCGCCGAGCTGCGCGCGCAGGTCGTTGATGCGGTCCTGCCGGCGGGCGATCCGGTCCTGGGAGTCGCCGACCTGCCGGCGCAGCGCGCCGGCCTTCTCCCCGGCCTCGTTGAAGGCCTCGGTGGCCTTCTCGGCCTCCTCGTACAGCCGGTCCACCGCGGCGCGGGTGTCGTCGTGCGGCGCGGCCGGGGCCGGTACGGCGGCGGACACGGTGCCGAGGGCGGCTGCCGCGACGGACAGGACGCACAGGGCGCCCCGGTCGAACCCGGACGGTGCAAGGCGGCGATAGGACCCCACGGGAAGCCGCGCTCCTTCCACTGGCGGACAGAGACCGTCTCCCGCGGCGCGCGGCCGGGGGAAACGCGGCAGACAGTAGCCCCGCGACGGGGAGCCCACCAAAGATGTCCGGTGACCACGCAACGTGACGCCCCGCCTCTGACGCAGGTCATGGGCGGGGCGTGGGGTCAGTTCACGTCGTCGTGATTCGCCCGTTCGGGCGGTGCGGTGCCGTGATCCCGAGGGCTCAGATCCGGACGCCGAACTGGAACGGCATGTTGTTGATCGACTCGTAGCGCACGACGGTGCCGGTGCGCGGGGCGTGCAGCACCTGGCCGTTGCCGGCGTAGAAGCCGACGTGGTGCAGGTCGCCGTAGAAGATCACCAGGTCACCGACCTTGAGGTCGGCCTGGGAGTAGATGCGCGTACCGGCGTTGGCCTGGGCCTGGGAGGTGCGCGGGATGCCGACGCCGGCCTGGGCGTAGGCCCAGGAGGTCAGGCCCGAGCAGTCGAAGGAGGAGGGGCCGGAGGCGCCGTAGACGTAGGGCGAGCCGATCTTGCTCTGGGCGGCCTGGAAGGCGGCGAGGGCGCGGCCGGAGGCGGAGCCGGTGTTGCCGAGGTCGACGCGCTCACCGGCGTCCCGGCTGGCGCGGGCGTCGGCGGCGGCGAGCTCGGCCTTCTCCTCGGCCGTCAGCGTGTTGAGGAGCTTCTGCGCCTCGGCCAGCTTGGCCTGGACTTCCTTCTTCTTCTTGCCCAGCTCGGTCCGGGTGGAGGCGAGGTCCTTGAGCTTGTCGGACGCCTCGGAGCGGTCCTGGGCGAGCTCGCGCTGCTTCTCCTGGATCTTCTTCAGCGCCTCGACCTGCTGGGCGCTGAGCTGGTCGGCGGTGGACGCCTTGTCCAGGTAGTCGTCCGGGTTCGACGACAGGAAGAGCTGGAGGGAGGAGTCGATGGTGCCGGTGCGGTACTGGGCGGCGGCCGCGAGACCGATGCCGTCGCGCAGCTCGTTGAGCTCTTCCTGACCGCGGGCGACGTTGTCCTGGATGGTGGAGATCTCCTTCTGGAGCGTCTCCTGCTTCTCCTTGGCCCCGTTGTACTTCTCGGTGGCCTGCTCGGCCTCTTCGTAGAGCTTGTCGACCTTGGCCTTGACCTCGTCCTTGGTGGGCTTCTCACTCGGGGCGGCGTTGGCCGCCTGCGAGCTCAGGGCGACAGCTGCTGCGGCCGCGGTGGTCAGCACGGTCACACGTGCCCGACTCGGCTGCTTGGGTCGACGGTGGGACGCCACGGAGGACGAGCTCCTTCTTGTGAGTGATCACTCGTGCGGAGGTTCGATGGCAGACCCTAGTGACCATCCTGTGATCACTTCAAATCCTGTCACCAAAAAAGTCGGCGACGCAACGCATTCTTTACGCCCAACCCACATGGGGTGACGGCAGGTTGACACTACGTTGCGTGACGATCCCGCCAATTCGGGCAATGAGCTTTTACGTTGAACTTCAGGTCAGTCGCTTGAGGAGTACCGCAGAAGCGACAGGACGCGCCCCCGCCCTGGCGACCCCGTCGGCCACCTCACGGTCGGTCGAGGCGACGATGACCGGCCGGCCGGGCGGCTCGGCCCGCACCAGCTGACGGATCAGCTCGTCGGCGGTGACGCCCGCCTTGGAGAACAGCACCCGCACCCCGCGCGGCGGCGCGAGCAGCACCGGCGCGGCCAGTTCGGCCCCGTCGAAGACACAGGTGACCTCGGCCCCGGTCTGCGCGGCGAGCTGCGAGAGCTGGCCCAGCAGCCGCAGCCGCTGCTTCTCGAGCGGCATCTGCGGATAGCCGGTCTTGGTGACGTTGTAGCCGTCGACGACGAGATGCGCCTGGGGCAGGGCGAGCAACTGGTCCAGGATCGCGGGGTCGTTCTCGGACAGAGCCCGCGCCGCGATGTCCTTCGGGGTCATTCGTCCCGGTTCGACCGCGTCCACGGTCTCCGCGGGACGGACGGACACCGGCGGCAACGCCAGTTCGCGCCGCAGCCCTTGGGCCGCGTCCAGCACGGTGTCGAGCAGCAGCCGCAGCCGCATGTCCTCGACGCTGCGCCCCTCGCGCGCCGCCCGCCGCGCCGCCTCCAGGGCGGCCTCCGCCTCCCCCAGCCGCGCCTTCAGCCGTCGTGTCTCGCTCTCCGCGGCGGACACCTGCGCCTGCCCCTCGGCGCGTACGGCCTCGATCTCGCCCTGCACCTTGCGCAGCGCGGCCTCACCGCGCTTGACGTCACTGAGGGCCGAACGCAGCTTGCGGTGAAGCGAGTCCGCTTCCTTCTTCGCGGCCTCCAGCTCGGCCCGCAGCCGTTCGGTCTCGGCGCGGGTCTGCTCGCGGGCCTGGGAGAGCTGCTCGCGCAGCCGCTCCAGCTCCGCGCGGCTCTCCTCGTCGGCGCGCTCGGCGTCGGCCCGCTGCGCCTCCTCACCGGCCGCGGTCACCAACTTCACCCAGCCGGTGGGCCTCAGCACGTAGGCCGCGGCCGCCACATCGAGCGGATCCGCGGCCGGGGGCGGCGAGCCGGAGTCGAGGGCGCCGGCCAGCTCCGGCTGGGCCTCTCTGAACTTCTCGGCGATGCGCTGCCGGAAGAGCGGATCCGTCTCCAGCGCGGCCGCCATCGCGTTGCCCGCGAACTTGGTGCGCCGGTTCGGGGCGAAGCGGGCGTACTGCCGCAACTGGGCGGGCAGTTCCCCGACGGTCAGCCCGCCGAAGCCGTCCGAGACGATCTGGACGACCCGGCGGCGCACGCCGTCGGGCAGCGGACGGTCGAGCACCTCAGCGGCGCCGTCGCCCGGCCCCCCGCCTGCGCTCTCCACCATCCGTCACACCCCAATTTCTCGCGGGGCCCTCCCCCGCTCTCGACGTCGCGCGAGCGGGGGGACCCCCGTCGTCAGGAACCGGCGCCCGGCCTGTCCACGAGTTCCACCTGGTCCACGGCGTTGCACCAACGGCACCGCACCGACTCGATGGTCTCACTGACCACCTGGCGCTCCTCGACGTTCGGTTCACCGGCGAGATCGAGGTGGACGTACTCGACGACCTTCGACGAGCGCGTCACGTCGAACCGGGTGAGGTTGCCGCAGAGCGTGCAGCGCCACCGCGTCGAGGCGGTCGGCAGGGGAACCGTCATCGTGACTGTCCGCTTCCTTCTAGTGTCGGTCTTCCGGCGCCGGGGCGCGCCCAAGGGCTCCCCGGTCCATATGGCTCGTAACCCTACGGCCTGGCGGGTAGTCGTCGCCCGTCCGTCCACGGCGGCGAGGCGGTCCGGGCTGGTGCGTCCCGTTACGTCATGCTCTGTGTGCATGATCGGGAACTGGAGCGGGACCGTGAGCAGAGCGATCCGGCGGCCGTCGGCCCCGGTGACGTACGGACTGATCGCCCTGTGCTGCCTGATCTTCGCGATCGGCCCCGCGTCGGGCCTGAATCCGGCGTACGGCACCGGTGAGGAGCTGCTCGCCGCCCAGCGCGCCTACTTCCGCCGGTGGGGCGTGATCCCCGCCGACCTCTTCCAGGGCTCGGCGCGCTCCGTCCTCACCCCCGCGACGGCGCTGTTCCTCCACGGCAGCTGGGTCCACCTGCTGGGCAACATGCTCTTCCTCTACGTCTTCGGGGCGATGACCGAGCACCGGATGGGCCGCGTCCGGTTCACGCTCTTCTACCTCGCCTGCGGCTACCTGGCCCTGCTGGGCTACGCCGCCGCCCACGCCGACTCCGAGCAGTCCCTGGTCGGCGCCTCGGGGGCGATCTCGGCGGTCCTCGGCGCGTTCCTCTCCCTGTTTCCCCGGGCGCGGGTGACCAGTCTCCTGCCGTTCCTCTTCTTCCTGCCGCTGCGCTTCCCGGCCTGGCTCGTGCTGCCGTTCTGGGCGGCCCTGCAGTGGGTGGCGGCACGGCAGACCGCACCGGGGCCGCGGGTGGCGTACCTGGCGCACCTGGTGGGCTTCGCGCTGGGCCTCGTCGTCGCACGGGCCCTGTTCTGCGGGACGACTAGAGTGAAGCCCGCCCCAGCTCCGGCCCCCGAGGGAGAGAACCAGCCGTGATCACCGCGATCGTCCTCATCAAGACCAGCGTGGACCGGATTCCCGAGATCGCGGAGTCGATCGCCGGGCTGGAGAGCGTCAGCGAGGTCTTCTCGGTCACGGGCACCTACGACCTGATCGCGATGGTCCGCGTCAAGCGGCACGAGGACCTGGCCGAGGTCATCCCGGGACGGATCAGCAAGATCCCCGGTGTCGAGGCCACCGACACGCACGTGGCGTTCCGGACGTACTCGCAGCACGACCTGGAGGCGGCGTTCGCGATCGGCCTGGACTCCTGACCGTCTGAACACCGCCTCCGGGGAGGAGCCCCTCACACCGCCGGGACGCAGCGGCCTTCCTGCGTGCGGTACCGCCACTTGGCACCGTCCCGGACGAGCTCCCTGACCGCGCCCACGAAACGCTCGACGTGCTCGTCGGGGGTGCCCGCGCCGAAGCTCACGCGGATGGCGTTGAGGGACTTCTCGCCGGGGGCCGCCTCGGGGGCGCCGCACTCGCCCTGGGTCTGCGGGTCGCTGCCGAGCAGGGTGCGCACCAGCGGGTGGGCGCAGAAGAGGCCGTCGCGGACGCCGATGCCGTACTCGGCGGAGAGGGCGGCGGCGAAGTGGGAGCTGTTCCACCCCTCGACGACGAAGGAGAGGACGCCCACGCGGGGGGCGTCGTCGCCGAAGAGGGACAGGACGCGCACCTCGGGGACCTCGGCCAGGCCCGCCCGCACCTTCTCGATCAGGTACCGCTCCCGGGCGACGAGGGTGTCGAAGCCCGCCTCCGTCAGCGCCTTGCAGGCGGAGGCGATGGAGTAGGCGCCGATGACGTTCGGGGAGCCGGCCTCGTGCCGGGCGGCGCTGTCGTGCCACTCGACGTCCACTCCCCCGTCCTCGCGCCGGGTGACCTTGCGGCTGGCGCCGCCTCCGGCGAGGTAGGGGTCGGCCTCCCGCAGCCAGTCCGCGCGGCCGGCCAGGACGCCGGAGCCGAACGGGGCGTACAGCTTGTGCCCGGAGAAGGCGACCCAGTCGACGTCGAGGTCCTGGACCGACACCGGGTGGTGCGGGGCCAGCTGGGCCGCGTCCAGGACGATCCGGGCGCCGTGGGCGTGGGCGGCGGCGGCCAGCTCGCGTACCGGCCACAGCTCACCGGTGACGTTCGAGGCGCCGGTCACGCAGACCAGGGCCGGGCCGTGCGGGTCACGGTCGGCCAGGGCCCGCTGAAGGGTCTCGACCGCCTGGCGCGGGGTGCGCGGGGCGTCGAGGTAGGTGACCCGGGCGTCCTTCCAGGGCAGCAGCGAGGCGTGGTGCTCGGTCTCGAAGACGAAGACCTGGCAGCCGGCGGGGAGGGCGGCGGCGAGGAGGTTGAGGGAGTCGGTGGTGGAGCGGGTGAAGACCAGCTGGTCGTCGGCGCGGCAGTCGAGGAACTCGGCGACCGTCCGGCGGGCGTTCTCGAAGAGGTCGGTCGACAGCTGGGAGAGGTAGCCGGCACCGCGGTGGACGCTGCCGTAGTAGGGGGCGTAGGCCGCCACGTCGTCCCAGACGCGCTGGAGGGCGGGGGCGCTGGCCGCGTAGTCGAGCGCGGCGTAGGTGACTTCGCCGCCGGTGACGAGCGGGACGGTGACATCCCGGCCCAGAACGGGCAGCGGGGCACAAACGGACTGGGCGAGGGCAGCGGTGGAGACGGACATGGCTGAACTCCCGTGAAAGCAGGCGGAATCACCGTGCCGGACAACGCGTCGACGGCACAGGAAACGGCGGAGAAGAGGAAAAAGGGATGCGGAGGCGGGGCTCTGCGGCCCTATCGCATTCGCTTGCTCACGGAAGGCTCCTCGACGACCAGGACCCCTGGTTTCTCGAGGGGTCCGCGCTTGCCGTGGACCTCGCTGCCCACGACCTGGTCTTCACCCGGGGCACCCCGCCACGGACGGAGGGTTGCCGGACAGTCGGCCGGGGCCTCATGACTGTCACTCATGACCTGGAGAGGAACGTACGTGAAGTGATCGCGGTCCCGCAACTCGTGTCCGGATCGCGGGACCGCGGATCGCCGGTCGGTCACGCGTTGCTGGCGGCGACCCAGCGCTCCAGCGCCCGTCTGGCCGCCCCGGAGTCGATGGAGTGCGCCGCCTTCTCCATGCCGGCGCGGATCTGCTCGGTGAGCGGTGCCTGCGTCGGGTCGAGGGCGACCAGGGCGGCCGCCGAGTTCAGCAGCACCGCGTCCCGTACCGGACCCGTCTCACCGTCGAGGAGACGGCGGGCGACCTCGGCGTTGTGGGACGGGTCGCCGCCGCGCAGCGCCTCCACCGGCACCAGCTCGATGCCCACGTCCCGCGGGTCGAAGGCCTCCTCGGTGACCTTGCCGTCCCGGACCACCCAGACGTGGGAGGTGGACGTCGTCGTCAGCTCGTCGAGGCCGTCGTCGCCGCGGAACACCAGGGAGGAGTTGCCGCGTTCGGCGAAGACGCCGGCGATGATCGGGGCCATGCGCGGGTCGGCCACCCCGACGGCCTGGGCCCGCACCTTGGCCGGGTTGGTCAGCGGGCCGAGGGCGTTGAACACCGTACGGATGCCCAGCTGGCCGCGCGCGGCGCCCGCGTGACGCAGCGCCGGGTGGAACTTGACGGCGAAGCAGAAGGTGATGCCGGCCTCCTCGGCGACCTCGGCCACCCGCTGCGGGGCCAGGTCGAGGTTGACGCCGAGCTTCTCCAGGACGTCCGAGGAACCCGACGCCGACGAGGCCGCGCGGTTACCGTGCTTGACGACCTTCGCGCCCGTGCCGGCCACCACGAGCGCCGACATCGTGGAGATGTTCACCGTCTTCGCGCCGTCGCCGCCGGTACCGACGATGTCGACCGTGCGGCCCGACACCTCGATCACGTTCGCGTGCTCGTACATCGCCCGCACGAGACCGTTGATCTCCTCGACGGTCTCGCCCTTGGCGCGCAGGGCGACCACGAACCCGGCGATCTGGGCGTCGGTGGCCTCGCCGCGCATGATCCGGTCCATCGCCCAGGCCGTCGCGTCGGCGCTCTGGTCGCGGCCGTACAGCAGGGCGTTCAGCACCTCGGGCCAGGAACGGCCCGCCGCGGTGTCGCCTCCAGCGGGGGTCACAGCGCTCATAAGCCGCTCCTGGGTCACTCCGGTCCCGCTCTACGGGACACGCGTCTCAACGGGTCCACCCTATCCAGGCGCGGAGCACGGCGAAGGGCCCCGTCCGAACACCGGACGGGGCCCTTCGTCAGTTGCGTGGCGACGCAGTGATCAGTGGTGGCCGTGGCCGCTCGTGATCTCCTTGTACTCCTCGACGGTCGGCTTGGCGATCTGGCTCTCCTCGCCGTAGTACGCCTTGCTCAGCTTGGCGCGGACCTTCTCGGAGCGCTTGACCTTGCGCTCGACGCCGTTCTCGTCGACCGTGGGGCCGATCTCGGCCGGCGCGTACTGCTCGTGCGCGGTGAGCGTGTACAGAGCCTCCTGGCTGAGCGGCTCGTGGACCTCGATGTACTCACCGTGCGGCAGGCGCTTGATGGTGCCGGTCTCGCGGCCGTGCAGCACCTTGTCCCGGTCGCGGCGCTGGAGGCCGAGGCAGATCCGCTTGGTGACCACGAAGGCGATGACCGGTCCGGCGAAGAACCCGATCCGGACGAACCAGGTGACCGCGTTGATCGACAGGTGGAAGTGGGTGGCGACGATGTCGTTGCCACCACCGATCAGCATGATCATGTAGCCGGTGACCCAGGCGACACCGAAGGCCGTACGGGTCGGGGCGTTGCGCGGACGGTCCAGGATGTGGTGCTCGCGCTTGTCCCCGGTGATCCAGGACTCGATGAACGGGTAGAGCGCGATCACACCGAGGAACAGACCGAAGAGCACCAGCGGGACGAACACGCCCAGGACCAGCGTGTGACCCCAGAAGTTGATCTCCCAGCCCGGCATGGCGCGGACCAGACCCTCGGCGAAGCCCATGTACCAGTCGGGCTGGGCACCGGTGGACACCTGGTCCGGACGGTAGGGGCCCATCACCCAGATCGGGTTGATGGACGCGATGCCGGCGAGGAGCGCGATGAACCCGAAGACCAGGAAGAAGAAGCCTCCGGCCTTGGCCATGTAGACCGGCAGCAGCGGCATGCCGACGACGTTCTTGTTGGTGCGTCCGGGACCCGCGAACTGGGTGTGCTTGTGGTAGAAGACCAGGATCAGGTGGCCGACCACGAGCCCGAGCATGATGCCCGGCAGCAGCAGGATGTGGATCGAGTAGAACCGCGCGACGAAGTCGCCGCCCGGGAACTCCCCGCCGAACAGGAACATCGAGATGTACGTGCCGACGATCGGCACGGACAGGATCGCGCCCTGGGTGAAGCGGACACCGGTGCCGGAGAGCAGGTCGTCCGGGAGCGAGTAGCCGGTGAAACCGGTGAACATGCCCAGGACGAACAGCAGGAAGCCGAACAGCCAGTTGATCTCACGCGGCTTGCGGAAGGCGCCGGTGAAGAAGACGCGCATCATGTGCACGAACATGCCGGCGAGGAAGATCACCGCGGCCCAGTGGTGGATCTGCCGGATGAGCAGACCACCGCGCACATCGAAGGAGATGTGCATGGTCGAGTTGAACGCCTCGGACATCAGCTGGCCCTGCAGCGGGACGTAGCTGCCGTGGTACTCCACCTCGTTCATCGACGGGTGGAAGAACAGCGTCAGGTACACACCCGTGAGGATGATGATGATGAAGCTGTAGAGGCAGATCTCACCCAGCATGAAGGACCAGTGGTCCGGGAAGATCTTGCGCATGTTGGCCTTGGCCAGGGAGTAGATCCCCAGCCGGCCGTCGGCCCAGTCGGCTACCCGCTCGCCTGCGGGTGCCTTGCGGCGGTCGTCGTTGTTACTCATCCGCGCTCCCAGAAGGCAGGACCGACGGGCTCTTCGAAGTCGCCAAGCGCCTCAAGGTAGCCCTCGTCGTTCACGCCGATGCGCAGCTGCGGCAGGGCGTGACCGGCGGGGCCGAAGATCACTCGGGCACCGTCGGACAGGTCGAAGGTGGACTGGTGGCAGGGGCACAGCACGTGGTGCGTCTGCTGCTCGTACAGCGAGATCGGGCAACCGACGTGGGTGCAGATCTTCGAGTACGCCACGATGCCCTCGTGCGACCACTCGAGCTCGCGCTTGTCCTTGATGTTCTCCGGCTGGATCCGGACGATCATCAGGGCGGCCTTGGCGATCTCGGTCTGGAAGTCGTGGTCGTGCTCCTCCAGGCCCTCCGGCTTGGCGAAGGTGAGGGAGCCGACCGCGACGTCCGAGGGACGCAGCGGCTCGTTGGTGTTCATGTTGACCAGCAGCTTGCCCTTGGACCACCGCGTGTGGCGCAGCTTGTCCTCGGGCAGCGGACCGAGGTCGCGCAGCAGCACGACACCGGAGAGAGGGAACAGGGCCAGCGCACCGAACATCGTGTTGCGGATCAGCTTGCGGCGGCCCAGCGCGGACTCCGTGGCGCCGGCCTGGAAGTCGGCCATGACCTTGGCCTTGACCTCGGGCGCCGCCTCGATCGGGTGCCGCTCGTCGGCGATCTCCACGTCGGACATCAGCGTGCGGGCCCAGTGGACCGCGGCCGCGCCGATGCTGAACAGGGACAGACCCAGGGTCAGGCCGAGCGCGAAGTTGAGCGCGCTGACGTGGCCGAGCGGGAAGAGGTAGACCGTCTTGTCGTGCGGGATCGCCACGTACGAGGCGATGAAGGCGACGGTGGCCAGCATCGACACCGTGAACAGGAAGGCGACCGCACGCTCGGACCGCTTGGCGGCCCGCTCGTCGACGTCCTGCATCCGGTGCTCGTGGGGCGGCAGCCCCGGGTCGGCGAACGGGTTCTTCTCGTCCGCGACGCTTACGGCACCGTGGGCGTGGTCCTGCTCAGCGGGCAGGTTCTCTGGAATGTCTTGGCTACTCATGACTTCTTGGCCTTTGCGGTCCGAGCGGCAACCCATACGGCGACGGCGATGAGACCACCCAGACCGAAGATCCAGCCGAACAGGCCCTCGGCGACCGGGCCGATGCCGCCCAGCTCAAGACCACCGTAGCTGGCCGTTTCCTTGCCGTTGACCGCGTTCAGGTACGCGATGATGTCCTTCTTGTTCTGCTCCGACAGCGTCGTGTCGGGGAAGGAGGGCATGTTCTGCGGGCCGGTCTGCATGGCCTCGTAGATGTGCTTCGGGTCCACGTCCTCGAGGGTCGGCGCGTACTTGCCCTTGGTCAGGGCGCCGCCCTTGCCGGTGAAGTTGTGGCACTGCGCGCAGTTGGTGCGGAACAGGTCACCGCCCTTGGCGATGTCCGCGCCCTCCGGACCGTATTCGGCCTCGGTCGGAATGGACGGGCCGGCGCCGAGCGAGGCGATGTACGCGGCGAGCTGGTCGATCTCGGCCTGCGTGTAGAGGACCTTCTTCCGCGGCACCTGGGCGCCCTGGGAGGTCGCCGCGGGCATACGGCCGGTGCCGACCTGGAAGTCGACGGCCGCGGCGCCCACGCCCACGAGGCTCGGACCGTCGGAGGTGCCCTGACCGCCGGTGCCGTGGCAGCTGGCGCAGCCTACGGCGTAGAGCTTCTTGCCCTCGTCGATGGCCAGGGACTGGGCGGTTTCATCTGCCTGCGCCTTGCTCGCGGGTGCGAACGCGGCGTACAGCCCCCCGGTGCATGCCAGCGCGAGGAGTAGGACGACGAGCGCCGCCAGCGGATGGCGTCGTCGTGCGGAGAGCTTTTTCACGGATTACCCCGGTGTCAGGATCTTCTGCGTCGATGCTTCTGGGATGTGCGGGTGCGGGCCCGGCTACTTGATCATGTAGATCGTGGCGAAGAGGCCGATCCAGACGACATCGACGAAGTGCCAGTAGTAGGACACGACGATCGCGGCGGTCGCCTGCTCGTGAGTGAACCTCCTGGCCGCGTAGGTGCGCCCGAGGACCAGCAGGAAGGCGATGAGGCCGCCCGTCACGTGCAGGCCGTGGAAGCCGGTGGTCAGGTAGAAGACCGAGCCGTACGGGTCGGACGAGAGCGAGAGCCCGTCCTTCTTGACCAGCTCGGTGTACTCGTACACCTGACCGCCGATGAAGATCGCACCCATGATGAAGGTGACGATGAACCAGCCCCGGAGCTTCTTGACGTCACCGCGCTCGGCGGCGAACACGCCGAGCTGGCAGGTGAGGGAGGAGAGCACCAGGATGGTGGTGTTGGTCGCCGAGAACGGGAAGTTCAGGGCGTGCGCCATTTCCTTCCAGTGCTCAGGACCCGTCACCGATCGCAGGGTGAAGTACATCGCGAAGAGGGCCGCGAAGAACATCAGCTCGGAACTCAGCCAGATGATCGTTCCGACACTGGTGAGGTTCGGCCGATTGACCGACGGGTGCGCGTGCCCGGTTTCTACTGTCGTTGCTGTCGCCACGACCGACATTATGTCGGTCGCTTATCTCGCCCTCACTCCGGGGGGTGCTGTTCGGAGTGTTCGTACCGTGTGTAGTGCCCGTATGGCCCAGCGCGGGCGGGTGCCGACAGCTGTTGACGCGGTGTCGGGGGGAGTAGCATCCGCCCCATCGGTATCCGAGCAATGACGCGGAGGAACGATGCAGGCGACCGCCACGGTGCTGGTCTACAGCGATGACGCCACCACGCGCGAGCAGGTGCGGCTGGCCTCCGGCCGGCGGCCGGCCCCGGACGCGCCCCTGGTCGAGTTCGTGGAGTGCGCGACGCCTCCGGCGGTGCTGCGGCAGCTGGACGAGGGCGGCATCGACGTCGTCGTCCTGGACGGCGAGGCCGTGCCCATGGGCGGGATGGGGCTGTGCCGTCAGATCAAGGACGAGGTGTTCCGGTGCCCGCCGGTGCTGCTGCTGATCGGGCGGCCCCAGGACGCGTGGCTCGCCACGTGGAGCCGGGCCGACGCGGCCGTGACGCTTCCTGTGGAGCCCGTGGAGTTCGCGGGGGCACTTGCCTCTCTGCTGCGGGGGAAGAGCGCTCTGAGCGCCTAGGAACACGTCACACGGCCGTCGGCCGGAGCCGTGCGGGGTTCTGGGCGGGCTTGTGCTCGCCGCCGGTGGTCAGCGCGCTGCCGGCGCGCCACTTCGTCCAGTCGATGTTCCAGTCGCCGAAGCCGTTGCCGAAGGTCTCCATCGTGTGGCCGTAGCTGTTGACGACCTGGACGACGTCGCCCTCGCGGACGTTGGCGAAGAACCACGAGGCGTTCGCGGTGCTCATGCCGGTGCAGCCGTGCGAGACGTTGGCGTAGCCCTGGGAGCCGACGGACCAGGGGGCGGCGTGCACGTACTCGCCGCTCCAGGTGACGCGGGTGGCGTAGTAGACGGGCAGGTCGTAGGACTCCGCGGAGCCCTCGGCTATGCCGATGCTGGTACCGCGCATGCGGACGAAGTACTCCTTGCCCAGGACGACCTTGACCCCGTTGCGGGTCTCGAAGCCGGGCTTGCCGGTGGTGACGGGGATCTGCTTGATCTGGTCGCCGTTCTTGAAGACGGTCAGGGAGTGCGCCGAGGCGTCGGTGACGGCGATGACGCGGTCGCCGATGGTGAGGGTGAGGTCCTTCGTCGGTCCGCCCCAGAGGCGGTCGCCGACTTTTATGCCGTCCAGGGTGCTGTGGACGCGGATCTCCGCGTGGGCGGGCCAGTAGTCCTTCGGGCGGTAGTGGAGCTTCTTGTCGTCCACCCAGTGCCAGGCGCCCTCCACGGAGGGCCTGGAGTCGACCCTGAGGGCCCGTTCGACGACGGCGCGCTGGGCGGCGTCCTTGATCGGCTGGCTCAGCTCTGCGGTGATGGGCTGGCCGACGCCGTAGGTGCCCGTCCTGGGGCCGAACGTCACGGTCAGGAGCTTCTTGGTGGTGGGCCTGCCCGTGTCGAAGGTGAGGACCCGGCGACCGGGCGCGCCGTCCTTGTCCTCGGTGGACACGCGGACCGTGTAGTGGGCGTTGGCGGCGAGTGGCTCGGTGCTGTGCCAGCGGCTGCCGTCGGCGGCGAGCTCCCCGGCCACGTAGCGGCCCGAGGCGTCGACGGCTGTGACGTCGGTGAGGCGGTGGTCGGAGTCCTCGGCGGTGATCTCCAGGGGCTTGTCGGGGTCGACCTTCCTGCCGTCGCCCATGGGGCCGTTGAAGGAGATCCGCTCGCTCGCGTCGTAGGGGCGCGAGGCGAGGGGGTTGCCGTCCGAGCCGCAGGCGGTCGCGCCCTCGGCCAGGGCGAGCACCAGCAGCGTGCAGCTGACGACGGTGCGGGGGCGGGGTGTCTGGCTCATGGGGCTCACGCTAGGAAGCCGTGTCAACCATGGCGCGCTGGGTGACACGAACGGGGGACATCGATTGCGGCAAAAGCAGGAGCCCGGACGCTCCTGGCGGAGTGTCCGGGCTCGTGCCCCGTTCGCGCGTGTTACTGGGTGCGGTTCTCACCGCGGTAGTACTCGAAGACCCAGCCCCAGACACCGATCAGGATCAGCGGGGCGGAGAAGTACAGCAGCCACCAGCCGACCGCGACCCCCAGGAAGGAGAGGGCGCCGCCGATGGCCAGGGACAGCGGCTGCCAGCTGTGCGGGCTGAAGAAACCCAGCTCGCCGGCGTCGTCCGCGACGTCCGCCTCCTTGTTGTCCTGGGCACCGGTGTCGACCCGCCGGGCGGTGAAGCCCAGGTAGAAGCCGACCATGATGCACAGGCCGAAGGCCAGGAAGAGGGCCGTGGTACCGGCCGGCTCCTTCGACCACACGCCATAGACGACCGCCATGGCGAGGACGAAGACGCTCAGCCAGATGAACATCTTGCCCTGGATCTTCACTTGCCGGCCTCCTTGCTGCCCGAGATGGCGCTGGCGCCGTGACCGGCGTGCTCCAGCTGCTCCAGAGCGGCGATCTCAGGGTGGTGCAGGTCGAACGCCGGGGATTCGCTGCGGATCCGCGGCAGGGTGAGGAAGTTGTGCCGCGGCGGCGGGCAGGAGGTCGCCCACTCCAGGGAGCGGCCGTAGCCCCACGGGTCGTCGACGCCGACCGGCTTGCCGTACTTGGCCGTCTTCCACACGTTGTAGAGGAACGGCAGGATCGACAGACCGAGGACGAACGAGCTGATCGTCGAGATCGTGTTCAGGGCGGTGAAGCCGTCGGCCGCGAGGTAGTCCGCGTAACGACGCGGCATGCCCTCGGCACCCAGCCAGTGCTGGACCAGGAAGGTGCCGTGGAAGCCGACGAACAGCGTCCAGAAGGTGATCTTGCCGAGGCGCTCGTCGAGCATCTTGCCGGTCATCTTCGGCCACCAGAAGTGGAAGCCGGAGAACATCGCGAAGACGACGGTGCCGAAGACGACGTAGTGGAAGTGCGCCACCACGAAGTACGAGTCGGAGACGTGGAAGTCCATCGGCGGCGAGGCCAGGATGACGCCGGTCAGACCACCGAAGGTGAAGGTGATCAGGAAGCCGGTCGCCCACAGCATCGGCGTCTCGAAGGACAGGCTGCCCTTCCACATCGTGCCGATCCAGTTGAAGAACTTCACGCCGGTCGGGACGGCGATGAGGAACGTCATGAAGGAGAAGAACGGCAGCAACACCCCGCCGGTGACGTACATGTGGTGCGCCCACACCGTCACGGACAGACCCGCGATCGCGATCGTCGCGCCGATCAGGCCCATGTAGCCGAACATCGGCTTGCGCGAGAAGACCGGGATGACCTCGGAGATGATGCCGAAGAACGGCAGGGCGATGATGTACACCTCTGGGTGTCCGAAGAACCAGAAGAGGTGCTGCCACAGCAACGCGCCGCCGTTGGCCGCGTCGAAGATGTGGGCGCCGAACTTGCGGTCCGCCTCCAGGGCGAACAGCGCGGCCGCGAGGACCGGGAAGGCCAGCAGGACCAGGACACCGGTCAGCAGGACGTTCCAGGTGAAGATCGGCATGCGGAACATGGTCATGCCCGGTGCGCGCATGCAGATGATCGTGGTGATGAAGTTGACCGAGCCGAGGATCGTGCCGAAGCCGGAGAAGGCCAGACCCATGATCCACATGTCGGCGCCGAGGCCCGGGCTGCGGACCGCGTCCGACAGCGGGGAGTAGGCGAACCAGCCGAAGTCGGCCGCACCGTTCGGGGTGAGGAAGCCGGCGACGGCGATGAGCGAGCCGAACAGGTACAGCCAGTAGGCGAACATGTTCAGCCGCGGGAAGGCCACGTCCGGCGCGCCGATCTGCAGCGGCATGATCCAGTTCGCGAAACCGGCGAACAGCGGCGTCGCGAACATCAGCAGCATGATCGTGCCGTGCATCGTGAACGCCTGGTTGAACTGCTCGTTCGACATGATCTGCAGGCCCGGACGGGCCAGCTCGGCGCGCATGAAGAGCGCCATCACGCCACCGATGACGAAGAACACGAACGACGTGACGAGGTACAGCGTGCCGATCGTCTTGTGGTCAGTCGTGGTCAGCCACTTGACGACGACTTCGCCGCGGCGCTGGCGCCGGACCGGCAGCTCGTCCTCGTAGTGGGACCCTGCTGCCGCGGCACCCTGGGGTTCGTTGAGGATGCTCACAGGTTTGTCGTCTCCCGGTTCTTCTCGTGGCTCGTCTGCTCGATGCCCGCGGGAACGTAACCGGTCTGCCCCTTCTTGGCGAGGTCCTTGAGGTGCTGCTCGTAACGCTCGGGGGAGACGACCTTCACGTTGAACAGCATCCGGGAGTGGTCGACGCCGCAGAGCTCGGCGCACTTGCCCAGGAAGGTGCCCTCCTTGTTGGGGGTCACCTGGAAGGCATTGGTGTGGCCCGGGATGACGTCCTGCTTCATCAGGAACGGCACCACCCAGAAGGAGTGGATGACGTCACGCGAGGTGAGGACGAAGCGGACCGTCTTGCCCTTGGGGAGCCAGAGGGTCGGGCCGGGGTTGTTGGTCTGCGGGTTCCGCTCACCGGGGGTGCCGCAGGTGTAGACGCCGCCCGCGTTGTCCGGGAACTCGTCCTTGTAACGGTCCGGGATCGCGGCCAGCGTCTCGTCCGTCTTCGCGTTCCCGGTGGAACCGTCGACGTTCTCGATGTAGTTGAAGCACCAGCTCCACTGGAAGCCGACCACGTTGACCGTGACGTCGGGCTTCTTCTCCAGGTCGAGGAGCTTCGACTCGTCGCGGGCCGTGAAGTAGAACAGCACCGAGACGATGATGAGCGGGACCACGGTGTACAGGGCCTCGATGGGCATGTTGTACCGGGTCTGCGGAGGAACCTCGACCTTGGTGCGGCTGCGCCGGTGGAAGATCGCACTCCACAGGATCAGGCCCCACACCAGCACGCCGACGGCGAGCGCGGCAGCCCAGGATCCCTGCCACAGGGAGAGGATCCGCGGAGCCTCTTCCGTGGTGGGGGTGGGCATACCAAGGCGGGGGAAGTCCTCGTATGTGCAACCGGTTGCGGTCGCAAGGACCAGGCCCGCGGTCAGTGCCTGCAGCAGCTTCCGCCGCATCGGGCGCCGCGGCGAGCGGTCGGAGCCGTTGGGACTCACGTAGCGCCTTCCCGAGAGTCTCGCCCGCGCGGTCGGCTGCGGCCTTCTCGCTGGTCGGTCGCCGCCCTGCGTCGGGCAGGGGTTTGGATGTTTATGCGGACCAAACCCTAGCCGACGCCTTCCGGGGGTTCGCGGGGAGGGTGGCATACGCGCCGCGGGTCACCCCGAAGGGGTGGGAAAGGGGGGCCGGGGGCGCCCGATAGCTCGGGCGTGCGGCTTGTGTGGCGGGTGCGGGCGGTTTGTGGCGGGTCGCGCAGTTGTCCGCGCCCTCCGCTCGGTTGCCTCCGCCCTGCGTTCTAACGTTGCTGTGTGGCCTACTTCGACGCTGCTTCCGCATCCCCGCTCCATCCCGTCGCCCGCCAGGCGCTGTTGGCCTCGCTCGACGAGGGGTGGGCGGACCCCGCACGTCTGTACAGGGAGGGGCGGCGGGCGCGGATGTTGCTCGACGCGGCGCGGGAGGCCGCCGCGGAGGTGGTGGGGTGCCGGCCGGACGAGTTGGTCTTCACGCCGTCCGGGACGCGGGCCGTGCACAGCGGGATCGCGGGGGCGCTGGCGGGGCGGCGCCGCGCCGGACGCCACCTGATCGTGTCAGCGGTCGAACATTCCTCGGTGCTTCATTCGGCGGAGGTGTTCGAGGCGGACGGCGGGGCAGTGTCGCGGGTGCCGGTGGAGCGGACGGGTGCGGTGACGGTGGAGGCGTACGAGGGGGCGCTGCGGCCGGACACCGCGCTGGCCTGCCTCCAGTCGGCCAACCACGAGGTGGGGACCGAGCAGCCGGTGGCGGCGGTGGCCGAGGTGTGCCGGGAGGCGGGGGTGCCGCTGCTGGTGGACGCCGCCCAGTCGCTGGGGTGGGGGCCGGTGGAGGGGCCCTGGTCCCTGCTGACGGCGAGTGCGCACAAGTGGGGCGGGCCGTCGGGGGTGGGGCTGCTGGTGGTCCGCAAGGGGGTGCGGTTCGCCGCCCGGGGGCCCGCCGACGAGCGGGAGTCGGGGCGCGCGGCCGGCTTCGAGAACCTCCCGGCGATCGTGGCGGCGGCGGCCTCGCTGCGGGCGGTGCGGGCGGAGGCGGCGGCCGAGGCGGTACGGCTGCGGGAACTGACGGAACGGATCCGGGCGCGGGTGCCGCGGCTGGTGCCGGACGTGGAGGTGGTCGGGGATCCGGAACGCCGGCTGCCCGGGCTCGTCACCTTCTCGTGTCTCTATGTCGACGGCGAGACACTGCTGCACGAGCTGGACCGGGAGGGTTTCTCGGTCTCGTCCGGGTCGTCGTGCACGAGCAGCACGCTGACGCCGAGCCATGTGCTGAGGGCGATGGGGGTGCTGAGCGAGGGCAACGTGCGGGTGTCGCTGCCGCCGGGGACGGCGGCGGAGGACGTGGAGCGGTTCCTCGCGGTGCTGCCCGGGGCGGTGGCCGGGGTGCGGGAGAAGCTGGGGGCGCCGGCTCCGGTGGCGCTGGTGCGGGACTCCGACGAGCAGGTGCGCGTCGTGGACGCCCTCGGCAGGCGCTGCCCGATCCCCGTCATCGAACTGGCGAAGGTCATCGGGGACGTGCCGGTGGGCGGCACGGTCCGGGTGCTGTCCGACGACGAGGCGGCGCGGCTCGACATCCCCGCCTGGTGTGCGATGCGGGGCCAGGAGTACGTGGGTGAGGAGCCGGCGGACCGGGGCTCGGCCTATCTGGTCCGCCGGCTCGGCTAGGGCCGGTCCGGCGGATCGCGTCGCGGGATACGGCGGTCACGCGTCCCCGCGCCTGCGGCGTGACCCGTAGGACACGCCCCGGCGCGTGTCCTACCGGACCGGCGCGCCGGCTCAGCTCAGGTGCTTCTTGACCTCGGCTGCGGCCTCGTCGCCGTAGGCCTGGGTGAAGCGGTCCATGAAGTGGGCGCGCCGGAGCTGGTACTCCTGGGTGCCGACCGTCTCGATGACGAGCGTGGCGAGCATGCAGCCGATCTGGGCGGCGCGCTCGAGGGAGACGCCCCAGGCCAGGCCGGAGAGGAAACCGGCGCGGAAGGCGTCGCCGACGCCGGTCGGCTCGGCCTTGCGCTCCTCCTGGGGGCAGCCGACCTCGATCGGGTCCTCGCCGGCCCGCTCGATGCGGACGCCGCGCGAGCCCAGGGTGGTGACGCGGTGGCCGACCTTGGAGAGGATCTCCTCGTCGCTCCAGCCGGTCTTGGACTCGATGAGGCCCTTCTCGTACTCGTTGGAGAAGAGGTAGGTCGCCCCGTCCATCAGGATGCGGATCTCCTCGCCGTCCATCCGGGCGATCTGCTGGGAGAAGTCGGCGGCGAACGGGATGTTCCGGGAGCGGCACTCCTCCGTGTGGCGGAGCATCGCCTCCGGGTCGTCGGCGCCGATCAGGACCAGGTCGAGACCGCCGACGCGGTCGGCGACCGTCTTCAGCTCGATCAGGCGGGCCTCGCTCATCGCGCCGGTGTAGAAGGAGCCGATCTGGTTGTGGTCGGCGTCCGTCGTGCACACGAAGCGGGCGGTGTGCAGCGTCTCGGAGATGCGGACGGACTCGGTGTCCACGCCGTGCCGGTCGAGCCAGGCGCGGTACTCGTCGAAGTCGGCGCCCGCGGCACCGACCAGGACGGGACGGGTGCCGAGCTGGCCCATGCCGAAGGCGATGTTCGCGCCGACCCCTCCGCGCCGTACGTCCAGCTTGTCGACCAGGAAGGACAGCGAGACCGTGTGGAGCTGGTCCGCGACGAGCTGGTCGGCGAAGCGGCCGGGGAACGTCATGAGGTGGTCGGTCGCGATGGAGCCGGTGACTGCGATGCGCACGGCGTGGACTCTCCTGTGGGAGGGGGATTGACAGTTCACGCTACCCGGTCGACCCACGCCACTGAAGCAGACGAAACTACCCGATAGTAGACCCTTCTTCGCGGGCTCGACCCTGCGTACGGTGCCGCTATGACGAACCTCAAGGTCCACGCCCCCGCTCCGGCCGACCTCGACGGCGACCTGGCGTCGCTGCGCGGTGACTGCGCCCGGATGGCTCCCCACTGGACGGCCCCCCGGAAGCACACCTCCCGTCCCGTGCCGCCGTCCCTGATTCACGGCGTGAGCGTCCCGGCGTCCTCGGCGCGGATGCTGGAGGCGATGCCTGACTACGGCAACTGAGTCGCCCCGTCTCTTCGGGCGTCCCGGGGCTTCTTCCGGCTCTCCCCGGGTTTTCTTCAGCTTTCTTCGGCTTTCTCCGGCGGGGCGGCGCCCGTAGGGGAACCGTGCGCTCCCCCGCTGCGTCCCATCGCTGTCCCCCGTCGGGGGGATGTGACGTACGACAGCAGGGCAGCCGAAGGAGCGATGCGGTGAACACCGAGCGACCCGACAACGACGACACCGCGCGCGGGCCTGAGGACCGGGGTACGCCGGAGGACCGGGGTACGCCTGACGAGAAGCGTTCGGAGGAGACACGTCCGGAGGCGACGTCCTCGAAGCCCGCGGCGGAGCCCTCCCCGGAGTCCGCGGAACCGGTGTCCCAGCCCGCGGCGGAGTCCGCGGAACCGGTGTCCGATCCCGCGGCGGACAAGACCCCCGCCGACGACGCCCACGGCGACGCGCCCTCCGGTGACCGCCGGCCCGTCGGCGACGAACCCTCCGGCGACGACCCCTCCGGCAACGAGCTCTCCGGCGACGACGTCTCCCCTGACGAGTCCTCTGCGGGGCCCCGGCGCCGGTCCGCGGTACTCGTGGCCTCCGTCGCCGCCGCCGTACTGCTCGTGGGCGGCGGGGGTGCCTACCTCGCCAGTACGGCGGGGGGTTCGGGCGGCGGATCGGGGCCGGGTACGCCGGACGGGGACGGCACTCCCCCGGCGCTCGTCCTCGACGACCACGTCGGCAGCCCCTTTGCGGGTGCCGCGAGCGGCGGCGCCACGAACGGCATCGCGCCCGGCGAGCCGAACCCCTACGGGGTCACCTACCGGGCCGACGGCACCCTCCCGGACGGCCCCGGCTCCGCGCCGGTGTACTGGGCGAAGGGCGACGTCACCGAGGCCGAGGTGACCCGGCTGGCGGCGGCGCTGGGTGTCGGGGGGACGCCGGTGGCCGAGGGGCAGGACTGGACGGTCGGGTCCGGGAAGGACGGCTCGGGCCCGGCCCTGCGGGTGACCCGGCAGGCGCCCGGCCTGTGGACGTTCAGCCGGTACGCGCCCGGCACCGACGCCTGCGAGAGCGCCACCGTCTGCACCAAGGAGCCCGCCGCCCCGGCCGGCGACCCGGTGAGCGAGGCGGCCGCGAAGAAGGCGGTGGCCCCGGTCCTGAAGGCCCTCGGCCAGGACGACGCCAAGATCGACGCGAGCCAGGTGATGGGCGCCCAGCGGGTCGTGAACGCCGACCCCGAGGTCGGCGGCCTGCCCACCCGGGGGTGGACGACCGGCGTCTTCGTCAACGCCCAGGGCGAGGTCGTCGGCGGGAACGGCCAGCTGAAGGCGCCGGTGAAGGGTGACACGTATCCGGTGCTGAGCGCGGAAGAGACGCTCGACCGGATGAACGCGGCGCCGGGGACCGATCACCGGACGGGCATCGGGGGCTGCGCCGACCCGGTGCCGTTGGAGGACCGGTCGGCGAGCCCGTGCGCCGGGTCGACGGACGGACCGCGCAAGCAGTCGCTCACGGTGCGGGACGCGGTGTTCGGACTCGCCCCGCACACCTCGGGCGGACGGCAGGTGCTGGTGCCGTCCTGGCTGTTCGAGGTGGAGGGGACCGCGGACGACTACACGGTGACGTATCCGGCCGTCGAGCCGGAACACCTGAGCGCACCCACGGCCTCGACGCCGTCCGGGGAGCCGTCCTCGGGCGCGCGGACCACTGACGTGAAGGTCGACGGCTACACGGCCGAGGGCACGGAGCTGACCGTGGCGTTCACGGGCGGGGTGTGCTCCGAGTACAAGGCGACGGCGGTGGAGACCGACGACGAGGTGAAGGTCACCGTGACGGCGACCTCCGAGCCGGACCGGGTCTGCATCATGATCGCCAAGGTCTTCCACCAGACCGTCCGGCTGGACGAGCCGCTGGGCGGGCGGACCGTGGTCGGGTCGGACGGCAGGGACGTCCCGCTGGAGAAGCCCGGGGCGCGGCTGCCCCGGTAGACCGAGCCGCAGCGGGCCGCTTCCCGAACGCGTGAAGGCGGCGGCCCCCCGGGGAGGGGGCCGCCGCCTTCACCGCGTCGCGGGACGGCTCAGCTGAAGGAGTCGCCGCAGGCGCAGGAGCCGGTCGCGTTCGGGTTGTCGATCGTGAAGCCCTGCTTCTCGATCGTGTCCACGAAGTCGATCGTGGCGCCGCCCAGGTAGGGGGCGCTCATGCGGTCGGTGACGACCTTGACCCCGTCGAAGTCCTTCTCCACGTCGCCGTCGAGCGAGCGCTCGTCGAAGAAGAGCTGGTAGCGCAGGCCGGAGCAGCCGCCGGGCTGGACGGCCACGCGCAGGGCGAGGTCGTCACGGCCTTCCTGGTCGAGCAGGGCCTTGACCTTGGACGCGGCGGCGTCGGTCAGGATGATGCCGTCGGTGACGGTGCTGGTCTCGTCCGATACGGACATCTACATCTCTCCAAGGGTGTGCGGAGACTGCTTGCCGACGGTTGCAACCGGCGGGGCCTCGGATTCATTCCGGGCCGGGCAACTTCTCTTTTCGCCTGTTCCTTCATGCTCGCACATGCGCGCAGAAGCCGACAGCAGCCCATTCGGCCGTCGGAAACGAGTCGGCGGGGCGGCACCGGGATTCATGTCACATCGACGCAATGACCATCGTCAAAGTGACATGAAGCGGGTTATGATAAATAGCGTCAGTTCGACGAAAAGCAGAAAGGGTGCGTGTAGTGACCACCGCCCAGACCACGGAGCTCGACGTACAGCCGACTCCGCTCGCCCTGTTGCTGCTCGGCCGTGAGGCCGACCCCAGGAGCGAGCGGGGCGTCGAGTGTCCCGGCGACCTGCCCTCCCCGTCCGACCCGGACCTGGTGGAGCGGGCCCGCGCGGCCAAGGAGAAGCTCGGTGACAAGGTCTTCGTCCTCGGTCACCACTACCAGCGCGACGAGGTCATCCAGTTCGCCGACGTCACGGGCGACTCCTTCAAGCTGGCCCGGGACGCGGCCGCGCGCCCGGAGGCCGAGTACATCGTGTTCTGCGGTGTGCACTTCATGGCCGAGTCCGCGGACATCCTGACCTCCGACGACCAGAAGGTCGTCCTGCCCGACCTCGCCGCCGGCTGCTCCATGGCCGACATGGCGACGGCCGAGCAGGTCGCCGAGTGCTGGGACGTGCTGACCGAGGCCGGCGTCGCCGAGCGGGTCGTACCCGTCTCGTACATGAACTCCTCCGCGGACATCAAGGCCTTCACCGGCAAGCACGGCGGCACCATCTGCACCTCGTCGAACGCCAAGCGGGCGCTGGAGTGGGCCTTCGAGCAGGGCGAGAAGGTGCTCTTCCTGCCCGACCAGCACCTCGGCCGGAACACCGCGGTGCGGGACATGGGCATGTCCCTCGAGGACTGCGTCGTCTACAACCCGCACAAGCCGAACGGCGGGCTGACCGCCGAGCAGCTGCGCGACGCGAAGATGATCCTGTGGCGCGGCCACTGCTCGGTGCACGGCCGCTTCAACCTGCAGTCGGTGGAGGACGTGCGCGCCCGCATCCCCGGCGTGAACGTGCTGGTCCACCCGGAGTGCCGGCACGAGGTCGTGGCCGCGGCGGACTACGTCGGGTCGACCGAGTACATCATCAAGGCCCTGGAGGCCGCCCCGGCCGGCTCGAAGTGGGCGATCGGCACCGAGCTGAACCTGGTGCGCCGGCTGGCGAACCGTTTCGCGCCCGAGGGCAAGGAGATCGTGTTCCTCGACCGCACGGTCTGCTTCTGCTCGACCATGAACCGCATCGACCTGCCCCACCTGGTGTGGACCCTGGAGTCCCTCGCCGAGGGCAAGCTGGTCAACCGCATCGAGGTCGACGAGGAGACCGAGGCGTTCGCGAAGCTGGCGCTGGAGCGGATGCTGGCGCTTCCGTAAGCGGGTCCACGACGACCACGGCTCACCCCGACGCCGGTTCACGGCCGGGGTGAGCCGGGTCGAGGCTGAACACCGTGCCGTCGGGGCTCAGCACCACCAGGGCACCCTCGTCGAGGAACACCTTCGACGCGTAGGGAACGCCGACGACCTGCCCGGCGCGCGGCGAGGACTCCCACAGCAGCGTGCCCTCACGGACGTCCAGGGCCGCGACGCGCCCGCTGGCGCTGGACACGTACACCGTGCGGCCCCGGCCGTCGGGCACCGGCGTGCCGGGCTGCTGCAGGGTCGTCGACGTCTGCCACAGCCGCTCGCCCGTCTCGGGCGAGACGGCGGCCACCCGGCCGCTGGAGGAGGAGAAGCAGAGCACGCCGTGCACCAGGGCCGCCTCCCCGCGCGGGCTGCCCGCCAGCTTCCTCCTCCGCACCGTCCCCGTGTCCGGGTCCATCAGCAGGACGTGGGTGTACACCGCCTCCGCGGAGCTCATGGAGTCCTGGTCGCCGTACTCCAGGAAGACCAGCCGGCCGTCGAGGGTGCCGAGGTGGACGCCGTTGATGTCCGGGGCCGCCACCCGCCGTGTCGTGCCGTCGGCCGGGTCGATGGCGGTGAGCACGTTGTCGACGGTGCCCTGCCCCAGGTCGGTGCAGCCCGCGTACGGGCGCCCGTCGGCGTCGTAGAACTCGCAGCCGTAACCGGACGGAAGGGTCACGGTCCAGCGTGCCGTGCCGTCGCGCGGTGACCTGGCGGTCATCCGGCTGCCGCCGTCCGGCGTCAGGAGCAGGTCGCCGACGAGCGTGGCCTCGGAGCTGTCCCCGCTCACCGTGCGCGACCACAGCCTCCTGCCGCTCCCGGCGTCGAGGGCGACGACACTGGTCGTCTGGTCGTCCCGCTGGGCGTTCAGGACCGACCGCCTCAGCAGCAGCACACCGTCCCGCACCCCGAGGACGAGGCTCCCGTACTCCTCCCGGTCCACCCCGGACGGCTGGGAGTCCCCCCGCCAGGCGATCCGGCCCGTCGGCCCGTCCACGCGGACGGGGAGCGTGCCGTCACCCCCGCAGTAGAGGGCGCCCTCCGCCATGGCACAGGACAGGGACCCGCCGTAGGCCACCCCGCCGGGACCGCCGTCCAGCGCCTTCACACCGCTCGCGGCGGTGCCGTACACCGTCGTCTGCCAGGGCTTCCAGCCGTCGGGGAGGGACCCCCAGCGGGAGGCCGCGGACGCCCGGCCCCCCTGCTCCCCCGCGCTGTCGTCCTTCAGCGGGCCGACGACGAGGTAGCCGGTGAGCGCCAGGGCCAGCACGCCCGCCACGCCGGCCAGGACCGGCAGCCTGCGCAGGCGGGAGCGGCGGCCGGAGGGCGGCGGCGAGGGGGTGCGGGAGGCCGGCCCCGGACCCGCCGACAGCGGCGGGCGCAGCGTCACGGTGGGCGGGTCGCCCGCCTCCGGTTCGGGCAGGACGCGGCCGAACTCCCGCGCCAGGTCGTCGAGTCCGGGCCGGTCCGCGGCGCTCTTGGCCAGGCAGCGGGCCAGGACCGCGCGCAGCGGCTCGCCCACCCCGTCCAGCACGGGCTCGTCGTGGACCACGCGGTACGCGGTGAGGTAGGGGCTGTCGGCGTCGAACGGGCCCCGGCCGGTGGTGGCGTACACCAGCAGGGCGCCGAGCGAGAACACGTCCGAGGCGGGACCGACCGTGCGGGCGTCGGTGAGCTGCTCCGGGGACATGAACGGCGGGGTGCCGATCATCTGGCCGGTCTCGGTCAGGGTGTGGTTCTCCGCCGCGCGGGAGATGCCGAAGTCGATGACGCGGGGGCCGTCCCCGGCCATCAGGACGTTGGCCGGCTTCAGGTCGCGGTGCACGACGCCGGCCCGGTGGATGTCCCGCAGCGCTTCCACCAGCCCCAGGGCCAGCTGCCGCAGCTCGGCGCCGCGCAGGGCGCCCCGGTCGCGGATCCGCTGGGCGAGCGAGCACCCCGGCACGTACTGGGTGGCCATCCAGGGCCGCGCCGCCTCCGGGTCGGCGTCCACGACCGGTGCGGTGAAGGCGCCGCTCACCCTGCGGACGGCCTCGATCTCCTGGTGGAACCGGGTGCGGAAGACGGGGTCCTCGGCGTACTGGGCGTGGACCACCTTGACGGCGACCTCACGCCCGGATCTCGCCCTGCCCCGGTAGACGACCCCCATGCCGCCGGCCCCCAGCCGGTCGACGATCCGGTATCCGCCGACCGACCTCGGGTCGTCCCTGTGCAGTGGCACCGCCCCGATCCCCTTCCCCCGCAGAGCAGTTCGAGCTCACAGGATAGGAACATCCCGCGGGGGAAGAGGGGTCGGCCGGGCCGTTCCCTCAGGTCCTACACGCCGGCGGGCTCCGGCACCTGCTCCGGCTCGGACTGCCGCTTCGCCGCCCGCTTCCCCGCCCGCCGCTCCTTGCGGAGCTCGACCATCGCGTAGAGGGTCGGGACGAGGAGCAGGGTGAGCAGGGTCGAGGTGACCAGACCGCCGATGACGACCACCGCCAGCGGCTGCGCGATGAAGCCGCCCTCGCCGGTGACGCCCAGGGCCATCGGCAGCAGGGCGAAGATGGTCGCCAGGGCCGTCATGAGGATGGGGCGCAGCCGGTGCCGGCCGCCTTCCACCACGGCCTCGACGACGCCGTGGCCCTGGCGGCGGTACTGGTTGATGAGGTCGATCAGCACGATCGCGTTGGTCACCACGATGCCGATCAGCATCAGCATGCCGATCATCGCGGGGACGCCCATCGGGGTGCCGGTGGCCACCAGCAGGCCGATCGCGCCGGTCGCCGCGAACGGGATGGAGACCAACAGGATCAGCGGCTGGACGAGCGAACGGAAGGTCGCCACCAGCAGCATGAAGACGATCGCGATCGCCGCGAGCATCGCCAGGCCCAGGTTCTTGAACGCGTCGTCCTGGTCCTGCGAGACACCGCCGATCTCGGCCGTCGCGCCCGCCGGGAGCTTCAGCGCGTTCAGCTTGGACGTCAGGTCCGCGCTCACCGCGCCCGTGTTGTCGCCGGTCGGCCGCGCGGTGATGGTGGCCGCGCGCTGACCGTCGATGCGGGTCATCGAGACCGGGCCGTCGACGAGCCGCACGGTCGCGATGTCATCGAGCTTCACCGGGCCCAGCTTCAGGGCCTTCAGCTGCGCCAGCGTCGTGGCCGGCGTCGCCGAGGTGATGACGACGTCGCGCTCGGTGTCGTCCAGGACCGCCTTGGCGGCCGTCGTCCCGCGCACCGCCTGCGCGACCGCCGCGCCCAGCGTCTGCTGGTCGAAGCCGGCCGCCGCGGCCCCGGCGTCGGCCTCGACCGAGATGCGCGGCACGCTCTGCGACAGGTCGCTGGTGACGTCCGTGACGTCGTCCAGTCCGGCCACGGCCGCGCGGACCTGCTCGGCCGCCGTGCGCAGCACACCGGCGTCGGCCGCCTTCACGACGACACTGAGGTCCTGGCTGCCGAAGCCGTCACCGGCGGCGACGGTGGTCGTGCCGATGCCGTCGAGCTTCTCCAGCCCGTCCTCGATGCGCTCCTGCACGTCCTCGTACGACGCGGAGTCCTCCAGCATCACCTGGTACGACGCCTGGTTGGTGTCGGTACCGCCGCCGAAGGCCGCCATGAAGCCGGAGGAGCCGACGGTGACCTGGTAGTCCTTCACGCCCTCGGTGTCGGCGAGCAGGCGCTCGACCTTCTTCGCCTGGGCGTCGGTGGCGGCGAGGCTGGTGCCCGGCCTCAGCCTCTGCTTGACCGTCAGGACCTGCTGCTCCCCCTGGTCGAAGAAGTTCGTCTTCAGCAGGGGCGCCATGCCGAAGGTGCCGAGCAGCACGACGACCGCGATCGCCACGCTCGTCAGACGGCGCCGGGTCGCGAAGCGCAGGACGGGGACGTAGAAGCGCTGGAGGCGGCTCCTCGCCTCCTTCTCCTCGGCCGCCCGGCGCGCCTCCTCGGCGTCCTCGGGGGTGCCCTTGGGGGCGCGCAGGAACCAGTACGACAGGACCGGCACGACCGTCAGCGAGACGAGCAGGGAGGCCAGCAGGGCCGCCGTCACCGTCAGGCTGAACGCGCCGAACAGCGCGCCCACCATCCCGCCGACCAGGCCGATCGGCAGGAACACGGCGACCGTGGTGAGGGTGGAGGAGGTGACCGCGCCGGCCACCTCGCGCACCGCGGTGAGGATGGCTGTCTGCCGCTCCTCGCCGTAGCCGAGGTGGCGCTTGATGTTCTCCAGGACGACGATCGAGTCGTCGACGACCCGGCCGACGGCGATGGTCAGGGCGCCGAGCGTCAGCATGTTCAGCGACAGGTCGCGCGTCCACAGCACGATCAGGGCGAGGACGACGGACAGCGGGATCGACACCGCCGTCACCAGCGTGGAGCGGAGCGAGGCCAGGAAGACCAGGATGACGAGGACCGCGAAGAGCAGACCGAGCGCGCCCTCCGTCGTCAGGCCCTCGATGGACTTCGACACCGCCGGGCCCTGGTCGCTGACGACCGTGATCGACGCGCCGGAGCCGAGGTCCTCGCGCAGCCCGGGCAGCTTCTCCTCGACGGCGTCCGAGATCGCGACGGCGCTGCCGTCGTGGTCCATGGTGACGGCGACGGCGAGGCTGGGCCGGCCGTCGGTGCGGGTGAGGGAGTCGGCCGGGGCCTCCTCCTGCCGCACGGTGGCCACGTCACCGAGCCGGACCGGCTTCTTGCCGGCCGTACCCGCGATCATCAGGTCCTGGATCTGCTCCAGCGAGGTGAAGCCGCCGCCGACCTGGACGGTGCGGTTGGCGCCGGCCTCGTCGAAGGAACCCGCCGGGACGGTCGCACCGCCCGCCTGCAGGGCCTGGGCGAGGGCCTGCGGGGTCAGTCCGGCCCGCGTCAGCTTCGCGTCGTCGGGGGTGACGGTGACCTGGAGGTCGCGCACCCCGTCGACGGTGACCTGGCCGACGCCGTCGATGTCCTTCAGCGCCGGGACGACGGTCCGGTCGAGCCGGTCGGCGAGGGCCTGCTGGTCCTGGTCGGAGGTGACGGCGAGGACCACGGTCGGCATGTCGTCCGTGGAACCGGCGACGACCTGCGGGTCCACGGAGTCCGGGAGCTGGACGCGGGCCCGGTTGACGGCCTGCTGGACGTCGGCGACGAGCTGCTTGGTGTCGTTGCCGTAGTCGAAGGACGCCATGATCAGGGCGTTGCCCTCGCTCGCCGTGGAGGTGACGCCGGTGATGCCGTCGACGGCCTCGAGGTTGTCCTCGATGGGCTCGACGACCTGCTTCTCGACGACGTCCGGGGAGGCGCCCTGGTACGGCGCCAGCACGGACACCATCGGCAGTTCGATGGTCGGCAGCAGCTGCTGCTTGAGCTGGGGGATCGCGATCGCGCCGAACACGATCGCGATGATGGACATCAGGCCTATCAGGGCCCGTTGGGCGAGGCTGAATCTCGACAGCCAGGACATCGGTTCTGGGTCTCTCTTCTGTGAGCGGCAGAAGCGGCATAGGGGCAGGAAGGAAGCGCGGACGGCACAGACGGCGCACGGCACGGATGGCGTACGACAGGTACGGCGTACGCCACGAACGGCGTACGACAGCTATGGCGCACGACACGGATGGCGCACGGCACATATGAGCGCCCGCCCCTACACCCTGAGCCATCGGGAACGGCCGATCCGTAAGCCCCAGGTCGATTTCCTTATCCGGCGCCTACTCCGGGCGCAGTACGGCCGGGTGGCGTTCAGTCCACCCTCGGACGGACCAGGCCGGACTCGTACGCGATCACCACGAGCTGGGCCCGGTCGCGGGCGCCCAGCTTGGCCATGGCCCGGTTGACGTGCGTCTTCACGGTCAGCGGGCTGACCTCCAGGCGGTCGGCGATCTCGTCGTTGGAGTGGCCGCCGGCGACCTGGACGAGGACCTCGCGCTCGCGCACGGTGAGCGCGTCCAGCCGTTCCGCGCGGCCCGGGTCACGGTCGTCGTCGGTGTCGCCCTGGGCGAGGAAGCGGGCGATCAGGCCCTTGGTGGCGGCCGGGGACAGCAGGGCCTCGCCGCCCGCGGCCACCCGGATGGCGTTGAGGAGTTCCTCGGGCTCGCTGCCCTTGCCGAGGAAGCCGGAGGCACCCGCCCGCAGCGACCGCACGACGTAGTCGTCGACCTCGAAGGTCGTCAGGATCACCACGCGCACCTGTGCGAGGGCGGGGTCGGCGCTGATCAGCCGGGTGGCGGCGAGGCCGTCGGTGCCCGGCATGCGGATGTCCATGAGGACGACGTCCGCCTGCTGCTCCTTGGCCAGCCGGACCGCCTCCGCGCCGTCGGACGCCTCGCCGACGACCTCCATGTCGGGCTCGGAGTCGACGAGCACGCGGAAGGCGCTGCGCAGCAGTGCCTGGTCGTCGGCGAGCAGGACACGGATGGTCATGCGGGCTCCCCCGGTTCTCCCGTGGCGGCGGCACGGGTCTTGACCGGCAGGATGGCATGGACGCGGAAGCCGCCTCCGTAGCGGGGCCCGGTGGTGAGGGTGCCGCGCAGGGCGGTGACGCGTTCCCGCATGCCGAGCAGCCCGTGGCCGCCGCCCTCCCGCGGGCCCGTCGCGTCGCCCGCGCCGTCGTCGAGGACGGTCACTTCGATGTGGGGTCCCACGCGCACGACGCTGACCTCGGCCTTGGCGTCCGGTCCCGCGTGCTTCTGCACGTTGGTCAGGGCCTCCTGGATGACCCGGTAGGCGGCCAGGTCGACGGCGGCCGGGAGCGCGGTGCCGTGGTCGGCGCGGGCGACCTCGACCTGGAGGCCGGCGCTGCGGAAGGTGCCGGCGAGTTCGTCGAGGCGGTCCAGGCCGGGGGCCGGTTCGGTCGGGGCCTCGGGGTCGCCGGACTGGCGCAGCAGGCCGACGGTGGCGCGCAGCTCGTTGAGGGCGGAGCGGCTGGCCTCCCGGACGTGCGCGAGGGCCTCCTTGGCCTGGTCGGGGCGCTTGTCCATGACGTGGGCGGCGACTCCGGCCTGCACGTTGACCAGGGCGATGTGGTGGGCGACGACGTCGTGCAGGTCGCGGGCGATCCGCAGGCGCTCCTCGGCGACCCGGCGGCGGGCCTCCTCCTCGCGGGTGCGTTCGGCCCGCTCGGCGCGCTCCCGGATGGCCTGTACGACGGCCCTGCGGCTGCGGACGGCGTCTCCGGCGGTGGCGCCGATGCCGGTCCAGGCGAGGATCGCGAGGTTGTCCTGGGCGTACCAGGGCAGCGGGCCGGCGAGCATCGCGGCAGTGGTCAGGACCGTCATGGTGAGCAGGCCCGCCCGCAGGGTCGTGGGGCGGTCGGTGGTGGCGGCGACGGTGTAGAGGGCGACGACGGCGGACATCGCGACCGGGGCCCGGGGGTCGCCGGTGACGCTCTCGACGACGGAGAGGGTGCCGGTGAGGGCGAGGACCGTCATGGGGGCGCGGCGGCGGAAGACGAGCGTGACGGCGCCGAGGGCCATCAGCAGCAGGCTGAGCGGGTCCGGGGTGCGGATGCCCCAGCTGACGCGGTGCTCGCCGTGCGGGTCCACGAAGGATCCGGCCAGCATGCACAGCAGGACGGCGGCGGCGAGGAAGGCGTCGAGGGCGAGGGGATGTGCGCGCAGCTCGCGCCGGGCTCGGGCCAGAGGGGTCAAGGGTGCCGTACCTTCTCGAGTGGCCGTGGCGGGATGGGACGTCATCGGGGGCCGTCGCCCCGGTCCCGCTCCCGGCCTGAACGGGCCTCGTCCTCGGACCCCCCGAGGGGGGTGCCACCGGACGGGGCGATGCCACCGGCCCCCGCTCGCGGGCCGCCGTGAGGCCTTGCTGCACCGGCCCGGCTCGGAACTCCACCGGCCCCGCCTCGGACGGCGCCGCCGGTGGCCGGCCCGCGCCGGGAAGTCGCCCGCCGTCAGCCCGGGATCAACCCGTCGTCGCTGAGCATCTCCCGGACCTCCTCCAGGCTCGCGCCGGGAGCCGGGAGGATCAGTTCCGACGGTTCCAGTGCCTCGTCCGGCAGGGGGGTGCCGAGGACGCGGACGGCGTCCAGGAGAGCGTTGAGGGTGCGCCGGAAGCCGGCCTCGTCGCCGCCCTCCATCTCCTCCAGCAGCTCGTCGTCGAGCTTGGTCAGCTCGGCGAGGTGGGAGTCGGCCAGCTTCCACTGGCCCTCCCCCATGATCCGCACGATCATGTCGCCCTCCTCGGCTCCGGTCCCCGGCGCCGGGCTACTGCTTGTCGAAGCGCGGGGTGTCCTGTGGCTGCTGCTGGGTCTGCGAGGGGTCCGCGCCCCCTTCGATGGCCTGCTGCCCGGCGGAGGTGCCTCCGGCGAGCTCGGCCTTCATGCGCTGCAGCTCCAGCTCTACATCCGTACCACCGGAGAGCCGGTCCAGCTCGGCCTGGATGTCGTCCTTGGCCATGCCCGTGGGGTCGTCGAGGGCCCCGGAGGCGAGGAGTTCGTCGAGGGCGCCGGCGCGGGCCTGGAGCTGGGCGGTCTTGTCCTCGGCGCGCTGGATGGCCAGGCCGACGTCGCCCATCTCCTCGGAGATGCCGGAGAAGGCCTCGCCGATGCGGGTCTGGGCCTGGGCCGCGGTGTAGGTGGCCTTGATGGTCTCCTTCTTGGTGCGGAAGGCGTCGACCTTGGCCTGGAGACGCTGGGCCGCGAGGGTGAGCTTCTCCTCCTCGCCCTGGAGCGTCGCGTGCTGCGTCTCGAGGTCGGTGACCTGCTGCTGGAGGGCGGCGCGGCGGGAGAGCGCCTCCCGGGCCAGGTCCTCGCGGCCGAGCGCGAGCGCCTTGCGGCCCTGGTCCTCCAGCTTGGAGGACTGCGATTGCAGCTGGGTCAGCTGGAGTTCCAGGCGCTTGCGCGAGGTGGCCACGTCCGCGACGCCGCGGCGGACCTTCTGGAGCAGTTCCAGCTGCTTCTGGTACGAGTAATCGAGGGTTTCGCGCGGGTCCTCGGCCCGGTCAAGGGCCTTGTTCGCCTTCGCGCGGAAGATCATCCCCATACGCTTCATGACACCGCTCATGGGCTTCGCGCGCCCCCTTCTGACGGACTCCGGCTCCAGCTCTGCGACAGAACCCACAGTACGGGCCCTGCTTCCATTGACGCACTGTTCGGGGGCGGATGCGCTCCTCCCCAAGGACGACTGACCAAGGCATCGCTCCGGCGTGAGGAGTAGGTGACCTTCAGGGTGAGCGCTCGGTCACCGGGTGTCCCCTCTTCCCCGGTCTGTCCCGGGTCTGTCCTCACTTCAGACGACTGGTGTTGCCGGATCGTTCCCCACCGGGCTGGGGTCCATGCCCGGGGAGCGCTTACCCTTGGGTTTTGTGTTCCGTAGCCGTGTCAAGGAAGAGAAGGCGCCCGCCGACAAGGCCGTGGTGACCGACTCCAAGCAGCCCCGCCACCCGCAGGCCCCCAAGGGCCGGCCCACACCCAAGCGCAGTGAGGCCCAGTCCCAGCGCCGCAGCGTCGCCAACACGTCGATGACGCGCAAGGACGCCGCCAAGCGCCAGCGCGAGGAGCGCCGCGCCCAGTTGGAGCGTCAGCGCCAGGCGCTGGCCGGCGGCGACGAGCGGTACCTGCCGGCCCGTGACAAGGGTCCGGTGCGCAAGTTCGCGCGCGACTTCGTCGACTCGCGGTTCAACGTGGCGGAGTTCTTCCTGCCCATGGCCGTGATCATCCTCGTGCTGAGCATGATCCGGGTGGCGTCGCTGCAGAACGTCGCGCTGCTGCTGTGGCTCGTGGTGATCGTGCTCATCGTGCTGGACTCGGTCGTCACCGGGTTCCGCCTGAAGAAGCGGCTGGCGGAGCGCTTCCCCGAGCAGAACCGGCGGGGCGCGGTGGCCTACGCGCTGATGCGCTCCCTCCAGATGCGTCGGCTCCGGCTGCCCAAGCCCCAGGTCAAGCGCGGAGAGCGGCCCTGAGCACTGCTGCTTTCTCCGGGGGTGCGGCGAAGGCCTGGCTGGACAAGCTGGGCGGGCTGCGTGACGTCGTACGGCAGGAACTGGTGGCCCGGCAGCTCGACGAGCAGATAGCCGGGCGGTATCCGGTCGGGCAGCGGCTGCGGGTGCTCGACGTGGGGATGGGCCAGGGCACGCAGGCGCTGCGGCTGGCCCGGCTCGGTCACCAGGTGACCGGCCTGGAGCAGGACACGACGATGATCGCCGCGGCCCGCGAGGCCCTGTCCGGGGAACCGGAGGGCATCCGGGAGCGGATGCGGATCATCGAGGGCGACGGCCGGGACACGGGCGTGCACTTCCTGCCCGGCAGCTTCGACGTGGTGCTCTGCCACGGCGTGCTCATGTACGTGCAGGAGCCGGACCCCCTGCTGGCGGGCATCGCGCGCGTGCTCGCCCAGGGCGGGCTGCTGTCGCTGCTCGTGCGCAACGCGGACGCGCTGGCCATGCGGCCCGGTCTGTCCGGCGACTGGGCGGGCGCCCTGGCCTCCTTCGACACCGTCGCCTACCGCAACCGGCTGGGCCTCGACGTCCGCGCCGACCGGCTGGAGACCCTGACCGCGACGCTCGCCGGCATCGGGGCGCCCCTGCAGGCCTGGTACGGGGTGCGGGTGTTCACGGACACGGCGGCCGACGCGGCGCAGATCCCGGAGGACGTGGAGACGCTGCTGGCCGCGGAGGAGCGGGCGGGGCGGACGGATCCCTACCGGGGCGTGGCGGCGCTGCTGCATCTGTGCGGGGTGCGGGGCTGAGACTCGGGCGGTGCGGGCGAGGTCCGTACCGGTACCGTCCCTGGCGCTCGTTCGGGTGAGCAGGACGGGCCGGAGGTGCACCCCGCGGAGAGACTCGGGGCATGGACGCTTCCCGTTCCCGTACGCGTACGCATGCCCGTCGGCCGGTCGTGTCGGGGTGGGCGTGCTGGGTGTCCCCGGTGTGCTCCCTCGGGCTGGTCGCCGGATGTTCCGCCTCCGGGTCCTCGGGCGGGGAGGCGGCGACCCGGCAGGCCGCGCAGCCCGCGGCCGTCGCCCAGGCGGACGATCTGGAGAACGCCTACCAGCGGGTGATCAAGGACGTCCTGCCGTCGGTCGTGCAGATCCAGACCGGCAGCGAGCTGGGCTCGGGGGTGGTGTACGACGACAAGGGGCACATCGTCACCAACGCGCACGTCGTCGGTGACACGAGGACCTTCCAGGTCACGACGGCCAACAGCCGCGACGCGCTCGCCGCGACCCTCGTCTACTCGTATCCCGAGCAGGACCTCGCCGTCATCAGGCTGGACCGGCCCCCGAGCGGGCTGAGGCCGGCGACCTTCGGGGACTCCGCCAAGGTCGAGGTCGGGCAGATCGTGCTCGCGATGGGCTCGCCGCTGGGGCTGTCGTCGAGCGTGACGCAGGGCATCGTCTCGGCGACCGGACGGACCGTCAGCGAGGGGAGTGAGGGCGGGGGCACGGGGGCGACGATCGCCAACATGGTGCAGACGTCCGCCGCCATCAACCCCGGCAACAGCGGAGGCGCGCTGGTGAACCTCGACGGGCAGGTCATCGGTATCCCCACGCTCGCCGCGACCGACCCGGGGCTCGGCGACAGCGCGGCGCCCGGCATCGGGTTCGCGATCCCGGCCTCGATGGTACGGACGGTCGCCGACCAGATCGTCAAGGACGGCAGGGTCACCGACTCCGGCCGGGCGGCCCTGGGCATCACCGGGCGGACGTACGCCGACGCCGAGTTCCGGCCGGCCGGGGTCGCCGTCGTCGAGGTGCGCGACGGGGGCGCGGCCGACAAGGCCGGCATCGAGGTCGGTGACGTCATCACCGGACTGGGTGACACCGTCATCACCACGATGACGTCCCTGGCGGAAGCACTGGCCGAGGCCCGCCCCGGAGAACGCACCACCGTGACCCTCACCCGCGACGGCGGGCAGCAGACCGTGGAGGTGACGCTGGGCGAGCAGTAGGCCGTCGGCCCGGCCCGGGGCCCGGCGGGCCCGGGACCGCGCGGGCCCCGGGTCCGGTGAGCCCGGGGGACCGTCGGTGGACGCCCCGGGCCCCCGGCCGCTAGGACTCTTCGGCGTGCAGGTTCATCGGGCCGTAGATCTCGGTGGAGTCCTCGAAGAGCCGTACCTGGTCCGCGCCGCCTTCGAGCAGGGCCTTCCAGTGCTCCCCGATCCAGGACTCGGCGTCCCCCTGTGTGGTGAACTCCTCGGGCTGCACCGCGGGCTCGACCTCCGTCCCGTCGGCCTTCTCGAAACGCCACGTCCATGCCGCCATGTACGCCTCCAACGTGTCGGCACCTGCAGAGCAGAAGCCGGATCTCGGTCCGGCTCCTGATCAGAGCCTATGCGCTCGGCCGGGTGCGCCGTCAGGAGACGGGGTCGTCGGTGATCGGGGGTATGGGCGCGCGGGCCGGGGGGCGACCGGTGAAAATCGGGGGGTGGAAGTGACTCTGCTTGGTACCGGCGCCCCCCTCGGACTCCCCCGCCCCGACTGTCCCTGTGCCGTCTGCGCGACCTCGCTCGGCGTGGACGCGCGGGCGGCGACCGCGTTGCTCGTGGACGGGGCGCTGCTGCTCGACCTGACGCCGGGTGCGGCCCTCGCCGCGGCGCGGACGGGGCACTCGCTGAGCGGCGTACGGCAGGTGCTGTTGTCGCATCCGCACGACGGGCCGCCCGTCGAGGTGCCGGCCGGGGTGCCGCAGCCCGGGCGGGTGCCGGACGGTCGGGAGCTGTCGCTGCTGACGGGGCACCGGGTGCGGGCGGTGGCGCTGGACGCGCCGGGTACCGGATACGAGGTGACGGGTCCCGCGGGGCAGCGGCTGCTGTACCTGCCGCCGGGGGGCGCGGCGGCCGGGCTGGAGGACGGGACGGAGCCGGCCGAGCGGTACGACATGGTCCTCGCCGACGTCGTGGGGAGGCCGGACGCGCTGGCGAGGCTGCGGGCGGTGGGGGCGGTGGGGCCGACGACGGATGTCGTCGCCGTTCACCTGGACCACGACGTGCCGCCGGGGGCGGAGTTGCGGCGGCGGCTCGCGGCGGCGGGGGCCCGGCCGGTGCCGGACGGGTCGACGCTGGTGGTGGGGGCGTACGAGGACGTGCCGGACGTGCCGCGGCGGACGCTGGTGCTGGGCGGGGCGAGGTCCGGCAAGTCGGTGGAGGCGGAGCGCCGGCTGGAGTCCTTCCCCGAGGTGCTGTACGTCGCGACGGGCGGTTCTCGGGGCGGGGACACCGAGTGGGCGGCGCGGGTGTCCGCGCACCGGGAGCGGCGGCCGGGTTCGTGGCGGACGGCGGAGACGTGCGACCTGGTGCCGTTGCTGGCGGTCGGCGGGGCCCCGCTGCTGATCGACTGCCTCTCCCTGTGGCTGACGGACGCGATGGACTCCGCCGGGGCGTGGGACGACGCGGTGTGGGCGGACGGGGGCGAGCGGGAACTGCGGGCGCGGGTGGCGGAGCTGGCGGCCGCCGTGCGCGCGTCCCGGCGGACGGTGGTGCTGGTGTCCAACGAGGTCGGCTCCGGCATCGTCCCGGCCACGGCCTCCGGCCGGCGGTACCGGGACGAGTTGGGGCGGCTGAACGCGGCGATCGCGGCCGAGTGCGAGCAGGTGGTGCTGGTGGTGGCGGGGCAGGCGGTGGTGCTCCGGGGGTGAGCCGGGCGGGGCGGGCTCGGCGGGGCGGGGACGGTCCGCCGGGTCAGTGCTTCCGGGTCAGTGCTTCCGGGCGATGATCCGGTACGCGTTCGAGAAACGGGTGTGCCGGAGGACGGGGGCCAGGGTGTGGTCCAGGGCCCTCGCCGCCGCGAGCAGGGGGCTGGTGGCCCGTCGCAGGGTCGGGTGGGTCGGCGGGACGGCCTGGTTCAGGCAGAGGGAGAGGGCCGCCGACAGGTCGCAGGGGACATGAGGGGCGCGGCGGTCCGCGGTGAGGACGGTGCAGCCCTGGGCCTCCAGTTCCGCACGGAGGTTGGGCAGGGGGACGAGGTGGAGATGGCGGGGCTGCCCGTGCGGGAGCCACCACTTGCCGAGGAGGGTGGCGAACGCGCTGCGCGGGTCGGGGACCTCGACGAGGAGGTGCCCGCCGGAGCGGAGGGTGATGAGGGCGGCGCGGAGTTCCTCGCGGGGGTCGGGGGTGTGCTCCAGGTGGTGGAGCATGCTGACGACGTCGTAGCGGGCGCGCAGGCGGGTGGTGATGCCGGGGGTGGTGAGGCGGCCGATGTGGGCCTCCTCGACGCGCCCCGCCAGCCGCGCCCGTTCCACCCTGGGGGTGGGGTCCAGGCCGTCGAACGCCGTGTACCTGAACACCTCCTTCGCCGCCTCCGGGAAGAGCGCGTGGCCCGTGCCCACGTCCAGCCAGCTCTCCGGCTCGGGGAACCGCAGCATCGCCCGGGCGGTGGCCCGCAGGCGGCGACGGCTGGTGCGGGTCGCCAGGACCCGGTCGGTGAGGCCCGTCGCGTGGTCCACGTCCGGGTCGCGCTGGTAGAGGGCGAGCCCCTCCGCGGTCAGGCGCGGGTTCTGGAAGGCGTGGGCGCAGTCCCGGCACTCGTCGACGACGAACGTGCCCGGTCTGTGGTGCAGGAGGTCGGGGGCGCGCAGTCGGGTGCGCAGGCGTTTCGAGCCGCACCAGGGGCAGTCGTCGCGGCGCGGCTCGTGGATGGGCCTGGGGGGCATGAGCGGCTCCGGTGGGAGAGCGTGCGGGGCAATGCGAGGCAGGCGGCAATTCGTGGTAAAGCGGAACGTATGGGATCGCGATCTTGGGTGCAAAGACGTCGTGGGGGTGTGGTGGCGATGTGGCGCGGAACCGTTCGATCGGTGCCGGTACTGTTCGGCGAATGAGCTCGCTTAATCTCGACGACTTCACCGATCTGATCGAGCGCCCCGACGGTGGGGTGCGCCGCGACGCGGAGGCGCGCCGGGAACGTCAGATCGTGCCGCCCGGATCGCTGGGGCGCCTCGACGACCTGGGTGAGTGGCTCGCGGCGGCGCAGGGCGCGGTGCCCGTCCGGCCGATCCGGCAGCCGCGGGTGGTGCTGTTCGCCGGTGATCACGGGATCGCCGAGCTGGGCGTCTCGGTCCGGCCCGCGGGCAGCGCCGCGGAGCTGGTGCGGGAGGTGCTGGAGGGCGGCCGTCCGTCGGCGGTGCTGGCCCGTCAGCTCGGGGTTCCGCTGCGGGTCGTGGACATGGCGCTGGACTGCGAGCCGGACGCGTTCCCGGAGGATGTCGTACGCCATCGGGTACGGCGCGGCAGCGGCCGTATCGACATCGAGGACGCGCTGACCCCCGAGGAGGCGGAAGCCGCCTTCCGGGCCGGGGTCGCCGTCGCCGACGAGGAGGCCGACTCCGGTACGGACCTGGTCGTCCTCGGCGATGTGAGCGTGGGCGGGACGACGGTGGCGGGCGTGCTGGTCGCCGCGTTGTGCGGGACCGACGCGTCCGTGGTGACCGGGCGGGGCGGGGAGCGGATCGACGACCTGGCGTGGATGCGCAAGTGCGCCGCGATCCGTGACGCGCTGCGGCGGGCCCGGCCGGTGCTCGGCGACCAGTTGCAGTTGCTGGCGACCGTGGGCGGCGCCGACCTCGCCGCGATGACGGGCTTTCTGCTGCAGTGCGCCGTACGGAAGTTGCCGGTGGTGCTGGACGGGGTCGTGGTGGCGGCGTGCGCGCTCGTCGGGCAGCGGATCGCCTTCCGGGCGCCGGACTGGTGGCTCGCCGGGCAGCGCAGCGGCGAGCCGGGCCAGGCCAAGGCGCTCGACCGGATGGCGCTGGACCCGCTGCTGGACCAGGGGGTGACCGTGGGCGAGGGCGCGGGAGCCCTGCTGGCACTGCCGTTGGTGCGGGCCGCGGCGGCGCTGGCCGCCGAACTGCCGGAGAAGCCGCAGAAGCCCGAGGAATCCCCGGCGGCCGAGGAGAAGTTCGGCGCGCCGGAGGAGCCGACGGGGCCCGAGGAGCCCACGCAGGCGTAGCGGCGGACCGGGCGGCTCGGTCCGGGCGAGCGATCCGGGCGGCACACGGCCCGTCGTGGGGCGGCCCTGCCGCGCACCCGGCCGTGGACCCGGTGAAGGAGACCGTCACCCCCGCCCGGCGGAGCGCAGCTCCGTGTCCGTCTTGCCCCCCAGCCAGTCCCCCACGACCCTGCGCGGGCGGGCCCACCGCCGGTCGTGACGGTAGGCCCGCAGCGCCGCTCTGGCGCGAGCCCGCGGCCGTCGGCGGTAGAAGCGGCGGGCCCACCAGGAGCCGGGGCGGGCCAGGCGGACGAAGCCGATCAGGCCGACGAACGGGACGATCACGCTGAAGACCGCCATCCGGGCCTTGCCCTTGCTCAGCACCGCCAGGGCGAACAGGAAGTTGACCGCCACGGTCGAGATGACGCTCCCGCGGTCCTGGCCCTCGTCCGGGCCCACGTCGTCGACACCGAACGGCAGGAAGCCGACCAGGACCAGCCCGACCAGGGCCGCCGTCAGCACGACGACCTCCACGCTCTTGCGGCCCGCCTCCGTCCAGTACACGTCGTCGAGGTGCAGGATCAGCGCGAACTCGTCCAGGACGAGCCCGACGCCGACGCCGAAGACGACCGCGAAGGCGGCCGAGCCGAAGCCGTGCCGGGCGCTCGCCACCGCGCCGAAGCCGCCGAAGACGGTCAGGAGGACACCGGGAACCACGTGGTGGACGTGCACCCCGCCCGCGCTGACATTGCCGAACGGGCCCCTGCCGGCCCGGATCAGACGGGTGATGACGCGGGTGACCACGAAGGTCAGGACGAAGGCGGTGAGGGCGAGGAGCAGCGGCAGCTTGCCCGGCTCCGAGATGTTCCGCTGCCACCAATCTCCCATAGGCGCATTTTCGCCCCCGCCTCCCGGGGGCGCCCGTCCGACCGCCCGGTAACCTGCGCCGGTGTCCACGACCCCGCCCCCTCCCGCGCCCGCGCCCCCGCCCGCCGCCCTCGACGGCCTGCGGTTCGCCTTCGGCACCCTCACCGTCCTCCCGGTCCGGGTGACCCGCTGGGACAGGGAGGCCGCGCGCGGGGGCATGCTCGGCGCCCCGGCGGTCGGACTGGTCGTCGGCGGCTGCGCGGCCGTGCTCGGGGTGCTCGCCCTGTTCCTGGGCGCGGGACCGCTGCTCGCCGCGGTCGCCTCCGCCGCCGTACCCGCCGTCCTCACCCGAGGGCTGCATCTGGACGGGCTGGCCGACACCGCCGACGGGCTGGGCAGCGGCAGGCCCGCCGAGGACGCGCTGCGCATCATGAAGCAGTCGGACATCGGACCGTTCGGTGTGCTCGCCCTGGTCCTCGTGGTGCTCGCGCAGGTGGCCGCGCTGGCCCAGCTGTACGGCGCCTCCTGGGCGCGGGGCGCCCTCGCGGCCGTCGTGGCGGCGGTCGCGGCCCGGCTGGCGCTCACCCAGGCCGCCCGTGCCGGGGTGCCGGCCGCCCGCCCGGAGGGCCTGGGGGCGGCGGTCGCCGGCGTGGTGCCGGTGCCCGGGGCGCTGGCGGTGGCGGGCGTCTGCACGGTCGCCGCGGCGGCTGCGGGCGCGTTCCTCGGCTCCTACGACGCCGTCCGCGCGGCCCTCGCCGTCCTCCTCGCGCTGGCCGCCGCCGAACTCCTCCTGCGTCACTGCACCCGCCGCTTCGGCGGGGTGACCGGCGACGTCTTCGGCGGGCTCGCGGAGACGGCGGCGACGACGGCCCTCGTGGTGCTCTGCCTGGGCCGCTAGGCCCTGTCGTCACATTCCCGTCGTCGCCCGAAGGGCGGCCCTGCGGCGTCAGGTGCGTGCTCTCGGTGTGCCGGGCCCTGACCCTCGTACTGGATGTACTCGGGTCTGGGCCCGGTGCGGCGAGAGTGCGTGCATGGCGTCGCGGGGCAGACGGGAATGTGACGACAGGGCCTAGGCGGGCCCGCCCGGAGCGGAGTTGACGCGGGGGGACACGGCGGGGCAGGGCGGCCCGCGCGAGCTCGCCCGGGGCCGCCAACGGGCTTGCCCTCGTCTCACCGTGACCCGACGGGTGTGAGCCGGGCCGTGGAGTGCGAGGATCGGCCGTGGCGACGACGCCGACCGACGGGTGCGTACGCGTGCATGAGCGAACGCACCCGCACGCGTAGGCTCGTTGCCGGGGTCGACGTACCGGTTCGCCGCGCCGGTGGGGCCGACCCCGTACGACCGCGGCCCCAGCCCGGATCTAGGGTCGGCTGTCGGGCCCGGTCGACCCACACAGATCGGCCATCGCAACTTCACATCGGAAGCGAGATTTCACCACCGTGACTGCTCTCACTCTCAGCACCGCCGCGGCGCCCGGCCTGCGGGCCGACGCGATCGTGATCGGTGTCGCCAAGGGCTCTGCCTCCCGGTCCGGGGACCTGGTCGTCGCCCCCGGCGCAGAGGCCGTGGACAAGGCCTACGACGGCCGGCTCGCCGGCGTCCTGGAGACCCTCGGCGCCACCGGCGCCGAGGGCGAGGTGACGAAGCTGCCCGCCCCGGCCGGCTTCAAGTCACCGCTCGTGCTGGCGGTGGGGCTGGGCGGGGAGCCCGAGAAGGACGCCTCGTACGACCCCGAAGCGCTGCGCAAGGCGGCCGGCGTGGCCGCCCGCGCCCTCGCCGGGTCCAAGAAGGCCGCCTTCGCCCTGCCGCTGACGGACCCCGCCGACCTCGGCGCGGTCGCCGAGGGCGTGGTGCTCGGCGCGTACTCCTTCGACACCTACAAGGAGAACGGCCGCAACGCCAAGGCCGGTAACGGGAAGAAGGGCAAGGCGCCGCTCGCCGAGGCCGTGCTGCTCGGCGCCAAGCCGCGCGACGCCGCCCACAAGGCCGCGCTCGCCCGCGCCTGCGCCGTCTCCGAGGAACTCAACCGCGCCCGCGACCTGATCAACATGCCGCCGAACGACCTCGACCCCGAGGCGTTCGCCGCCATCGCCCAGGCCGCGGCCAAGGAGCACGGCATCAAGGTGCAGGTCCTGGACGAGAAGGCCCTCGCCAAGGGCGGCTACGGCGGCATCCTGGGCGTCGGCTCCGGTTCCGCGTCGGCCCCGCGCCTGGTGAAGCTGTCGTACACCTCCTCCAAGGCGAAGAAGCACCTCGCCTTCGTCGGCAAGGGCATCACCTACGACTCGGGCGGCATCTCGCTGAAGCCGGCCGGGCACAACGAGACGATGAAGTGCGACATGAGCGGTGCGGCGGCGGTCTTCGCGGCCGTGGTCGCGGCCGCGCGGCTGGGTCTGCAGGTCAACGTCACCGGCTGGCTGGCGCTCGCCGAGAACATGCCGTCCGGCTCCGCCACCCGGCCGGGTGACGTGCTGCGCATGTACAGCGGCAAGACGGTCGAGGTGCTCAACACCGACGCCGAGGGCCGGCTGGTGCTCGCCGACGCGCTGTGGGCCGCCTCCCAGGAGAAGCCGGACGCCATCGTGGACGTCGCCACGCTGACCGGCGCGATGATGCTGGCACTGGGGAACCGGACGTTCGGCATCATGGCGAACGACGACGCGTTCCGCTCCACGGTCTTCGAGGCCGCGGAGGAGGTCGGCGAGCCGGCCTGGCCCATGCCGCTGCCGGAGCACCTGCGCAAGGGGATGGACTCCCCCGTCGCCGACATCGCGAACATGGGCGAGCGGATGGGCGGCGGGCTGGTCGCCGGGCTCTTCCTGCGCGAGTTCGTGGGCGAGGGGATCACCTGGGCGCACCTGGACATCGCCGGGCCGGCGTTCAACGAGGGCGGGCCGTTCGGCTACACGCCGAAGGGCGGTACGGGTACCGCCGTGCGCACGCTCGTACGGCTCGCGGAGCTGACCGCCGCGGGTGACCTGGGCTGACGTCCGTCCGACGGCTCCGCCGCGTGGGGGCTGGTCGCGCCCACGCGGCGGAGCCGCACATCGACACGGCCCGCGCTCCCTCGAGGGCGCTCAACCGAACGTGGGGCGTCTCACACCCCGGCCCCGCGTCTCGTCCCCCTCCCACAAGTGCAAAGATGGGGCTCGGCAGGACAGGGCCCCCACCACAGGGCCGACATGAAGAGCGGCCGGACACCAGCCGCCGACCGGTCACCGACGACCGGCGTGGCGCACATGCATGGAGGACGTGACGTGGCGAACGACGCCAGCACCGTTTTCGACCTAGTGATCCTCGGCGGTGGTAGCGGTGGTTACGCCGCGGCCCTGCGCGGAGCGCAGCTGGGCCTGGACGTCGCCCTGATCGAGAAGGACAAGGTCGGCGGTACCTGCCTGCACCGGGGGTGCATTCCCACCAAGGCCCTGCTGCACGCGGGCGAGATCGCCGACCAGGCCCGCGAGAGCGAGCAGTTCGGTGTGAAGGCCACCTTCGAGGGCATCGACGTACCGGCCGTCCACAAGTACAAGGACGAGGTCATCTCGGGCCTGTACAAGGGTCTGCAGGGGCTCGTCGCCTCCCGCAAGGTCACCTACATCGAGGGTGAGGGCCGTCTGTCCTCCCCGACCTCCGTCGACGTGAACGGCCGGCGCGTCCAGGGCCGCCACGTGCTCCTCGCGACCGGCTCGGTGCCGAAGTCGCTGCCGGGCCTGGAGATCGACGGCGACCGCATCATCTCCTCCGACCACGCCCTCGTCCTGGACCGCGTGCCCAAGTCCGCGATCATCCTGGGCGGCGGTGTCATCGGCGTCGAGTTCGCCTCCGCGTGGAAGTCCTTCGGCTCGGACGTCACGATCATCGAGGGCATGAAGCACCTCGTCCCGGTCGAGGACGAGAACAGCTCGAAGCTGCTGGAGCGCGCCTTCCGCAAGCGCGGCATCAAGTTCAACCTCGGCACCTTCTTCTCGAAGGCCGAGTACACCCAGGACGGCGTCAAGGTCACCCTCGCCGACGGCAAGGAGTTCGAGGCCGAGGTCCTGCTGGTGGCCGTCGGCCGCGGCCCGGTGTCGCAGGGTCTGGGCTACGAGGAGCAGGGCGTCGCGATGGACCGCGGCTACGTCCTGGTCGACGAGTACATGCGCACCAACGTGCCGACCATCTCGGCCGTCGGTGACCTGGTCCCCACCCTCCAGCTCGCGCACGTCGGCTTCGCCGAGGGCATCCTGGTGGCGGAGCGTCTGGCCGGTCTCAAGACCGTCCCGATCGACTACGACGGTGTCCCGCGGGTGACGTACTGCCACCCGGAGGTCGCCTCCGTCGGCATCACCGAGGCCAAGGCCAAGGAGATCTACGGCGCGGACAAGGTCGTCGCTCTCAAGTACAACCTGGCGGGCAACGGCAAGAGCAAGATCCTCAAGACCGCGGGCGAGATCAAGCTCGTCCAGGTCAAGGACGGTGCCGTGGTCGGCGTCCACATGGTCGGCGACCGCATGGGCGAGCAGGTCGGCGAGGCCCAGCTGATCTACAACTGGGAGGCGCTGCCGGCCGAGGTCGCGCAGCTCGTCCACGCCCACCCGACGCAGAACGAGGCGCTCGGCGAGGCTCACCTGGCCCTGGCGGGCAAGCCGCTGCACTCGCACGACTGATCCCTCGGTCGACGAAGCGACGACACAGACTTCCGCAATTCGTAAGGAGCAACCGAAACCATGGCGGTTTCCGTAACCCTTCCGGCGCTCGGTGAGAGCGTCACCGAGGGCACTGTCACCCGCTGGCTGAAGGCCGAGGGCGAGCGCGTCGAGGCCGACGAGCCCCTGCTCGAGGTGTCCACCGACAAGGTCGACACCGAGATCCCCTCCCCCGCCGCCGGCATTCTGGCCTCCATCAAGGTCGCCGAGGACGAGACGGTCGAGGTCGGCGCCGAGCTGGCCGTCATCGACGACGGGACCGGCGCCCCCGCTGCCGCCCCGGCCCCGGCCGCCGAGCAGGTCGCCCCGCCGGCTCCCGAGCCGGCCCCGGCCGCCCAGCCGTCCACCGAGCAGGCGGCCCCCGCCCCGGCTCCCACCGCCGAGGCCGCCGCCGGCGGCGGCTCCGCCGAGGGCACGGACGTGGTCCTGCCCGCGCTCGGCGAGTCCGTCACCGAGGGCACCGTCACCCGCTGGCTGAAGTCGGTCGGCGACACCGTCGAGGCCGACGAGCCGCTGCTCGAGGTCTCCACCGACAAGGTCGACACCGAGATCCCGGCGCCCACCTCCGGTGTGCTGCTCGAGATCACGGTCGGCGAGGACGAGACCGCCGAGGTCGGTGCCAAGCTCGCCGTCATCGGCGCCCCGGGTGCCGCCCCGGCTCCGGCCGCCCCGGCTCCGGCTCCCGCCGCCGCTGCCCCGGCGCCCGCTCCGGCCGCGCCCGCCGCCCCGGCTCCGGCTCCCGCCCCGGCTGCTCCGGCCGCGCCCGCCGCCCCGGCCCCGGCTGCTCCGGCCCCGGCCGCTCCGGCCGCCCCGGCCGCCGCCGCTCCGGCCCCGGCCCAGCCCGCGGCCCCTGCTCCCGCCCCGGCCCCGGCCCCGGTCACCCCCGCTCCGGCCGCCCCGGCGCCCGCCGCCGCGCAGGCCACCGACGAGGGCGCCTACGTCACCCCGCTGGTGCGCAAGCTCGCCGCCGAGAACGGCGTCGACCTGGGCTCCGTCAAGGGCACCGGCGTCGGCGGCCGGATCCGCAAGCAGGACGTCGTCGCCGCCGCCGAGGCCGCGAAGGCCGCCGCCGCTGCCCCGGCCCCCGCCGCGGCCGCCCCGGCCGCCGCCCGGAAGGCCCCGGCGCTGGAGGTCTCCCCGCTGCGCGGCCAGACCGTCAAGATGCCCCGCATCCGCAAGGTCATCGGCGACAACATGGTCAAGGCGCTGCACGAGCAGGCCCAGCTGTCGTCGGTCGTCGAGGTCGACGTCACGCGTCTGATGAAGCTGCGCGCCAAGGCGAAGGACTCCTTCGCGGCCCGCGAGGGCGTCAAGCTCTCCCCGATGCCGTTCTTCGTGAAGGCGGCGGCCCAGGCGCTGAAGGCCCACCCGGTCATCAACGCCAAGATCAACGAGGCCGAGGGCACGATCACCTACTTCGACACCGAGAACGTCGGTATCGCGGTGGACTCGGAGAAGGGCCTGATGACCCCGGTCATCAAGGGCGCGGGCGACCTCAACATCGCCGGTATCGCCAAGGCCACGGCCGACCTGGCGGGCAAGGTCCGCGCCAGCAAGATCACCCCGGACGAGCTGTCCGGTGCGACCTTCACCATCTCCAACACCGGTTCGCGCGGTGCGCTCTTCGACACGATCATCGTGCCGCCGGGCCAGGTCGCGATCCTCGGCATCGGTGCCACGGTGAAGCGTCCGGCCGTCATCGAGACGGAGGAGGGCACGGTCATCGGCGTCCGCGACATGACGTACCTGACCCTGTCCTACGACCACCGTCTGGTGGACGGCGCCGACGCCGCGCGTTACCTGACCGCGGTCAAGGCGATCCTGGAGGCGGGCGAGTTCGAGGTCGAGCTCGGGCTGTAGGCCTTCTGGTACGTACCGTTCGGTGCCCCCGTTCGGAGCCCTCGGGTCTCCGGGCGGGGGTTCCGCGCGTTTCGACGCGTTTCGGGGGCGTGTAAGTCTCGTCTCACCTGCGGGAAAGCGCCCCCGCACGCCCCTCCCGGACAGGCCGTCGGCCTTATTGTCTTAGCGTCGAACGCCCCAGGGGCCGATGGGCGGCCCCTCCCTAAGGAGCCCTCATGACCGCGCCCGTCGTCCACTCGCTGCGCGAGCAGATCCGCGAGCACATCGTGGAGGGGATCGTCAGCGGGCGCTGGAAGCCGGGCGAGCGGATCGTGGAGCGCCGGATCGCCACCGAGCTGGAGGTCAGCCAGACGCCCGTGCGGGAGGCGCTGCGCGAGCTGGAGGCGCTGCGGCTGATCGAGTCCGCGCCGAACAAGGGCGTACGGGTCAGGAACCTCACGGCCGCCGACCTGGAGGAGATCTACCCGGTCCGGGCCGGTCTGGAGCAGATCGCCGCCGAGCTGGCGGCGCAGCGGCTGGCCGAGGAGACCTCGGTGCTGGAGACCGAGGTCGCTGCGCTGTACGAGGCGGACCGCGCGGCCGACGGCGAGGCGCAGGTGCGGCACACCGTGGCCTTCCACCGGGAGATGGTGCGGGCGGCCGGGAACAGCGTGCTGCTGCACACCTGGGAGGGGCTGGGCATCGAGGTGTTCACGGCGCTGTCGATCCGGTGGCTGGGGACGCGGCAGCAGTCGTACGCGGAGGAGCACCAGGCACTGGTGGAGGCCTTCAGGCACCGGGATCCGGACATCGGCCGCCTGGTGAAGGAGCACGTGCTGGGCTGCGCCCCCCGCGCCGCCCACCCGCACTCCTGACCCGCGCGTCCGCCGCACTCCTGACGGTCCGCCGGCTCTCCCCTTCGGCCCGTCCGCGCCGCTGTGCGGGACGGGGCCGGCCCATGAGGCGCCGTGCGCTCATCCTGCGGGGAACGCTGTGTCCTCCGGTGCGTCGACCAGGCTCCCACGGGCCGATGAAGGCCGCGTGACCCGGCCCGTGCCGTCCACACCCGCCCTCCGCCGATCCGTTTCGTCCGCATTCACTGCGTCGAGGTCGGAACTGTCCGAAGCCGTCCGTTCCGCATGCGGTGGCCGACCGCTGTACCGGCACCCCCTCCGGGGCCGCCGACACCACGCCCGGACTCCCTGCCCCCTGCACACATCAGCCCTCGACAGCTCAGGTGAGCAGGGAAAACGCGGCACCGGGTGCCCGAATCGCTGGCACCGCATGCCGACTTTTCCCCAGAGCGAGAGTTTTTCTCCGTCCCCCTTTGATCGATCATCGATCAGGGGGTTACAGTCGCCGACGGGCCGCGCGACGGAGCCGCATAACGGCACCGCACCAGAGCCCCACCGCCCTGTCCTGCCAAAGACCAAGGGCACCCCCGAACCCTTACCGATGAGGGAACCCCCTTCGACTGAGGAAGGCGGCGACATGACCGACCCCAACGCCATCCAGACGAGCGCGCTCGACCAGCTCCCCGACCGGGATCCGGAGGAGACCGCCGAATGGCAGGCCTCCCTGGACGCGGTCGCCAAGGCGGCCGGGCCGCACCGTGCCGCGTACCTGATGCGCCGCACGCTGGAGCGCGCCGAGGGCGCCGGCATCGCGTTGCCGAAGCTGCTCGAGACGGACTACGTCAACACGATCCCCACCACCGCCGAGCCCGCCGTACCGGGTGACGAGGCGATGGAGGCCCGGATCACCGCCTGGAACCGCTGGAACGCGGCCGCGATGGTGACCCGGGGCAGCAAATACGGCGTCGGCGGCCACATCGCCACCTTCGCCTCCGCCGCCTGGCTGTACGAGACCGGCTTCAACCACTTCTTCAAGGGCAAGGAGGCCGACGGCTCGGGCGACCAGCTCTACATCCAGGGCCACGCCTCCCCCGGGATCTACGCCCGCGCCTTCCTCGACGGCCGGCTGAACGAGAGCCACCTGGACAACTTCCGCCAGGAGGCGGGCGGCAACGGCCTCCCGTCGTATCCGCACCCGCGGCGTCTGCCCTGGCTGTGGGAGTTCCCGACCGTCTCCATGGGCCTCGGCCCGCTCTCCGCGATCTACCAGGCGCGCTTCAACCGCTACCTGACCCACCGCGGCATCAAGGACGTCTCCGCGTCGCACGTGTGGGCGTTCCTCGGCGACGGCGAGATGGACGAGCCCGAGTCGACGGCGGCCCTCGCGCTCGCCGCCCGCGAGGAGCTGGACAACCTCACCTTCGTCATCAACTGCAACCTGCAGCGCCTCGACGGCCCGGTCCGCGCCAACTTCAAGATCGTTCAGGAGCTGGAGGCCCAGTTCCGCGGCGCCGGCTGGAACGTGATCAAGACGTTGTGGGGGACGGCCTGGGACGAGCTGTTCCGGCTCGACACCACCGGCGCGCTGGTACGCCGCCTGCGCGAGGTACCGGACGCCCAGGTGCAGACGTACCAGACCCGCGACGCCGCCTACATCCGCCAGGACTTCTTCGGCGCCGACCCGGCGCTCGTCGAGATGGCGAAGCTGCTGAGCGACGACAAGATCCTCGAGTGTTTCCACCTCTCCCGCGGTGGTCACGAGGCGCGCAAGGTGTACGCCGCCTACCGGGCCGCCCTCGCGCACAAGGGCGCGCCGACCGTGATCCTGGCCCAGACCGTCAAGGGCCACACCCTCGGTGAGGGCTTCGCGTCGAAGAACGCCAACCACCAGATGAAGAAGCTGACGGTGGACGAGTTCAAGACGATGCGCGACCTGCTGGAGCTGCCGATCTCCGACAGCCAGTTCGTCGACGGTGTCGTGCCCTACGGCCACCCGGGCGCCGACTCCCCCGAGGTCCGCTACCTCCAGGAGCGCCGCGCGGCCCTCGGCGGCCCCGCCCCGGCCCGCCGCGTCCACCCCGTCGTGCCGCTGCCCGCGCCCGCCGAGAAGGCCTTCGCCTCCTTCGACAAGGGCTCCGGCTCGCAGAACGTCGCGACCACGATGGCCTTCGTCCGCCTGGTCAAGGACCTGGTCCGCGACAAGGAGACCGGCAAGCGCTGGGTGCCGATCGTCCCCGACGAGGCGCGCACCTTCGGCATGGAGTCGCTCTTCCCGTCCCTCGGCATCTACTCGCCCAAGGGCCAGACGTACGAGCCGGTCGACCGCGACCAGCTGATGTACTACAAGGAGGCCAAGAACGGCCAGATCCTCAACGAGGGGATCACCGAGGCCGGTTCGATGGCCGACTTCATCGCCGCTTCCACGTCGTACGCGACGCACGGCGAGGCGATGATCCCGTTCTACATCTTCTACTCGATGTTCGGCTGGCAGCGCACGGCCGACCAGATGTGGCAGCTCGGCGACCAGCTCGGCCGCGGCTTCCTCGTCGGCGCCACGGCCGGCCGGACGACCCTGACGGGCGAGGGCCTCCAGCACGCCGACGGCCACTCCCCGGTCATCGCCGCGACCAACCCGGCCGCGCTGACGTACGACCCGGCCTTCGCGTACGAGATCGCCGTCATCGTCAAGGACGGTCTGCGCCGCATGTACGGCGAGGCCGCGCCGGGCGAGGACCCGAACGTCTTCTACTACCTGACCGTCTACAACGAGCCGCTGCCGCAGCCCGCCAAGCCGTCCGGCCTCGGTATCGACGAGGGCATCGTCAAGGGCCTGTACCGCTTCAACACGGCGGAGTCGGCCGGTATCACGCCGGTGGCCAACGCGCCGCGGATCCAGCTGCTCGGCTCCGGCACGGCGATCCACTGGGTGCTCGAGGCGCAGAAACTGCTCGCCGAGGAGTGGGGCGTGGCCGCCGACGTCTGGTCCGCCACCTCCTGGACCGAGCTGCGCCGGGACGCGCTGGAGGCCGACGCGGCCCTGCTGCGCGGCGAGGAGCGCGTGCCGTACGTCCGCCAGGCGCTCCAGGGCGCCGAGGGCCCGGTGCTGGCGGTCTCCGACTACATGCGTCAGGTCCCGGACCAGATCGCGCAGTGGGTCGAGCAGGACTGGTCCTCGCTGGGCGCCGACGGCTTCGGCCTGTCGGACACCCGTGAGGCGGCCCGCCGCCACTTCGGCGTCGACGCCCAGTCGGTGGTCGTCGCGGCCCTGGCCCAGCTCGCCAAGCGCGGCGAGGTCAAGGCGACCGCGGTGAAGGAAGCGCGCGAGAAGTACGGCCTGTAGGTCTCCGGGTCGTCGCTTCGGCGGAGAGGGGTACGGCGGTTGCGCCGTGCCCCTCTCGTTGTCGGTGGGCCCCGGCATCATGGCCGTATGCGTGCTGCCCGGCTGATCAAGATGGTGCTGTTGCTCCAGTCCCGACCCGCCATGACCGCCGCCGAGCTGGCGCGGGAGCTGGAGGTGTCGGAGCGGACGGTCACCCGGGACGCGCAGGCGCTGTCGGAGGCGGGGGTGCCGGTGTACGCCGAGCGGGGGCGGGCCGGGGGCTACCGGCTGGTCGGCGGGTACCGGACGCGGCTGACGGGGCTGGCCCGCGGGGAGGCCGAGGCGCTGTTCCTGAGCGGGGTGCCGGGAGCGCTGCGGGAGATGGGGCTCGAGGACGCGGCCTCGGCGGCCCGGCTGAAGGTGTCGGCGGCGCTGCTGCCCTCGCTGCGGGACGCCCCGCGGACGGCGGCGCAGCGCTTCCACCTGGACGCGCCCGGCTGGTTCCAGGAGCCGAGGACGCCCGAGCTGCTGCCGGTGGTCGCGGAGGCGGTGTGGGACGACCGGCGGATACGGGCCCGTTACCGGCGCGGTGCGCAAGAGGGCGAGCGGGAGGTCGTGCGGGAGCTGGAGCCGTACGGGCTCGTCCTCAAGGCGGGCGTCTGGTACCTGTGCGCGCGGGTGGTCGGCGCCGGGTCGCTGCGGACGTACCGGATCGACCGGTTCGCGGGTGCGGAGGCGCTGGAGGACCGCTTCGTCCGGGACGAGGACTTCGATCTGCCGGGCTACTGGGCCGAACAGGCCGAGCGGTTCGCGCGGTCGATCCTGCGGGCCGAGGTGGTCCTGCGGCTCTCGGCGGCGGGCGTGCGCAGGCTGCCGCACGCCGTGGACCCCGTGGCGGCCCGGGACGCGCTGGCGGAGGCCGGCGAGGCCGACGGACAGGGGTGGGTGACGGTCGTGCTGCGGGTCGAGTCCGAGGACGTGGCGCACACCCAGCTCACCGCCCTGGGGCCGGAGGCCGAGGTGCTCTCCCCGCCGTCCCTGCGCCGCCGTCTCGCCGAGGACGCGACGCGCCTGGCCGGCCTGTACCGGGGCTGACGATCCACCGCGCTGCGGACAGGGTCCGCCGGCCGGGGCGGCAACAATCACCCGCACTCCAGGTGCGGCCCACCCGTGCAGGCACGATGCTGGGACGCGTGATGGACGAGACGGAGTTCTGGGAGATGGTCGACGCCACGCGCGAGGCCGCCGAGGGCGATCCCGAGGAACAGGCCGACCTGCTCGTCGACCGGCTGCTGCAGATGGAGCCGGAGATGGTCCTGGACTTCGCCCGTCACTTCGAGGCCCGCTACAACCGCGCGTACACCTGGGACCTGTGGGGCGCCGCCTGGGTGCTGCTCGACGGGGCCAGCGACGACGCCTTCGACTTCTTCCGGTGCTGGCTGATCGGGCAGGGCCGGGAGGTCTACGAGGGGGGCGTGCACGACCCGGACTCGCTCGCGGAGCTGCTGGACGACTTCGACGAGGAGATCGACGGCGACGGCGAGGAGCTGGGGTACGCGGCCGACGAGGCCTACGAGCAGCTCACCGGGACCGTCGCTCCGGACCTGGGCATCGCGCCCGCCCCGGCGGAGCCCGAGGGCACGCCGGTCGACTTCGAGAACGAGCGGGCGCTCGCGGAGCGGTATCCGCGGCTGTGGGAGCGCTTCAGGGGGTGAGCCCCCGGGCGGCTCAGACCGCGGGGCGGCGGCGGGTGGTGTCCGACGGGATGTAGGCCTGCGCCGGCTCGGCCCTCACCGCCTGGTGCAGCGGCGCCTTGTTGGCCTGCTCCAGGGCGGACGCCGTGGTGGCGGCCGGCCCCAGGACGACCGCGGCGACGGCGCAGACGACCGTCCAGGGGCTGCGGGCGGCCCTGGTCCAGCCGGCCTCGCGGTCGACGGTCCCCGTGGTCTCGGTACGGCTGTTGTTCATCTTCCCCACCTCCGGTCGGCTTGTGTCGTGCATGACCGTAGAACGCGGGGATGGGAGAACTCTGAACTCCGGCTGAGAGCTCCCAACAAAAGGGCAGTCCGATCAGCTCGCGGCGTCCGGTGCGTGCGATCGCAAGGCGCCGAAGGTCTTTGTAGTGGAGCCACCAGGGCCTTCCGGCAACGCGGCGAGCGTGCGTGCCGGGCGTCGCGAGCCGGACGCCCCTTTTGTTCGGAGCTCTAAGGCGCTCCTGTGAACAGCGGCTCCTCCCTGCCCTGCAGGCGGGCCGCCGTCCACCGGATCTCCGGCAGACGGGCGCTGAGGGCCGCGCCCGGGCAGCTGGTCATGTAGCCGTCGCTGTGGCCGGCGACGGCGGGCAGGGCGGCGGTGGCGCCGGCGGCGTAGCGGCTGTGGCTGTTGCTGGAGGTCAGACGGACCTCGGCGCGCGGGTCGACGCCGGACAGGCCCAGTTTCCAGGCGGTCAGGGCGGCGATCGCGTCGACCATCGCCTGCGGGACCGGAACACCGGCGGTGAAGGTGCCGAGGGCGGCGACGCCGGCCGTGCGGTGGTTGAAGCCCTGGGTGTGCGCGCCGGTGACGGGGCGGTCGACGCCGCCGGCCCGGCCCTCGTAGACGACGCCGCAGCGGTCGACGAGGAAGTGGTAGCCGATGTCGTCCCAGTCCCGGCCGCCGGTCTGGCCCGCGTACAGGGAGCGGATGATGCCGGGTGCGTCGGCGCAGTCGTAGGTGTTGGGCGAGTCGGTGTGGTGGACGAAGACGGCGAGCACCTTGTCGTCGTAGCGCGGCGGCGGCTGCGGGCGCCGGGCGAGGCCGGTCAGCCAGGCCGAGCGGGGCACGATCGGCGGGCGGGCGGCGGTGTGCGCGGTCACCGGGCGGGTGCCGGCGGGGTGGGCGCCGCGGGCGGCCAGGGCGGCGGTGGCGGTGTGCTCGACGCCGCGCGCGCACAGCGCCAGGGTGACGACCGCGGCGAGTCCCGGCAGACAGCCCAGGGCCACGAGGAGCGGGCCCGGCATCCGCGCCGGGAGCCGTCCCCACCTCCCCCGCGCGGGGCGGGGGACCTGTCGCGTGGCACGCATGGTCCCACTGTCGGCCGGGTGCGCCGGGTCCGCGATGTGTGCTGTGCCACCTGGTGGAACCATCGTCCAGGTCCGCGACGTTTTCGGGGTACACGCACCCGTGGCCGGATCCGCCGACGAGCCGTGCGTGACCGAGTCCGGCTGATCATCGGGCTCGTCCCGTACGTACTGGAGGATCCGAGAGAAAGGCGGCCGGCTCAGTGGACCTGCTCGACATCGTGCTGGTGCTGGTGGTCCTGGCGTACGCCGGCTCCGGGTACCGGCGCGGACTGGTGGCCGGCTGTGTCTCGCTGGCCGGGTTCGTGGGCGGCGCGGCGGTGGGCGTGTGGATCCTGCCGTGGGTGATGGACCTGGTGACCCCGGGGACGACGGCGGCGACGGTGACCGCGGTGCTGACGGTGCTGGTCCCGGCGGCGGTGGGGCACGAGCTGGCGGGGCGGCTGGCGCTGCGGCTGCGCCGGGAGCTGGACCGCGGGCCGCTCCGGGTGGCCGACGGGATCGGCGGCGCGGCGGCGAACGCGGTGGCGGTGCTGATCGTGGCGTGGGTGGCGGCGAGCGTGCTGGGCGCGTCCTCGTCGGCGGTCGTGACGTCCGCGATCCGTGACTCCCGGCTGCTGGGGACGGTGCAGAACACGATGCCGGACACCACGCCGGCGTGGTTCTCGCGGGCCACGTCGGCGCTGACCGAGGCGGGCTTCCCGCAGGTCTTCAACCCGTTCGAGAACGAGTCGACGGCCGAGGTCGCCGAGCCCTCCGGCGACAGCGTCACGGCGAGCGCGACGAACGCGGCCAGGCTGAGCACGGTCAAGATCGAGGGCGTCTCGGGCGAGCAGGGCCGAGAGGGCAGCGGGTTCGTGTACGCGCCGGAGCATGTGATGACCAACGCCCACGTGGTGGCGGGCATCGACGACCCGACCGTGCGGGTCGGGGGCGTGGGGCGGTCGTACGAGGCACGGGTGGTGCTGTTCGATCCGGACAAGGACGTGGCCGTGCTGTACGTGCCCGAGCTGCGGGCGCCGGTCCTGCGGTTCGACGACGGCGCCTCCCGCGGGGACTCCGCGGTCGTCGCCGGCTATCCGCAGGACGGTGACCTCGACCTCCGGGCGGCGACGGTCGCGAACCGGGTCGACGCGACCGGGCGCAACATCTACAACGACGCGACGGTCACCCGTGAGATCTACTCGATCCGCTCCACCGTCCGCCCCGGCAACTCCGGCGGGCCGCTGCTGACCACCGACGGCCAGGTCTTCGGGGTCGTCTTCGCCCGCTCCACCTCGGACGCCGAGACGGGCTACGTCCTGACGGCCGCCGAGGTCGCCGGCGACGCGGAGCGCGCGGCGACGGCGACGGCTCCGGTGGACACGGGCGAGCTGATCCCGTCGTGAGCCCCGGCTGGCCTACAGGGGCCGGCCCATGAAGACGTCGTCCACGTACTCCCCGCCGAGCAGGAACTCCTCCGGCAGGACGCCCTCCACCACGAACCCCTCGGACTCGTAGAGCGTGCGGGCGGGCGTGTTGTGGCCGAGGACGCGCAGGGTGATGCGGCGGGCGCCGCGCCGGCGGGCCTCCTCGACGGCCGCGCGGATCAGCGCGCGCCCCACGCCCCGGCCGCGCGCCTCGTCGGCGACGGCGAGGCCCTGGATCTGCCGTACGTGCGTGTTGCAGGCGAGCGGGGTGGGAAAGCCGAGTTGGACGTAGCCGACGACTCGGCCGTCGAGTTCGGCGACGAGGGTGTCCTCGGGGGTGCGGCGTTCGCTGAAGAAGGGGCCGTACGGCGGTTGCGGCTCGGGCATGACCGCGTGCAGGGTGGACCAGGTGAGGCGGTCGATCAGGCCGAGGGCCTCGTCGTCGGCGGGCCGGGCGACGCGTATGCGCGGTTCCTTGGGCTGGGACATGCGCGTCACCCTACGTCCCGGTCAGCGGGTCCCCACCTGAGTTTTCCGGGGCACCGGGCAGGATGCTCGCATGGAACGTGCACGCATCGCGGTGGCCGGTGCCTCCGGTCTCATCGGAAGCGCCCTGGTGCGGTCCCTGACCGCCGACGGACACGAGGTGGTGCGCCTGGTGCGCCGGGCGCCCCGGGGCACCGAGGAGGTGCGCTGGGATCCCGAGCGGGGGCAGGTGGACCCGGCGGGGCTCGCCGGCTGCGACGCCGTGGTCAATCTGGCGGGGGCCGGTGTCGGCGACCAGCGGTGGACCGAGGCGTACAAACGGCGGATCCACGACAGCCGGGTGCACGGGACGGCCGCGCTCGCGCGGGCGGTCGCCGCGCTGGACGAGCCGCCGCGGGTGTTCGTCAACGGCAGTGCGATCGGCATCTACGGCGAGACGGGCGAGCGGGTCGTCGACGAGAGCGCGCCCGCCGGGCACGGCTTCCTGCCGGAGCTGTGCGTGGAGTGGGAGGCGGCGGCGGATCCGGCCCGCGAGGCGGGTGTGCGCACGGTGTTCACGCGGACCGGGCTGGTCGTGGCGCGCGGCGGCGGGGCCTGGGGGCGGCTGTTCCCGCTGTTCGCGGCGGGTCTCGGAGGCCGGATGGGCGACGGACGGCAGTACTGGTCGTTCATCGCGCTGCACGACGAGATCGCGGCGATCCGGCATCTCCTGGACCGCGAGGACCTGTCCGGGCCGTTCAACCTGACCGCTCCCGAGCCGCGGACGAACCGTGAGATCACCGCGGTGATGGCGCGGGTGATGCGCCGGCCGGCGCTGTTCAGGGTGCCGGCTCCGGTGCTGCGGGCGGTGCTGGGCGAGATGGCCGGGGACGTGCTGGGCAGCGCGCGGGTGGTGCCCAGGAGACTGCTGGAGTCGGGGTTCACTTTCGCGTTTCCCGGGATCGAGGACGCCGTCCGAGCGGCCTGACACCGCGTTGGACCGCATGCGACCGCCGTGCGACCGTGCCCTGTGCATGCGCGACTGTTCCCGACCGATCACGGCCCTACCCTCGATCCGAACTCGGGTATCCCGGACGCCCGTTGGGGGCATGACGTCTCCACCGGCCGCGCAACCTCGAGGCGAGGAGGGGCACGTGCTTGAGCCCGCGTACCAGGCAGACGTCGTCGTGGTGGGAGCCGGGGTCGCCGGCCTCGCCGCGGCCCATCGACTGACCAGCGCAGGAGTGGCCACGGCGGTACTGGAGGCCGCCCCCTGTGTGGGCGGCCGCATGGCGACGGAGAAGGTCGACGGCTTCCGGCTCGACCGCATCGGACAGCTGTTGTCCACGGCGTATCCCGAACTGGCGCTGACCCCGGGGCTGGATACGCTCGTCCTGCGTCCGTTCGCCCCCGGGGTGCTGCTGCACAGCGACGGGCGCCACCTTCGCGCGGGCGCGCACACCGGCGCGGGGAGCGCGAGGGGCGCACTCCATGCCGTACGCGCCCTCGCAAGCGCCCCGCGGCCCGGGGCGATGCCCAGGCCCCGTACGGGCGTCTCCCGTGCGGTGCCGCTGTCCGGCAGGCGGGCGGGCGCGCCCTGGCAGGCCGTGCCCCCGCCCCGGCTGCGGGCGGGCGCCCCGCTGGGCACCGCCGTGGACCAGGCCCGGCTCGGTGCCGCGCTCACCCGGCTCGCCGCCACCCCCGCCGAGCGGCTGCTGCGCCGCCCGGAGGCACCGGCCGCCGAGGCCCTCGCGGCCCGCGGTCTGCCCGCCCGCACCATCGACGGCTTCCTGCGACCCCTGCTCGCCGCCCTGCTCTGCGATCCCGGCCTGACCACCTCCAGCCGGTGCGCGGACCTCGCGCTGCGCGCCTTCGCGGCCGGGCGGCTGTGCCTGCCCGAGGGCGGGGCCGAGACGCTCCCGGAGCTGCTCGCGCGGACGCTGCCGCCGGGCACCGTGCACACCGGGGTGCGGGTCACCTCCGTCTCCACCACCTCGGTGACCACCGCGGAACACGGCGAGTTCCGCTGCCGCGCGGTGCTGGTCGCCACCGACGCGCGCACCGCCGCGGAGCTGCTGCCCGGGCTCCGGGTGCCCGACTTCCACCCGGTGACGGTCCTGCACCACACCACCGACGAGCCGCCGCCCACCGGCGCCTCGCTGCTCCTGGACGCCGACCGGGGCGGCCCGGTCGCCCACACGGCGGTGACCAGCGCCGTCGACCCCGGCCGCGCCCCCGCCGGCCGCACGCTGATCTCGTCCACGGTCCTGGGCACACCCCCGCCCGGCGTCGACACGGCGGTCCGCATGCACCTCTCCCGCCTCTACGGCACCTCGACCGCCCGCTGGGAGACGCTGGCCGTGCACCACACCCCCGAGGCCGTCCCCGCGATGCGCGCCCCGCACGACCTGCGCCGCCCGGTACGGCTGCTGGCGGGCCTGTACGTGTGCGGCGACCACCGGGACACCAGCACCGTGCAGGGGGCGCTGCACTCGGCGCACCGGGCGGCCGCGACGATCCTGTCCGACCTGGGTGCGGCCGGCTCGATGCACCTCGCCGACCCGGTGCCGACGGTGCCGAGGGCGGCGTAGGCGCCGGGGCGACCGGCAGCTTCCGCCCCGGACCCCCGCTTCGGCCGGGGGTCCGGGGGCGGCGATCCCCGAGGGGCGGCAGCCCCAGGGGCGGGACGCGTCGGGGCGTAGGGGGCGAGAACGCTCCGCCGCCGGCTACCCCAGCGCCGCCACCTTGTCCCGGTACGTCCGCACGGGAGCCGCGTCCTTGTACGGCTCCAGCCTGCGCTCGAAGTCCTTGACGTACTCCACCGCGCGCACCGAGCGCATCTCCGCCGCCTGGACCGCCGCCTCGGCGGCGAGCTGGCAGGCCTGGTCGAGTTCGCCGAGGCCGAGACGGGCCGAGGCGAGGACGACACGGCAGAAGAGGCGGCTGCGGGCGTAGGCGGCGGGGCGGAGCTGGAGGGAGCGTTCGGCGTGCTGGGCGGCGGCGCGGAACTGCTGGAGGTCGCGGTGGCAGTGCCCGAACTCGTCGGCGAGCTGACCCTCGTCGAAGAACCGCGCCCAGTACGGCACCTCGTCCCCGGCCCTGACCGCCTCCAGCGCGCGCTCGGCCCGTACCAGTGACGCGGTGCAGGCACGCACCTCGCCCAGCACCCCGTGGCCGCGCGCCTCGGCCGCGTGCAGCAGCGCCTGGACCACCGGCGGGGCGTTCGTGCCGATGCCCTGCTGGGCGACGCGCGCGAGCTGCACGGCCTCCCGGCCGTGGCCGAGGTAGACGGCCTGACGGCTCATGGTGACCAGGACGAACGAGCCGTACGCCCGGTCCCCGGCGGCCTGGGACAGGCGCAGGGCCTGGACGAAGTAGCGCTGGGCCAGTCCGTGCGCGGCGATGTCGAAGGAGGTCCAGCCCGCGAGGCGGGTCAGGTCGGCGGCGGCGCCGAAGAGACGGCGGCCGGTCTGCTCGCCGTAGGTACCGCGCAGCATGGGCTCGCACTCGTGTTCCAGGTAGCGCACGAGGGCCTGGCGGGCGTGACCGCCGCCGTACATGTTGTCGAGGGTGCGGAAGAGCTCGCCCACCGAGCGGAGGGCGGCGATGTCGCCGCCGGTGACGCGCTGGCCCGGGCCGCGCTCGGCCGTACCGCGCTGCCGCGGCACACCGAGGGCGCCGTGCGCGGGCGCGGAAAGGACCGCGGGCGGCGCGGACCTGGCGGAGGACTTGGCCGACGCGGGCCGGCCGGACGGGCGGCTCTGGGCCGGCACCCGGCCGGACTGCTCGGGGCCGCGGGCGACCTTCTCGTCGGCCCGGCCGATCAGCCAGTCCCTGCTGGGGACGACCAGGCCGGCCGGGGTGAAGGCGATCTTGCGCAGCTCGGCGTGGCTGCCGGAGTCCTTGCGCCAGAGCCCGCCGACGATGTCGATGGCCTCCTCGGGGGTGCCGGCGAACTCGAGCCCGGCGTACACGGGGGCGCACGCGTCCAGGCCGAGGTCCTGCGCGGTCAGACGGCGGCCGAGGCGGCGGGTGAACACCTCCGCGATCAGGGCGGGGGTGGTGCCGCGGGGCTGCTGGCCGCGCAGCCATCGGGTGACGGACGTCTTGTCGTATCTGAGATCCAGCCCGTGTTCGAGGCCCAGCTGATCGACGCGCCGGGCCAGACCCGCGTTGGAGAAGCCCGCTTCTGCGATGAGCGCGGCGAGCTGGCGGTTGGGAGTGCGCTGCGCGGGTCGTTCCGTCATCTGCGGTGCGGTCTCCTGCCTTCCGGGCTCTGAAGTGCCCGGATGCCTGTGAGCAGCCCTAATGGCCTCGTGAACGGCGCGAATGTAGCGGAGCGTAAGCATCCGATCGCACATCTCGACGCTCATTCATCCGATCGTGTGAGGATTGACCGCGAGGCTGACGCGCGACGAGCGGACGTACAGTGGCTCGGGCGCGTTACGTGCCTGACACAGCCATCGGCGGCGGCGCCGTATGGCCGCACCGCCGTATCGCCTAGGGAGGCGCTTGCCGTGAGTGAGTTGCGGTTCGTTCGCATGGGCTTCGGAGGGGACGCCGTCGAGTACCAGGAGGCGTGGGACGAGCAGCGCCGGGTGCACGCGGCCCGGTTCGCCGACGAGGTCCCCGACACCGTGCTGCTCCTGGAGCACCCGCCGGTCTACACGGCGGGCCGGCGCACGGCCGACAGCGAGCGCCCCCTGGACGGCACGCCGGTCGTCGACGTGGACCGCGGCGGCAAGATCACCTGGCACGGTCCCGGCCAGCTGGTGGGCTACCCGATCCAGAAACTGCCGCGTCCGGTGGACGTGGTGGCGCACCTGCGCCGCCTCGAGGACGCGATGATCCGCGTCTGCGCGGAGTTCGGCGTCGCCACCAGCCGGGTCGAGGGCCGGGCGGGCGTCTGGGTCCTGGGCGACCCGGTGGAGCAGCGCCCCGCCCTGGGCGGACTCGCCCTGGACTTCGACCCGCGACTGACCGACGAGGAGTTCGACCCCCGTCTCAACGGCCCCGAGTACGCCCCCTCCAACGCCGGCCAGCGCCGCGAGGACCGCAAGATCTGCGCGATGGGCATCCGGGTCGCCAAGGGCGTCACCATGCACGGCTTCGCCCTGAACGTGAATCCCGACACGTCCAACTTCGACAAGATCATCCCCTGTGGCATCCGGGACGCGGGGGTGACCTCCCTCGCCCACGAGCTGGGCCGGGACGTCACCATCGCCGAGGTGCTGCCGGTGGTCGAGCGGCACCTGAAGGACGTCCTGGAGAACGCGGAGCTGAAGCCCCGGGAGATCGAGCGGGCGTCGGCGTAGGCGCCGGCGCGGACGGGCGCCGCGACCCTTGGGGGAATGCTGCCCCGTTCCGCCGGGTTGCCCACCCCGGGGACCGAAAACGTACGGGCGTACCCTGGTGTACGCCGAAGAATCGAAGCTACAGGGAGCCGATGTGTCCGCAGTCGCACCCGACGGACGCAAGATGCTGCGCCTGGAGGTCCGGAACAGCCAGACCCCCATCGAGCGCAAGCCCGAGTGGATCAAGACCCGGGCGAAAATGGGTCCCGAGTACACGAAGATGCAGAACCTCGTGAAGAGCGAGGGACTGCACACCGTCTGCCAGGAAGCCGGCTGCCCCAACATCTACGAGTGCTGGGAGGACCGCGAGGCCACCTTCCTCATCGGCGGCGACCAGTGCACCCGGCGCTGTGACTTCTGCCAGATCGACACCGGCAAGCCCGAGGCCCTCGACCGGGACGAGCCGCGGCGCGTCGGCGAGTCCGTCGTCACCATGGACCTGAACTACGCCACCATCACCGGCGTCGCCCGTGACGACCTGGAGGACGGCGGGGCGTGGCTGTACGCCGAGACCGTCCGGCAGATCCACGAGCAGACCGCCGGGCGTGAGGGCGGACGGACCAAGGTCGAGCTTCTCGCCCCCGACTTCAACGCGGTCCCCGAGCAGCTGGCGGAGGTCTTCTCCTCCCGGCCCGAGGTCTTCGCGCACAACGTCGAGACCGTCCCGCGCATCTTCAAGCGGATCCGGCCCGGCTTCCGCTACGAGCGCTCCCTGAAGGTCATCACCGAGGCCCGCGACGTCGGCCTGGTCACCAAGTCCAACCTCATCCTGGGCATGGGCGAGACCCGCGAGGAGGTCAGCGAGGCGCTGCGGCAGCTGCACGACGCGGGCTGCGAGCTGGTCACCATCACCCAGTACCTGCGCCCGTCCGTGCGCCACCACCCGGTGGAGCGCTGGGTGAAGCCGCAGGAGTTCGTCGAGCTGAAGGAGGAAGCCGAGCAGATCGGCTTCTCGGGCGTGATGTCCGGCCCGCTGGTACGGTCCTCCTACCGCGCCGGGCGCCTGTACCGGATGGCCGTCGAGAAGCGCGGCTCCTACATCGCCGCCCAGGCCGTCTGACACACCGTCACCCGCCTTGCCCCCACGGGGACGAGGCAAGCGTGTGAATTCGGGCACAAGCAGCTACTCGCCAGTAGCGGCCGATACGACGCGGTCCTGACCGTCCTCGCAGATGAGGGCGTACGTCAGGGCCGCGTCAGCGTTTCGGCCCATCACATCAAGGCTTCATGGGTGTTTGACCGGTCGGTCATGCCCTGGTAACACCAATCAGTGACGCTGGTATCACACCACGTACACCCGTGACCCATTCCGCCCGAGGGGGACCTCCACCATGCAGGCCGCGCCCGTTCGCGCCACCGCGATCCCTTCCTTCACCGACGCCCTGAGGGCCGTCGAGTCCCTTCTCATGAGCGGCGGCCAGCGCACCGCCCGGCGCAACGCCTGGACCTCCGTCCTGGAGGACCGCCGCCGCGCCAAGGACCGGAGCGAGGCGCAGCGCGTCCTCGAAGCGGTCACCGCCGCCGGTTCCTGACCGTCCCGGCCCCGCCTCCCGGACACTGCCGTCGTCGCCGCTCCCCGGGGCACGTAGACTGCGTGGCATGGCGAGGAAGGACACGGCGGCGGACGCCGCTACCCCCGGGCGACTGAAGCAGATCGCCCTGACCTACAAGATGACCCGCAAGGCCGACAAGAAGATCGGTCTTGTACTCGCGGCTGTCGGAATCGTCACCTTCGGTGTCTTCCTCGCGATCGGTTTCCTGATCGGCCACCCGATCTATCTCGGCATCCTGGGCTTCCTGCTCGCCTTCCTCGCGACGGCGATCGTGTTCGGCCGCCGGGCCGAGCGGGCCGCCTTCGGCCAGATGGAGGGACAGCCCGGCGCCGCGGCGGCCGTGCTGGACAACGTCGGCCGGGGTTGGACGACGACCCCCGCGGTGGCGATGAACCGCAGCCAGGACGTGGTGCACCGGGCCGTCGGCAAGGCCGGCATCGTCCTGGTCGCCGAGGGCAACCCGAACCGGGTGAAGAGCCTGCTGGCAGCCGAGAAGAAGAAGATGAACCGCATCGTGGCGGACGTGCCGGTGCACGACCTGATCGTCGGCACCGGCGAGGGCCAGGTCGAGCTGAAGAAGCTGCGGACCACCATGCTGAAGCTGCCGCGCGTACTGACCGGCCCCCAGGTGACGGCCACCAACGACCGGCTGCGCGCCATGGGCGACCTGATGAGCAACATGCCGCTGCCCAAGGGCCCGATGCCCAAGGGCATGCGCCTGCCGAGGGGCGGGCCCAAGGCCCGCTGATCGCCGTGGCACACACGACGTGACACACACGACGTGAACGCGTGACACACGAAGGGGGCGCCCGGATCACTCCGGGCGCCCCCTTCGCCGTCCCGGCGGGACGGACGTCAGATGCGGACCTCGACCGTCTTGGCCAGGCGGTCGTGGAGGCCGCGGCCGTCGCGGTCCCAGATCAGGGCCGGCAGGGCGACGCAGAGCAGGACCGTGCGCAGCAGGGCGCGCAGCGGGTTGACCGTGCCGGTCTCCAGGGCGAGCACGCGCAGGCCGAAGAGGCGCTTACCGGGGGTGAAGCCCAGAGTGCCGACGGTCAGGACGCTCATCAGGAAGAAGATCGACAGCGCCCAGTTGCTGGTCGCCTGGCCGTAGCCGTCGGTGATCAGACCGTATGCGATCAAGAGGCACAGGCCCCAGTCCACGGCGAGCGCTCCGAGCCGTCGGCCGGGGCGGGCGATGGAGCCCGGTCCGTCCTCCGGCAGGCCGAGCTGCTCGCCCCGGTATCCGAAGTCGGCACCGGCTTCTTCCATGGCCGCGCGCGGGCCGGAGAGCCACGATCCGATTGCTTGCCTGTTGTCCACCCGTCCACGGTACTGCGACCCCTTGTGACCGGGGCACCGAGGGGTGTGTCCGAGCTACCGTGGACGGAGAGCCGGTTAACTTGTGCGAAACAAATGGGTCACGCCCGAGAAATCCCGCGTCTCTAGGGTCGAGGGCAGCGTGTGCCACCGCACTGGCCGCACGAACGAACTACCACCCCGGCGCGACGGCCGGGAGTAGGAGGAGCTGGATGTTCCAGAACGCCGACGAGGCCAAGAAGTTCATCGCGGACGAGGACGTCAAGTTCATCGACGTCCGGTTCTGCGACCTGCCGGGCGTCATGCAGCACTTCTCGCTGCCCGTCGAGGCGTTCGACCCGGACGAGGAGCTCGCGTTCGACGGTTCGTCGATCCGCGGCTTCCAGGCCATCCACGAGTCCGACATGGCGCTCCGCGCGGATCTGTCGACCGCCCGTGTCGACCCCTTCCGCCGGGACAAGACGCTCAACATCAACTTCTTCATCCACGACCCGATCACGGGCGAGCAGTACTCCCGTGACCCGCGCAACGTGGCGAAGAAGGCCGAGGCGTACCTGGCGTCGACCGGTATCGCCGACACCGCGTACTTCGGTCCCGAGGCCGAGTTCTACGTCTTCGACAGCGTGCGCTTCAAGACCTCGGAGAACGAGTCCTTCTACCACATCGACTCCGAGGCCGGCGCCTGGAACACCGGTGCGCTGGAGGACAACCGCGGTTACAAGGTCCGCTACAAGGGCGGCTACTTCCCGACGCCGCCGGTCGACCACTTCGCCGACCTGCGCGCCGAGATCTCCCTCGAGCTGGCCAAGTCCGGCCTGAAGGTCGAGCGCCAGCACCACGAGGTGGGCACCGCCGGCCAGGCCGAGATCAACTACAAGTTCAACACGCTGCTCGCCGCCGCCGACGACCTCCAGCTCTTCAAGTACATCGTGAAGAACGTCGCCTGGCGGAACGGCAAGACCGCGACCTTCATGCCGAAGCCGATCTTCGGTGACAACGGCTCCGGCATGCACGTCCACCAGTCCCTGTGGAGCAACGGCGACCCGCTGTTCTACGACGAGGCCGGTTACGCGGGCCTGTCGGACACCGCCCGCTACTACATCGGCGGCATCCTCAAGCACGCCCCGTCGCTGCTGGCCTTCACCAACCCGACGGTGAACTCGTACCACCGTCTGGTGCCGGGCTTCGAGGCGCCGGTCAACCTGGTGTACTCGCAGCGCAACCGCTCCGCGGCCATGCGTATCCCGATCACCGGTTCGAACCCGAAGGCCAAGCGCGTCGAGTTCCGCGCGCCCGACTCCTCCGGCAACCCGTACCTGGCCTTCTCGGCGCTGCTGCTGGCCGGCCTGGACGGCATCAAGAACAAGATCGAGCCGGCCGAGCCGATCGACAAGGACCTCTACGAGCTGGCCCCCGAGGAGCACGCGGGCGTCCCGCAGGTCCCGACCTCCCTCCCGGCCGTCCTCGACTCCCTCGAGGCCGACCACGAGTTCCTGCTCGCCGGTGACGTCTTCACGTCCGACCTGATCGAGACGTGGATCGACTACAAGCGCGCGAACGAGATCGCTCCGCTGCAGCTGCGTCCGCACCCGCACGAGTTCGAGCTGTACTTCGACGTGTGACCGGACCGCGCGCCCGGTGCGCGTGAGGCCTCAGCCGCCCCCGTTCCTGTTTCTCAGGGCGGGGGCGCCGTCGTATGGTTCTTGCACAGCTGTTCGACAGAGGTGACGGGGAGACGGGGATGTCCGAACAGGACGAGTTCCAGCGGGAGTTCGACCTCAGATGGGCGGACGACGCCGAGCACAGGGAGCCCTCGGCGCGGGCCCGCATGCTGGCCGCGCGCTGGAAGGAGAACCCGCCGCAGCCGCAGCCCTTCCGGGCCGCCCCGGGGCCGGTGGCGCCGCGGAGGTCGTCGTGGCTGTCGACGGCGATCGTGCTGGGGTGCGTGGTCGCGGTGATCCTCGTGCTGGGGTACGCGCGGTTCCAGGCACCTTACTAGCCGCCCCCGGCGACCGGAGCAATAACCCTTTCCGCCAGGGCTGTTGGGCACTGCGGTGCTACGTTGTGCCTCTTGGCTCACCGTCGGTATCGAGGTCGACACAAGAACGGTTGGTCCGGTGACAACAGCCCGTCCTTCGCGCACCGCCGTGGTGGTGACAGCGCTTCCCGTGGAGTTCTCCGCCCTGCGGGACCGTCTCGAGGCCGAGAGCGCCCGGCACGTCGGTCGGCGCAGGGTCAACGGCACCGTGGTGCAGACGTTCCGGCTCGACGGCGCCTACGCCCCCTGGACCGTCCACGTGGCCCAGGTGGGCATGACGAACGTCGCCGCCGCTCTGGGGACGCACGGCCTGCTGGCGGTGCTGCGTCCGGACGTCACGCTCCTGGTGGGCATCGCGGGCAGTCTCAAGGACGACGTCCTGCCCGGGGACGTCGTGGTCGCCACCAAGGTGTACGAGATCCACGGCGCCAAGGTGTCCGCCACCGGCCGCGGCGCGCGGCCCGACGCGGTGGAAACCTCGCTCGCCCTGTGGCAGACGGCGCTGCACGCGGAGGTCCGGCGCAAGACCCACTTCAAGCCGATCGCCTCCGGCGACGTGGTGCTCGACGCCGGCTCCGGTGACATCCGCACCCGGCTCAGCACCACGTACGAGGATGCCGCGGCGCTGGAGATGGAAGGTTTCGGTTTCTGCAAGGCGGCCCAGCGCCACCGCACGGAGGCGCTGGTCATCCGCGGGATCAGCGACCGGGCCGACGGGGACAAGCGCGCGGCGGACGCGGCGGGCGGCCAGCGCCTGGCGGCGACGAACGCCGCCGAGGTGGCCGTCGCCGTCCTCATGGAGCACCAGCCCGACGGCACGGGCACCTCCCGCCCCCGCCGCACCCCGAAGTCATCCACGGGGCGCCCCCCCAAGCCACCCACGGGGCGCACCCCGAAGCCACCGGCCGGCCCTGCCCCGGAGCCACCGGCCCGCCGCACGCCGCCGGCCAGCGGGAGACCCTGGTGGAAGGGCCGGGCGAGGACGGCCTGGCTGCCGCTCGCCGCGGCCGCGGTGACCCTCGGCATCGTCCTGCAGTCGTGCGTGGACGGCGGCCCGGACACCGACGACGCCAAGCCGCTCTCCGGCGCCCCCACCTCCTCCCTGTCCACCTGCGACCAGGCGGACACCCGCCTGACCATCGCCGCCTCCGTCGACAAGTCGGAGCCACTGCGGCGCGCGGCCAGGGCCTACGGCACCCGGATGGCGGACGGCAGGTGCGTGCAGGTCAGGGTCGAGGACCGCAACTCCGGCGAGGCGATGCGCGCGCTGGTCGACGGCTGGGGGGAGTCCGACGGGACGAAGCCGGACGTGTGGGCGCCGGCCGGGAGTTCCTGGCTGTCCCTGGCGAGGGCCGCCGCGACGGGGAAGCACGCGGAGCAGTTCCCCGAGCGGGCGGAACCGATCGTGCAGAGCCCGCTGACCATAGCGATGCCCAAGCCGATGGCCGAAGCCCTGGACTGGCCCGAGCGGCGGTTCACCTGGAGCCAGCTGGCCGACTGGGCGAAGAACGCCGACGGCTTCTGGGCGCAGCACGGCAGGCCGGAGTGGGGGGCGTTCAAGCTCGGCAAGACCAATCCGGGCTACTCGACCTCCGGGCTCAACGCGACCGTCGCCGCCTTCTTCGCCGCCACGGGCACCAGCGAGGAGCTGAGCGCCGCGCACGTCGACGACCCCGGCAACCGGGCGTTCGTCAAGAGCATCGAGCAGGCCGCCGTGCACTACGGCGACACGACGCTGACCTTCACCTCCAACCTGCGCCAGGCGGACCGCAACAGCCCGCAGAAGGCGATGTCGTACATCTCCGCCGTCACGCTGGAGGAGAGCACCGTGGCGGCGTACAACGCCGGTTATCCCTGCGGCGCGCTCAACGCGGGCCGGACGTGCGCGCGGACCAGCGCGCCGGACACCCCGCTGGTCTCGTTCTATCCGAAGGACGGCGTCCCGTTCTCCGACCATCCGTACATCGAGCTGAACGGGATGAGCGCCGCCCGCAAGGCGGTGGCCGACGACTTCCTGCGGTACCTGCGCAGTCCCGCGGTCTTCGCGGAGCGGTTCGCCCCGTACGGCTTCCGCACCCACGAGGGGAAGGTCCCCGCGGGTTCCACGGTGCTCACCGAGGAGAACGGCGTCGTGCCGGACGCGCAGTTCACCAGCATGCCGATGCCCCGGGGCGAGGTGCTCGGCCATCTGACCGAGGTGTGGCCCACGCTGCGCCGGCGGGCCAACGTGCGCATCGTCATCGACACCTCGGAGTCGATGAACGGTGAGATCCCCGGCACGGGCGACACCAAGATCGAGCGGCTGAAGCAGGCGGAGCCGAAGCTGTTCGGCGAGTTCACCGGCACCGACCACGTCGGGCTGTGGAAGTTCTCCGACGCCTACGCCCTCGGCGGCGAGCGCGACTACAAGGAACTGGTGCCGCTCGGCCCGTACACCGAGAAGCTGCCCGGGGGCACGCGGGCGCAGCTGCTGTCCGGCAACGTCAGGAGTCTGGAGCCGGAGGGGGCGACCGGGCTGTACGACACGCTCGACGCGGCGGTGCGGGCCATGCGGGACGACTACGACCCCCAGGCCATCAACGCGATCGTCCTGCTCACCGACGGCCGCAACGAGGACAGCCAGAGCCTGTCCAAGGAAGAGCTGCTGCGGCGGATCGGCGATCCGTCGAAGCCCCAGATCCGCATCTTCACCATCGCGTACGGCAGCGAGGCCGACGAGAAGGACAAGGGCGGCAGGACCGTGCTCCAGGAGATCGCGCGGGCCGGCGGCGGTCAGGTGTACGACGCCAAGCGGGCCGAGACCATCGAGCAGGTGATCACCAGCGTGATCTCCAACTTCTGAGGGCCGGCCGTCCCCTGACGGGACGGGGACGGCGGGGTGTGTTCCGGCGGGAACTCAGGATTGGGGCGGCCCTCGCGGACGGGCTGCGTCGAGCAGGACCTGAGCCGCTGGTTCCCGGTGTGGGGTGCCCCCGGTCCGTGGGGACCGGGGGCACCCGCGTCACCCGCTGCGCTCGTGCTCCTGCCGGCGGGACTCCAGCGGGCGCTCGCGCCGGTAGCGGCGCTCCCACTTGGCCTGCTGGTCACGGCGGTCGCGGTAGGCCTTGTACGACGTCGGCGCGGCGCTCGCGGCGGGGCCGGGCACGGACGCCGAGGCCGCGTCGCGCCCGTGGCGCACGTACAGGTAGAGCACGGCGACCGCGGCGAGCCAGTAGAGGTGGTTTCCGAATCCCAGGACCACCAGGACGGCGGTCCCGGAGAGAACGACGGTGCCCATGGTGTGCCTCCTTCCTGGGCATGGAGAGGTGACTGTGCGGTGTGGTGGGGGTGGGGTGGTGTCTTCAGCGTAGGGAGGCCGTCACTCGGCGTGCATCTCCTTTTTCCGTGAGCGGTGGGCGTGAGCCCGGCCGCGGCCGGACGGGGGCCGGTTGTCAGTGCCGTCGAGGAGGATGGCGGACAGGACGGGCGGCGACGCGGACGGGTGGAGGCCGGAATGGGCGACGGGGAACGGTACATCGGCGTGGCGGAGCGGCGGGCCCGGCTGGCCCTGCGGCAGCGGCTGGCGCCGGCGGTGCGGGCCGTGCGCCCGGAGGAGGTGGCCGACGCGCTCGTCGCGCTGCACGGTACGGATCCGGCGACGGTGTACCTGGCGGTCGGGGCGCGGCTCGCCGACCCGTCGGGGACCGTGCCGGAGACCGACCGGGCGCTGTACGGGGAGGACCGGACGCTGGTCCGCATGCACGGCATGCGGCACACGGTGTTCGTGTTCCCGGCGGAGCTGACGGCGGTCGTGCACGCCTCGACCGGCCTCGCGGTCGCCGCGCGGGAACGGGCCGCGCTGGTGAAGGACATGGCGAAGGCGGGCGCGCCGGACGTGACCTGGCTGAAGGAGGTCGAGGAGTCGACGCTGGCGGCGCTGGGCCGGCTGGGGCAGGCGACGGCGGCCGAGCTGGCGCGGGAGGAGCCGAGGCTGCGGGAGCGGTTCGTGTACGCGGCCGGGAAGAGCTACGAGGGTGTCCACACGGTCTCGACGCGGCTGCTGAGGGTGCTGGGCGTCGAGGGGAAGGTCGTCCGGGGCCGTCCGCTGGGCTCGTGGACGTCGAGCCAGTTCCGCTGGGCCCTGGCCCCCGAACACCCGCAGCTGGATCCGGCCGGGGCGCGGGCACAGCTGCTGCGGCACTGGCTCACCGCCTGCGGGCCGGCCACCGAGGCCGACCTGAAGTGGTGGACGGGGTGGCGGGTGACGGAAGTGCGGCGGGCTCTGGCGGCGATCGGGGCGCGGGCGGTGTCGCTCGACGAGGGCACGGGGTACGTCGTCGAGGGGGACGTCGATCCGGTGGCGGCGCCGGAGGAGCCGTGGGCGGCGCTGCTGCCGGGGCTCGATCCGACGGCGATGGGGTGGCGGGAGCGGGACTGGTACCTGGCGCCCGAGCTGCGGCCCGCGTTGTTCGACGGCAGCGGGAACGTGGGGCCGACGGTGTGGTGGGACGGGCGCGTGGTGGGGGGCTGGGCCCAGCGGGCCGACGGGGAGATCGTCTGGCGGATCCTGGACGGGAGCGGTGTGGGGCGGGACGCGGAGGCGGCGATCGCGGCGGAGGCGGAGCGCCTGCGGCGCTGGGTGGGCGACACGAGGGTGACGCCCCGGTTCCGGACGCCGCTGGAGAAGGCGCTGGTGGAGTAGGTGAGGCCCTCGGCGGCCGGCGCGGCGGCGCCGGGTGCCGCGCAACGACCGCGGCACCCGGCGCCGGACTCACCGGCTGTAGCGCAGCAGCGCCCGCACCATGTGGCACGTCGTGTCCGACGGCGGGTGGACGCCGATCAGTCGGGCCATGGCGCGGATCTTCTCGTCGCGGGCCTGGCGGGGCAGGTAGACGCCCGAGTCGAGGAGGGCTATGGCGAGGCGCATGGCCTTGAGGCGGCGGTTGTGCGTGACGTACCACTCGCGCGGGCGGCCGGGCGGCAGGGACCGCTTCTCCACCGGGACGTAGGGCAGGTCGAGTGGGACGGGACGCTTCGCGGTGGACTGGGTCGGCAGCGGCTTCGGGCTGAGTGCGGCAGCGGGCACGGGCATCCTCCTGTCGCGGTCGGGGTTCCGGCCCGGAACCTCCGGCGGAACCCTCGAACACTGCTTCTATTCTACTGTCCCCCACTGACAAAAGCCCCTGGCCACAAGGGCTTTCGGGGTCGCAGTGACGCACGAGGAGAACGAGTTTCCGGGCCGCGTGAGGAGCTCCGGATACCGTGATCCGCATGGAAATCTGGATCAACCCCGCCTGTTCCAAGTGCCGCAGCGCGCTCAGCCTGCTCGACGCCGAGGGCGCCGACTACACCGTCCGCCGCTACCTGGAGGACGTACCGACCGAGGACGAGATCAGGGCCGTGCTCGACCGGTTGGGGCTGGAGCCGTGGGACATCACCCGCACCCAGGAGGGCGTGGCCAAGGAGCTCGGGCTGAAGGAGTGGCCGCGGGACGCCGCCTCGCGCGGGCGATGGATCGCGGCCCTCGCCGGGCATCCGAAGCTCATCCAGCGGCCGATCATCACGGCCGACGACGGCACGGCGGTCGTGGCGCGCACGGAGGAGGCCGTACGGGACGCTTTGTCCCGTTAGCCGGATGGGCAACGGTTCGTCGGGGGAGGCGAGTCGGGGCGCTCCGCGCTGTTACCCTCCGCCGCCATGACCTTCGGTGATCAAGGATTCCCGCAGGGGCAGCCGGACCCGTACGTCCAGGCCGCCCCGCACGCCCAGCCGGGCGCCCAGCCGGGCCCGTACGGACAGCCCGACCCGTACGCCCGGTTCGTGGCCGAGCAGGAGCGGATACGCAGGCGCCGGCGGACGCGACGCGTGGTCGGCGCCGGGACCGGCGTCGTCCTCGTCGCCGCCATCGCCGCCGGCGCCCTGATGGCGACGGGCGGGGACGACGACGGAGAGCCGGCGTCCGCCGTCCCGGCCGCCACGGCGTCGTCGGCCGGGACGGCAGCCCCCTCCGTCGACGTCGGCCTCCCCTCCGACGCGCCGAGCGCGCTGCCCTCGCTGCTCGCCCGGCCCGTCATCCGCCCCGAGGAGGCGTTCCCGCGCACGGCCGTCCGCCTGGAGGACGGCTCCCGGTACTCGCGCGTCGACCTCGCCACCACCACCGACTGCGCCCGGGGCATGTCACCGGAGCTGGCCGAGCTCATCGAACAGGGCGAGGAGTGCGTCCGGCTGACGGCGGCTCTGTTCACGGACGCCGACCGGCGCTCGCAGGTCACGGTGACCGTGCTGAGCTTCGCAAGGGTCGAGGACGCCTCGCGCGTGTTCATGATGGCCTCGATGGACCCGGTGACCTACCAGGTGGTCTCGCTCGACCCGCCCCCCGAGGCCGGTCTGCCGACCGTCCCGCCCGGCTCGGCCGGGGTCTTCCGGCGGCTGATGACCGTCCGCTCTGTGGTGTTCGCCAACGGCCAGTGGGCCGACGGCGCCGAGACCGGCGAGGCCGAACTCACCGCCCAGACCGAGGGCCTGCTCCAGCACGTCAACGACACGGTGGTGGCGTACGAGGAAGGGGACGGAGAGGCGGGCGGCGGGGGCGGTGAGAGCTGAGCAGGGGTCCGACCGCCCTGTGACGCACACCACATCCATTGACTCCTGTCACCGCTGAGTGACCTCGTTCGGTATCTCGTACATAGCGGCGTACGCTCCCCTACCCCTCAGGAGGCGCGCATGTCGCGCAGGAGAACTCTCGGTACGAAGAAGAAGCTGGCGCTGCTGGTGAGTGCCGCGACGGTGGCGGGAGGCGGCGCCTTCGTCATGGCGGCCACCTCGAACGCCGCGCAGTCCCCGCAGACGGCCGCCGAGTCGTCCGTCTGCCAGGGCCTGGCCACCGCCCTCGGCAACAACCAGCGGTTCATCGACGGCCAGCGGGCCGCCCCGGACGCGCAGTCCGCGGCCCGGATCGCCAACCGTGAGGCCGTCATCGAGCAGATCAAGGTGCAGCAGAAGGCGTCGGGGTGCGTCGTCGGGGAGTCGGCTCAGGGCTCCCAGACGACGGCCCCGCAGGCCTCTCAGCCGGCGCAGACCGCCCCGGCCGAGAACAACGGGAACGCCGGGAACGCCGGGAACGCCGGAGACACCGGCGACACCGGAACCGGCGGAGGCGGCGCCGTCTCCGGTCAGCAGGTCTGCAACGGCTCCACCGTCACCCTCTCCGGCGAGGGGGGTGCCCCGGCCGCGTCCAGCAACCAGTTCCCGGCGGGGACGAAGCTGAAGGTCACCAACCTGGACAACAACAAGTCCACGACCGTCGAGGTGACCTCGGTCTCCGGCAGCTGTGTGCTGCTGAACAACGCGGCCTTCGAACAGGTCCGTGAGCCCGGCAAGTTCCTGATCCGCCGGGCCGTGATCGAGAAGGTGGGGTGACGCCCGGGGAAGGAACTCCGTGAGGCGGCGGCCCGGTCCGGGCGGCGCGGCCCGCGGCGGCGCGTGACGGGAGACGTCCGGCAGGACGACCGTCACGAGTGCTCCGCAGCGCCTGCCCGCCCGGGCCGTCACCTCGTACGTGTCACAGGTCCTGCTGTTCGCGGCCACGAACAGCAGGACCGGCGTGTCCGGCCCCGCAGCCGCCGCGGTGACGGACGCGGTCCGGTGACCGCCTTCGCGGCCGGGAAGCCCCCGACCGCCTCCCGCGGGCCCAGCCGGCCGGGGCCGAGGGGCGCTCCCCCGGTCTCCCCCGAGCGGGCTGACACCGGGCTGCCGGGCGTCACCCCATTCATTCCCATCGCATACGAGCCACCGCCCGCCCTCGGGCGGGCACGCGTCTGCGACCGCGAACGGCAACTTCCGACGGGCCCGCCACCCTCACACCGTGAGCCACGCCACAGAACCACCAGGTAACACGGGGTTCACATTCGAGCAATGACCGGGAAATCGCCTGTTGACAAGCTCCCGGGCATCGAGTGCGGCGCCCCAGTGCCGCAGCGCCGCAGCACCCGCAAGTGCGTCTGACCCACCCCCGAAGGAAGTGGCCCGTGACCTTCAAGGCTGAGTACATCTGGATCGACGGCACCCAGCCGACCGCCAAGCTCCGTTCCAAGACGAAGATCATCGCGGGCGCCCCCGCCGGTCTCGACGCGCTGCCGATCTGGGGCTTCGACGGGTCCTCCACCAGCCAGGCCGAGGGCCACTCCTCGGACCGTGTCCTCAAGCCGGTCTTCACCTGCCCGGACCCGATCCGCGGCGGCGACGACATCCTCGTCCTGTGCGAGGTCCTCAACATCGACATGACGCCGCACGAGTCCAACACCCGTGCCGCGCTGACCGAGGTCGCCGAGAAGTTCGCCGCCCAGGAGCCGATCTTCGGCATCGAGCAGGAGTACACCTTCTTCAAGGACGGCTACCCGCTCGGCTTCCCCAAGGGCGGCTTCCCGGCCCCGCAGGGCGGCTACTACTGCGGTGTCGGCGCCGACGAGATCTTCGGCCGTGACGTCGTCGAGGCGCACCTCGACAACTGCCTGAAGGCGGGCCTGGGCATCTCCGGCATCAACGCCGAGGTCATGCCCGGCCAGTGGGAGTTCCAGGTGGGCCCGCTGGCCCCGCTGGAGGTCTCCGACCAGCTGTGGGTGGCCCGCTGGCTGCTCTACCGCACCGCCGAGGACTTCGGCGTCGCCGCGACGCTGGACCCCAAGCCGGTCAAGGGCGACTGGAACGGCGCCGGCGCGCACACCAACTTCTCCACGAAGGCCATGCGCGAGGGCTACGACGCGATCATCACCGCGTGCGAGTCGCTCGGTGAGGGCTCCAAGCCGCTCGACCACGTCAAGAACTACGGCGCCGGCATCGACGACCGCCTCACCGGTCTGCACGAGACCGCCCCGTGGAACGAGTACTCCTACGGCGTCTCGAACCGCGGCGCCTCGGTCCGTATCCCGTGGCAGGTCGAGCAGGACGGCAAGGGCTACATCGAGGACCGCCGTCCGAACGCCAACGTCGACCCGTACGTGGTGACCCGCCTGCTGGTGGACACCTGCTGCTCCGCGCTGGAGAAGGCCGGCCAGGTCTGATCCCGCCGCACGGTCCTGTGAGGGGCGCCCGCCGACTCGGCGGGCGCCCCTTCGGCGTGCCGGGAGCTCCGCGTGACCGTGACCACGGCCCGCGGACGGGCCGAGGACCGGCCGAGGACCGGCCCAGGACCGGCCGAGGACCGGCCGGGGATCCGCGGCGACTTCAGGCCAAGGAACGTCCAAGCCGTGAGAGGAGTCTCCTGTCACGCGCGGGTGTCTGCTTCAATAAGCCCATGGCCAGCTTCCAGAAGTACTCCGCGACAGGTCGCCATGACCTCGAGCCCTTCTGGCCTTCCCGTCAGCACCACGACTTCGACCGGGTGTGTTGCCGCGCGATGAACGCGCCGGCCCTCTAAAGCCGTCACCCCGGCCTTCGGCCGACGCGAACGACGTACGTCCCCCGACGCGCCCGACCACACCTCGCGGCCGTCGTCCAGCCCGACGAACTCCTTCGCGCGAAAGAGCTGACCTCTCATGGCGACCACTCGTTCCCTCTCCACCGCTCCCCTCACCACCCCGTCCGGTCCGGCACGTCACCGTCTGCGGGCGGTGGACCGGGACGAGGTGGTGGAGGTCGCGGACTTCCTGCCGCCGGGCGCCACCTGGCTGCCCGCTCCCCAGCACACCCTGCCCACGTTGCCGGGCCAGCCGCCCATGGTCGGCTACCTGGTGCTCGTCCCGGCCGACCGGCAGCCGCCGTTCCTGCCGGTGGCCGTGCCCGACCAGCCCGGCACCGCGGCGGCCGACGACACCGGTGACACGGGCGAGCCGCTCGTCCGGATCGACACGGTGCAGCGCACCGCGTGGGTCGGCGGGCGCCGACTCGACCTGACCTACCTGGAGTTCGAACTGCTCGCGCACCTCGTGGCGCATCCGCACCGGGTGCACACGCGCGACCAGCTCGTCACCACCGTGTGGGGCTACGGCCACGTGGGCGACGGCCGCACGGTCGACGTCCACATCGCCCGGCTGCGCCGCAAGCTGGGCGCGGAGCACCGCCAGGCGATCCAGACGGTGCGCCGGGTCGGCTACAAGTACACCCCGCCGACCGCCCGTTGATCGTCTGCTGACGGCAGAGGACGGTTCCCTCCCGCGCCCGGACCGGGCACAGTCACCGGCATGAGACTTCTGGTGCTGGGTGGTACGGAGTTCGTGGGACGGGCCGTCGTCGAGGCGGCGCTCGGGCGCGGCTGGGACGTGACGGTGCTCAACCGGGGGCGGCACGCGCCCGTCCCCGGGACACGGTCGCTGGTCGGCGACCGCACCGCTCCCGGCGGACTCGCCGCCCTGGCCGAGGGCGAGTGGGACGCGGTCGTCGACACCTGGTCGTCGGCCCCGCGCGCGGTGCACGAGGCGGCGCGGCTGCTGCGGGGCCGCGCCGGCCGGTACGTGTACGTGTCGAGCTGCTCGGTGTACGCGTGGGCGCCGCCCGCCGGGTACACCGAGGACGCGCCGCTGACCGAGGGCGCCGAGCCCGACGCCGGACACACCGACTACGCCCGCGACAAGCGGGGCGGCGAGCTGGCCGCCGTCGGCGCCTTCGGCGCGGAGCACTCCGTCCTCGTACGGGCCGGGCTGATCCTCGGCCCGTACGAGAACGTCGGCCGGCTGCCCTGGTGGCTGACCCGGATCGCCCGGGGCGGGCCGGTCCTGGCGCCGGGGCCGCGCGGTCTGCCCCTGCAGTACATCGACGTGCGCGACCTCGCCGAGTGGACGCTCGGGGCCGTGGAGCGGGAGGCGAGCGGGCCGTACAGCCTGGTCAGTCCTCAAGGGCACACGACCATGGGCGGGCTGCTGGAGGCGTGCCTGCGGGTCACCGGCGCGGCGGCCGAACTGCGCTGGACCGCGCCGGAGGTGATCCTCGACGCCGGGATCGAGCCGTGGACGCAGCTGCCCGTGTGGGTGCCGCCGGGCAGCGACCTGCACGACGCGCTGCACTCCGCCGACGTCTCGCGGGCACTGGCGACCGGGCTGGTCTGCCGGCCGGTCGAGGAGACCGTCGCCGACACCTGGCGGTGGCTGCGGGACATCGGCGGCACGGCGCCCCAGCGCCCGGACCGTACCACCAAGGGCCTGGATCCGGAGGTGGAGGCGAAGGTGCTCGCGGCGGGCGGGGGTGTACCTGACACCACCCCCTGACCGGGGCCCCGGGCCAGTGACCCCGGCCCGGCGGGTCGGCGAGACTGACGCCCATGAACACCAACACGAAGAGCGACGGCGGCGGTTCGAGGGCGCGGGGGATGCTGCGCGCCGCCGGGCGGGGGTTCGTGCTGGCCGTCGTGTCACTGCCGCTGACCGTCCTGTCCCTCACCCTCACCGCCGTGTCGATCGCCCTCGTCCCGCTCGGGATCGGTCTCGTCACCACGCCCTGGGTGCTCACCGCAGTGCGCGCCTTCGCGGACCGGCGTCGGGTGCTCGCCGCCGAGTGGGGCGGGGTGCGCATCCCGTCGGCGTACCGGCCGGTTCCCGAGGGCGCCAACCCGTGGACGCGCACCGTCGCGCTGCTGCGTGACCCGGCGACCTGGCGGGATCTGCGGTGGCTGCCGGTGGACATGACGGCGGGGTTCGTGACGGCGCTGCTGCCGGCGGTGCTGGTCCTCTATCCGCTGGAGGGGTTCGCGCTGGCGGCCGGGCTGTGGCGGACCATGACGGGCGGGCCGTACGTCGAGTACGGGCCGTACTGGTACGGCTTCGTGCCGGTCAGCGACCAGGCGTCCGCGCTCGGCGCCGGCGCGCTGGGCGCCGTTCTCCTCGTCGTCGCCCACCGGTACGCGGTGAGCGCGTTCCAGGTCCACTTCCGGCTCACGCAGGCCGTCCTCACCCCCAGCCAGGCCGAACTGGCCGAGCGGGTGCGGGTGCTGACCGAGACGCGGCGGGACGCGGTGGACACCTCCGCCGCCGAGCTGCGGCGCATCGAGCGGGACCTGCACGACGGCGCCCAGGCGCGGCTGGTCGCGATGGGCATGGACCTGGGGACCGTCGAAATGCTCCTGGACAAGGACCCGGAGCAGGCCAGGAAGCTCCTCGCGCAGGCCCGCCGGTCCTCCGCCGACGCCCTCGCCGAACTCCGCGACCTGGTGCGCGGCATCCACCCGCCGGTGCTGGCCGAGCGTGGACTGGGCGACGCCGTACGGGCGTTGGCGCTGCGGCTGCCGGTGCCCACGGAGGTGACGGTGGACCTGGCCGGGCGGGCGGACGCGCCGGTGGAGTCGGCCGCGTACTTCGCGGTGAGCGAGGTGCTCACCAACGCGGTCAAGCACTCCGGCGCCGACCGGATCTGGGTCGACCTCCACCACGCCGACGGCCATCTGCGGATCTCCGTCACCGACAACGGCAAGGGCGGCGCGGCCGTGGGGGCGGGTTCGGGCCTGGCCGGGATCGAGCGGCGGCTGGGTACATTCGACGGCGTCCTGGCCGTCGGCTCCCCTGCGGGCGGTCCCACCATGGTGACCATGGAGATCCCTTGCGTGTTGTCCTAGCCGAAGACCTGTTCCTGCTGCGGGACGGGCTCGTGCGGCTCCTGGAGGCCTTCGGCTTCGAGATCGCGGCGGCCGTGGAGAGCGGACCCGAGCTGGAGAGGGCCCTGGCCGACCTGAAGCCGGACGTCGCCGTCGTCGACGTCCGGCTTCCGCCGACCCACACGGACGAGGGCCTGCAGTGCGCGCTGCGGGCCCGGCGGGAGCGGCCCGGTCTTCCGGTGCTGGTGCTGTCGCAGCACGTGGAGCAGTTGTACGCGCGCGAGCTGCTCGCCGACGGCAGCGGCGGGGTGGGCTATCTGCTGAAGGACCGGGTCTTCGACGCGGAACAGTTCGTGGACGCCGTACGGCGGGTCGCGGCGGGCGGTACGGCGATGGACCCGCAGGTGATCCAGCAGCTGCTGGCCCGGCACGGCACCGACCGGCCGCTGGCCCGGCTGACGCCCCGCGAGCGGGAGGTGATGGAGCTGATGGCGCAGGGCCGGTCGAACGCGGCGATCGCCGCCAGACTGGTCGTCACGGAACGAGCCGTCGCCAAGCACACCGCGAACATCTTCACCAAGCTGGGCCTGGAGGTCTCCGACGACGACAACCGGCGGGTGCTGGCGGTGCTCGCCTATCTGGACCAGGACCGGTGACCCGACTAACTCCCTTACCTGTCACGGGTGTTGACGGTGTCACCTGTGCGGGCCTTGGGGCCGAATTGTCCCACGGACCTCTCATCGATTTTCCGGGACGGCTGAACACTTGCGGGGCGACGCGCGTATGGGAAGGCGCCGCTTCACTCCTGTCGGGCGCCTCGATGCTGCCCCGCAAGGAAGTCAGAGGAGTTCCATGGGACGCAACACACGTAAACGCCGTTCGTCGATGGCCACGAAGGCCGTGGCAGCATCGGCGGCCCTAGCGCTCGGTGGGGGCGGGCTGATCTGGGCGAACTTCTACGCTTCGGCGGGCGAGTCCAAGCACTCGTCGCAGAACCAGGTCAAGGCAGCTGCCGGTCAGGTGGCCACCATCTCCTGCCCCGACGTGGGGCAGAAGCTGACGAACGTGCCCGAGAGGGCGCGCTCGGGCGTCGACAAGGAGCTGGCGAACCTAGACAAGCAGATCACCGAGGCCTACGCACGACTCGCCTCCACGCGCCAGGCACAGTCGCAGGACGCGGGCTTCGTCCAGAACGCGATCCTCGGCCCCCTGAAGTCGAAGCGGGTCGCCACGATCGACCGGATCCGCATCAGCATCCAGCGCGTCGGCGGCCAGGCGCAGAACCTGGGCCGGCTCGCCACCTGCACCCCGCAGACCGCCACCCCGGAGACCAACGCCGGTGAGAACGACGGCGGTCAGCAGAACGACGGCGACCAGAACAACAACGACGGCGGCCAGAACAACGACGGCGGCCAGGGCGACAACGGCCAGCAGCAGGGCAACGGCGGTCAGGCCGGCAACGGCCCGGTCGCCGCCGACTTCGTCGACATCACCCGGGCCGGGAACAACAACCAGCTGGGCGTGGGCGCCAACGGTCTCGCCGCGAACGGCAGGGGTGGTTCCACCGGCAGCTTCACCACGAAGTGCGGCACCAACGGCAACGACAACCACAACACGGACAACGTGATCGTCGCCCCCGGTGTCACCAACGGCGCGCACCACCTGCACGACTACGTCGGCAACCAGAGCAACGACGCGTTCGCGAGCGACGAGGAGCTGGCGGCGGCCGAGACCAGCTGCCAGAACCAGGGCGACCGGTCGTCGTACTTCTGGCCGGTGCTGCGCGTGCAGGACGGTACGCAGGACTTCGACCAGAACAACGACGGTGGCGGCAAGGAGGGCAACGTCGGCCGGATCCTCCAGCCCGCCCAGGCGCAGCTGAAGTTCGTCGGCAACAAGAGGGGCCCCGTCGTCGCGATGCCGACGGCCCTGCGCATCATCACCGGTGACGCCAAGTCCTTCGTCAACGGCCTCGGCAACGCCAACGTGAACTGGAGCTGCACCGGCTTCGAGAACAAGGTGCAGCTGAAGGACAAGTACCCGATCTGCCCGCAGGGCAGCCAGGTGGTGCGCACGTCCAACTTCCAGAGCTGCTGGGACGGCCAGAACATCGACAGCGCCAACCACCGCACCCACGTGGCCTTCGTCCAGGCCGACGGCACCTGCGCCAACGGCTTCAAGGCGATCCCCCAGCTCCAGGTCCGCCTGGTGTACAACGTCCCCGCCCCGCGGATCCAGAACGGGCAGGTCGTGAACGCCTACGCGGTGGACTCGTTCCCGGAGCAGCTGCACAAGCCGATCACCGACCACAACGACTTCATCAACTTCTTTTCCACGAACCTGATGAACAAGATGGTCAACTGCATCAACACCGGCAGGAAGTGCCAGTGACCCACTGAGTGAGCCGGCGGTGAGGAATCCTCACCGCCGGCTCTCTCGTGCCTCGCGTCCGGTCAGTGACCGGAGTGGGTGGCGCCCCCGGAGGGCTCGTGCGACGCGTGCGCGGAGTGGTCCGTGCCCTCCTCGATGTCGCCGCCGAGCGTCTCCTGGAGCGCCGTCACCGTGCTGGTCTCACCCACGGCCACCCACTTGCGGCCGACGAGGTAGTGACCGCCGTAGTCCTTCGCCCCGTTGATCCACTCGCGCTGACCGCGGTCGGTGGCGAAGGTGGCGAGGATGAACTTGCCGGCCGCGTCCTTGCAGACGGCCTGGCGGATCTCGTCGGCGTCGATCTGCATGTTGGGCGTGCACTTCACCTCGGCGGCCAGCTGCTCCAGGCTGCCGGTCGCCGTCTCCGGGACGGCCTTCGTGCCCCCGTCGGAGCCGCAGCCGGTCAGCACGAGCACCGCCGCGGCGCCGGCCACCGCGAGCATCGGTCGGGTCACCTTCATCTGTCCTCCCTGCAAGAGCCTCGTCCTGGATACGGCTCCCGCGCGCGGTCCGCTCAACATACCGGTGTCACCGCGGGGCGCAGACGTGCGAAGGTGGGCCGGTGAACCAGGACTGGGAAGACCGTGTCGCCGCCGCGTGGGTGACGTTCGACGACCATTCCGGGGAGCGGGCGGCCGACTTCCGGGCCGTGATCGACGCGCTCGTCGCCGAACTGCCCGAGGGCAGCCCTCTCGGCCCGTTCGAGCGGGCCTGCGCCTGGGACTCGACCGGCCACTCCGACCGGGCGGTCCCGCTGTACCGGGAGGCGCTCGCCCTCGGCCTCGACGGCTACCGAGGCCGCCGCGCCAGGATCCAGCTCTCCAGCTCGCTGCGGAACATCGGCCGGCCCGAGGAGGGCGTCGAGCTGCTGACGCCGGAACTGGACGCTCCCCCGGACGAGTTGGACGACGCCGTGCGCGCCACGCTCGCCCTGTGCCTGTCCTCTCTGGGCCGTGACCGCGAGGGCCTCGCCCTCGTCCTCGAGGCGCTCGCCGGCCACCTGCCGCGCTACCGGCGGTCCATGACGAACTACGCGCGGGCGCTGATCGCGCCGGAGGGCTGACCCGCCCGTGGGGCCGGTGACCTACCACCGGCTCGCTCGTTCTGCTGGACGTGCAGTCACAGGATGTCGCCCCGCGCCCCGCACCCGGTTCCCCCGCCGACCGGGTCGTCGACGTCGAGCAGGCCGAGGCCGCGCTCGTCGAGCACTACCCCCGTCTCGTCCGGCTCGCCTATCTGGTGCTGCCGCCGGACCTCGGCCGGGGCCGCCGGGTGCTGACCGCCCACGCCCTCGCCCAGCGCGCCCTGCCCCGCGGCCGCGCCTCGGCCCCCGTCATCCCGGCCCAGTCCACCGCCCGCGAGGCCGACCCCGGCTACGCGTACGTCCGCCTCCAGGTGGTGCGTACGGCGCTGGAGGCGGGCCTGCCGCTGACGCTCCGGGCGTGGCCGAAGCGCGCGCAGCTGCCGCCGCTGCTGCCCCTGGTCCGGGGGCTGCGCCTCTTCCCCCGCTCCGGCGGCGCCGAGGAACTCGCCCTCGACCAGCTGCTGGCCGGCCTCTCCGGCCCGGCCCGCGCCGCCTACGTGCTGCGCGGCCTGGAGAGGCTCCCCGACGGTGATGTGCGCGAGGTGCTGACGGAGTCCGGCGTCACCGACGCGGATGCCGCGCTGCGGGAGGCGGACACCGTCGCCGCGCGCTACGGGCTGCTGGAGTCCCCCGAGTTCGACCCCTGCTCGCTCCAGGCCCGTCCCACCGACCTGATGCGGCGACGTCGGCACGCCAGGGCCGCGCTCGCCGCCGCGGCCGCGCTCGCGGTGTGCGGCGCCCTGGTCGCCCTGCCGGGCGACGGCTGGGGCCCCGACGGCGCGGCCGCCCCGGTGTACGCGCGGAACCCGGCCGCCGAGGCCGCCCTCGACCCCGGGCGGCTGGTGCGGATCTCCCCCGCCGCCTGGAAGACCTCCGCCCGCACCGACTTCTCCGTCTGGCCGGCGCGCGGCGACCTGACCGGTGACCGGGCGCTGCTGCGCCGCGCCCTCGCCGTGTGGGCCCGCCCCGGCGGGACCGTCCGGGTCTCGGCCACCCCCGGCACCCCGTCCGGCGGCCCGTCCGGCCCGCCCCAGCTGCTGTACGCGGGCGACGTGAAGACCGCGCGCGTGGTCATCCTCTACGACGGTCTGCGCATCGCCCGCTACGCCGAGCCGAAGGAGGGCACCGCCGGGGCCGCACTGGACTTCGCTCGCGTGGACGGCGCGGCCGACGCCGAGGCGGCCGCGGTGGTGCTGGACCGGGCCGACGGCAACGTCCGCTACCTCACCGCCCCCTGGGTGACGAAGGCGGCCGAGCGGGACCTGTCGAAACCGGGTGCCGGGCTGATGGACCTGCCCCTGACCGACGGCATCACCTCGCCGATGGCCAGCCCCGCCACCCACGCCGGGGCCTGCACGACGTGGAACGTGCTGCAGCTGACCGACGCCTCCGGCTCGTCCCTGGTGAGCGACCTCGGTGAGCTCGTTCCCGCCCGCCTCACCGCCGGCCGGCCGACCTCGCCGAAGGAGGCGACGGGCGCGGAGGCACTGCGCACCTGGGCGCCGTTCGCCTGCTCGCTGGGCGAGGTGCGCGGGCAGGGCGTGCGGACGGTCAACGCGTGGGGGTACGCGCGCCAGTCGCTGCCCGACGGGAACGGGTCGGCGGCGTGGGTGTGCACACGGGCCGAGACCTGGCGGGGTGACGGGACGCGGGTGCTGGCCCAGTTCCACACGCCGGGCGGGCTGTTCGGGGCGCCCGTGGCGAAGGCGGGGGACGTGCCGGCGTGCGGTCCGCGTGATCCGCACGTGCTGGCCGGGGTGCTGTGGAAGTCGGAGGCCGGCTCCTGGTACCTCCTCGCCGCCGGTGACAGGAAGACGGAGTCCGTGCGGGCGTCGGGCGGGGTGAGCGGGTCGGCACGGGGCAACCTGCTGGCCGTCCGGACGCGGCAGGGGGTCCGGGCGGAGCTGAGGGGCACGCTGGAGGACGGGCGGTCGATCGGCGGGCTGCGGTGACGTCCGGCGGGCCGCGGTGACGTCCGGCGGGACCTGCCAGCAGCGGGTGCTGGAGGGCGAGGTCGACCACCGGGACGAGCTGCTCACGGACGCGGAGCGGGGCGACTCGATGCTGATCTGCGTCTCACGGTCCCGGAGCGACCGACTGGTGCTGGACATGTGAGGGCCGCGGGGGAACACCGTGGCCGATCCAGTCCGTTCGCGTCCGGATTCGATCGGTAAGGTGTTCGCATGACAACCGGGGTCCGCCGCAGAATGGGAGTCGAGGAGCGTCGGCAGCAGCTGATCGGCGTCGCGCTCGAACTGTTCGCCCGCCGCTCGCCCGACGAGGTCTCCATCGACGAGATAGCCGCGGCCGCCGGCATCTCGCGCCCGCTCGTCTACCACTACTTCCCCGGCAAACTCAGCCTCTACGAAGCGGCGTTGAAGCGTGCCTCGGAGGATCTGGCGGGCCGGTTCGCCGAGCCGCACGAGGGGCCGCTGGGAGCGCGGCTGCTGCGGGTGATGCACCGGTACTTCGACTTCGTCGACGAGCACGGCCCCGGTTTCTCGGCCCTCATGCGCGGGGGCCCGGCGGTCGGCTCGTCGACCACGAACGCGCTCATCGACTCCGTGCGCCAAGCCGCCTACGAGCAGATCCTGTCGCACCTGACCGTCACCGACCCGCCCCCGCGCCTGGAGCTCGTCGTCCGCTCCTGGATCTCCCTCGCGGAGTCGACCGCGCTGATCTGGCTGGACGGGCGGCGCATCCCGCGCGAGGATCTGGAGGTCCAGCTCGTCCACGACTTCGCCGCCCTCACCGCCGTGAGCGCCGCCCACGACGAGGAGCTGCGCACACTGCTGCGCCCCGTGCTGGACGAGGAGCCGGGCGACGGCCCCTTCGGCGACCTGGTCTCCCGGCTCATCGCGCTGGCCTCCTAGCCCGGCTCGCAGTTCACAGCTTTCCGCCTGCGAAGCTCACAGCCTTCGAAGCTCACAGCCTTCGAAGCTCACAGCTCTGCGCTCTCAGCCCGCGAAGCTCTCGGCTCTGCGCTCTCAGCCCGCGAAGCTCTCGGCTCTGCGCTCTCAGCCTTCGAACTTCCGGTAGGACGGGTCGAGATCACGCACCTCGGCGGAGGCGTGCAGCGTGACGAGACCGTCGTCCGCCACGTGTGCGCGCAGCGCCTCCAGCACCGCCTCGGTCAGCTCGGCCTTGGTCTCCTCGGTGCGGCCGGCCAGCAGACCGAGGGTGACGTGGACGATCGCGTGGCGCCCCTCCTCGGGGTCCTCGTACCCGAACGCGGTGAGTTCGGCGGGGCGGAACAGGGTCTTGCAGGCCTCCGGCTTGGCCGCCGCGATGTCGACCACCGCGGTGTGCAGGGCTTTCGCGAAGCCGGCCCGGTCGAAGACCGTGGCCAGGGTGGCCGAGTAGTCGACGGTGATCTGCGGCATGGGGCACTCCTCTTCCAGGCGACCCTGTTCTGGGCGACCCGCTTCTGGGCGACGAAGGTCACCCTAATCCGCCAGCCGCAGCGCCAGCATCGCGATGTCGTCCTCCCGGTCGTGCCCGAAGCAGTCGAGCAGGGTGTCGCACAGGGCGTCCAGGCCGGGCAGCGCACCGGCGGAGGCCGCGCGGAGCTGCCCCATCGACGCCGCGAGGTCCGTGCCCCGGGTCTCGATCAGACCGTCGGTGACCATGAGGAGCCGGTCGGTGGGCTCGAGGAACAGCTCGGTGGGCGGGGGGTGGGGCAGGCCCACGCCGAGCAGCGGGCCGGCGGCCTTGACGTAGTCGGCGCTGCGGTCGTCCCGGATGACCAGCGGCGGGATGTGACCCGCGTTGGCGATCCGGGTGCGTCCGGTGCCGGGGTCGATCAGGGCCAGGCAGACGGTCGCCGTGACCTCGGGGTGGTAGTGCTGGAGCATCCGGTCGAGGCGCTCGGCGAGCACGGCCGGGTCGCTCTCCTCGACGCAGTAGGCGCGCAGCGCGTGCCGGATCTCCACCATGACGGTGGCCGCGTCCAGCGAGTGCCCGACGACGTCACCGACCGCGGTGAGCACCCCCTCCCCGGTGCGCAGGGCGGCGTAGAAGTCGCCGCCGATCTCGGTGTCCCGGGACGCGGGCACGTAGCGGACCACGACGTCCAGGCCCGGCAGTTCGGGCAGCCGGTGCGGCCGGGGCAGGAAGCTGTGCTGGAGGGTGAGGGCGACGTGCCGCTCGACCTGGTACATGAGCAGCGGCTCGGCGGCGAGCACGGTGGCCTGGGCGAGCCGGGCCACCAGGGCCTCCGTCTCGGGGTTCACCCGGCGCGCCCCGCGGGTGGGCGTGGCCAGACACACCGAGGCCCGGCCGTCCTGACTGGGGATCAGCGCCAGGCGCGCGTCGTGCTCCATGCCGGGCCGGAAGAACCCGGCCGGCCACAACGGCGCGGGCACCGTGGTGATCTGCACCCCGGCCTGCCCCCGGGTGAGCCGCCGCAGCAGGCCGGCCACGGTGCGGTGCGCGTCCGTGCCGGGCGGCGCGAGCGAGGTGCGGTCCCGGGAGGTGCCGTGGTACAGCGCGTCGTCCGGGGCGAGGACGAAGACGGCGGCGGGGCCGCCGGTGAGCCGTGCGGTGCCCTCGGCGGCGGCGTCGGCGAGTTCCTGCAGGGAGCGCGCGGCCTGGATGGTGACGACGGTCTCCGACACCAGCGACAGCCGCCGGGCCAGCGCCTGGTCGTCGGCCCGCAGCCGGGCGGCGCGCACCGCGGCCCGGACCACCGCGTCGATCTCCTCGGGCTCGGCGGGCATCACCAGATAGGCCTCGCCGCCCGCGTCCAGCCCCTGGCAGCGGCTGCCCCGGGGCAGGGAGGCGGCCGAGAAGTGCACGACGGGCAGACCGGCCATGTTCGGCCGGGACTTGAGCCGGCGGCACAGTTCGAAACCGCTCATGTCCGGCAGGTTCACGTCGACGAGGGCCACATCGGGCAGGGCGCCCCGGCGCAGCCGGACGTCGAGTTCGACGAGGGCCTCACCGCCGGTGGCGGCCTGGACGACCTGGTGACCGGCGCGGCGCAGCACCGCGCCCATGGCGAACCGGCTGGCCGCCACATCGTCCACGACCAGCACCGTCGCGTCGGTCCGCCTGCCGTCGACGTCCATCTGTCAGCCCTCGGACACACCGGTGGAGCAGACCGGGTCAGGTCTGCTCCACCAAGGTAGTGCCGTTGTCAGGGAGTCCGGGAGAAGACGGCGACGGTCCGCCCCGGTACGGCGAACGTGCCGGATTTCGCTGTGTACGTCGCGGCCCTGACGGTAGAGTCCCCGCCCGCCGCCTGCACCGGGTGCAGGCGGTAGCCCGTCCCGGCCAGTGCGGCGACCCGCTGTTCCTGGGTGTCCGGCGTCGCGTTGAACACCACGACCAGGTCACCGAGTTGCATGGTGATCACGCCGGGCGTCTCGTCCGTGCCGGACAGCGGGAAGGAGAGCGCCGACTGCACCTGGGCGGCCGTGTCGAGGGAGAACGCCTTCTCCGTCGTACGGATCCTGAGCAGGTCCCGGTAGGCGGCCGAGGCTCCTTCGATCTGCGGGCAGCCCACCGCGATCCGGGTCAACAGGGGTGTGGCGTAGGGCCACTTGGACTGGTTGTCGGCGGCCGGCGGCAGTCCGCGGCCGAAGCCGTTGCCGTCGGCGCAGTTCCAGTGGATCGCGTTGAACCAGTCGCCGCTGTCGTAGGAGTTGCGGTCCAGGGACTTCGAGCGCAGCAGGTCGGTGCCGGCCTGGGAGAGGGCCGGGCCCTGCGAGAGGGTCGCCGTGGCCATCGCGAGGACCTGCATCCGGGCCCGCTCGTCCGCGCCGACCGTGGCGGGCAGCTTGAACGCGAGGGCGTCGAACAGCGTCTCGTTGTCGTGCGCGTCGGCGTAGGCGAGGGCGTCGCCGGGGGCCGCCGCGTACCCGGCCGGGGCGCCGTTGTAGTCGACCTCGGAGCCCTTGACCTCCTTGCCGCTGGTGTCGGTGAAGCGGTAGTCGGCGAGGTTGCCGGACAGGCCGACCTTGATCAGGTCCTGGTAGTGCAGGAGGCGGGCCTTCTGCTGCTCCGGGGTGCCGTTGTCCGCCGCCGGGTTGGGCTCGGTGTACAGGCCGGAGGCGAAGCCCTGGACGCCGGGGTCGGCGTCGAAGGGGCCGCCGCCGCGCACCGCGTCACGGGCCCGGTCGGAGAAGGTGGCGATGCCGGTGCCGGCCATGTTCTTCTGCGTGGCCTGCTCGAAGCGGGCGTCGTCGGCGATCTCGCCGAAGTTCCAGCCCTCGCCGTACAGGATGATCTCCTTGCCGTCGACGCCGTCCTTCTCCAGGGTGAGCGCGTCGAGGGCCTCGCGGACGGCCAGGATGTTGGCCTTCGGGTGATGTCCCATCAGGTCGAAGCGGAAGCCGTCGACCTTGTACTCCTTGGCCCAGGTGACCACCGAGTCGACGACGAGCTTGCCCATCATCGCGTTCTCGGTGGCGGTGTTGGCGCAGCACGTGCTGTTCGCGACCGAGCCGTCGGCCAGCAGACGCTGGTAGTAGCCGGGCACGATCCGGTCGAGGACGGACGTCTTCGCCTGGCCGCCGGCCGCCGTGTGGTTGTAGACGACGTCCATGACGACCCTGAGGCCGTCGTCGTTCAGGGCCTTGACCATCTTCCGGAACTCGACCGTACGGGCCGTGCCGTCCGGGTCGGTGGCGTAGGAGCCCTCGGGGACCGTGTAGTGGTACGGGTCGTAGCCCCAGTTGTAGGCGTCCTTGGCGGCGATCTTCGCCACGCACTCCTGCTGCTTGTCGGAGTCGGCGGCGAAGGAGGCCAGGTCGCAGTCGACGGTCGCCTGGTCGGCCTTCCTCTCGGGGATGGTGGCGATGTCGAAGGCGGGCAGCAGGTGCACGTACGACGTGCCGGCCTCGGCCAGCTTCCGCAGGTGCCGGGAGCCGTCGCTGTCCTTGTCGGTGAAGGCCAGGTAGGTGCCGGGGTGCTCGGCGGTCCGGTCCTCGGCGGAGAAGTCCCGGACGTGCAGCTCCTGGATCTGGGCGTCCTTCAGCGGGACGGCCTTCGGCTTGGTGTACGTCGTCCAGCCGGCCGGTGCGAGCGCCTTGTCGTCGAGGTCGACGACCAGGCTGCGCTCGGAGTCGGCGGTGAGGGCGAGCGCATAGGGGTCGGTGACCCTGTTGGTGACGACCTCGCGGACGCTGGGCGCCCACACCTTCACGACGTACCGGTAGGGCTTGTTCTTCCACGAGCTCGGCCCGGTCACCGACCAGACGCCGGTGGCGGAGTTCCGCTTCATGGCGACGGTGGTGCCGTCCAGTTCCAGGGCGACGCTCTGCGCGGTCGGCGCCCACACGGACAGGGTGGGCCGGCCGTCGCGGAAGACGGGGCCGAGGTCGGCGTCGGCCGCGTCGTACAGGTCGTCGAGGACACCCGCGATCTGCACGCCGGTCGCCGCGAGCACGGCGCCGCCCGTGGCGCGCTGGGATGCGACGAGCTGGCCGCTCAGGGCCTGGCGGACCCGGTCGCGGTCGCGGGGGTCGACCGAGTAGGCGGTGTAGTCCTTCAGGTGCGGGAACCTCGCCTTCTGGGCCTCGGTGAGGTTCGTCCTGTTCAGCCGCAGCCAGCGCTCGTCGGTGCTGGTCAGGGCCCCGTCCTCGACCTCGATGGAGCCGGTGCGGGAGTACAGCAGCTGAGTGGAGGCGGCGGCCTCGGAGCCGTTCCAGGCGATGGTGTTCCGGTCGATCCAGACCGCCTTGGCAGTGGTCAGGTCGAGCGCGGCCGCGGAGCCCTTGGGCTGCGGGAGCAGGTACTTCTCCTGGCCGCTCACCAGCCACACCTCGTGCCCGTCGGCGGTGAGGTCCAGGGACTGGTCGGCGGGCAGGTCCTTCTCGTCGCCCTTGTGGAGGATGTAGCTGAGGCTGGTGGCACCCGCGGTGAGCGGCACCTCGAAGACCGCGCCATACGCGTCAGTCTTCACCGGCATCAGCGGGTTCGACCACTCGGTGGGGTTCGCGGCACCCGTCCAGGTGTGCAGGCCCCAGCCGTCGTAGTCGCCGTCGGCGCGGTGGTAGTGCAGGACGGCCTTGGCCTTGTCCGGCGCCGGGTACACGCCCTCGGGACGCTCGGTGAGGACGGCCTCCTTGCCCTGCTCGACCCAGATCTCACCGGTCTGGGTGACGTCGATCGTGCGGTCGGCGGAGACGTCCTTGGTGCCCTGCTTGTCGATGACGAGGTAGCCGACGCCGGCGGCGCCCGGCTTCAGCTTGACGTAGGCGAAGGCACCGTAGGCGTCACGGCCGGTGAACGGGTGGCTGTCCGGCCAGTTCGTGGCCTCTCCGTCGGCGATGTCGCCCCAGGCGTACAGACCCCAGTCGGCGTAGTTCCCGTCCGCGCGCTTGTAGTGGACGATCGCGTAGTCCCGGGAGGACGCGGTGGGGACCTCCTCGGCGGGCGGGGTGCCGGTGGTGCTGCCGGCCGTGGCGCTCGACGTACGTCCGGCCGAGTCGATCACGACGGCCTTGTAGCGCAGGGCGGTGCCGGGGGCCACGTCCTTGCCGATGGTCTGCGTGACCTTGTACGGGGCGTGGTCGGCGGAGCCGAGGACGCGCCACGTGCCGTTGCCGACCTGGGCGGCGAAGACGACGCGGTTGAGCTGCCCGCCGTCCACGTCGGCGGTGAGCTCGACGGTGCCGGTGGCTCCGGCGGCGGGGGCCTTCAGGGTGAGGACCGGCTTGGCGGCGGGGGCGGCGAGCGCGGCCGCGGCCTTGTAGACGACGGCGGAACCGGCGGGGACGGTGACGGTGAGCTGCTTGTCGGCGTCGGAGGTCAGTGCCCCGTCGGCGCCGTAGATGCCGTCGAACCGCATGGTCGCCGACCCGGTCGCGAAGGTCGCCGTCCTCGCCTCACCGGCGTTGTTGAAGGCGACGACGTACTCGACGCCGCTCTTCGCGTCCGTCCGGGAGAAGGCGTAGACGCCGGAGCCGTCGGCGGCGTAGCGCTCGGTCTGGACACCGTCGGTGAGGGCGGGGTGGGCCTTGCGCAGCTCGGCGAGAGCACTGATCTGCCGGTAGAGCGGTGCACGGGTGTCGTACGCGGCGCTCGCGTGGGTACGGTCGGTGCCGATCTGGTCGTCGTCGAGGTAGTCGGCGGTGCGGGAGGCGAACAGCGTCTGCCGGGCGTCCTTGTCGCCGCCGGCGCCGGTGAAGCCCTGCTCGTCGCCGTAGTAGACGACGGGGTTGCCGCGGCTGAGGAACATCAGCTCGTTGGCGAGGCGGTCCTTGGCGAGGAGTTCGGCGTCGGTGGCATCGGGGTTGTCCTGCTTCAGGAAGTACCCGACGCGGCCCATGTCGTGGTTGCCGAGGAAGGTGACCTGCTCGTACGCGTTGGCCTTGTCGGTGGTGTACCTGTAGTCGTCACCGAAGACGGACGCGAGCTTCTGCGCGCTGCCGCCCTGGGAGGCGTACTGGCGGGCCGCCTCCTGAAAGGGGAAGTCGAGGGTGGCGTCGAGCCGGCCCTGGGTGACGTAGGGGGAGGTGATGCTCGTGTCGGCGGAGTAGACCTCGCCGAACATGAAGAAGTCCTCCCGGCCCCGCTTGGCCGCGTAGGCGTCGAGGGCCGTGGCCCACTGGGTCCAGAACTCCATGTTGACGTGCTTCACGGTGTCGATCCGGAAGCCGTCGACGTCGAAGTCGCGCACCCACCGCTGGTAGATCCGCTCCATGCCCTCGACGACCTCGGGACGCTCGGTCCACAGGTCGTCGAGACCGGAGAAGTCCCCGTACGTGGTCGACTCGCCGGCGTAGGTGGAGTCGCCGCGGTTGTGGTACATCGTCGGGTCGTTGAGCCAGGACGGGACCTTGGCCTTCTTCTTCTGCGCGGTCACGGTCGGCGTGCGCGGGAAGGAGTCGGCGTCGACGGCGGGGAAGCGCGAGGTGCCGGCCGCGTGATCGGCGTCGTCGAAGGGCTCGCCGTTCCTGGTCAGGTACGGGAAGGCACCCTTGGAGAGGTAGTCGTAGGACTTCTCCTCGTAGTCGACGACGTCGGCGGTGTGGTTGGTGATGACGTCGAAGTAGACCTTCATGCCCTTGGCGTGCGCCTTGGAGATGAGGGTCTTGAGGTCCTGGTTGGTGCCGAAGTGCGGGTCGACCTGGGTGAAGTCCGTGATCCAGTAGCCGTGGTAGCCGGCGGAGGCGGCGGCTCCCGTGCCCTGGACGGGCTGGTTCTTGAAGATCGGCGCCATCCACAGGGCGGTGGTGCCGAGGCCCTTGATGTAGTCGAGGCGCTTGGTCAGGCCCTTGAGGTCGCCGCCCTGGTAGAAGCCCTTGTCGGTGGGGTCGTAGCCGGTGCTGAGGCGTGACCCGGTGAGGCCGCCCTTGTCGTTGGCGGTGTCACCGTTGGCGAAGCGGTCCGGGAGGACGAAGTAGAACTGCTCGCGGGTGGCGTCGTGCCGTGCGGGCTCGGCGGCGAGCCTGGCGTCCGACGGGGGCGCGGGCGGGGCGTCCGCGTGGGCGGCGAGGGGTTGGACGAGGGCGGTGGCGAGCGCGGCGACGGTGACGGCCGCGACCCGTCTGGTGTGCCCGGTGCGGCGCGTCCGGGGCGCCGGCCATCTCGGTATCACAGGCGGAACTCCTTGCGACTACGGCTCTGTTGGGTCCGACCCCGCGCGACCGTATCGCTAACGAAAGCTTTACAGCAAGAGTCTTGAAACCCGTGGCAAGCACTTTCATCCACAGCCTTGACGGCTCTTCTCAGCCGGCCTGGTCCCGCCGGTCGTCGAACGCCCCCCTTCCGTCGGGGAACCGCACCTGACCTCCGGAACGGACACCACCCGCCGGGTGGCCTCCCCCACGTCGCGAGCACCGTGGCCGCCGATGCCCGCCCCCGCGCCGGCCGGCGCGATCGCCCTGGCGGGGGTGATCAACCCCTCGTGTACCGCGCATGGCCGGACGCGCCATGCGCGGTCACGCGGAGCGGCTCAGCAGCTGGACTTGCCCGCGTAGATGGCCAGAGCCGTGTTCGAGCCGAGGGTGGCGGTGAACTGACCGCTGGAGTTCACCGTCACCGTCGTGTTGTTCTGCACGTTGCAGTAGGTCCCCGCCGGCAGCGAGGTCTGGTACGTCCGGCTCAGGGACCCCGCCTCGTGGTTGATGGCCACGTACCCCTTGGCGCCCCGCCCGAAGGCGATCGCGTCGCCGCCGTTGTCCCACCAGTTGGTCACCGACTCGCCGCGGGTGGCGTTGCGGAAGGCGACCATCGACCTGATCTCCGGCCAGGCGTGCTGGCACTTCCAGCCGTTCTGCCAGCAGGCGTCGACCGTGCCGCCGCTGGGCGGACCGGCGTCGGCGTCGGACCACTCGTAGCCGGAGTTGACGTCCGGGGCGCCGTAGGGCCAGGCGAGCATGAAGACGTTGGCGAGGGTGTAGTTCGCGCCGTCCTTGTAGCTGAGCGTGGAGCCGTTGCGCTCGGTGTCGTGGTTGTCGACGAAGACGCCGGAGACACCGCTGCTCAGGTAGCCCCAGCCCTCGCCGTAGTTCTTGAGGTAGGCGAGGTTCTCGCTGTTGAAGACCCGCTTGAGGTCGTAGGCGTACCGGAACTCCTGGACGTCCCCGTTGCCCGTGTACTCGGTGGGCTGGACGGCCTCCCCGCTGCCGTAGATGACCTCCTGCTTCCAGTAGGCGTTCGGGTTGGTCAGGCGGGACTTGATGTTGGCGAGGTCGGCGGTGTCGATGTGCTTGGCCGCGTCGATGCGGAAGCCGTCGACGCCGAGGGTGAGCAGGTCGTTCATGTAGCCGGCGACGGCCGACCGGACGTAGTTCTCACCGGTGTCCAGGTCGGCCAGGCCCACCAGCTCGCAGCGCTGGACGTTCCAGCGGTCCGCGTAGTTGGTGATCTGGCTCGTGCAGTCGTCGAAGTCGTAGGAGGAGTACAGGCCGGGGTAGTTGTACTTCGTGTACGAGGAGCCGCCGGTGCCGGTGCCGCTGCCCGCCGACATGTGGTTGACGACGGTGTCCACGACGACCTTCACGCCGGCCGCGTGACAGGTGTTCACCATGTTCCGGAAGGCCGTACGGTCACCCAGCCGGCCCGCGATCCTGTAGCTGACCGGCTGGTACGACGTCCACCACTGCGCGCCCTGTATGTGCTCGGCGGGCGGGGAGACCTGGACGTATCCGTAGCCGGCCGGGCCGAGGGTGGTGGTGCACTCCTTGGCGACCGAGGCGAAGTTCCACTCGAAGAGGACGGCGGTGACGTCCTTGGTGCCGGGCGGGGAGGCGTGGGCGGTGCCGGGAGCGGCGAGGACGGCTGCCGTCGCGGCGAGGGAGAGGGCGAGAGCGCCCGAAGAAACTGATCTTCTGCGAGCCATGTGGGGTTCCTTCGACGTTGAAGGCGCTTGCTGAAATCTTTCAGCAAACTTGCGGTGACGCAGATGTTAAAGGCCCGCCGCCTGAAAAGGCAGCGGACCGTGTGAAGTTGATGCAAGAACTTGCGAAGGGCCGCCGGAGCGCGCTCGCTCCGTGCTCCGGCGGCCCGGTGCGGGGTCAGTCCGTGGTGAACCACACCGTCGTGTCCGCCGGCACCTTCGCCTCGCCGTCCGCCTCGGTCAGCTCACCGCTGGCGAGCAGGACACGGCCGTACGCCGGGGTCGTCACCGACTCGCCGGTGGTGTTCGTGACGCACACGAACTCCCCGCGCCGGAAGGCCAGGACGCCCTCGGGGGCGCGCAGCCACTCCACCGAGTCGCCCGCGCCGAGGTCCGGCCGGCCCCGGCGGACGGCCAGCGCCGAGCGGTACAGCTCCAGCGTCGAACCGGGCACGCCGTCCTGCGCCTCGACGCTCAGCTCGCCCCAGCTCTCCGGCTGCGGCAGCCAGCTGCCCGCGCCGCCGAAGCCGTACGACGAGCCCTCGCGCGTCCACGGGATCGGCACCCGGCAGCCGTCGCGGAAGCCGTCCTGGCCGGCGCCGCGGAAGTACGCCGGGTCCTGGCGGACCTCGTCCGGCAGGTCGACGACGTCCGGGAGCCCCAGCTCCTCGCCCTGGTAGACGTACGCGGAACCGGGCAGCGCCAGCATGAGGAGGGTGGCCGCGCGGGCCCTCCTGAGCCCCAGTTCGCGGTCGCCGGCCGTGCGGATCTGCGTCCCGAGGCCGGGCGGGTTGGCGAAGCGGGTGGCGTGCCGGGTCACGTCGTGGTTGGACAGGACCCAGGTGGCGGGGGCGCCGACGGGGCGCATCGCCTCCAGGGTGCGGTCGATGACCTCACGCAGCTCGGCGGCGTCCCACTCCGTGCTGAGGTACTGGAAGTTGAAGGCCTGGTGGAGTTCGTCGGGGCGGACGTAGTTCGCCGTCCGCTCGACGGTCGGCGTCCAGGCCTCGGCCACGAAGATCCGCTCGCCCGAGTACTCGTCGAGGATCGTGCGCCACTGGCGGTAGATCTCGTGCACGCCGTCCTGGTCGAAGAACGGCATGACATCGTTGCCCAGCAGTTTGAGCTGGTCGTGGGCGCCGAGGTCGGGAAGTCCCTCCGCCTTGACCAGGCCGTGGGCGACGTCGATGCGGAAGCCGTCGACACCCATGTCGAGCCAGAACCGCAGGATGGAGCGGAACTCGTCGCCGACCGCGGGGTGTTCCCAGTTGAAGTCGGGCTGCTCGGGGGCGAACAGGTGCAGGTACCACTCGCCGGGCGTGCCGTCGGGCTCGGTGACCCGCGTCCAGGCGGGGCCACCGAAGATGGACTCCCAGTCGTTGGGCGGGAGTTCGCCGTTCTTCCCCTTGCCGGGGCGGAAGTGGTAGCGCTCCCGCAGCGGGGAGCCGGGGCCCTCGGCGACGGCCCGCTTGAACCACTCGTGCTGGTCGGAGGAGTGGTTGGGGACGAGGTCGACGATGATCCTCAGGCCCAGTCCGTGGGCGTCGCGGATCAGCGCGTCGGCGTCGAGGAGGTTGCCGAACATGGGGTCGACGGCCCGGTAGTCGGCGACGTCGTAGCCGGCGTCGGCCTGCGGGGAGGCGTAGAAGGGGCTGAGCCACACGGCGTCGACGCCGAGGTCGCGCAGGTACGGGAGGCGGGAGCGTACGCCTTCCAGGTCACCCATGCCGTCGCCGTTGCTGTCGGCGAAGCTGCGCGGATACACCTGGTAGATCACCGCGTCCCGCCACCAGTCGCGGCGCTTGGTGACGGTGGCGACGGCCGAGGCGGGCCGGGAGGTGGGGGCCGGGGCGGCGGAATGCTGCTGGCTCATGGCGTCCTTGGTACGTAAGGGGGGTGTGGTCATGGTTCTTGGGGTGCGGCGGCGGGTGAGGTGATCAGGCGGCCGCGGTGCCGGCGGGGTCGGATGGACACCGCGGCCGCCACCCGCGCCGTCAGGAGCGCGGGAGTCTCTCGGCGAAGGGGCTCAGCCCTTCGTGCCGCCTGCGGTCAGGCCGGTCACCAGGTTCTTCTGCACGAGGTAGAAGAACACGGAGACGGGTATCGCGATGAGCACCGCGGTGGCGGCCATGAGGTTGCGCTGGGCGTCGTGCTCGCTGACGAAGCTCTGCAGGCCGACGGCGAGCGTGTACTTCTGGTCGTCGAGCAGGAAGGTGGTCGCGAAGGCGACCTCGCCGAAGGCCGTGATGAAGCTGTAGAACGCGGCGACCGCGAGGCCCGGCTTGGCGAGCGGAAGGATCAGCCGCGCGAACGTGCCGAAGGGGGTCAGTCCGTCGACGCGTCCGGCCTCGTCGATCTCGAACGGGATGGTGTCGAAGTAGCCCTTGAGCAGCCAGGCGCAGTACGGGACGGCGGTCGAGCAGTAGACGAGGATCAGGCCGAGGTAGGTGTCGATGAGCTGGAGCTCCGACAGGATCTGGTACATCGGCACGATCAGGACGGCGATCGGGAACATCTGGGTGACCAGCAGCACCCACATGAACTTCCGGTAGCCGGGGAAGCGCATGCGGGACACGGCGTAGCCGGTGGTGGCGGCGATCAGGACGCCGATGACCGTGGTGCCCAGCGACACGATCAGCGAACTCTTCAGCCAGTCGAAGAAGTTCGTGTTCTGCAGGACGAACGAGTAGTTGTCGAACGTCATCTTGGACCAGATGCGTCCGGGGTGGAGGTAGTCGTCCTTGTCCGGGCCGAGGGAGAGGAAGACCAGCCAGGCGATCGGGAAGAGCGCGACGAGGCTCGCGGCGGTCAGGATGCCGTGGGAGGCGAGGGAGGCCAGGGGGGTGCGCTTCCGGTGGCCCCCCGGCTTTCCGGGGGTGCCGGCGGAGCCGTGCTCGGTCACGTCGGCGGAGGTCTCGGCGGTGGTGGTACTCATGGGAACTCCTGCCTCAGATCGCGAGCTGCTGCTCGTTGCGGTTCAGCCAGCGGCGGTAGAACGAGGTGAAGACGATCAGGATGGCCAGCAGCAGGATGCCGTAGGCGGCCGACTGAGCGAAGTCACGCGGCTGCTGTCCGAAGCCGAGGTAGTACGCCCAGGTGACGAGGATCTGGGCGTCGGGGGCGGTGTTGCCGAACAGCAGGAAGATCACGGCGAACTGGTTGAAGGTCCAGATGATGCCGAGGAGGACGACGGTGGAGCTGACGGACCGCAGGCCCGGGAGGGTGACGTACCGGAACCGCTGCCAGGCGTTCGCGCCGTCCATCTCGGCCGCCTCGTAGAGGGAGGAGTCGATGGACTGCAGGCCGCCGAGCAGGGAGACCATCATGAACGGCACACCGCACCAGGTGTTGACCATGATCGCGGCGAACCGCTGCCAGAAGGAGTCCTCCAGCCACAGCGGCGTCGGCAGGTGCAGCGTCTCCAGTCCGGCGTTGATGATGCCGCCGTCGGCGAGCATGAACCGCCAGCCGAACACGGTGACGAAGGTGGGCACGGCCCAGGGCAGGATCAGGATCAGCCGGTAGAAGGTGCGGCCGCGCAGCTTCTGGTTGAGCAGCAGGGCGAGGCCCAGGCCGATGGTGTAGTGGAGGGCGACGCAGGCGGCCGTCCACACGATCGTCCAGATGAAGTGCGACCAGAAGCGGTCGTAGGCGGTCTCGCCCCACAGGATGTCGGCGTAGTTGTCGAGGCCGATGAACTTGTAGGTGGCCTCGATCTCGTTGACGCCGATGGTGCGGGCCGTGTTGAGGCTGTTGGCGTCGGTGAGGGTGAGGTAGAGGCCGTATCCCAGGGGGTACAGCACGAGCACGCCGAGGACAACGATCACGGGGGCGATCATCGCGTAGGCGTACCAGTGCCTCTGGTAGCCGTGCTTCAGGCGCTGGCCCAGCCCGGGCCGCGGCGCGTCACCGCGGCGCTTGCCGGTCGCGCGGTCGATGGCGACTGTCATGGTTCGACACCTTCTGGAAGATCTGGCAGCTCAGGGGGTTGGGCCGGGCGGGCACAGGCCGGTGGCCGCCGGATCACTCCCCCCCACGAGCGGGGTGATCCGGCGGCCACACGGGACTCACTTGCTGAAGTCCGGAACCAGCTTGGCGATGGCGGTCTCGGCGTTGCTCAGGCCCTTGTCGAGGGACTCCTTGCCACCGGCGATCTTGGGCAGCTCGGTGTCCAGCGGACCCCACAGGGAGCTGTACTCGGGCAGTGCCGGGCGCGGCTGGGCGGCGGACAGCACGGTCTGGTAGCCGGCGATGCCCGGGTCGGCCTTGACCTGGTCGGTGTAGGCGTCGTCGCGCGTCGGCAGGGTCGAGTTCTTCAGGGCGACGGCCGCCTGGGACTTGGCGGAGGTCATGAAGTTGACGAACTTCAGCGCCGCCTTCTGGTGCGCCTCGTCCGAGCCGGCGTAGACGGACAGGTTGTGGCCGCCGGTCGGGGCGCCCGCCTTGCCGGAGGAGCCGGCCGGGACGGTGGCGATGCCGAGGTTGTTCTTGTCCTTGAACGCGGTGCCCTTGTAGAAGTTCGTGATCTCCCACGGACCCTGGACGATCGCGGCGACCTTGCCGTTGACGAAGGCGTCCTGGATGTGGGCGTAGGCGTCGGCGGTGGTGTCGGCCTTGTGCAGGCCCTTGCCGTCGAACAGACCCAGCCAGGTGCCGTACGCCTTCTTCGCCTCCGCCGAGTTGACGGTGATCTTCTTGGCGTCGGCGTCGACGGTGTCGGTGCCCTCGCCGTAGAGGAAGGACTGGGCGTAGTAGGCCTGGGTGGAGCCCCAGTAGCCGTCGACGCCGGTCTTGTCCTTGATGGTGGCGGCGGCCTTCTTCAGGTCGTCCCAGGTCTTGGGGGCCTCGGTGATGCCGGCCTTGGCGAAGAGCTCCTTGTTGTAGACCAGCGCGAGCGTGTCGGTGACGATCGGCACGCCGTAGGTCTTGCCCTCGTACTTGGCCTGCTCGATCAGGTTGGACTTGAACTTGTCCTGCTCGGCGAGGGCCTCGGTGCCGTCCAGCGGCAGGAAGAAGCCCTTCTTGGCGAAGGCGGGGGTCCAGCCGACCTCGGAGCGCAGCACGTCCGGGGCGCCCTTGGAACCGGCGGCGGTGTCGAACTTGTTCTGCGCCTGGTCGAAGGGGACGTTGACGTACTTGACCTTGATGTCCTTGTTGGCGGCCTCGAACTCCTTGACCAGGGCCTGGTACGTCGGCGCCTCGTTGGTGGCGTTGGAGGTGTCCCACCAGGTGATGGTGACCGGGCCGTCGGCCGAGTCGCCGCTGTCGCTTCCGCCGCAGGCCGTCGCCGCGAGGGCGAGGGACGCCACCAGCGCGGTGGCCGCTATGCCACGCCGCATGAGTTCTCCTTGAGGGTGAAAGCCCGAGTAGCTACAGGGAGCGGTCCCGTCCGCCGTCCCTGTCGACTTGCCGACTGCGCCGTTGCGGCGGCTGCCGGGCGACGAGAACGTAACAGCCGTGTAAGCGGGGCGAAAGACCTTGCAGAAAAAAAGTGCAAGAGATCTCCGAAGTTATCCGGGCGTGACCTGATGACAACCGCCATGAGACCGTTGTTGACCCGGTTGAGCGGCCACAGAGCAGGGCACGCCCTGGTTGTGCAAGACTCTGCAAGCTCTTGCCATCACTTTCACGAGGGAGCGCGATGACGCAGCAGCCCCGGGTCGGCCGTACTCCCGGCCGCCCACGGCGTCCGATTGGTGTGCAAGGCGACACCTGGCCGGTACAGTCCACCCCTGTGACCACACGGCTTGCCGACATCGCTGCGCAGGCGGGGGTGAGCGAAGCGACCGTCAGCCGCGTCCTCAACGGGAAGCCGGGCGTCGCCGCCACCACCCGCCAGTCCGTGCTCGCCGCCCTCGACGTGCTGGGGTACGAGCGCCCGGTCCGTCTGCGGCAGCGCAGCGCGGGCCTGGTCGGCCTGATCACGCCCGAGCTGGAGAACCCGATATTCCCGGCCCTGGCCCAGGTCATCGGCCAGGCGCTGACCCGTCAGGGCTACACCCCGGTCCTCGCCACGCAGACCCCGGGCGGCTCCACCGAGGACGAGCTGACCGAGATGCTGGTCGACCGCGGGGTCGCCGGCATCATCTACGTCTCCGGCCTGCACGCGGACACCACGGCCGACATGCAGCGCTACGAGCAGCTGCGTGCCCAGGGCGTCCCCTTCGTCCTCGTCGACGGCTTCTCCCCGAAGGTCCAGGCCCCCTTCATCTCCCCCGACGACCGCGCGGCGATGACCCTCGCGGTCACCCACCTCGCCTCGCTGGGCCACACCCGCATCGGCCTGGCCCTCGGCCCGAAGCGCTTCGTGCCGGTCCAGCGCAAGATCGAGGGCTTCGTCCGCGCCATGCAGGACCAGGTGGGCCTGAGCGCGGAGACGATCGAGTCGGACCTCGTCCAGCACTCCCTCTACACCCTGGAGGGCGGCCAGGCGGCCGCGACGGCCCTGATCGACCGCGCCTGCACGGCCGTGGTCTGCGCCAGCGACATGATGGCCCTGGGCGCGATACGCGCGGCACGGCAGCGCGGGCTGGCGGTGCCCCGGGACGTCTCCGTCGTCGGTTTCGACGACTCCCCCCTGATCGCCTTCACCGACCCGCCGCTGACCACGGTCCGCAAGCCGGTCCCGGCGATGGGCCAGGCGGCGGTCCGCACGCTCCTGGAGGAGATCGGCGGCACCCCGGCCCCGCACAGCGAGTTCGTCTTCATGCCGGAACTCGTCGTACGCGGCTCCACGGCCTCGGCCCCCCGGTGACCGCCCTCGTCCGCAGGGCGGAGAAGGAGCACGGCCGGGTATGCGGCAGGCGTACCCCGTAGGGGTCTCCCGGGCGTAGAACATGCGGGCCGGAGGGCACCAGGGGATGATCTGGGAAGAAGGCTTATCTGGCAGACTCTGTGTCCATGAGCGAATCGACCGTGACGCCACTGGAAGGCCGTGAGCAGGCCGTTCCACAGCCCGTCACGGCCGAGCGGGGTCAGGGCCGGCTGCACCGCCTGCGCGCCCCCCGCCGCCCGCGTCTCTGGTTCGAGATCCTGCTGATCGCGGTGAGTTACTGGACGTACTCACTCATCCGCAACGCGGTCCCGGAACAGAAGGCCGAGGCACTGCGCAACGCCGACTGGATCTGGAAGGCCGAGCAGCACCTGGGCATCGCCGTGGAGCAGTCGGTCAACCACGCGGTGAACTCGGTGACCTGGCTCGTCGTCGGCATGAACTACTACTACGCCACCCTGCATTTCGTCGTGACGCTCGGTGTCCTGGTGTGGCTCTACCGCCTCCATCCCGGCCGCTACGCGGCCACCCGGCTGGCTCTCTTCGCCACCACGGGCGTGGCCCTGGTCGGCTACTACCTGTACCCCCTGGCGCCCCCGCGCCTCATGAGCGGCGGCCGCTTCGTCGACACGGTCGTGGTCCACCAGACCTGGGGTTCGATGGCCTCCGGCGACCTGAAGAACATGTCGAACCAGTACGCCGCGATGCCGTCCATGCACATCGGCTGGTCCCTGTGGTGCGGCCTGACGATCTACGCCCTGGCCACCATCCCGTGGGTCCGCGTCCTCGGCCTGGTCTACCCGGTGGCCACCCTGGTGGTCATCGTCGCCACCGCCAACCACTTCTGGCTGGACGCCGTGGGCGGCGTCCTGTGCCTGACGTTCGGCTTCACGGTGGCGCTGGTCTGGTACGGAGCGCTGCCGTACGCCCTGCCGAAGCTGGTGCCCGCCCGAGCGCGGCCGAGGGCGACGCTGCCCACCGAGGCGTGAGGCTCACCCGTCGGCGGCCGTCCGCAGCGCCTCGATGAAGAACTCCACGGCAGGCTGCGAGGGCGCGCTCGCCCGCACCGCCGCCTGGATGCCGCGCACCGGCACCGGATCACGCACCTCCCGTACGACGACCCCCGGGTGCCTGCTGCCGAGCCCCAGCCGGGGAACGAGCGCCACGCCCAGCCCCGCGGCCACGAACCCCTGAGCGGTCACGTAGTCCTCGCTCTCGACGACGAACCGCGGCCGGAACCCGGCGAGGGCACAGGCGTCCAGCTGAGCGTCGAGACAGGGCCCGGGCCACTCGCTCCCCACCCACGCCTCCTCGGCCAGCTCCTCCAGCCGCACACTCCGCCGCGCGGCAAGCCGGTGCCCCCGGGGCAGTACGGCGAGATAGGGATCGTCCAGCAGCCGCTCCAGCCGCAGGCCGTCGCTCGCCTCCGTACGCACCAGCAGGGCGAGATCGGCCCGCCCCTCCTTCACGTCCGCCAGTGCCTCCCCCGGCTCGGCGAGCCTCAGCTCGACCCGCACCCCCGGGTGCTCCTGGCGCACCCGCGCCACGGCGGGGGCCACGAGCCCGGCACCCGCGGTGGCGAAGTACCGCACGGCCAGCCGCCCGGTGCGCCCCGCCACCAGGTCGGCCAGGGCCGTCTCCGCCTCGGCGACCTGCCGTCCGATGGCATCGGCGTACTCGGTGAGCAACAGCCCGGCAGCCGTGGGGCGCACCCCCCGTCCCACCCGCTCCAGCAGCTCGACCCCCGCCTCCTTCTCCAGCGCGGCGACCTGCTGACTCACCGCGGACGGCGTGTACCCCAGCCGGGCCGCGGCAGCGGTCACCGAGCCCGTCCCCACCACAGCCCGCAACACCTGCATCCGCCGCACATCAAGCATGCAGCTCAGCTTAACGAACACTCAAGAACGTTTCACTTGTCCTCACACAACGGGGCGGCCATCGTAAGCGGCATGTCCCTCGCCTCGACCCTGCGCATGGCGGCTCTGGCCCTCCTCTGGGGGTCGGGCTTCCTCTGGATCAAACTCGCCCTCACCCACGGCCTGACCCCGGCCCAGATCACGATCGTCCGTTGCGCCCTGGGCACGGCGGTGCTGCTCCTCCTGGCCCGCGGAGCAGGCCAGCGCCTCCCCCGCGGCCGCGCCACCTGGACCCACCTCAGCATCGCCGCCCTCTTCTGCAACGCCATCCCCTTCGCCCTGTTCAGCCTGGGCGAGCAGACGGTCGACTCCGGCCTCGCGGGCGTGCTGAACGCCACCACCCCCCTCTGGTCCCTCCTCATCGGCGTCCTCCTCGGCACGGACCGCGGTCTGCACCCGGTACGGCTGACGGGCCTCCTCCTGGGCTTCGCCGGCACGCTCCTGATCTTCGCCCCCTGGCACCACACCGGCCTGCTCAGCTGGGGAGCCCTCGCCCTGCTGACCGCGGCCGCCAGCTACGCGGTCGCCTTCACCTACATGGCCCGCACCCTCACCACCCGGGACGCCCCCCTGGCCATGTCGGCGGCCCAGCTCCTCATGGCCACGGCCTGGACCACCCTGTCGCTCCCCACGGCCGGCGCCCTCGCCCCCGACCTCACCGCGCTCCTGGCGGTCACGGCCCTGGGCGTCCTGGGCACGGGCGTCACCTTCTACCTCAACTACCGCCTCATCGCGGACGAGGGCCCGACCACCGCGGCAACGGTCGGCTACCTGCTCCCGGTCGTGTCGGTGGCCCTGGGCACCCTCTTCCTCGACGAGGAACTCAACGCGCGCGTCCTGGCGGGCATGGCGGTGATCCTCGGTGGAGTGGCGATGACCCGCAAGCGGACGCCCCGCGTCCACCGGACGGCGGCGGGAGCCGCGGGAGCCGCGGGAGCGGACCGTGACGGTGCGTCGCAGCCTGTCGCCCAGCGGCGCGCGGCCGGGGGGACGAGCCTGTCCGGAGAGCAGACGCCGTACGGGCCGTATCCCGGGCGTACCCGGTAGCCGCCGTCGCCGTGAGCCGCTTCCCGCCGTCGCCGTAAGCCGCCGCCGCTCCCCCCGTCGCCGTGAGCCGCCGCCCGCCGTCCCCGTAGGCCGCTACCCGCCGTAGAACAGGGTCTCCACGACCCCCCGGGCCCGCCGGGCGGTCCGCCGGTAGTCGTCGAGCATGTCGCCCACGTGCCCCGGCCCGTATCCCAGGTACCGCCCCACAGCGGCCACTTCCCGCGCGTCGGAGGGAAACGTGTCGCCCGCCCGCCCCCGCACGAGCATCACCGCGTTCCGCACGCGCGTGGCCAGCACCCACGCCTCGTCCAGGATCTCCGCGTCCTCCGCGGACATCAGCCCCGCCTCCCGCGCGGCGGTCAGCGCGTCCCGGGTCCGGGTCGTCCGCAGCCCGGCCTGCTCCCACCCGTGCCGCAGTTGCAGCAACTGCACGGTCCACTCCACGTCGGACAGCCCGCCCGGCCCCAGCTTGGTGTGCAGCTTGGGATCAGCGCCCCGGGGCAGTCGCTCCGACTCCATCCGGGCCTTGAGCCGCCGGATCTCCCGCACGGCCTCCTCCCCGAGCCCGCCCCGCGGATACCGCAACGGGTCGACGAGCTCGAGGAACCGCCGCCCCAGCTCCTCGTCCCCCGCGACCGGCTCGGCCCTCAGCAGCGCCTGCGACTCCCACACCAGCGACCACCGCCGGTAGTAGGCCTCGTACGACTTCAATGTCCGCACCAGCGGACCGGACTTCCCCTCGGGCCGCAGATCCGCGTCGATCAGCAACGGCGGATCGGCGCTGGACACCTGCAACAGCCGCCGCATCTCGGAGACGACCCGGTTGGCGGCCTCGGCGGCCTCCCTCTCGTCGACCCCGTCCTGCGGCTCGTGCACGAACAGCACGTCCGCGTCCGACCCGTAACCCAGCTCGTGTCCCCCGAAGCGCCCCATGCCGATGACCGCGAACCGCGTGGGCAGGGTCTCCCCCCACCCGTCCCGCACCACGGCACGCAGTGTCCCGGCCAGCGTGGCGGCCGTCAGGTCGGACACGGCGGAGCCGACCCGGTCGACCAGGGCCCCCTGATCCGGCTCGGCGGGCTGCGTCTCGGTGCCGTAGGAGCTGACGATGTCCGCGGCGGCCGTACGGAACAGCTCGCGCCGCCGGACCCCGCGTGCCGCCGTGACCGCCTGCTGCCCGTTCTCCGCCCGCCCGACCGTGGCGAGTATCTCCTGCTCCAGGTGGTGCCGGCCCCGCGGCTCCAGTCCTCCGCCGTCACCGTCGCCGTCGCCGAGCAGCGCGACCGCCTCGGGCGCGCGCATCAGCAGGTCGGGGGCGAGCCGCCCGGCGGACAGCACCCGCGCGAGGTTCTCCGCGGCGGCCCCCTCGTCCCGGAGCAGCCGCAGGTACCAGGGGGTCTTCCCCAACGCGTCCGACACCTTGCGGAAGTTGAGCAGCCCGGCGTCCGGATCGGCGGAATCGGCGAACCACCCGAGCAGCACGGGCAGCAGCGTCCGCTGGATGGCCGCCTTCCGCGTCACTCCCGAGGCCAGCGCCTCCAGATGCCGCAACGCCGACGCGGGATCGGCGTACCCCAGTGCGACCAGCCGCTCCCGAGCCGCCTCGCTGCTCAGGCGGGCCTCGCCGGTGGGAAGCTGGGCGACCGCGTCCAGCAGCGGGCGGTAGAACAGCTTCTCGTGCAGCCGCCGCACCACGGCGGCGTGCCGCTTCCACTCCCGGTTCAGCTCGCCCACGGGATCGGCTCGCAGACCCATCGACCGCCCGAGCCGCCGCTGATCGGCCTCACCCTCCGGAACGAGGTGGGTCCGCCGCAACCGGTACAGCTGGATCCGGTGCTCCATCGACCGCAGGAACCGGTACGCCTCATCGAGCTGCACGGCGTCTGCGCGCCCCACGTACCCGCCCGCGGCCAGCGCCTGCAGGGCGTCGAGCGTCGTACCGCTGCGCAGGGACGCGTCGGCCCGCCCGTGCACCAACTGCAGCAGTTGCACGGCGAACTCGACGTCCCGCAGCCCACCGGGTCCCAGCTTCAGCTCCCGTTCGACCTCGGCGACCGGGATGTTCTCGACGACGCGCCGGCGCATCTTCTGCACGTCGGCGACGAAGTTCTCCCGCTCGGCGGCCTGCCACACCAGCGGCTCGACGGCGGCGACGTACTCCTCGCCCAGGGCGAGGTCACCGGCGACCGGCCGGGCCTTCAGCAGCGCCTGGAACTCCCAGGTCTTCGCCCATCGCTGGTAGTAGGCGAGGTGACTGCTCAGCGTCCGCACCAGCGGACCGTTGCGCCCCTCGGGCCGCAGGTTGGCGTCGACGGGCCAGATGGAGCCCTCGACGGTGGTCTCGGAGCAGATCCGCATCATGTGCGAGGCGAGCTTGGTGGCGGCCCGCAGGGCCTTGCCCTCGTCGGCCCCGTCGACGGCCTCGCCCACGAAGATGACGTCGACGTCCGACACGTAGTTCAGCTCGTGCCCACCGCACTTGCCCATCGCGATGACGGCGAGCCGGCACAACGCGGCGTCCTCGGGCGCCGCGGCGCACGCGAGACCGAGCGCGGCCCGCAGGGTGGCCGTGGCCAGGTCGGCGAGCTCGGCGGCGGTCTCGGCGACGTCGGTCGTCCCGCAGACGTCCCGGGCGGCGATGGACAACAGACACCGCCGGTAGGCGACACGCAGCGACACCGGATCGGTGGCCTCGGCGAGCCCCCGCTGGAACTCCTCCACCCCGGGATGGAGGTCGCGCGGCTCGTACGTGACGAGCGCCTCCCAGTCCCGCGGGTGCCGGGACAGATGGTCTGCGAGCGCGGCGGACGCCCCGAGCACCCCCAGCAGCCGGTCCCGCAACGGCTTGGCCGCTATGACCGTGTCGAGCAGCCGGCGCCGCGCGGTGCCCGCCGGCTGCGCCTCCAGCAACCGCACCAGCCCGAGCAGGGCGAGATCCGGATCAGCGGTGCGCCCCAGGGCTTCCAGCAGCACGGGGTCGTCGCGCACCAGGGAGAGCTCGGTGCTGTCGAGGAGCCGCTCGGCGGCGGAGGGGTCGGTGAAACCGTGCCGCAGCAGCCGCGTGAAGGTACTGCTTCTGCGCCCCGGCCCTGCCATCCCGGCCTCCTCGACTCCGATCAAGGTCGTACGGCTCGAGCCTAACCGGAGAGGCCGGGGGAAGCGCCGGGGTGGGCGGCGATGAGTCCCGGCCGCGGGACGTGTCTGCCCGGGAAAGACCGGGTGACGTGTGCTCGAGGGACGTCCTGTCGAGAACCGTTCCCGACAGACGTCCTGCCCGAAGGACGTGGGCCCCGGAGATCTCTCCGGAGGCGATCGGTCCCGGACCGTCCGTGCCGGGGACGATCCCGGAGAGCGGACGCCGACGCGCAGGAGGTACCCGATGACCGTCCACCGACCCCGGACCCGCCTCGACGCCCGACGCTTCTTCCCTCACGGCCCCGGACGCGCCTTGGTCGTTTCGGTGGCGCCGCGGACTGTTTTCGGCTTCGGTAAGGGGGAGCCGTTCAGCCAGACGCGCTGGCGGTTCGCATGACACGACCGGCATGACCGACCGACTGCGCCCCAGGCGATCGAGAGGACCATCGATGCAGTACACGCTCGAAGTGATCCCGTTGCCCGTCAGCGACATCGACCGCTCCCGTGACTTCTACCGCGACAAGGTCGGTTTCCACGTGGACATCGACCAGGAGGTCATGCCGGGCATGCGGATCGTCCAGCTGACACCGCCGGGCTCGGGCTGCTCGATCGCCCTGGGCGACAGCATTTGGGAGATGGCGAAGGGCTCGCGTCCCGCACCCGGGTCCTACCAGGGCCTCCAGCTGTGCGTGGCCGACATCAAGGCCGCCCGCGCCGAGCTCGTGGAGCGCGGCCTGGACGTCTCCGACCCCGTCACCTACACCCCCGACGACGGCGCCACCTTCATGTACTTCACCGACCCGGACGGCAACGGCTGGTCGATCCAGGAGTACCGCCGCCGCGCCACGGAACCGCTGCACCAGGTACTGGCGGACCTGGCACGACGGGAGTCGTAAGGAGAAGGGGGATGGGCAAAGGGGCGGCCTGAGACAGCCGCCCCTTTCCCCTGCGCGGGCCCGGGGCTCACACCGATGCCGCGATATGGGAGCCGCCGCTCTGGGAGGACGCATGCGCAGGTCGACCGCAGATCTCGTTCTGACTGGAGCTCGGGTCCGCCTCGGTCGGGGGCACTGGGCCGGAGCTGTAGCTGTCAGCGGAGGCAGAATTTCCGCGATCGGGCACGACTTTTCCAGCGTTCGCGACCTGATCGGACCCCATACGAGGGTAATCGAGTCACCTGGAGGGCTGGTTGTCCCAGGCTTTCAGGACAGTCACGTGCACGCGCCCTTCGCGGGCCTTGATAGACGACGTCTCTCTCTTCATGACGTGAAGGGGCGATCGGCCTACCTCGAGGCGATCGCCGCCTACGCCCATCACCATACTTCCCATGCCTGGATCGTTGGTGGTGGTTGGGCGGCAGAATACTTTCCCAATGGTTGCCCGCGGAAGGAGGACTTGGACACTGTCGTACCTGACCGGCCAGTATTTCTATTCAATGGCGATCTGCACGGAGCATGGCTCAACTCTCGGGCACTTGAGGTGGCCGGCATCACGAAGGACACCCCGGACCCCGTCGACGGTCGCATCGAGCGTGACCCACTTACCGGCGACCCATTGGGGACCTTGCAGGAAGGCGCGGCATACCGGGTCAACGACCACTTTGTTCCGCAGCCAGCACAGAATGAGTGGGAAGCGGCGATTCTTGATGCTCAGCGTTACCTGCACTCCCTCGGTGTCACTGGCTGGCAGGACGCCTGGGTCACCCCCGCGACCCAATCCGCCTACGATTCACTCGCCGTTCAAGGGCGATTGACGGCCCGAGTCGTCGGCGCACTCTGGTGGGACAGGAACCGGGAAATGGAACAGCTCCCTGAACTGTTGGAGCGCAGGGAACATGGCCTCGCTTCTGTCTCACCCATGGCACACTTGGGCTCGGGATTTTTCCCCACCTCAGTGAAGATCATGACGGACGGCGTGCTGGAGAACTTCACCGGTGCTCTACTGGAGCCATACTGTGACGGGTGTGGTGGACATACCGGCCAACGGGGCGTCACCTATCTGGATCGACATTTATTGACCGCCGCCGTCACGGAACTCGATGCTCAGGGATTTCAGGTCCACTTTCATGCGATTGGAGACCGCGCCGTACGAGAGAGTCTCGATGCGATTTCCCGCGCCCGCTCCTTGAACGGCGATAATGACCGGCGCCATCACATAGCCCATGTACAGGTCGTCCAGCCAGAAGACGTAGCCCGCTTCAGCGAGTTGAACGTTGTAGCCAATTGTCAAACGTTCTGGGCGCAGAGCGCAAGCGAAAGAGACGATCTCACGATCCCTTTCCTCGGAGCGGAGCGGGCCAGGCTTCAGTTTCCGTTTGCAGCGTTGCACTCCTCAGGAACGCGACTTGCCATGGGGAGCGACTGGGCAGTGACCACAGCGGACCCCCTGGAGCAACTTGAGGTGGCTGTCACGAGAACCTCACCCCAGGACCGTGACCGCCCCCCGTTTCTCCCCGAACAACGCATTAGTCTGGACGATGCCCTGGACGCATTCACTGCTGGCTCTGCGTACGTCAACCACGACGATCAGGGCGGCCGCATCTCGGTGGGAAGCCGCGCCGACCTTGTTCTGCTGGACACCGATATTTTCGCCCCAGGATTCGTCACGGACCGTGCGGCACCCATTTCCGATGCCCGCGTGCGACTCACAGTGGCTGGCGGCTCAGTCGTCTACGACGCGGGAAGCTAGCTAATCACATACGCGGCGCAGTGGCTCTCCGCGACTGCTCCGGAAGATGCGGCGCCAGTGTCGGCCACCAGGATGGGTGATCGAGAACGACCTGCCGGACAGCAGGAGACGTTGCGAACATTCCGGCCACGTAATGATCCCAGCAATCATACTCACTCGTTCCCGGAGCCAGTGATTTGATCATGAGGCCGTAGTCGAGAGCATCAGCGAACATGTGCGCCAGAGTCAGGACCTGTTCCCTCTCATCCCCAGGCTCTGGAACAGCAGCACCGTGAAAGAAGTACCGATTGAGCTGCGGATGTTGAAAGATGAGCGTACCGACGTTGTGGAGCCTTTCGACACTGTTGTTGATGGCTGATGCGGCTGCGATTCCGTTGGTGATAGCTGTCTGCTGCGTCAGTTGGCGAATCTGCCAGGCAGAAAACAGAATCGAGAACACGGCTGCCGCTGAAGCTATGATGCCGAAGATCAGAGTGCTCAAGGTCCCCCCTCGTGACCCGAAATACGCCTGTGAACCTTCCCCGATCGGCTGCCTTACACCCCTGCCTGCACCATCGGCACGGACAGGTGAATGCGGGTGAATGCGCTCCTACATCGAAGGAAGCAGGAGAATCTGTGGCCACAGAGTCATGTCGGTTCGAGTGTGGGACCGCCTGAGCCCCTTGTTGCCGCAGCGTGACAAGGGCGGCTCCAGCGCGCCTTGACCTTCGCTCTGACGACCCAGAGACGGCCGAGCAGTGAGACACAAAGGGGCCGACGGTCAACGACCGTCGGCCCCTCGGAATCGTCTCGGCGGGATCCCGACCTGACCCGCGCCTACAGCACCGGCAGGTTCTTCCGCAGTTCGAAGGCGGTGACCTCGCTGCGGTACTCCTCCCACTCCTGGCGCTTGTTGCGCAGGAAGAAGTCGAAGACGTGCTCGCCGAGGGTCTCGGCGACGAGGTCGCTGCGTTCCATCAGGGTGAGGGCCTCGCCCAGGTTCTGCGGGAGCGGTTCGATGCCCATGGCGCGCCGCTCCGCGTCGGAGAGGGCCCACACGTCGTCCTCGGCCCCGGGCGGGAGCTCGTAGCCCTCCTCGACGCCCTTGAGGCCGGCGGCGAGCAGCATGGCGTAGGCGAGGTAGGGGTTGGTGCCGGAGTCGAGGGAGCGGACCTCGATGCGGGCCGAGCCCGTCTTGCCGGGCTTGTACATCGGGACGCGGACCAGGGCCGAGCGGTTGTTGTGGCCCCAGCAGATGTACGAGGGGGCCTCGCCGCCGGCGCCGGCGGTGCGCTCGGAGCCGCCCCAGATGCGCTTGTAGGAGTTGACCCACTGGTTGGTGACGGCGGAGATCTCCGCCGCGTGCTTGAGCAGACCGGCGATGAAGGAGCGGCCGACCTTGGAGAGCTGGTACTCGGCGCCGGACTCGTAGAAGGCGTTGCGGTCGCCCTCGAAGAGGGAGAGGTGGGTGTGCATGCCGGAGCCGGGGTGCTCGGAGAACGGCTTCGGCATGAAGGTCGCCTGGACGCCCTGCTCCAGCGCCACCTGCTTCATGACCAGGCGGAAGGTCATGATGTTGTCGGCGGTCGACAGGGCGTCGGCGTAGCGCAGGTCGATCTCCTGCTGGCCGGGGGCGCCCTCGTGGTGGGAGAACTCGACCGAGATGCCCATGGACTCCAGCATGGTGATCGCCTGGCGGCGGAAGTCCATGCCGATGTTCTGCGGGGTGTGGTCGAAGTAGCCGGAGTTGTCGGCGGGGGTGGGGCGCGAGCCGTCGAGCGGGCGGTCCTTCAGGAGGAAGAACTCGATCTCGGGGTGCGTGTAGAAGGTGAAGCCCAGGTCGGAGGCGCGGGCCAGGGCACGCTTGAGCACGTACCGCGGGTCGGCGAAGGACGGGGAGCCGTCCGGCATGAGGATGTCGCAGAACATGCGGGCGGTGCCGGGGGCCTCGGCGCGCCAGGGCAGGACCTGGAAGGTGGACGGGTCCGGCTTGGCGATCATGTCGGACTCGTAGACGCGGGCGAAGCCCTCGATGGCGGAGCCGTCGAAGCCGATCCCCTCGTCGAACGCCTGCTCCAGCTCGGCCGGGGCCACGGCGACGGACTTGAGGAAGCCCAGCACGTCCGTGAACCACAGGCGTACGAACCGGATGTCACGCTCCTCCAACGTCCGGAGCACGAACTCCTGCTGCTTGTCCATCTTCCGCTTCCCCATCCTTGCTGGTCAGGCCGCCTGCCCCCCGTCCCACGGGAGACGGTCGGGCACCTGAGCATCCCACCACAACAGCATTTCATGCGCGTTGCGGACCTTGATCGCTGCGGCGACCTCGGCCTGAACGCCTCGCGTACGGCAGGTGTACCGCTCTGCCGCCCATCTTGCCTGCTCGGACTGACATCCGTAATGCCCGGTCCCCTCCGTCCCACCGGCCCTCTTAATTTGTGTCTCAGATGCAAGTTTCACTACCGTGCCGACCGCCGGACGCCGAGCAGGGTCCGGCACGCGCCCCTAGGAGGCCCCATGCTGTCCGAACAGTCCGCAGCCACCGTCCGCGCCACGCTCCCCGTCGTCGGGGCGGCCATCGGTGAGATCACCGAACGCTTCTACGGCGGCCTGTTCGCCGCCCACCCCGGGCTGCTGCGCGACCTGTTCAACCGCGGCAACCAGGCCGCCGGCACCCAGCGCCAGGCCCTGGCCGGCTCCATAGCCGCCTTCGCCACGCACCTCGTCGAGCACCCGGACGCCCGCCCCGACGCGATGCTCACCCGCATCGCCCACAAGCACGCCTCCCTCGGCGTCGCGCCCGAGCAGTACGCGGTCGTCCACCAGCACCTCTTCGTCGCCATCGCCGACGTCCTCGGCGAGGCGGTCACCCCCGAGGTCGCGGCCGCCTGGACCGAGGTCTACTGGCTGATGGCGAACGTGCTGATCGCGATCGAGAAGCGGTCGTACGAGGAGCGGGGGGCTCACGCCTGGCGGCCCTGGCAGGTCGTGGAACGCGTCCGTGAGACCCCGGACGTCGTCACGTTCCGCCTCCGCCCCGTCGACGACGCCCCGGTCCGCGACTTCCGGCCCGGCCAGTACGTCTCCGTCCGCACCGAACTCCCCGACGGCGCCCACCAGATCCGCCAGTACAGCCTCTGCGGGGCGCCGGACGCGGACGTACGCCAGATCAGCGTGAAGCGGGTCTCGGGCGGTACGGCCCCGGACGGCGAGGTCTCCCACCACCTGCACGCGCGCGTGCAGGTGGGCAGCGTGCTGGACCTGTCGGAGCCGTACGGCGACCTCGTCCTGGACGACGCCCCCGCCGCGCCCCTCCTGCTGGCCTCGGCCGGCATCGGCGTCACCCCGATGATCCCGATGCTGGCCCACCTCGCGGCCACCGGCCACCGCGCCCCGGTCACGGTCGTCCACGCCGACCGCTCCCCCGCCGACCACGCCCTGCGCGCCGACCACGGGACGTACGCGGCGAAGCTCCCCGGGGCCACCGTCCACCTCTGGTACGAACAGGACGCCCCCGACGGCACCCACACCGGCCTCGCCGACCTCACGGACGTGCCCGTCCTTCCCGGCACCCGCGCGTACCTGTGCGGCCCGCTCCCCTTCATGCGCGCGGTACGCGCCCAGCTGATCGACAAGGGTGTCTCTCCGGCGGACGTGCACTACGAGGTGTTCGGCCCGGACCTCTGGCTGGCAGGGGCCTGAGGCGGGGGTGGAGCGCGGGGCGGGCTGGGGATCACCCCAGCCGGGGGATCCCCAGCAGCAGCGGTCCCGTCGGCTCCGCCACCATGTCCGAGACCGTCAGCGGGTCGAGGGACGCGAAGAAGGCCTCCTGGGCACGGCGCAGGGCGCCTCGGAGGCGGCAGGCCGCGTTCAGGGGGCAGGGGGCCGCGCCGCCCTCGCAGTCGACCACGTCGCCGTCGCCCTCGAAGGCGCGGACGACCGCGCCCACGGACGCCGTGCGGCCCTTCTCGGTCAGGGCGAGGCCGCCGCCCCGGCCGCGGCGGGCCTCCAGCAGCGACATGTGCTGGAGTTCGGCCACGACCTTGGCCGTGTGGGTGTAGGGAACCTGCATCGCGGCCGCCACCTCGCGCGTCGTGGGGGTGGTCCCGCCCGCCACCGCGAGCCGCATGAGCACGCGCAGCGCGAGGTCGGTGGATCGCAACAGCCGCATGACAGGAAGCGTAGATAATGCGCATCCACGCTTCAAATTATTCTCCGACGACCCGATGACCCCGGTCCTCCTCGCCTCTTCTTGGCTGTGAGCTGCCTACGACATCCCCGTCTCCGCCATTACGATCAGCTGACCCGAACATCCGCACGGCCCCCGTCCGCCCCGTCCGCCCCTTTGCCGAAGGACAGACCCCATGGGTTCCGCCAAGAACAGCACCAGCGCGGCGCGCAAGGCGCGCATAGAGGAGATGCGGCGAGCCGAGCAGACGCGTGAGCGGCGCAACCGCGTCCTCACCATCGCGGCAAGCGCCGTCGTGGTCGCCGGGCTCGTCGCGGGGAGCGTGTTCCTCGTGCAGTCGCGGTCGGACGACGACTCCTCCACCGACGCGAAGGCGACTCCGGGGAAGTTCGTCACCGGCTCGGACGGCGTGAAGACGTGGAAGGGGACGCTCGGGCGCACCCACGTCACCAAGACCGTGACGTACCCGATGGAGCCCCCGGTCGGCGGCGATCACCACCAGGCGTGGATGAACTGCAACGGGAACGTCTACACCAAGGCGCTGAACAACATGAACGCCGTGCACTCGCTCGAGCACGGCGCGGTCTGGGTGACGTACACCAGCACGGCCCCCGAGGCGGAGGTCGAGGCGCTGGCGGCGAAGGTGCGGAAGACGCCGTACACGTTCATGAGCCCGGACGACAGGCAGGCCGACCCGATCATGCTCACCGCGTGGGGGCACCAGCGGGCGGTGACCGGCGCGAACGACCCGGCCGTGGCCGCGTTCCTCGAGAAGTTCGTGCAGGGCGAGCAGACGCCCGAGCCGGGTGCCGCGTGCACGGGCGGTCTGTCGCAGTGAGGTACGCCGGCGTCGCCGTGGCCGTGGCCGGGGTGCTGGTCGCGGCCGGCGCGGTCAGCTACTCCGTCGCCGGGGACGACGGCGCCGACGTCCCGTCCACCGGCTCCGCGGACGCCGGCTTCGCCCGGGACATGGCGGTGCACCACCAGCAGGCCGTCGAGATGTCGTACATCGTGCGCGACCGGACGACGGACGAGGAGGTGCGGCGGCTGGCCTACGACATCGCGCAGACGCAGGCCAACCAGCGCGGCATGCTGATCGGCTGGCTCGACCTGTGGGGTCTGCCGAAGGTGTCGTCGGACGAGCCGATGGCCTGGATGGGCATGGGCGGCATGGCCTCCGGCGAGGACGGCGCGCTGATGCCGGGCATGGCCACCGACGCCGAGATGAAGAAGCTCGGCACGCTCGACGGCCGGCAGGCAGAGGTGTTCTACCTCCAGCTCATGACGGACCATCACAAGGGCGGCGTCCACATGGCCGAGGGCTGTGCCGCCCGGTGCACGGTCGGGGTGGAGAAGCGGCTCGCGCAGGGCATGGTCGACGGGCAGGAGTCGGAGATCGAGCTCATGACGGACCTGCTCGCGGAACGCGGCGCGAAGCCGAGGCCGTAGGGCCCGGCGCGAAGCGCGAGGCTTGTGGAGCCCGGCGCGAAGCCGAGGCCGTAGTAGCCCGGCGGGAAGCCGGGGCGGTGCAGCCCGGGCCCGAAGCCGAGGCCGTGGAGCCCGGCGCGCGAGGCCCCGCGCGCCGGCTCGGTCCACCGCGCCGTGCCGCGCGCCGGAGCGCGCGGGGCGGCGGCACCGCCCCTGATCACCGGCGGGCCGGCGAGCGGCATCACCAGGCGTGGGCACACCCGCGAGCGGCTACGCGCAGTCGTACAGGTGCCGTTGACGACGGCACCCGGACGACGGTGGCGTGGGGTATCCAACATCACGCGTCACCCCATCGCGTCGCTCTGACGATTACACTGACCCGCGTGCCTCCGATGAACTTCTGGTCGATCTATCAGCACGGCTTCGCACGTGTCGCCGCATGTACGGGCCACACCGTCATCGCGGAACCGCATGCCAACGCCGAAGCGGTCCTGCGCCACGCGCGCCGGTGCGCCGAGGAGGGGGTGGCCGTCGCCGTCTTCCCGGAGCTTGGGCTGTGCGGCTACTCGATCGAGGATCTGCTGCTCCAGGACGCGCTGCTCGACCAGGTCGAGGAGGCGCTCCAGGAGGTGGTGGCCGGCTCGGCCGAGCTGCTGCCGGTGCTGGTCGTCGGTGCCCCGCTGCGCCACCGCAACCGGATCTACAACTGCGCGGTGATCGTGCACCGTGGCCGCGTCCTCGGTGTCGTACCCAAGTCGTACCCGCCGAACTACCGGGAGTTCTACGAGCGCCGGCAGATCGGTGACGGCGCCGACGAGCGCGGCGGGTCGATCCGCGTCGGCGGCGAGGCCGTACCGTTCGGCGTGGATCTGCTGTTCGAGGCGGGGGACGTTCCCGGCCTCGTGCTGCACGCGGAGATCTGCGAGGACATGTGGGTGCCGGTGCCGCCGAGCGCGGAGGCGGCCCTCGCCGGCGCGACCGTCCTGGTGAACCTCTCGGGCAGCCCGATCACGGTCGGGCGGGCCGAGGACCGCAAGCTGCTGTGCCGCTCGGCGTCCTCCCGCTGCCTCGCGGCGTACGTCTACGCGGCGGCCGGACTCGGCGAGTCGACCACGGACCTGTCCTGGGACGGCCAGACCATGATCTACGAGAACGGCGTGCTGCTGGCGGAGACCGAGCGGTTCCCGCTGGGCGACGAGTACGCGGTGGCCGACGTGGACCTCGACCTGCTGCGGCAGGAGCGGCAGCGGATGGGCACGTTCGACGACAACCGTCGTACGCACAGCGCGCGGACCTCCGACTTCCGGACGGTCACGTTCACGCTCGACCCACCGCTCACCGACCTGGGCCTGCGCCGTCGCCTGGAGCGCTTCCCGTTCGTGCCGGCCGACCCCGAACGCCTCGCCCAGGACTGCTTCGAGGCGTACAACATCCAGGTCGAGGGCCTCCAGCAGCGGCTGGCGGCGATCGGCGGCCCGAAGGTGGTCATCGGGGTGTCCGGCGGCCTGGACTCCACGCACGCGCTGATCGTCGCCGCCCGCGCGATGGACCGCGCGGGCCGACCGCGCAGCGACATCCTGGCCTTCACGCTGCCCGGCTTCGCCACCAGCGACCACACCAAGGACAACGCTCACAAGCTGATGAACTCGCTCGGCGTCACCGCGGCCGAGCTGGACATCACGCCGACCGCACGGCTGATGCTGCGGGAGATGGGCCACCCGTTCGCCTCGGGCGAGCCGGTGTACGACGTCACCTTCGAGAACGTGCAGGCGGGCCTGCGCACCGACTACCTGTTCCGGCTCGCCAACCAGCGCGGCGGCATCGTGCTGGGGACCGGCGACCTGTCGGAGCTGGCGCTCGGCTGGTCCACGTACGGCGTGGGCGACCAGATGAGCCACTACAACGTCAACTCGGGCGTGCCGAAGACGCTGATCCAGCATCTGATCCGCTGGGTCATCAGCAGCGGCCAGTTCGACGAGGAGACCGGCAGGACGCTGGCCGCGATCCTCGACACGGAGATCAGCCCGGAGCTGGTGCCGGGCGAGGAGATGCAGTCCACCGAGTCGAAGATCGGCCCGTACGCGCTGCACGACTTCACGCTCTTCCATGTACTGCGGTACGGCTTCCGGCCGTCGAAGATCGCCTTCCTGGCCTGGCACGCCTGGCACGACCCGGAGGCCGGCGCCTGGCCGCCGAACTTCCCGGAGGCCAAGCGGGTCGCGTACGACCTGCCGGAGATCCGGCGCTGGCTGGAGGTCTTCTGCCGCCGCTTCTTCGCGTTCGCGCAGTTCAAGCGCTCGGCCATGCCGAACGGGCCGAAGGTCTCGGCTGGCGGTTCGCTCTCGCCGCGCGGCGACTGGCGCGCCCCGTCCGACAGCTCGGCACGGGCCTGGCTGCGGGACCTCGCCCGTTTCGACGGGTAACCGGCCCTTCGTCCACCCACCCGCCCGACTCGGCAGGTCCGGGAGCCCCTCCCCGGGGCTCCGCCCCGGACCCCGTCCGCCGCGCCGTACGGGGTCCGGCACATCTGCGGGCGCGGGCGCGCCGTGGGGCCGGTCGCGCCGCAGTTCCCCGCGCGCCTCAGGGGGCGTGGCCCCGCCCGGACTCCGTCCCGTCCGGGCGTCCCTCACCCAGCTGTTTCCAGCCCGTCCGGCGTTCCGGGACGAGGCCCGTTCAGGGCCCGAGCGGGAGCGAGGGGGCGGCAGCCCCCCGGGGACGGGACGGGTAGGGGCGGCGGGGGCGAGGAGGAACCCGGCGCCCGCCTCAGCGGTGCAGCGGCTCCGTCTGCTGCGACGCCCCCGCCGCGACGATCCGGGCCCGGCCGGCCGGCTGGGGAGCCCTCCGCCGGTCCACCGTGTACGCCACGCCCGCCACCGCGAGGCCGAGCACCGCGAGGCCCGCGCCGGCCACCGCCGGCGAGGTCACGCCGAAGCCGGCCCCCAGGGCCAGGCCGCCGATCCAGGCGCCGCCGGCGTTGGCGAGGTTGAAGGCCGCCTGGTTGGCGGAGGACGCCAGGGACGGGGCGGCCGACGCCTTCTCCATCACCATCAGCTGAAGCGGCGAACCGGTGACGAACGCGGCGACGCCCAGCAGGGTCACCGCCACCGCCGCGCTCCACTCCGCGTCCATCAGCAGCGGGAACAGCGCCAGCACCACGACCACCGACGCCAGGCCGCCGAACAGGGTGGGCCGCATCGCGTGGTCGGCGAGGCGGCCGCCCAGCAGGTTGCCGATCGTCGCGCCGACGCCGAACAGCGCCAGCAGCAGGGTCACGCGGGAGCCGGCGTACCCGGCGGCGTCGGTCAGCATCGGGGTGATGTAGCTGTACGCGGAGAACAGCGCCCCGAAGCCGGCGACCGTCGTGCCGAGCGCCAGCCACACCGGCAGCGAGCGCAGGGCCGCCAGTTCGCCGCGCAGACCGCCGGCGGGCGCGTGCGTGTGGTCGTGGGGGATCAGGAGCGCCAGGGACGCTATCGCCGCCAGCCCGATCGCGCTGACGCCGAGGAACGTGGCCCGCCAGCCCAGGTGCTGGCCCATCAGCGTGGCCATCGGGACGCCCGCCACGTTGGCGACCGTGAGGCCGAGGAACATCAACGACACCGAGCGGGCCTTGCGCTCGGGCGCGACCATGCCGGTGGCGACCACCGCGCCGACCCCGAAGAAGGCGCCGTGCGGCAGACCGCTGAGGAAGCGGGCGGCCAGCAGCCACTCGTGGCCGGGGGCGAACGCCGACAGCGCGTTGCCCGCAACGAACAGCCCCATCAGGGAGATCAGGACCGTGCGGCGGGACAGGCGGGCCGTCACCGCCGCGAGCAGCGGGGCACCGATGACGACGCCGAGGGCGTACGCGGAGACCAGGTGTCCGGCGGTCGGGATCGAGACGTGCAGGTCGTCCGCGACGTCGGGCAGAAGTCCCATCATCACGAACTCGGTGGTGCCGAGGCCGAAGGCACCCACGGCCAGGGCGAGCAGGGCCAGGGGCATGAAGAAGCCTGTGCCTTTCAGAGAGGGTTCCGTCGATCATAAGGGCAATATGTTCAAGTACGGAACAAACTCTGCCCGGCCCAGTATTCCGGGAGGTTACGGTGTGGTGACCTTCACACGAGCCGCGACCGGCAGGTGGTCGCTGCCGGTCTCCGGCAGGGTCCACGAGGTGACCGGCTCCACGCCCGTCACCATGATCTGGTCGATGCGCGCCATCGGGAACGACGCCGGCCAGCTGAAGCCGAAGCCGCTGCCCGCCGCGCCCTGCGCCGAGCGCATCTGGGAGGTGACGGCGTTGAGGGAGCGGTCGTTCATGGTGCCGTTGAGGTCGCCGAGCAGGATCTTGCGGCTCAGCGGGTCGGCGGCGATCGCCTCGCCCAGCGCGTCCGCGCTCTTGTCGCGCTGCCGGGCGGTGAACCCGGCCTGGAGCTTGACGCGTACGGACGGCAGGTGGGCGACGTAGAACGCGACCGGCCCCTGCGGCGTCGTGACCGTCGCCCGCATGGCGCGCACCCAGCCGAGCTTGATGTCGACGTCCGCGACGTCGCTCAACGGGTACTTGCTCCACAGCCCGACGGTGCCCTGCACCGAGTGGTACCTGTACGTCGCCGCCAGCGCCTTCTCGTAGACCGGCACCGCCGAGGCGGTCAGCTCCTCCAGGGCCAGCACGTCCGCGCCGGACGCCGCCACGTCGCGGGCGGTGCCGGAGGGGTCGGCGTTGTCGGCGTTGACGTTGTGGGTGGCGACGGTGAGGTTGCCGCCGCTGCCGGTCTTGTCGGAGAGCAGGCCGCCGAAGAGGTTCAGCCAGACGACGGCCGGGATCACCACCGCGATCAGCGCGGTCGCCGAGCGGCGCACCAGCGCGAGCAGGAGCAGCAGCGGGATGAACAGACCCAGCCAGGGCAGGAACGTCTCCGTCAGGCTGCCCAGGTTGCCGAAGCGGTTGGGGATGCGCGAGTGCACCAGCATCACCAGGGAGAGGACGAGCGCGAGCGCCGCCACGACGACGCCCCGGCGCCAGATGCGCGGGTCACCGCGCCAGCCGGCGGACAACCGTGTGACCAGGCGTCCGATCAGGCGCCGAAGCCGGGCTCCCCGCTGCTCGGGCCCCGAGCCGCCGTTGTCCGTCTCCGTCATGTACGCCTGCTGCGCCATACCGTCGCCTCACTGCCTGCCGTGCACATCGTTCGTCCCCCGAGTACGACCCTAGGGGATGAACGGCCCTGGTCCTGCCGTCCCATGACGGCCGTACCTGCACGAGGACGAACAGGCCGGTGTCACGGGTTCCGGTCGCACGTCACGAAGACCGCTCTGTGACGAAACGCGCACACGGGTCCGGCGCCGCGGACGTCGCATCAGGGCCGGTCCCGCGGGGAACTGACGGGCCGAAGACCGTCCAGCAGCGCGTCGACCATCAACTCCGCGAGGCCCTCGGCGAGATCGGCGTCGGGCTGCAGGACGGCCCGGACGAGCATGGGGCCGACGAACATGTCGTACATCAGCTCGCGGTCGAGGTCGGTGCGCAGTTCGCCGTTCTCCTGGCCTCGGCGCAGGACGTCGAGGCCGACCCTGCGGCGGGGGCCGACGACCGTGTTCTGGTAGGCGGCCCAGATCTTGGGGCTGCTCTTCATCTGCGCGCGGACGTTGTACAGGATCGCCGAGGACCGGTTGGCCAGTCCGCGCCGGCGCAGCGACTCCAGCAGCACGACCAGGTCCTCGCGCAGGGAGGTGCCGGGGAGTTCGAGGTCCTCCGGTTCGGCGGCCCGCAGGACGTCGACGAAGAGTTCCTCCTTGCCGCTCCAGCGGCGGTAGATGGTCGCCTTGCCGACGCCGGCGGTCCGGGCGATCCGCTCGATGGACACCTCACCGAGCGGAACCCCCTCCTCCAGCAGCTTCATCGCCCCCTCGATGATGGCCCGCTCCACCGCCTCACTGCGGGGCCGCCCCCGTCCGGGCTGCTCCACACCGGTGCCGCTGTCCGTCAGGCCCACGTCCGTCCGTCCCTTCCTCGCACTGGGGAGATTGTCGCCCAGGGTGCGGCCGCAGTCCGGTCCTACGGCTTGGCCCCCGTCAACTCCCCGTCGAGGGTGGCCTCCTGAGGCTCCTTCGGCCTGCCGGGCAGGAAGACGCCCACGGTCACCGCGCCCACGACCGCCACGGCGGCCCCCCACCACGCGGTGACGTGCATCGCGTGCAGGAACGCCGCGTTGGCCGGGTCGACCAGCGCCTCGCCCTGGGCGCCGAGCCTCGCCGCGACGCCCAGGGTCGCCTCGATGGACTCCCCCGCCGTGTCGCGCAGTCCGGCCGGCAGTGTGCCGAGGTCGTCCTCGATGCCGCCCCGGTACGACGTCGACAGCACCGAGCCGAGGACGGCGATGCCGAGCGCGCCGCCGACCTGGCGGAAGGTGTTGCTGAGGGCGGAGGCGGAGCCGGCCTTCTCGCGGGGCAGGGCCTGCATGATGACGACGCTGGTCGGGGTCATGATGTGGGCCATTCCGGCGCCCATGCAGAAGAAGACGACCTCCAGGAGCCAGATCGGGGTGTCCTCGTCCAGCGTGGCGAACGCGGCCAGCGTCGCCGCGATGACCAGCATGGCGGTCGTCGTCGTGGCCTTGATGCCGAAGCGGTCGACGACGAGCCGGGCACGCGGGGCGAAGATCATCTGTGCGGCGGCCAGCGGCAGCATCAGCAGACCGGTCTGCAGTGGCGAGTAGCCGCGCACGCTCTGGGTGTAGAAGACCGAGAAGAAGGTCACGCCCATCAGCGCGAAGAAGACCAGCGCGATGACGGCGATCGCGGCCGAGAACACCTTGTTCCGGAAGTAGGTGACGTCGACGGACGGATGGTCGCTGCGCTTCTCGAAGACGACGAACCCGACGAGGACGGCGAGACCCGCGGCGATCGTCGCCAGCACGGTCGGGTCGGTGAAGTCGGCCAGCTCGCCGCCCCTGATGATGCCGTAGACGAGGAGGACCAGGCCGACGACGGACAGGACGACCCCGACGGCGTCGATCCGGCCGGGGGCGGGGTCGCGGGAGTCGGGCACCAGCCACACCATCAGCGCCACGGCGACGATCACGATCGGCACGTTGATGAGGAAGACCGAGCCCCACCAGAAGTGGTCCAGGAGGAGGCCGCCGGTGATGGGGCCGATGGCGATGGCGAGCCCGACGCCGCCCGCCCAGACGCCGATCGCCTTGGGCTGCTCCTCGCGGTCGAAGACGTTCATCAGGACGGCGAGGGTGGCGGGCATCACGAACGCGGCACCGAGGGCCATCAGCGCGCGGAAGGCGATGAGCTGGGCGGGCGAGCCGGACTCGGCGGCGAGCGCGGAGCCGATGCCGAAGACGACGAGGCCGCCGATCAGGACCTTCTTGCGGCCGACGCGGTCGCCGAGGAGACCGGCGGAGAACAGCAGACCCGCGAAGACGAGCGTGTAGGAGTTGATCGCCCACTCCAGCTCGCTCTGGGTGGCGCCCAGGCCGGTGGGGGCGGGGGTGGAGATGGTCTTGATCGCGACGTTCAGGATCGAGTTGTCGAGGACGACGATCAGCAGGCTCAGCATCAGCACACCGAGGATCGCCCAGCGGCGCCGGCGCACCGCTTCCGGTATGCGGTGGGCCCGGGGGTCCGGGCCGACGGGAGTGGTCATGTCGCCGACCCTAGGCGAATTTCGATACGAGACCGTCTCGTATCGAAATTCTTTCTGGTTCCTTTCGCTTCCCTTTACCGGCGCCTTGCCCGGGGCGGCACGACGGGGCTCGCCCGGTGGTACCACGGCGCTCGCCCGGCGGGGGCGGCGGGCCGGGCGGTGAGGTGTCGGCCACACCGGGGGCACTCTGGCCCTCCCTGGCACGAGGTGCCACCATGGAGGTGGTCCGGGGACGCCGTGAGGGCGCCTCGAGATGACGTAAGGAGCCGTTGCAATGACGCAGCTTTCGGCTGCCCAGACGAAGTCCTCCGACGGCAGCAAGGCGCTGTACGGAGGCAAGGGCACACGCCGTATCACCGTCCGCGACATCGCCGCCGCCAAGGAGCGCGGCGAGAAGTGGCCCATGCTCACCGCCTACGACGCGATGACGGCGTCCGTCTTCGACGAGGCCGGCATCCCCGTGATGCTCGTCGGCGACTCGGCGGGCAACTGTCACCTCGGGTACGAGACGACCGTACCCGTCACCCTGGACGAGATGACCATGCTGTCGGCGGCGGTCGTCCGGGGCACCCAGCGCGCCCTGATCGTCGGTGACCTGCCCTTCGGTTCGTACCAGGAGGGCCCCGTCCAGGCACTGCGCAGCGCGACCCGGCTGGTCAAGGAGGCCGGGGTCGGGGCCGTGAAGCTGGAGGGCGGCGAGCGCTCGCACCGGCAGATCGAGCTGCTGGTGGAGTCCGGCATCCCGGTCATGGCCCACATCGGGCTCACCCCGCAGTCCGTGAACGCCATGGGCTACCGCGTCCAGGGCCGTGGTGAGGAGGCGGCGGCGCAGCTGCTGCGGGACGCCAAGGCGGTGCAGGACGCGGGGGCGTTCGCGGTCGTGCTGGAGCTGGTGCCGGCGGAGCTGGCGGCCGAGGTGACGCGCGTGCTGCACATCCCGACGGTCGGGATCGGCGCCGGACCGGAGACGGACGCGCAGGTACTGGTGTGGACGGACATGCTGGGGCTGACCGGTGGGCGGGTCCCGAAGTTCGTGAAGCGGTACGCCGATCTGCGCGCGGTCATGAGCGGTGCGGCGAAGGCGTTCGCGGAGGACGTCGTCGGCGGCACGTTCCCCCAGGAGGAGCACAGCGTTCACTGAGCCATCTCCGCACAGGGCAGCCCGCCGATCTTCCCCCGTCGGCGGGCTGCCGCGTTTTTCCCGCCCCCGCTCCCCCGTGCCCGTCCCGGCCGCCGCCGGACGGCGTCCGTGGGCGACCTGTCGACGCCGGCGGACCGGTGTCGGCGGTCTGTAGGCCATCTGTCGGTGGGCGCTGGCAGCGTTCCCGGCATGACACGCATCGACAACAACCCCGGTGGCGCGGGAAGCGCCGTGACCGTGCGGGGGCTGGCCAAGCACTACGGGGAGACCAAGGCGCTGGACGGCGTCGACCTGGACGTGCGGGAGGGCACCGTCATGGGGGTGCTCGGGCCGAACGGCGCCGGCAAGACCACCCTCGTGCGGATCCTGTCCACCCTCCTGTCCCCCGACGCCGGCCGGGCGACCGTCGCCGGCTACGACGTCGTACGGCAGCCCCGGCAGCTGCGCAGGGTGATCGGGCTGACGGGCCAGTACGCCTCCGTGGACGAGAAGCTCCCCGGCTGGGAGAACCTGTACCTCATCGGGCGGCTGCTCGACCTGTCCCGCAAGGACGCCCGGGCCCGCGCCGACGAACTGCTGGAGCGGTTCTCGCTGACGGAGGCGGCCCGGCGGCCCGCGGGGACGTACTCCGGCGGTATGCGGCGGCGGCTGGACCTGGCCGCGTCGATGATCGGGCGGCCGGCCGTGCTGTACCTGGACGAGCCGACCACCGGCCTCGACCCGCGCACCCGCAACGAGGTGTGGGACGAGGTCGATGCGATGGTCGGGGACGGAGTGACGGTGCTGCTGACCACCCAGTACATGGAGGAGGCCGAGCAGCTCGCCTCCGAACTGACCGTCGTCGACCGGGGCAAGGTCATCGCCACCGGCGGCATCGAGGAGCTGAAGGCCCGGGTGGGCGGCCGGACCCTGCGCGTGCGGCCCGCCGATCCGGGGCACCTGCGGCCGCTGGCCCGGGCGCTGGACGAACTCGGCATCACCGGGCTCGCCACCACCGTCGTGGACGCCGAGCGCGACTCGGTGCTGGTGCCGGTGCTGAGCGACGAGCAGCTGACCGCCGTGCTCGGCGCGGTCACCGCGCGCGGCATCACGCTCTCCTCCGTCACCACCGAACTGCCCAGCCTGGACGAGGTGTTCCTGTCCCTCACCGGCCACCGCGCCAGTGCCCCGCAGGACGCCGTGCCCGCCGACGCCCACGAGGAGGTCGCCGTATGAGCGCCACCACCACCGCCACCGCTGCGGACGCCGACGTCCGTATCCCGCTGCGCGGCCATCTGCGCCACACCGGGGCCCTGATCCGCCGCAACCTGCTGTGGATCAAGCAGGACCCGGAGTCGATGTTCGACGCGCTGCTGATGCCGGTCGTCTTCACCCTGCTGTTCGTGTACGTCTTCGGCGGCTCGATCGGGCAGGCCCTGGGCGGCGGGCAGGACGGGTACGTGCAGTACGTGATCCCGGGCATGATCGCGATGATGAGCATGACGCTGTCGCAGGGTGTCGGGACCGGATTCAGCCAGGACTTCAACTCCGGTGTCATGGACCGTTTCCGGTCCCTGCCGATCGGGCGCGGCTCGGTGCTGTTCGCGAAGATCTCGGTCGAACTGCTGCGGATGCTGTTCGCGACGACCGTGCTGATGATCGTCGCCGTCCTGGTCGGTTTCGACATCGACCACTGGCTCGGTCTGTTCGCGGCCGTGGCCCTGTCCACGGCGTTCGCCTCGTCGATCATGTGGGTGTTCCTCACCCTGGGCGTGGTCCTGAAGAACGCGCAGTCCGTTCAGGCGATGGGCTTCCTGGTGCTGTTCCCGCTGCAGTTCGGCTCGTCGATCTTCGCTCCGACGGCGTCGATGCCGGGCTGGCTCCAGGCGTTCACCGACTACAACCCGCTGTCCACGCTCGCGGACGCGGCCCGCGGGCTGATGGTGGGCGGCCCGGTCGCCCACGACCTGTGGGTGACGCTCGCCTGGTCGGTGGCCGTCACGGCGGTGATGGCGCCGGTCGCGATCCACAAGTTCCGTACGAAGAGCTGAGGCCGTGCCTCACACCAGGGCGGCGGCCTCCTCGTAGGAGAGGCCGCCGCCCTCGGCGTACGCGGCCGTGTACGCCTCCTCGCCGAGCACGGCCCGGGTGCGGGTGACGGCCAGCTCCCGTGTCTCACGCTCCAGGCGCGGCGACACATGGCGGGGCGGCAGCAGGGCGTCGGCGGCGCCGAGGCAGCGGGCGGCCGCCTCGGCCCGGGTGCCGCCACCGGCACCGGCGAGGGCGGTGGCGGCGACGGTCAGGTAGAGGGAGCGCATCTGCGGGGCCATGGCCGTGGTCAGCGGGTCGTCGGCCCGTTCCAGGGCCTTGCGGACCGTCACCAGGGCTTCCTCGTACCGTTCGTCGACCACGTCCAGCCAGGCCTCCGCGCCGAGGATGAAGACGATGAAGTGGGGGATGCCGAACTCCTCGCGCATCAGCCGCAGGTGTTCCCGCGCCTCGGCGCTGCGGCCGGTGGTGGAGAGCCAGCCGAAGAGGAAGAGCCGGGCGGCGGGTATGGCCTCGTTGACCGTGCCGTCGCTGCGTTCGATCACCTCACGCAGGATGCGCTCGCCGCGCTCCCCGTCGCCCGCCTCCAGCAGCGCGCTGCCCAGCCGGGCGCCGAGGACCGCCGACTGGGCGCGCGCCCCGAGCGTTTCGGCGTGGGTCATGGCCTCCTCGTAGTCGGCCGCGGCCTCGCGGTGGGCGCCCAGCCGTTCGTGGGCCTCGGCGCGTGCGGAGAGGGCCTCGGCGGTGCCCCAGGCGTCTCCCATGCGCCGGTAGATCTCCAGGGCCTCGTCGGCGTCACGGGCGGCGTCACCGGCCCAGGCGGAACGGTTGGCCAGGAGGTTGGCGCGCAGGTGCAGGGAGGCGGCGAGCTCCCACTCGTAGCCCGGGGTCTCGCGGCAGGTGCGGACGTTGGCGTCGAGGATGGTGCGGATGCGGTCCATGTCGCCGGTGAGCATCACGGCGTAGAACCAGAGCATGCCGGGGACCCGGCAGGTCTGCGGGAGGCCAGGCTCGTAGGTCTCGGTGATGACGCGCAGCTTGGCCTGGGCCGCCGGGTTCTGCCAGGCGTCCATCTCGGTGTCCATGCAGGCGAGATGCGCCAGGTGGACGCCGCGCCGGGCCTCGGCGAGGACCTCGCCGGTCATCGGCGGCGGGGCGTCCGTGCAGGGCTTCCACACCGGGGCGGCGGGGCGCACGGGGTCGGCGAAGGGGTCGGGGCCGAGGGCCATGACCTCGCTGCACCAGGTGCGGGCCTCCAGGCGCAGGTCGCGCATCGTCCAGTACCAGACGAGGGAGAGGACGAGGCTGAGCGACTCCTGCTCGTCGCGTGCGGCGACGGCCCTGCTCAGCGCGGTGCGCAGGTTCTCGTACTCGAGCTGGAACCGGTCGATGGCGGTGCGCTGTTCGCGGCCGCGCAGCAACGGCTCGGTGGTGCGGGCGAGTTCGCGGTAGTACCTCAGGTGCGCGCGCTCGGCCGCGGGGCGGCCGCCGGACTCGTCGAGGCGTTCGCCCGCGTACTCGGCGACCGTCTCCAGGAGCCGGTAGCGCATCGCGCCGTCGGGGGCGGGGGCGGCCACGACCAGGGACTTGTCGACGAGGGAGCCGAGCGCGTCGAGGGCGGCCGGGCCGCACACGGCCTCGGCGGCGACGAGGTCGCAGCCGCGGGCGAAGACCGACAGCCGGCCGAGGACCTCGCACTCGTCCTCGTCGAGCAGGTCCCAGGACCAGTCGACGACGGCGCGCAGGGTCTGCTGGCGGGGCAGGACGGTACGGCTGCCGGAGGTGAGGAGGCGGAAGCGGTCGTCGAGCCGGTCCGCGATCTGGCGGGGCGTCAGCATGCGCAGGCGGGCGGCGGCCAGCTCGATGGCGAGGGGCAGGCCGTCCAGGCGGCGGCAGATCTCGGCGCAGGCCTCGGGGTCGTCGTCGACGCGGAAGCCGGGCCGGGCGGCGGCGCCCCGGTCGGCGAGCAGCCGCAGCGCGACCGGCTCCGGCAGCGGGTCCACCGGGCGCAGCACCTCGCCGGGCACGCCGAGCGGCTCGCGGCTGGTGGCGAGGACCGTCAGGCCGGGGCAGCGCCTCAGCAACTCCTCGGCGAGACGGGCGGCGGCCTCGACGACGTGCTCGCAGTTGTCGAGGACGATCAGCATGCGGCGCCGCGCGCAGTGCTCGACGAGGCGTTCCACCGGGTCGTCGTGGCGCTCACCGGCGGCCCGCATCTCCTCGGCGCCGGCGCCGTAGAGGACGGTCTCGCGGGCTCCCACGGCGGTGACGACGGCCTGCGGTACGGCGTCCGGGTCGGCGACGGGCGCCAGCTCGACCAGCCACACGCCGTCCCGGGCGGTGTCCCGTGCGGCCTCGGCGGCCTCCTGCGACAACCGCGTCTTGCCCGACCCCCCGGGTCCGGACAACGTCACGAGACGAGCGCCCGCGAGATCACCCCGGATGGCCTCGATGTCCGCCTCCCGCCCGACGAAGGAGGTGAGCCGGGCACGGAGGTTGCCCGGGGGCGAGGTGGAGCCGAGCGGGGCGGGGAGGGGGTCTGCCGGGGCGGGTGCGGAGGTGGCCGAAGGGTGCGCGGGGGTGCCGGAAGCGGGCGCGGAGGCGGCCGGTAAGGGAGCGGGACCGTCGGCGAAGGCGCCCCGAAAGGGGGCAGCGCCCGAGGTGTGGGCTGAGCCCGGAGGCGGCGTGGCCGAAGCCCCGGCCGAGCCGCCCCCGAGCGCGGCGGAAGCGGCGAGGCCCTCCGGGACCTCCCGCCCGTGCACCGGAACCGGCTGCCCGGGGGCCGGAGCCGCCCGGCCCCGCCCGCGAACAGGCTCTCCCGGCCCGGATGCCGGCTCGCCCCGCCCCGGGAGCGGTCGGCCCCGCCCCGGCAGCGGCAGTTCCGTCGGCGTCAGCAAGTCGGTGTGCAGGGCGCGGAGTTCGGGGCCGGGGTCCGAGCCCAGTCGGTCGGCCAGGAGGCGGCGTACGTCCTCGTAGGCGGCGAGGGCCTCGGCGGTGCGGCCGGCGTCGCGCAGGGCCCGCAGCCGGAGCGCCTGGAGGGGCTCGTCCAGGGGGTGGGTGCCGCACAGGGCGGTCAGCTCGGGCAGTGCCTGCTCGGCGTGGCCGAGGGCGAGGGCGGCGGTGTGGCGGGCTCGCAGGGCGTCGAGGCGGCGGGCCTCCCTGCGGGCCGCCTCGGCGGTGCGGTCGGGCAGGTCGGCGAGGGCCGGCCCGTGCCAGAGCGCGAGGGCGTCGTCGAGGAGGTCGGCCGCCTTGGCGGGGTCGCCGTCGGCGAGGGCGCGCAGTCCGTCGCCGGTCAGCCGCTCGAAGCGGTGCAGGTCGACGGCGTCGGGCGCGGCGGTGAGCCGGTAACCGCCCGCCTCCGAGGCCACCGCCTGGGCGCCGAGGGCCCGGCGCAGCCGTCCGACGAGCGCCTGCAGCGCGCCCGGCGCGTCGGCGGGCGGATCCCCGGTCCACACCTCCTGCACGAGCAGCCCCGCGGGCACGGTCCGCCCGGCCCGCAGGGCCAGCACGGTCAGCAGCGCGCGCAACCGCGCCCCGCCGACGGCGACGGGGGTGCCGTCGGAGCGGAGTGCCTGGGTGGTGCCGAGGATGAGGTAGCGCACGGGGTCCATTGTCTCCGGTGGGCCCGGGGCCGGTCACGGGGTTCCCCCGGTGCGGCGGAGCGGCTCGGCCGCGGCCCGCGCCCAGGAACCGACGACCGGTCATGAGACGTTCTGCCCGTACGACCGGTACGGTCGGGCAGTTCCACGCCCGCACTCAGCTCAGGGAGCCCCATGACGACCGCCCTCACCCGCCGCAGTGACCGGCGGATCAGCCCCGTCTTCGTCGGGATCCTGGCCGTCACGGCGGTCACGGGGTGGGCGACCTGGACGGGCTTCGCCGCGCAGCCCGGTGTGGCGGTGTTCCTGTTCGTGACGGCGGCGTGGATCGTGTCGCTGTGCCTGCACGAGTACGCGCACGCGCGCACCGCCCTGCACAGCGGGGACATCTCGGTCGGCGCCAAGGGGTACCTGACGCTCAACCCGCTCAACTACACCCACGCGCTGCTCAGCATCGTGCTGCCGGTGCTCTTCGTGATCATGGGCGGAATCGGTCTGCCCGGCGGTGCCGTGTTCATCGAGCGCGGCCGGATCCGGGGGCGCTGGCGGCACAGTCTGATCTCGGCGGCCGGCCCGCTGACGAACGTGCTGTTCGCCGCCGTGTGCACGGCGCCCTTCTGGCTGGACGCGCTGGACGGCGTGCCCGCCGACTTCCGGTACGCGCTCGCCTTCCTGGCCCTGCTCCAGGTCACGGCGGCGATCCTGAACTTCCTGCCGGTGCCCGGCCTGGACGGCTACGGGGTGCTCGAGCCCTGGCTGCCGTACGGCGTGAAGCGGCAGGTCGAGCCGTTCGCGCCGTTCGGGCTGCTGTTCGTGTTCGCCCTGCTGTGGGTGCCCGCCGTCAACGGCGCCTTCTTCGACGTGGTCGACGCGGCGCTGCGCGGCCTCGGCATCGGGGACTTCGAGACCTACTGCGGTCAGGCGCTGTACCGCTTCTGGGACGGCACGCCGGAGATCTGCTCGGTCAGCCCGTGAGGGACCTGCGGGCCTTCTCGCGCTTGAGGTAGTACCAGGTCATGTTGGACGACAGGCCCGCCAGCAGCACCCAGACGACGCCCAGCCAGCTGCCCCGGGTGAAGGACACGACCGCGGCGGCGACGGCGAGCAGGCAGACGACGAGGGTGTAGAGGGCGAGGCGGGGCATGGGAGGCGTTCTCCTGTCGGGGGACACTGCTGGCGCGTCCAGTGTCCCCCATGCGGGACGGCGGCTCACACGTCGGTGACGCGCAGCCCCGCGTGTGCCTTGTAGCGGCGGTTCACCGAGATCAGGTTCGCGACCAGCGACTCCACCTGGTGGGCGTTGCGCAGCCGCCCGGCGAAGATGCCGCGCATGCCGGGGATGCGGCCGGCCAGGGCCTGCACGATCTCGACGTCGGCCCGCTCCTCGCCGAGGACCATGACGTCCGTGTCGATCTCGTCGATCTCCGGGTCCTGCAGCAGCACGGCCGACAGGTGGTGGAAGGCGGCGGTGACCCGCGAGTCCGGCAGCAGGGCGGCGGCCTGCTCGGCGGCGCTGCCCTCCTGCGGCTTCAGCGCGTAGGCGCCCTTCTTGTCGAAGCCGAGCGGGTTGACGCAGTCGACGACGAGCTTGCCGGCGAGGTCCCCGCGCAGGGACTCCAGGGTCGCGCCGTGGCCGTCCCACGGTACGGCGACGATCACGATGTCGCTGCGGCGTGCGGTCTCGGCGTTGTCGGCGCCCTCGACACCGTGGCCGAGTTCCTCGGCGGCGGCCCGGGCGCGGTCGGCGGCCCGCGAACCGATGATCACCTTCTGGCCGGCCTTGGCGAGCCGGTACGCGAGGCCCTTGCCCTGCGGCCCGGTCCCGCCGAGAACGCCGACGACGAGCCCGGAGACGTCGGGAAGGTCCCACGGGTCCTTGGCGGGGGCCTTCGCGGGGGCGGTCTGTGCGCTGTCGCTAGAGGTCATGGGCCGACTTTACGTGCGCGTCGCCGCGTCGCCCGGGCGGGGTGACGGCCGTCACGTTCCCCGGGTCGGGCGAATCGGCGGCGAACGCCGGGCCGGGGCCGGACCGGTGCGGCAGGATGCGGTCGCATGGACGCCGTACGGGTCGCGCTGCTGCGTGAGGTGCTCGCCGGGACGCAGTGGCTGGGGGCCACGCGCAGGTTCGCGACGGTGCTGCGGGGGTCCGTGGTGTCGCACGGGGGCGGGCTGCTGCTGGTCGGCACGGCGGAGTACGAGCCCTGGCATCTGGCGGCCCACCTGGTGGACGAGGCCGCGTGGTCCGGCACGCCGGAGCTGGCCCCCACGCTCGTACGGCATCACGCGCGCCCCTCCGATCCGGCGCACCTCGCGGTCGGCCTGGGGCGGATCGAGGCCGCCCGGCGGGGCGAGACCCTGCTGGTGGTGTCCCCGCAGGGGGACGCTCCGCTGCTGGAGCGGGTGTCGGACGCGCGGCGGGCCGGGGTGACCGTGCTGGCCCTCGGTCCCGGTGAGCCGGAGCTGACGGCGCTGGCGCACGAGACGCTGGCCGTGCCGGACGGCTCCGAGCTGGACCTGGACACCGTGCAGCACCTGGTGAGCGCGGCGGCGGGCGAGCACACGGTGCCGTCACCGAAGGGACGCCGTCGTTTCCGTGACCGGCTGTCGAGACTGGCGGAGTCGCTGACGGCCCCACCACCGGCCCCCTGGTGACCGCCCCCGGAACACCGCGTCCGAGGCGGCCCCGGCCTCCGGCCGGTCCCGGCCTCCGCCCCGCCGCCGTCGCACGGCCGGTGCGGCAGCCGTACCGCCGCCGGTGCGCAGCCGCACTCCCGCCAGTTCGCCGGCGTACCACCGGTGCGCAGCCGCACCGCCGCCGCGGCGAACGTACCGGTGGCCGCGGCGGTCAGTCGTCGTCCGTGGTGCCCGCTGCGGGGGCGTCGTGCCAGCGGGGGTCGTTCTCCCACTGGAGGTTGCGCTCGCGGGCGGTCGCCATCGCCTGCTCGGCCTCGCCTCGGGTCGCGTACGGGCCGAAGCGGTCCTTGGCCGGGCACTCGGGCCCCTCCTCGACCTTCCTGTGCTCCAGGCAGTAGTACCACTCGCCCGGCTTGCCGACGGTCCGTTTCTTGAACAGGGCCATGACCAGCTCCTCTCGCCATCGACATGTTCCCCCATGCCCGCTGGTTAGACTCGCTGGCATGTCTGGCCAGTCGCTGCTCGTCCCCGGGGAGTTGTCCCCCACCCGTTCCGTGCCCGGAAACATCCGTCGTCCCGAGTACGTCGGCAAGCCCGCGCCGACCCCGTACACCGGGCCGGAGGTGCAGACGCCCGAGACGATCGAGGCGATGCGCGTCGCCGGCCGGATCGCCGCGCGGGCGATGGCGGAGGCCGCGAAGCTGATCGCGCCGGGCGTCACGACCGACGAGCTGGACAGGGTGGCGCACGAGTACATGTGCGACCACGGCGCCTACCCCTCGACGCTCGGTTACCGCGGCTTCCCCAAGTCGCTGTGCACGTCGGTCAACGAGGTGATCTGCCACGGCATCCCGGACACGACGGTCCTGCGGGACGGCGACATCGTCAACCTCGACGTGACCGCGTACATCGGCGGGGTGCACGGCGACAACAACGCGACGTACCTGGTCGGGGAGGTCGACGAGGAGAGCCGGCTGCTGGTGGAGCGGACCCGCGAGTCCCTGCACCGGGCGATCAAGGCGGTGAAGCCGGGCCGGCAGGTCAACGTGATCGGACGGGTCATCGAGTCGTACGCGAAGCGGTTCGGGTACGGGGTGGTGCGGGACTTCACCGGCCACGGGATCAACTCGTCGTTCCACTCCGGGCTGGTCATCCCGCACTACGACAGCCCGCACGCGACGACCGTGATGCGGCCGGGGATGACCTTCACGATCGAGCCCATGCTGACGCTGGGGACGCACGAGTACGACATGTGGGACGACGGCTGGACGGTCGTGACGAAGGACCGGAAGCGGACGGCCCAGTTCGAGCACACGCTGGTGGTGACGGAGACGGGCGCGGAGATCCTCACCCTGCCGTAGTCCGCGCTGTCCCGGTGACGAAAGGCCCGCCCTCCTCGGAGGGCGGGCCTTTCGTCACCGGGACGGGTTTTCCCGACGGCCCGTCGGGAAAGTTACCGACAGAGGGTCGGCAAGACGTTGACTTAGGTAAGCCTAACCATAGAAAATCTGCCGCATGGACTCCTTCTCGACAGTCATCCGCACCGCGTCCCACGAGCAGCACGTGGAGGCCGAGACCTCGACGTTCATGAGCGATCTGCTCGGCGGCCGGCTCGGCGTCGACGCGTACGCGCGCTACACCGAGCAGCTGTGGTTCGTGTACGAGGCGCTGGAGGCCGGGGCCGGGCGGCTGGCGTCGGATCCGGTGGCCGGGCCGTTCGTCCAGCCGGAGCTGTTCCGGCTGCCGGCGCTGGAGCGGGACCTGGCCCATCTGCGCGGACCCGACTGGCGGGCGGGGCTGTCCGCCCTGCCGGCGACGCGGGCGTACGCGGAACGGGTGCGTGAGTGCGCCGAGCGGTGGCCGGGCGGGTACATCGCCCACCACTACACCCGTTACCTGGGCGATCTCTCCGGCGGGCAGATCATCCGCGACAGGGCGGAGCGGACCTGGGGTTTCGAGAGGAAGGGCGACGGCGTCCGGTTCTACGTGTTCGAGGGGATCACCAACCCGGCCGCGTTCAAGCGCGGTTACCGGGAGCTGCTGGACGCGGTGCGGGCGGACGACCTGGAGAAGCAGCGGATCGTGGCCGAGTGCAAGCGGGCGTTCGCCCTGAACACGGCGGTGTTCCGGGCGCTGGGCGAGGAGTTCCCGCTGTCGGCGTGACGCAGGAGGGGGCGGACCGGGGCCGCCCCCTCCCCCACGGACAGACCGGGCACGCCCCCTCCCACACGGAGGGGACGGGCCCAAGGCCGTCTCAGCCGTAGGAGCGCTCGTCGTTGTCGTCGTGGTGACCGCTCCCGCCGCCGTGGTGGCGGTTCACACCGTCGTGGTGGCGGTTCACGCCGTCGCGGAAGGAGAAGAAGCCGTCCTCGCAGTGGGCTCCGCCCCAGACGATGTCGCTGGAGGACGTGTCGATCGCGCCGAAGTACGGGCTGCAGACGGCGTCCTTGCCACCGTCACCGCCGTCGTAGTGGCGGTGCCCGTCATGAGCGGTGGCGCTCGCGGCGGCGGCGGCGGTCAGGGCGACACCCAGGGCGGCAGCGGCCAGGGCAGATCGAATGCGCATGATGCTCCTTACGCGGTGACTGAGTGGTCACGCCAGTGGTAACCGTTCGCCGCCGCGCGCACACGCGGGACCACTCGTACGGAGGCGTGCACGACCCCGGACGTCCGCCGGTCAGCGCTCCAGGTAGACCCGCCCGCCGATCTCCACCCAGCCGTACGGCTGGGGAGCCGTCAGAATCTGCGACCCCGTGCCCTGGGTGATGTTCAGGGCCCGGCCGAGCCGGTCCGTGAGGAGCAGGGCCGCCGCGCCCGTCGCCTCGTCCTCCTCGATGCCGTCGTCGCGCCCGGGGAACCCGCGGGCGCGGACCCGTCCGGCCGGCTCGTCCTCCCAGGCCCAGGCGTAGATCCACTCGCCGGGCGGCGGCACGGGCAGGTCGTCGACCTCGGCGGCGGTGGCGTACTGGCGCAGGGTGCGCGGCGGGGCCCACTCCGCGCGCGCCTCGATCCAGCTGAACTCGCCGTCCAGGCGCGCGCCCACGAGCCCGGCGGGGGTGACGAGTTCGGGTACGTCGAGCAGCCAGGCGGCGCCGACGCAGGGATGACCGGCGAAGGGCAGGCGCAGGGTGGGGGTGTAGATGTCGATGATCCCGCGCTCGGGGTCGTCGACGAACACGGTCTCGCTGAAGCCGAGTTTCGCCGCGAGTTCCTGCCGGTCGCTCCGCTCGGGCAGCAGGGAGCCGTCCCGTACGACACCCAGTTCGTTGCCGTATCCGCCGTTGGGCGCGCAGAAGACGCGGAGCACGTCGTAATCAGTCACGCGGGCATTGAAACATCGCGCGGGCCGCGAGGTCGTCCCAGGCGGGGGCTCCGCCGGGGAGGGGCCAGGTGGCGGTGCCGGCCGCGTCGTACGGCAGGCACGACAGGACGTCGGCGTAGCCGCGTTCCAGGGCGGCCCGGTGAGGGACGAGGTCCGGGTCCCCGGGGCGGCCGGCCGGCCGTCGCATCGCCCGCTCGTGCGCCTCGGTGATCTCGGCCGCGGTCCGGCGCCACGTCCCTTCGTCGGCGACCCGTGTCAGCTCCACGCACGCCGGCTCCGCCCCTTCCGCCAGCGCCGCCACCGCCCGGTCGTGGCCGTCCAGGATCAGCCAGCCGTCAAGGAAGGACACCCACCACAGGAGAACGGGGGCGAGGGTGCCTTCGCGGGCCTGTCTGCGGTAGGCCTTCACGCGCGGGGCGTCGGGCGGGGAGAGCGGGCGCAGGGGCAGGACGCCGTGCCAGCCGCCGCCGCAGTACAGCTCCAGGCGTCCGGACGGCCACTCGGTGACGAAGTCCTCGGTCCAGACGCCGGGGGAGAACCTCGCGCGCGCGATGACGCGCCAACGGCCGTCGTGCAGCGGGCTGTCCGGGGACCGCTCGAGCCATGTCGCGTACTGGTGAGGCCAGTTCGTGGACGACCTGGTCCACGCGGCGCGGATCGGCGGCAGGGGTGAGCGGTGGCCGGGCATGCGGTGCAGATGGAGGTCGCGGCAGCAGCCCTCGCCCGTCGACCGGCCGAGCAGCAGCGGGCGTCCGAACTGGCCCAGGAGCAGCCGGCCGCGGTCGTCCGTCCGCTCGAAGCGCAGTGCGGGCGGGCCGGGGCGGCCGGTGACGGCCAGCACCAGTGCGCCTCCCGGCAGTTGCTCTCGCGTCCCGTTCCCCACCGGCCCAGTGTCCCGCCTCCGGCGCGGCAACCGCTAGCGAGTAAAGGTAAGGCTAACCTAAGCTTCAGCCCATGACCGTCCTGGACAAGTCCGCCCCCTCCGCCGAGCCCGCCCCGCCCGCCGCGTCCGGCACCGCGGCCGCGGCCGGCCCCCGCGCCAGGCGTGGGACCGCCTGGCTGCTGACCGCCGGGCTGGTCGTGGGCCTTCTCGTGCTCGTGCCGGTCGCCGCCGGGCTGGGGGCGTATCCGGTGCCCGTCGGGGACGTGTCGTCCTCCGTGCTGCACCGGACCGGGCTCGGGGGCGCGGAGTCGGACCGGGTAGCGGAGTCGGTGCTGTGGAACGTGCGGTTCCCGCGGATCGTCCTCGCGCTGCTCGTCGGAGCCTCCCTGGGGTGCGCGGGCGCGCTGATGCAGGGTGTGTTCGGCAACCCCCTCGCGGAGCCCGGCGTCATCGGGATCTCCTCGGGTGCGGCGGTGGGCGCGGTCGCCGCGATCGCGTTCGGCGTGGACGTCCTCGGCACCTGGACGGTGTCGGCGTTCGCCTTCGCCGCCGGCCTCGGCACGGTCCTGCTGGTGTACGTGATGTCCCGGTCCGGCGGGCGTACGGAGGTCGTGACGCTGATCCTGACCGGGATCGCGGTGAACGCCTTCGCGGGGGCGCTGATCGGGCTGTGCCTGTTCTTCGCGGACACCGCGGCGATCCAGCAGATCACCTTCTGGCAGCTCGGCTCGCTCTCCCAGGCGACCTGGCCGAAGGTGCTCGCGGTGCTGCCGTGCGCGGCGATCGGGCTCGCGCTCGCCCCGCTGTACTCCCGCCGGCTCGACCTGCTGGCGCTCGGGGAGCGGCCGGCGAGACACCTCGGAGTGGACGTGGAGCGGCTGCGGATCGTGCTGATCCTCGTCATCGCGCTGCTGACCGCCGCCGCGGTGAGCGTGTCCGGGATCATCGGCTTCGTCGGCCTGGTGGTGCCGCACCTGCTGCGGATGGCTGCCGGGCCGGGACACCGGTTCCTGGTCCCGGGCAGTGCGCTGCTGGGCGCGTGGGTGCTGCTCGCCGCCGACCTGGCGTCCCGCACGATCGCCGTCCCGGCGGAACTCCCCCTCGGTGTCCTGACCGCCCTGCTGGGCAGCCCGTTCTTCTTCTGGCTGCTGTGCAGGACGCGGCGCAGGCAAGGCGGCTGGGCGTGAGGTGCGCCCGTCCCGTCCCGACCCCCTCTCCCCAAGGTGCCCGCACATGAGACTCCTCCGCCACCGGCCGACCCCGCCCCGCCCCGCCGCTCCGGGGGACCTCCTGGCCGAGGCCGGCGCCCTCCGCGTACGGCTCGGCGCCCGTGAGGTGCTGCGGGGCGTCGACGTGCGGGTCCGTGCCGGTGAGGTGCTCGCCCTGGTCGGTCCCAACGGCGCCGGGAAGTCGACCCTGTTGGGCGCTCTCGCCGCCGACCTGCCGCCCGCCGGGGGCGTCGTCCGCATCCACGGCCGGCCGGCGACCGAGTGGACGGCGCCCGAACTCGCCCTGCGGCGGGCGGTGTTGCCGCAGGCGGCGACGCTGTCCTTTCCGTTCGCCGTGGCGGACGTGGTGCGGATGGGGCGGGCGCCGCACGACTCCTCGCCCGCCGAGGACGATCGGGCGGTGGCCGAGGCGATGGCCGCGACCGAGGTGACCGCCTTCGCCGCCCGCCCGTTCTCCGCGCTGAGCGGTGGGGAGCGGGCCCGGGCGGCACTCGCCCGGGTCCTCGCCCAGCGCGCCCCGCTGCTGCTGCTCGACGAGCCGACCGCCGCCCTGGACCTGCGGCACCAGGAGTTGGTGCTGCGGCTGTGCCGGGAGCGGGCGGCCGCGGGTGACGCGGTGGTCGTCGTCCTGCACGACCTGGGGCTCGCCGCCGCCTACGCGCACCGGGTGGCGGTCCTGCGCGCGGGACGGGTGGCGGCGGACGGCCCGCCCTCCGAGGTGTTCACCGAGCGGCTGCTGACGGAGGTGTACGACCAGCCGGTCGAGGTGCTGCCGCACCCGCGGACGGACGCTCTGCTCGTGAGCCCGAAGCGGAACATCTGAATCTCCCGCGGCTGGGTTCTTCGGCCCGATGGGTCCACCCGGGCACCACCCCGAACGCCCGCCGGCGCACGTTCCCGGGGCCGGAGGCCGCCTGCCCGCGCACCGGAAGCGGGCCAAGGAGGCCAACCGGCTGCCGGGCCCGACCGACAGCGCCATCGACTTCAGCGGCACGATCACGCCGGACAGCGGGTACGGCCCCCTGCCTGAGGGCGTGTTCGGCTTCGAGCCCGATCCGACCGTCCGTCAGGTCACGGTGTGGCCGCTGTACCTGGTCCCGACGCTCGCGCCGTTTCCCTCCCCGGTAGGGTTCGCCTCCGGGAAGGGGAAGGTGAACGCACCTGATGACCAGGGAACGCAGCCTGACGGCCGGCCGTCCACGGCACCGCAGGCGTGAGGGCAACGCACTCGTGGCGGCCTCGCTCGCCGTCGTGTCGCTGACGGCGAGCGGATGCGTGGTGGTGCACGGGGAGCGCGAGGTGCTCCCGGCCGCCACCCGGGCCGAGGCCGCCAAGGCGGTCCAGCAGTTCACGACCGCGTACAACAAGGCCGACGCGGCGTACGACAGTTCCCTGGACGCCGAGCACACCACCGGCGCGCTCGGCGCCATCGACTCGGCGCGGCTCAAGGCCGGGCGGGTCAACAACCCGGACGGCAACCCGCAGCACAAGCCGCTGGTCCTGACGGACGTGCGGTACACCATCCCCAAGAAGGCGGGCTGGCCGCGCTGGTTCGTCGCCGACGCCCGGGGCAACAAGGGCGGTGACGCGCGCTGGCTGCTGGTGTTCACCCGCAACGCCCTCGCCGACCCCTGGCAGGCCGCGTACCTGACGCTGGTGGCGCCCGGCGCGCTGCCGGAGTTCACCAAGGACAAGGACGGCTGGGCCGAGGCCGTACCGGCCGACTCCACCGAACTGGCCCGTCCGCCCGAGGACCTGAGCAAGGACTACGCGACCTATCTGCAGGACGGCGGGAGCACCTTCGCGGACGGCACGTACACCAGCGAGCTGCGCTCCGCGCGGGCGAAGAACTCCAGCAAGCCGGGCCTGGCGACGCAGTACATCGACGAGGCGCTGACCACCGGCGACTTCGCCCCGCTGGCGCTGCGCACCGCGGACGGCGGGGCGCTGGTGTTCTTCACCACGCACCACTACGTGAAGCAGACGGCCGCGGCGGGCGCGGCGGTGCCGACGCCGAACCGGAACGTGCAGGCGCTGACGACCGGTGACATCACGCAGTCGCTGACGATGGAGTTCGTCGCCAACGAGGTCGCCGTCGACCCGGCGAAGGGATCCGGGAACGGGAAGGTGTCGTTGCTGAGCCGCCTGGAGGGGCTGACGGCGGCGAAGGGGCAGTGAAACGGCCCGTCGTCAGCGTCCCCGCGGTGCCGGGGCGCGCCTCAGTGCCGTAGGGGCCACGTCGCCGTGGCGTGGCCGGGCTCCTCGCCCACGTACCGGGCGCAGGCGTCCGTCAGGGTCTCCAGCAGGGTCAGCGGGTCGGGCAGCGGGTGCTCGGGGCCGCGGAGCCAGTGCACCGCCCGGTCGTCGTCGCCCGGGAGGCGGGCGGGCGGGACGAGGACGTAGGAGCCCCGGCAGTGCCAGCGCAGTCCGGGGTGCTCGTCCATGGTCTCGGGGTGGCAGTCCAGCTCGCAGGGCCACCACTCGTCCTCGTCCTCGGGGGTGCCCCGGGTGAGGGTGAAGAAGAACATGCGGCCGTCGTCGCTGACGGCGACCGGGCCGACCTCGACGCCGGAGCCGAGCAGCCGGTCCAGGGCCTCCTGCCCCGCCTCCAGCGGCACGTCCAGGACGTCGTGCACCATGCCGGTCGCGGTGATGAAGTTGGCCTGCGGCTGGTGGCGGGCCCAGCGCTCGATCTGGGCGCGGTCGGTGGTGGACTGCGTCTGCCAGGCGAAGGAGACGGGGTGCCGGGCGGGGGTGGGACAGCCGACCCGGTCGCAGGAACAGCGGTAGCCGGGGGCCGGGTGCGCGGCGGGCGCGAGCGGCAGTCCCGCTCCGGCGGCGGCGAGCAGCAGGGCCTCACGGCCGCCGTCGCCGGCGGCCTCCTTCGGGCGGCGTCCCCGCAGCCACTGGGAGAGTTTGCCCTGCCGGCCGGTGCGGCCGCCGAACTCCGCGCTCATCTATCCCCTCGCCTCGCCGTGGTGCGGACAGCATGCCCTATGGTCCCACCATCCTGCGCATCGGGGGTCCGGAGCCGTTAATCGGGGCAGGTGGGGCGAGCGGTACGGATGGGTCTTCAGGGCCGGCGCGGTGCGAGGCCGTACAGGGCGTAGTCGACGAGGGTGTCGGTGTACGCGTACGAGATCGGCCCCGTGTGCTGGAGCCAGCGCTGGGCGAGCGGGGAGACGAAGAGTTCCAGGGCGATGCGCGGGTCGACGTCGGCGCGGACCTGCCCGGCGCCCTGGGCGGAGCGCAGGCGGTCGACGTACAGCTGGAGCTGGGGTTCGAGCAGTTTGGCGACGAACTCGCGGCCGAGCTTGTCGTTGACGAGGCCCTCGGCGGCCAGGGCGCGCGAGGGGGCCTCGAAGCGGGGGTCGAGCAGCTCGTCGACGGTGGCGCGCAGGACGGCCTTCAGGTCGGCGGCCAGGTCCCCGGTGTCGGGGATGGCGTACGGCACCTGCCCGGCCGCCTCGGCCGCCTGCTCGCCGAGATCGAGGAACGCCTCCAGCAGGACGTCGGCCTTCGAGTCCCACCAGCGGTAGATGGTCTGCTTGCCGACACCGGCACGGGCGGCGATGCCCTCGATCGTGGTCCTCGGGTAGCCGACCTCCGCGACCAGCGCCAGGGCGGCCTCGTAGATGGCGCGCCGGGACCTCTCGCTGCGGCGGGCGGTGTCGGGGGCCGGCTTGCCGGACTGGGTGACCATGCGACGACGGTACCAAGCGAGTGAGACGGCCCGTCTCGCCCGGGTGGGGCGAGGCGAGCCCGTCCCGCCCGGACACGGACGAAGCGGCCCGTCCGCGCACCCACCCGCCCCGGGCCGGGGAACGGCCTAAGCGGGCTCTCCCGGGTAGCGCACGCCGATCGTCCCCCGGATGGTGTCCAGGGTGCGCATCACCGCGAGGGAGCCGTCGAGCGGGACGAGCGGGGACTCGGTCTCGCCGGCCCGGATCGCGCGCATGACCTCGCGGGCCTCGTGCCGGAACGTGGCGCGGGGACCGTCGGCCGGGTCGGCGGCGAACTCCTCGGGGTCGCGGCCGGCGCGGTGCAGGACGAGGCGGTCGGGGTGGAAGAACCCGGACGGGATGTCGATGCGGCCGCGCGAGCCGGTCACGGACGCGGAGGTGCCCGTACCGCCGACGAGGGAGCAGTGCAGGGCGGCGAGCGCCCCGGACTCCCACGACAGGGCCGCCACCGTCTGCAGGTCGACGCCCTCGGCGGAGATCACGGCCTGCGCGGAGACGCCGGTGGGTTCGCCGAGCAGCAGCTGGGCGAAGGAGACGGGGTAGACGCCGAGGTCGAGGAGGGCGCCGCCGCCCTGGGCGGGGTCGCGCAGCCGGTGCGAGGGCGGGAAGGGGCCCTCGAGCCCGAAGTCGGCCTGCACGGTCCGCACCTCGCCGATCGCGCCGTCGTCGACCAGCGTCTTCAGACGGCGGACCAGCGGGTTGCAGTACATCCACATGGCCTCCATGAGGAAGCGCCCGTTGTCCCGGGCCAGCGCGACGAGTTCCTCCGCCTCGCGGACGTTCAGCGTGAACGGCTTCTCGCACAGCACGTTCCGCCCGGCCTTCAGGCACAGGCCGGTGGCGGCCCGGTGGGCGGAGTGCGGGGTGGCGACGTAGACGACGTCGACGTCCTCGTCCCAGGCCAGCGCCTCCCAGTCACCGTACGCCCGGGGTATCCCGAAGCGGTCGGCGAAGGCCCGCGCCGAGGTCTCGGTGCGCGAGGCGACCGCCACGACCTCCGCGTCGGGCAGGTCGATCAGGTCCGCCGTGAAGGCGGCGGCGATCCCGCCCGTCGCCAGGATCCCCCACCGCACGCTGTCCGAAGTCATCCGCCCACCCTCATGCCGTCCCAGCAGTCCGTTCGAGCTGAGAGCATAAGTGGCGCAGACATCGGAAAGGGAGGGGCCGCATGCCCGAGGGAGGGGCGCCGGTACCGGGCGTGCCGCACTCAACGGAACCGAGGACGGGACAGCCGCCGCGCGCACGGCGCCGGACGGGACTGCTCCTCGTCCTCCTCCTGGGCGGACTGACCGCCACTCCCCCGCTGGCTATGGACATGTACCTCCCGGCGCTCCCCGAGGTCACCCGCTCCCTGCACGCGCCCGCCGCGAGCGTGCAGCTCACGCTGACCGCGTGCCTGGCGGGCATGGCCCTGGGGCAGCTGGTGGTCGGCCCGATGAGCGACCGCTGGGGGCGCCGGCGCCCGCTGCTCGTCGGACTGGCCGTGTACGTCGTGGCGACCGCCCTGTGCGCACTGGCGCCGACGCTCCAGTTGCTGGTCGTCTTCCGGCTGGCGCAGGGGCTCGCGGGCGCGGCCGGCATCGTGATCGCGCGGGCGGTGGCGCGCGACCTGTACGACGGCGTGGCGATGGCCCGCTTCTTCTCCACCCTGATGCTGGTCTCGGGGGTGGCCCCGGTCGTGGCGCCGCTGATCGGCGGGCAGATCCTGCGGGTGACCGACTGGCGGGGCGTGTTCGTCGTGCTCACGGTGGTCGGCGCGCTGCTGGCCGTGCTGGTGGCGGCGAAGCTCCCGGAGACGCTGCCCCCCGCGGAACGCCATTCGGGCGGCGTCGGCGAGGCCCTGCGCTCGATGCGCGGCCTCCTCGCCGATCCGCCCTTCGCCGGTTACCTCCTCACCGGCGGCTTCGCCTTCGCCGCGCTGTTCGCCTACATCTCGGCCTCGCCGTTCGTCGTCCAGGAGATCCACGGCGCCTCGCCGCAGACGTTCAGCCTGCTGTTCGGCCTGAACTCGATCGGGCTGGTGCTGGTCGGCCAGGTCAACGGCAAGGTGCTGGTGGGCCGGGTCCGCCTGGACCGGGTCCTGGCCGCCGGCCTGACGGTCGTCACGCTGGCGGCCACCGCCCTGCTCCTGATGGCGACCGGTGTGTTCGGCGAGGTGGGGCTGGCCCCGGTGGCCGCCGCCCTCTTCGTGCTGATGTCGGCGATGGGCGTCACCCTGCCCAACGCCCAGACGCTCGCCCTGATGCGCGTCCGTCACTCCGCCGGTTCCGCCTCCGCCCTGCTCGGTACGTCCTCCTTCCTCATCGGCGCGGTCGCCTCCCCGCTCGTCGGGGTCGCCGGGGAGGACACCGCCGTCCCGATGGCCGTCGTCCAACTGGCGGCCGCACTGGTGGCCCTGACCTGCTTCGTGGGAATGTGCCGTCCCTGGAAGAACGCGGGGGCGGAGGGAGAGGACAGCTGAGCGCACCGAGACTGCGCGTCGACACCCCGGAGCGTGCCGGGCTCGACCCCGAGGAGATGCGTCGCCTCGTCCGCGAGGTCCACGACCTCACCACCGGCGACCGCCCGTGGGCGGCGGGCGCCGTCGTGGTCGCCGGGCGCGGCCCGGTGATCGCCGTACAGGAGGCGGCGGGCTGGGCGGTGCGGTACGCGCGCCACGACCCCGAGACCGGCGCCGGCGTGGAGCTGCCGCCCTCCGCCCGCGTCCCGGCGACCGTCGACACCCCCTTCGACCTGGCCTCCCTGACCAAGCTGTTCACGGCGGTCGCGGCGGTCCAGCAGATCGAGCGGGGCACCCTCGGCATCGACGCCCGGGTGGGCGCCTACCTGCCCGACTTCCGCGCGGCCGCCGCCCACGACATCACGGTCCGCCAGCTCCTCACCCACACGTCCGGCCTGCGGCCCGAGCTGCCGCTGTACGACTGCGAGGACGACGCCGAACGCCTGGCCCTGCTGCGCGCGGAGGCCCCGTCCGGCGAGCCCGGCCGGTACCTCTACTCCGACCTGAACATGCTGCTGCTCCAGCAGCTCCTGGAACGCCTGACCGGCCGATCCCTCGACGTCCTCGTGCACGACGGGATCACCCGGCCGCTGGGCATGACGTCGACCGGCTTCGGCCCGTGCCCCGGCGCGGCGGCCACCGAGGACCAGCGGCGCCCCTGGGCCAAGGCCGACCGGGGCATGCTGCGGGGCGTGGTCCACGACGAGAACGCCTGGGCGCTGGGCGGGGTGGCCGGTCACGCGGGCCTGTTCTCCACGGGCCGCGACCTCGCCGTCTTCTGCCGGACCCTGCTGGCCGGCGGCTCCCACGGCCCCGCCCGCATCCTCGGCCCCGACTTCGTGGAACTCCTCCTGACCCCACCCGGCCTGGGCTTCGCCGTGGACCAGCCCTGGTTCATGGGCGAACTGGCGGGCCGGGGCGCGGCGGGACACACGGGCTTCACGGGGACGTCCCTGGTGCTCGACCCGGCGACGGACACCTTCCTGGTCCTGCTGGCGAACACGGTGCACCCGAGACGCCGCGAACCGGACAGCAGACCCCGCGCCCGGGCGGGGACCCGCTTGGCACGCGCGGTGATCCCGACTCCGTCCGGCACGGTGTAGGGGGCGAGGGCAGGCACTACCAGCCCGTCCGGCGCCTTGCGGGCGGGTGCAGGCGAGGGCAGCCACAACCAGCCCGTCCGGCGTTTGAGGACGGAGCCCGTTCAGGGCCGGAGCGGGGGTCTGGGGGCGCCGGCCCCCAGCGAGGCCACCCCCCGCGCCGGCGCACATACAATCGCCGGGTGAACGACCCCGTATCCCCGGCGGAAGCCCTCCGTACGCTGCTGGACGGCCTCCCGCCCCGGCAGGCCGCCGCGGCCGTGGACCGGCTGATCGCCAACTACCGGGGCGCCACCCCCACCGACGCCCCCATCCTGCGCGACCGCGCCGACGTCGTCGCGTACGCCGCGTACCGGATGCCGGCGACCTTCGAGGCGGTGTGCTCGGCGCTGGAGGCGTTCGCGGACGCGGTGCCCGGATGGGTGCCGGGCAGCCACGTGGACGTCGGCGGCGGCACGGGCGCGGCCACCTGGGCGGTCAGCGCGACCTGGGACGGGGAGCGTCCGGTGGACGTCCTGGACTGGGCGGAGCCGGCGCTGGCCCTCGGCCGGGAGATCGCCGCCGCGAACCCGGCGCTGCGGGACGTCCGCTGGCGGCGCGCCCGCATCGGCGCGGGCCTCTTGCTCGACCCCACCGACCTGGTCACCGTCTCCTACGTCCTGAACGAGCTGCCCGCCGAGGACCGCGCCGCCCTCGTGGACACCGCCGCGGCCGCCGCGCAGGCCGTGGTGATCGTCGAACCGGGCACCCCGGACGGCTACGCGAGGATCATCGAGGCCCGCGACCGCCTGGTCGCCGCGGGTTTCCGTGTCGCCGCGCCCTGCCCGCACAGTGCCGCCTGCCCGATCGTCCCGGGCACGGACTGGTGCCACTTCTCGGCGCGGGTCAGCCGTTCCTCGCTGCACCGGCAGGTCAAGGGCGGCTCGCTGCCGTACGAGGACGAGAAGTTCTCGTACGTGGCCGCCGCCCGCTTCCCGGTCGCCCCGGCCCCCTCCCGGGTGGTGCGCCGGCCGCAGATCCGCAAGGGCCAGGTGCTCCTCGACCTGTGCGAGACCGGGGAGCACCTCGCCCGGACGACGGTGACCAAGCGCCACGGCGACCTCTACAAGACGGCGCGCGACGCGGACTGGGGCGACGCCTGGCCACCGGCCGGCTGACTCACGCGGGCCGCAGTCCCTGGTCGCCCACCTCGGTGACGAAGGACGCGGCCGTGCTGATCGGCGCGCCGGGCGTGGTGACGTACGGGACGGTCCTGAAGTCGGCGCGGGCGAGGTCGCGGCCGAGGGAGACGGTGACGTAGCCGCGCCGCCCGTTGTAGAACCTCAGGTGCGGGTTGGCGGTCATGTAGGTGTTCCAGTTCGCGGGCTTCTCGGAGCCGTCGCGGCCGCTGGCGATCGACGTGGCGACGATCTCGGTGCCGAGCGTGCGCGACGCCGGGTCGTCGAAGTCGTCCTTGATGTCGAAGGCGTACCCGACGTGCACGTCACCGGTGAGGACCATCAGGTTGTCGACGCCGGCGGCCTTCGCGCCGTCCAGGACGCGGCGGCGGGAGGCGCGGTAGCCGTCCCAGGCGTCCATCGACAGCTTCGCGACCGGGTTCAGGTCGAGCTTGCGCTGCGAGAAGGTGACCTGCTGCGGTACGACGTTCCACAGCGCCCGCGAGGCACGCCAGCCGTCGAGCAGCCACCGTTCCTGGGTCGCGCCGGTCATCGTGCGCGACGGGTCGTCGATGTCGGGTCCCGGCAGCTGCGCGCCGTCGCCGTAGGCCTGGTCGGAGCGGTACTGGCGGGTGTCGAGGACGTCGAACTGCGCGAGGTCGCCCCAGTGCAGACGGCGGTACAGCCGCATGTCGGGGCCGTGGGGGAGCTGGGGGCGGCGCAGCGGCTGGTTCTCCCAGTACGCGCGGTAGGCGGAGGCGCGGCGCAGCAGGAACTCCTCCGGCGGGACACCGTTCTCGGGGGTGTCGCCGGCGTAGTTGTTCTCGGTCTCGTGGTCGTCCCAGGTGACGACGAACGGGTGCGCGGCGTGCGCGGCCATCAGGTCGGGGTCGGACTTGTAGAGGGCGTACCGCAGGCGGTAGTCCTCCAGGGTCACGGTCTCGTGGTTGAACAGGTCGGGGAGCGTCCGGTCGGTGTAGTTGCGGTGGTTGCCGACCGAGTTGATCGCGTACTCGTACAGGTAGTCCCCGAGGTGGAAGACCACGTCGACGTCGTCCTGGGCGAGGTGGCCGTACGGCGTGTAGTAGCCGTCGGCGTACGCCTGGCAGGAGACCGCGGCGAGCTTCAGTCCCGCCGTCCGGGCCCGGGTCGCGGGGGCGGTGCGGGTGCGCCCGGCCGGGCTGGTCCAGGTGCCGGCGCGGAAGCGGTAGTGGAAGACGCGGTCGGGGGCGAGGTGGCCGACCTCGACGTGGACGGTGTGGTGGAACTCGGGGTGGGCGGTGGCGGTGCCGCGTCTGACGATCCGGCGGAAGTGCTCGTCGTGGGCCAGCTCCCAGTGGACGGTGACGCGTTCGGCGGGCAGGCCGCCGTCGGGCTGGTACGGGGCCGGGGCGAGACGGGTCCACAGCAGGACCGACCCGGGCAGCGGGTCACCGGAGGCGACGCCGAGGGTGAAGGGGTCGTCGGTGATGCGCGCGGGGTCGAGTTCGGCGGCGGCCGCGGTGCCGGCGGCGGGCAGGTTCACCGCGAAGGCGAGCGCGGCGGCGGCGCCGGTGACGGTGAGGAAGCGGCGGCGGCCGATGTGCCGGGCGGCCGCGCGGAGTTCGGGCGCGTGCTGGGACGGGTGTGCTGCGGGTGTCATCCGGTCCTCCCCTGACGATGTGTCCAGGAGGCATTGGAGTGGCCGGGGACGACCCGGGAGCGACGCGCGATCGGCGCGTACCCGACAGTCGGATGGCGGACGGACGCGTTCCGTATGGCGGGCCCTGCCGTACGCTGCGGGCCCATGAACGCCTTGCGAACCGCCGAACAGGCTTCCCAGCGGACGAGGATCGCCGTGGTCACCGGTGCAGGTTCCGGTATCGGCCGGGCCGTGGCCGTGGAACTGCTGCGCGCCGGCTGGTCGGTGGCCCTGGCGGGCCGCCGCGCCGAGACCCTGGAGGAGACGGCCGCGCTGGTGCCCGAGGCCGCGAGTCTCGCCGTACGGACGGACGTCTCACGCCCCGACGACGTGACGGCGTTCTTCGCCGCCGTGCGCGACCGGTTCGGGCGGCTCGACCTGCTGTTCAACAACGCGGGCACGTTCGGGCCGGGAGGCGTGCCGTTCGAGGACCTGCCCTACGACGCCTGGCGGCACGTGGTGGACACCAACCTCCACGGCGCGTTCCTGTGCGCGCAGGCGGCCTACCGGCAGATGAAGGAGCAGGACCCGCGGGGCGGACGGATCATCAACAACGGTTCCGTCTCCGCCCACACCCCCCGCCCGCACTCGGCGCCCTACACCGCGACCAAGCACGCCCTCACCGGCCTGACCAAGTCGCTCTCGCTGGACGGGCGGGCCTACGGCATCGCGGTCGGGCAGATCGACATCGGCAACGCGGCGACCGACATGACGGCCCGGATGCGGACGGGCGCGCTCCAGGCCAGCGGCGAGATCGCGCCGGAACCGGTGATGGACGTCGCCGACGTGGCGCGCACCGTGCGGCACATGGCGGAGCTGCCGCTGGAGGCGAACGTGCAGTTCGCGACGGTGCTGGCGACGGCGATGCCGTACGTGGGACGCGGCTGAACGGTCGACCCGCGCGGGCGGCCGCGGCCGTCCGTCCCCTTGACGGCCGGCCGGAGGCTCCGAGCCCGAGTGGGGGTCCGGATCGGGCGGTCCCGGGACATCCCGGGCACCCTCAGGGAATTCTCATTCCGGACCCACCCATTCCCAGGCCTTACACATCCTTTACCCATGTCGGTTCAAAGGTTCCTCCCTAATTTGAGGGCGCGCCCACAGCGGGCGCCAAGAACCTTCGAGGAACGGGATGTTTGGCATCTATCTCAAGCGCGAGCTGGGCCGGCGCAAGAAGGCTGCCCTGGTCGTCGCACTGGGTCTGGCGCTCGGTATCGCGCTGGTCATCACCGTCAACTCGGTGTCGGCCGGCATGACGCAGGCGCAGGACAAGGTCCTGCAGTCGCTCTACGGCCTCGGCACCGACATGACCGTCACCAAGGCCCGCACGGCACCCACCGGAAACAGTTCCCAGGGCCCCAGATTCGAATTCGACGCCTCCTCCGACGAGGACGAGGAACAGAGCTCGGACCGGGTGATGACGCAGGGGGGTCAGGCCCTGGAGTCCTCGCTCGTGACGAAGGTCGCCGGGCAGAAGGGCGTGGCGAGCGCGGTCGGCGCCCTCACCCTGAACGTCACCAAGGTCGACGGCTCCTTCACCCAGGGCAGGGCGGAGAGCTCGGCCGGCGGCCAGTCCCAGGGACAGGGCGCCGGTCCGGGCGGCGGCGGAAGCAGCACCGCGGCCCCGCAGGTCCAGGGCGGCGGCGCCGCCTTCGACGTCAACTCCTACTCCGTGGCCGGCGTCGACGTCGGCCACCAGGACCTCGGCCCGCTGGCCGCCTCCGAGATCACCTCGGGCACGACGTTCTCGGCGGCGCAGAGCGACGCCGAGGTCGCGGTCGTCAGCGCCTCCTACGCCAAGGAGAACTCGTACAAGGTCGGCTCCACGCTGACGATCTCCGGCACCGCGTACCGGGTCATCGGGGTCGCCACCCCCGACAGCGGCGAGTCCACCACGGACGTCTACCTGCCGCTGAAGCAGGCGCAGACCCTCGCGGACGCGGCGGACCAGGTCACGACGATCTACGTCAAGGCGACCGACTCGAAGCAGATCGACACCGTCAAGGCGACGATCCAGAAGAACATCTCCGGTACGACCGTGACGACCTCCGCCGACCTCGCGGAGACGGTCTCCGGCTCCCTCTCCACCGCCTCCGACCTGGCGACCAGCGTCGGCAAGTGGCTGTCCGTCGCGGTGCTCGCGGCCGCCTTCCTGGTCGCCGCGCTGCTCACCTCCTCCGCGGTCTCCCGGCGGGTACGGGAGTTCGGCACGCTGAAGGCGCTGGGCTGGCCGAGCCGCCGGGTCACCCGGCAGGTGGTCGGCGAGTCCATGGTCAACGGCCTGCTCGGCGGCGTCCTCGGCATCGCGCTCGGACTGGCGGCGGCCTACGCGGTGACGGCGATCAGCCCGACGCTGACCGCGCAGCTCGGCACCACCGGCGGGGGCGGCATGAGCGGTGGCCCCGGCGGTGGCGGCGGTCCCGGTCGGCAGGCGTCCCAGAACACCATGGAGATCGCGCTGTCGGCCCCCGTCTCCCTCACCACCATCGCCCTCGCGGTCGGCCTCGCGGTCGCCGGCGGACTGGTCGCCGGCGCCATGGGCGGCTGGCGCGCCTCCCGGATGCGCCCGGCGGACGCCCTGCGCAGCGTTTCCTGACCGATCGTCACCTCGCCAACGGAGAACCCATGTACAAGCTCACCGGCGTCACCAAGCGCTACACACGGGGCAAGGAGACGGTCGAGGCGCTGCGCGGCGTCGACCTCACCATCGAGGACGGCGACCAGCTCGTCATCCAGGGCCCCACCGGTGGCGGCAAGTCGACGCTGCTGCAGATGATCGGCGGCCTGGACCGCCCGTCCGAGGGCAGCGTCGAGCTCGACGGCGTCGACCTGGCCACCATCGGCGAGGCCCGGCTGACCCGGGTGCGCGCCGAGAAGATCGGCATCATCTTCCAGGCGTTCAACCTCATCCCGACCCTGACCGCGCAGGAGAACGTCGAGACGGCCCTGGTCCCGCTCGGCGTGAAGCCGGCCGAGCGGCGCGAGCGCGCGGCGGAGGCCCTGCGCTCGGTGGGCCTGGGCGAACGGCTGTCGCACGTCCCGTCGGAGATGTCCGGCGGGCAGCAGCAGCGCGTGGCCATCGCCCGCGCGCTGGTGAAGAAGCCGAAGGTGCTCCTTGCCGACGAGCCCACCGGCAACCTCGACGAGGGCACCCGCGACGACATCATGGCCCTGCTGGAGGGCCTGTGGCGGGAGCACGGACTGACCTTCGTCATGGTCACCCACGACTCCTCCATCGCCCGCCGGGCCCCCCGCCTGGTCACCATCAAGGCCGGACGGATCACACTGACCGAGCAGGCCGTACGCGCCTGACGAGGCCGCCCGCGGGGCCGCTCACCGCCCGAGTATCCGGTCGACCTCGGCCAGTTGCTCCGCGGTGAGCGGCCCGTGCGCGATCGCGCCCGCGTTCTCCTCGGCCTGGGCGACCGAGCGGAAGCCGGGAATGGGCACGGTGCGTGGGCTGCGCGCCCACAGCCAGGCGAGGGCGCCCTGGGCGGGGGTGCGGCCGCCGCTGGTGAGGACGGACCGGAGGGCGTCGACCCGGTCCAGCCACTCCGGATCGGCGCCGGACCCGTCCGCGAACCCCTTCAGCCAGGCCGGCGGACGGCTGCGGATGTCCCCCGCCTCCAGGGGCTGCCGGGCCCGGCGCTTCCCGCCCAGCAGCCCCATGGCCAGCGGGCTGCGGTTGACGCTGGCGAGGTCCCGCTCCTCGCACAGGGCGAGCATCGCGGGCGCGTCCTGCAGCACGTTGGCGGCGTGCTGGACGGCCGCGCAGTGCTCCCCCTCGGCGAACACGGCGGCCCGGGCCGGGTCGTCGGTGCTCCAGGCGTAGGCGCGGACGAGCCCCTCCGACACGAACTCCTCGCACAGGTCGCGCAGTGCGGCCGCCTGCGTGGGGTGCGCGTCGGAGAGGTGCAGTTGGTACAGGTCGACGTGGTCGGTGCCGAGCCGGGCGAGGGAGGCGGTGAGGGCGGCACGCGCGTGCTCGACGGAGGCGTCCTGCCCGTACAGCGTCCGGGTGCGTTCGTCGAAGAGGTTGCCCCACTTGGTGGCGACGACGACCTCGTCCCGCCGCCTGCCGAGCGCCCGCCCCAGGATCCGCTCACTGTGTCCGGCCCCGTAGACGTCGGCGGTGTCGAAGAAGGTGACGCCGAGGTCGAGGGCGCGGCGCACCGCCCGTACGGACTCCTCGTCGTCGACCCTGCCCCAGCCGAGCGGCTGCCCCTCGGGGTCCTGCCACTCACCGCCGATGGCCCAGCAGCCGAAGCCGAGGGCGCTGACCTGTATGCCGCTTCGTCCCAGTGTCCGGTTCTTCTCCATGCCCGGGGACGCTACGAGTTGGAGCGCACCCCAAGGCAAGGCCCCGGCCGGACCGCTCTACGCCTGCCCGGTCTCGAAGCGGGAGATCCGTCCGTCGTCCTCGACGACGAAGCGCCACTTGGTGCGCATCTCGCCCCAGGTGTCGTTGCTGTAGCGGGCGAGCAGGACACGGCCGCCGTTCGACTCGTTGTCGACCTCCATGTGGCCGTGGGAGGAGAAGATCTCCCGGTCGATCCACTCGGCGAGGTCGCGGTCGGAGCCGTCGTCCGCCATGGTCGCGTCGGGTGTGAGGAGGGCCAGGAAGGCCTCCCGGTCATGGGCGTTGACGGCGGAGACGAAGGCCCGGACGGCCGGGTCGGTGAGTTTTCCGGTCTGGATCGTCATACGCGTCAGCGTCACACCGCTCCCCGGGCCCCGCCACCCGAACGGCGCCCAGGACGGGCCGGACGGGTGCCACGGGTGCGACGGTGGACACGCGGAGGGGGTCATCGCCGTCGTCTGGAGTTCACCGTGACTGGTTTCGACCGACATGATCTGGGCCTGCTGCTGCTTCGGCTGGGCACCGGAGGAGTGCTCGTGGCCCACGGCACACAGAAGCTGTTCGGCTGGTTCGGCGGGCACGGCCTCGAGGGCACCGGCCAGTTCATGGAGTCCGTCGGCTACGCGCCCGGCAGGGCCAGCGCCACGGCGGCGGGCCTGGCCGAGGCCGGCGGCGGCACGCTGCTGGCGCTGGGCCTGGCCACCCCGGCGGCGGGCGCGGCGGCGGCCGGCGCGATGGCGGGCGCGTCCGCCGTCCACGTACCCAGCGGCTTCTTCGCGCAGAGCGGCGGCTACGAGTACGCGGCCTCCCTCGGCCTGACCGGGGCGGCCCTCGCCATCACCGGCCCCGGCCGCCTCTCCCTCGACCACGCCCTCGGCCACGCGGTCAACCGTGGCTGGATGGTCCCCACGGCCCTGGGCTTGACGGCGGCGGCGACCGCGGTGATCGTCGGCCTGCGCACCCAGCGCCTGCGCAGGCGCGAGGAGGGCGAACAGGAGGCGCTGTTCGAGGAGTGACCCCCGGGGCGGGCCCGGCCTGGCAGGCTGCGGACATGACCGATCAGCGCCCCGCCCCCCGGCCCGCCCCCGCAGACCTCTGGGACACCGTCGACGCCCTGTGGACCTGGCTGGACGCCGGTCAGCCGGCCGGCGGCCGGGAAGCCCTGCTGCTGCGCATGCTGAAGCTGTCGGAGGAGGTCGGCGAGGCCGCCCAGGCGGTGATCGGCGCGACCGGCCAGAACCCCCGCAAGGGCGTCAGCCACACCTGGGAGGACGTCGGGTCCGAGCTGTGCGACGTCGTCATCACGGCGCTGGTGGCGCTGCGGACGCTGACGCCGGACGCGCGGGAGGTGTTCGCGCGGCACCTGGCGCGGGTGGCGGAGCGGTCGCTGGGCACGACCGCCCCGTGACACCCGCGCGGCACCACGGTCAGCGCAGCGCCCGCCGGTCCGCGTGCAGCGGTGCGGACAGCCGCACGGTGATGAACTCGTTGTCGTCCGGCCTCCCCGGCGTCCGGCCGGAGGAGAAGGGGAAGTTGTTGTCGTTGAGGACCGCGACCGTCCGGTCGTCGAGGAGGGCGAGGTCCTCGATGGTCTGGAACGGGAACCGGAAGGTCGTGCCGAAGCCGCCCAGGCCCCTGGGGTTGGCGAGGTCGAGCAGATCGGCGACGAGTGTCTTGTCGACGAGTCCGTCACGGTCGCGGTCGCGGATGTCGACGAGGTAGATCCTCTTGAACTCGGCGCTCTCCCCCTGGCCGCCGTCGCGCTCGACGACGAGGAAACGGTGCCGGTCGACGGCGATGGCGTCACCGATGGCGTTCGAGGCGGACTCGAGGCGGTAGGCGTACCGCTTGCCGGTGTACCGTCCCGCGCGCAGGTCGAACTCGCTGAAGCGCAGGTCACCCGGGGTGTCACCGGTGACGGTGCCCTCCGTGAGCGGGTACAGGTGACGTCCGTCGACACCGCGCACCAGGCCCTCGAAGCCCTTGCTGCTCGCGAGGGTCGGCCGGGCGCCGTCGAGGAAGGGGTTCTCGGGAGCCCGCACGCCCGCCAGGGGCACGGGGGCCTGCAGCAGTCGTCCGGTGGCGGAGAAGTGCAGCAGGAACGGGCCGAACTCGTCGCCCGTCCAGTAGCTCCCGTCGGCCACCCGCACGATCGACTCGACGTCGAAGTCGGCACCGGTGAGCACCCGGTCGGCGCGGGTCAGCGGGAAGGGCACGTGGTGGTCGGGGTCGCTGAGGTGGAACCCGCCCAGCACGGTGACCTTACCGGTCCGGGTGTCGGGCTCGACGCGGTGCACGCGCAGCAGGAAGTCGGCGCTGTTGGCCTTGGTGCCGTAGCCGTTGTCGGACAGCACGTCGTACGTCCCGTCGCGCCGGTCGACGACGCCGCTGAAGCCCTGCACGGGCTGGCCGGCGAAGGGGGCGGCGACCCCGTTGAAGGGCCCCGCGCCGATCGCGGACCCGGAGGGCTCGCTGCCCGGCACGAAGGTGGCCGCCGGCAGCGACGCGAACCCGGTGAGCGTGGCCCGCCCGAACCCGGCGGGGGCGGGATCGGCCACCGCGGGCGAGGTGAGTCCGAGGGCCAGCGCCGCGGCGGTGACCATGATCGAGAGTCTCTTCATGGCGCGGACGGTAGGGACACCGGGTGACGCCCGTCCCAACACCGGGCGACCGCCCGGTGCGGTGCGCGGGGCGGGGCAGGGCGGGGCAGGGCGATTCTGTTCGACCGGTTGCATCCTCCATGCCCAGAATGTGTGACTTGTGGAAAAATCGCACGGGGACACCCAGGAGGGAGACGTCTCGTGAGCAGCTCCGGCGACCAACGCGACTACGCGGGCCTGCGGCTCGACCGGACGGGGCAGGCCGAAGCCTTCGACGCCCTCGGCGACCGTTACCACGAGGCCTTTCCCCACAAGGCCGGCCAGGTGGCGGCCACCGAGTGGCTCATCGCGTCCCTGCCGGCCGGGTCCCGCGTGCTGGACCTGGGATGCGGCACCGGCCTGCCGACGGCACGCCAGCTCACGCGGGCCGGTATGGAGGTCGTCGGCGTGGACCTGTCGGCCGGGATGGTGGCGCTGGCCCGGGCGCAGGTGCCCGGTGCGCGGTTCCACTGCGCCGACATCGCCGACCTGCGCCCGGGAGGCGCTCATGACCTCGGCCGTTTCGACGCGGTCGTGGCCTTCTTCTCCCTGCTGATGCTGCCGCGCGCCGAGATCCCGCTGGCGCTGCGCACCGTGCGGCATCTGCTGCGGCCCGGCGGCCTGTTCGCGCTGTCGATGGTGGAGGCCGACGTGGACGACTTCACCATCCCGTTCATCGGCAGGACCATCCGGGTCTCCGGCTATCTGCGCGACGACCTGCGCGAGGTCGTCCAGGCGGCGGGCTTCGGGATCGTCGAGGAGTCCTCGTACATGTACGCGCCGGCGACGGCGGACGTCCAGCCGGAGGAGCAGATCTTCCTGCGCTGCCGCCGGAGCGACTGAGAAGAGCCGGATCGGGGCCGCAGCGGAGCCGGCGGAACCGCCGGCCGGGGCGCGGGCCCCCGAACCCAGGGTGGAGGGAAGCACAGCGCGTGACGCATCACCTCGGAGCCCACGAACGCCGTCCCGGCGGGACACCGTCCTCCCCGCCCGCACGGGGAGACGGCGCGGTGCTGCCCGTGCCGGTCCCGCAGCACGCGCGGTCCGCCGCCGGGTACCGGTGGGCCCGGCCGCCCGGAGGCGCGGGGACGGGCCCCCAGAACGACCGGCTGCGCTACCTCGACGCGGCGACCCGGCAGATCGCACGCGGCATGGACCTCGACGAGACCCTGCACGAACTGTGCCGCGCCGCCGTCCCGGCCTTCGCCGATCTGGCCCTCGTCCACCTGCGTGACCCGCTGCCGGTGGGGGACGAGATCCCCGCCGGCCCAGGGGTGCTGCGTCCGCACAGCGCGTACCGGGTGCCGGAGGACGACCGGGCCGACCACGGCGGGTCGCCGGCGCCGGTGGGCCCGCGGCCGCCGCGGCCCGCGCCGCCGGTGCGCCCGGCCGCCGTGGCGGGGCTCGCCCCCTTCCTGGCGGCCGGCCGTCCGGCGTTCGGGAACACGCCGGGACTGATCCCGGCGGTGACCGAGCTGCTGGTGTCGGCGGGAGTGGCTCCCGCGGAGGTGCCCGGGGACCTCCGGCTGATCGTCGCTCCGCTGCGCGGCCGCAGCCATGTCATGGGCAGCGTGGTCCTGGCCCGCGGACCCGGCCGGCCGCCGTTCACCCCGGACGACCTGCTCGTCGCCTCGCAGCTCGCCACGCACACCGCGCTCGGCGTCGACAAGGCGGTGCTGTACGGGCGGGAGGCGTCCGTGGCGAACGCGTTGCAGCGCACGATGCTCCCCCTGTCGCTGCCCGAGCCGGCCGGCGTGCGGCTGGCCAGCCGGTACCTGCCCGCGTCCCGGACCGCCCAGGTGGGCGGTGACTGGTACGACGCGATCCCGCTGCCCGGCAACCGCGTGGCGCTGGTCATCGGCGATGTGATGGGGCACTCGATGACCTCGGCGGCGATCATGGGCCAGTTGCGCACCATCGTGCAGACCCTGGCCGGCCTCGACCTGCCACCGGACGAGGTCCTGCACCATCTCGACGAGCAGGCGGAGCGGCTCGGCAGCCGGCACATGGCGACCTGCCTGTACGCGATGTACGACCCCGTGTCCCAACGCCTGCTGATCGCCAACGCCGGCCATCCGCCCCCGCTGCTGCTCCACCCGGACGGCCGGGGGGAGATCCTGCGGGTCCCGCCGGGCGCGCCGATCGGCGTGGGCGACGGCGGCTACGAGTCCACCGAAACGGACGCGCCGCCCGGAGCGACGCTGCTGCTGTTCACCGACGGCCTGGTCGAGGCGCGCGGCTCGGACGTCCTGACGGGTATGGAACGCCTTCTGGCCCGCCTGCGCAGGGCCGCCCCCGGCTCCGCGCCCCCGCCCCTCGAGCGCCTGTGCGACCGGGCGCTCGCCGGGCTGGGCACCGACGACCGGGACGACGACATCGCGCTGCTCGCCGCCCGCTTCGAGGGCATCCAGCCGGAGACCGTCGCCTACTGGTACCTGGCCCCCCACCCCCGCACCGCCGGCCAGGCTCGCCGCCTCACCCGCAGGACCCTGCGCCGCTGGGGCCTGGACGACCTCCTGGAATCGACGGAACTCCTGGTCAGCGAGGTCGTCGCCAACGCCGTCCGGTTCGCCACCCGCCCTCTCGCCTTCCGCCTCCTGCGCACGGACGTCCTGCGCTGCGAGGTGGGCGACGACTCCCCCCAGATCCCGAGAATGCGCCACGCCCGCCTGAGCGACGAGGGCGGCCGAGGCCTGTTCCTGGTCGACCACCTGGCCCTGCGGTGGGGGGCGACACGGGTGAGCACGGGCAAGGTGGTCTGGTTCGAGCAGCGCTTGCCGGGGGCGTGAGCGGCAGACGAGTCCGGCTGTCCGGTTCCCCCCGGATTCCCCCCCCGGATTGTCCCCAGCGCGTGATCTCTCAGGGTTGTGGGAGGGTTGCCGCAGGTCGATGACCTAGCGGGCAGACGAGTCGGGCTGTACGCCGGGTATCCCTGGAGCACCTTTCTGACCTGCGCTTTCGCGGGCCGGATCGGCTGTGACCTGCTGGGACGGGTTGCAGAGGCGATCGGAGGCAGTGAGAGGAAACCGCTCTGACTCGACCCCGGTTCGACCCGAGCTGCTCGGAGCCAGTCAGAGGCAATCGCCCTCTGATTGGCCCCGAATCGGCCGAGGTCAGGGCGGTGTCGAACGGGTCAGGACTCCTTTGACGGCGCTCCGAGTCGTTCTCGGTCGAGCCGCGATGGGGACGCGTACCTCCGCTGAGGAGCCAGGCAGACGACCTGTGGACCTGGCTGGAGACCAGCCGTCCGTTGGCGGTCGGGAGAGCCTGCCGCTGCGGCTCTTGAAGCCGTCGGAGGAGGTCGGCGAGACCGCCGAGGTTGCGATCGGCGCGACCGGACAAAACCCGCGCAAGTGTGTTGCCCTGCGCATGCTGACGCCGGAGACGCGGGAAGTGTTGGGCGCGACACTTGGCGCGGGACGGAATGCTCCCCGCCAGAAAGACACCATGACAAGGAGGTCAACATGGATGGCAGACGAGACAGATCGCCTGCGCATAGGGCGCGCATGGCCAAAGGCACACGCTCATCACACGCACGTCTCGAGCAGCCACTTCAAGGAATCGCCAACTCGTATACGACCGCTTCGGACCGGCCGAGCGAGCGAGCAATGTGAGGGCAAGCAGAGCCGGCCCCAGCATGTGCGTAAACTCAGTCAAACAATGCATCGTCCCCTCATACGCAGGTGATCACGATCCATTGTGAGCGAGGCCACCGCGAGCTCCGGAGGAGATCATGTCCACGACCGCAGGGTCACCCCCGGTAGTCGTCACCTTGGCGGAGATCGCCCGCATCGCGGGGGTCGGGCGCGCCGCCGTCAGCAACTGGCGGCGACGGTACGACAACTTCCCCTCTCCTGTCGGCGGCACCGACACGAGCCCGCAGTTCTCACTTCCGCAAGTCGAGGAGTGGCTCAGGCGGGAGAACAAACTCAAGACGGCGCTGAACCCGCTCGACCGGCTCTGGCCGGAATACGAGTCCCTGGGCGACCGGGCAACGACGGGCCTGCTGCTGGCCCAGGTAGGACTCCGGCAGAGCGGCGTCAAGACGGGCAGGCCGGCGGTGGGGCCGCTCCTTGATCAGCGTCAGACCCGCATTCTGGAACGCACTCTCGAGCTGGCAGAGCAGGATGAGGAGCACAGGACCTTCAACCTCCTTCTGGCGCGGTGGCTCCGGACGCACGTGCGGCAGATCACGACGACTCCGGTGCAGCTGGCCGAGCTCATGGCTCAAGCCGCGGCCATGAACCACCCAGGACCGGTACGGGCCGTGCTGGATCCTGCATGCGGGGTGGGGACGTTGCTCGTCGCAGCCGCCCGACAGTGGGGTGCTGACCATGCGGCGGGATTGCGTTTCCTGGGCCAGGACAGCGACGCGGTTCTTGTGGAGCTGGCCAAGGCGCACCTGGCGGTCGGCGGGTTCGCCGAGCGTGACCTGTCCAACGTCTCGTTGGCAGCGGGTGACACGTTGCGGGCCGATGCCCACCCCGGCGCACAGGCCGATGTGGTCCTTTCCAACCCGCCGTCGAACGAGCGTGACTGGGGTCACGCGGATCTCGCCACAGACCCGCGTTGGGTGTACGGGCAGCCTCCGCGCACCGAGCCGGAACTCGCCTGGGTTCAGCATGCCGCGGCAGCTTTGGCTCCTGGCGGCGTCGCGGTTCTCGTGCTGCCACCCGCTGTGGCGGCGCGCCGCGCGGGTCGCCGGATCCGGGCCGGTCTCCTGCGGTCCGGAATGCTCCGGACCGTGATCGCCCTGCCGCCCGGTGCCGCCCCGCCCTACGGTGTCGGGCTGCATCTGTGGATCCTGCGCGCGGACGGCGCCGAAGGCCTGGGCGGAGCAGACCGAGCGGAACTCACGTTCGTGGACACCACACACGCCGCCCGTCTCGTGTCCGTCGACGAAAGCGGCGTCGACTGGTCCGCCGTGACGGCGCAGATTGTGGGGGTCCTCGGCGATACCAGCACGCTGGGAAGCGTCTCGGTGCCCGTGGTCGACCTGCTGGACGACCAGGTGGACCTCACGCCTGCGCGGCGTGTTCCGAGGACACGGGCCGCCACCATCGTCGACCTCAGGCGCCTCTGGACGGGGTTCGACGCCCATATGAGGGAACTTCGCGATGCCGCCGACGCCCTGTCGGCACTCGTACCCGCGGACGGCGACGAGACGGTTCCGCTCATCAGCGTCGGCGAGCTGGAACGAGCCGGAGCCCTGGAGATCCGGACCGGACAGGGGCTGCCGGAGTCTCTAGTGCGCCGCGGGGAACACCAGGAGGACGAGGCGCGCGTCCTCACGGGTGCTCCGCTGTCCGGGCAGGCGCAGCTGTGGCTTCCAACGTCGGCCGTCGCGGCGGGCGAGCAGGACGGCTCGCTCACGGTCACAGCGTCCCAGGACGTCATCGTCTCGGTGCTGGCCCGGGCCTTCGACGCACGGGTGGACACCGACGCCCCGTCCGTCCTGGGGCCCCAGCTCGCGGCGCTCAGGGCGAATCCCACGGTCCTCGACCCATGGTTCCTGTCCGGCTGCTTGCGTGCCCCGGCCAATGTGCACAGGGCCGGCACTCACGCGTCCACCACGTCACGCATCGACGTGAGGCGTCTGCACATCCCGAGGCTCTCGCTGGAGGAACAGCGACGGTATGGGGAGATCTACCGGAAGATCACAACCTTCGAACGCGAGCTCACCGATATGAAGAGCGTGGGCGGCGAGCTGAGCCGGGCGCTGGGGGACCTGCTGGCCGCGGGGCACCTTCCCCGGAACTGATCCGGCTACAGCTCGGGCAGCCGGGCGAGGAGGTCGGTCACCTGCGCTTCGTAACCGGATTCAGCCAGCTCGACGGCAACCTCGCGGCAGCGGCTCGTCAGCCGGTCGGAATGCGGTAGGGCAACGAGAGACAGGCTGCGCACCACCGCGCGCCAGCCGCTGAACGCCCCGGCGAAGTCCCCCTCGGGCATCAGGCATTCGGCAACCCCGAGACGGGCCTCCAGTGCCAGAGGGTCCGAGGGGCCTCCGTTCTCGGCCACGTACTGGTACTGCTCTTTCGCCTCACCCGTACGACCGTCCAGCCGGGCGGCGTCGGCACACACCAGCCGCCCCTCCAGGACGATCGGCTCGCGGGCACCCCAGTCCGACACCGCCTTGGGCAGCAGGTCGAGGAGCTCGGCGCAGCGGTCGCCAGGACCGTCGGCGAGCAGTTCCGCCCGGGCCTGGGCGATCCGCCCCGCGAACTGGTTGCGCCCCAGCCACCCGCCGCGACGGCGGACCGGACGTCGTGATGCGGCACGGGGGGTGAGCCGCGTGTCCGTCGCGCCGGCCACCGAGCTCTCCCGCAGCCGATAGCGTGCGGTCGGGTCCGGATCCAGTTGCGGGTCCGGGGCCGGGTCGCCCGGCTTCGGCAGGAAGTCACGCAGGATTTCCAGCACATCGTCGATGGTGCTAGGGCGGTCCGCTGGGGCCTTGGCGAGGAGATCCCAGGTCAGGTCGTCCAGTTCCTCGGGAATGCCGACATTGATGCTCCGCAGCCGCGGCGGCAGGTCTTCGAGGTGCTGGGTGTCCTTGTTCCGATCCGGCTTGTCCTCGAAGGGCCTCTCGCCTGTGAGGAGTTCGAACAGCACACAGCCGAACGCGTAGAGGTCCACCGAGGCGGAGATGTCCTGCTGGCCCCGCAGCTGTTCCGGGGCCATGTACCCGGCGCTGCCCGGGGTCGCACCGAGTGCGGTGTAACGGGTCGCGTCGGGATCGGTGAGGTAGGCGATACCGAAGTCGAGCAGCTTCACCGCTCCGTCCGCGGAGGCGATGACCACGTTGCCCGGTTTCAGGTCCCGGTGCACGACGCCGTTCGCGTGCGCGTGCCCCAAGGCTTCGGCGACCTGGACGGCGACGGCGACAGCGGCGTCGAACGGGAATGGCCGGCGCATGTCCAGGAATTCGCGCAGGCTGATCCCTTCGACGTATTCCATGAGGAGGTAGGGCTCCTCACCCAGGTAGCCACGGTGTAGCAGACGCGGGATCCCAGGGTGCTTCAGTTCCTCGAGGACGACACCCTCGCGTTCGAACCGTTTCAGCAGCTCGACCCGGCGTCGCGCACGCTCTGCCGGAGTGAATCGACCCTGTGTGTAAGCGTCGAGCCGCAGCACCTTGACGGCGACCAACTGTCCGGTTCCCAGATCGGTGGCCGTCCAGATGGTGCCCATGCCGCCCTGGTCGAACGCCTCATTGACTCGGTAGCGGTCGTCAAGGACTTCCCCGGCTTCCACGCCTCACCCCCGGCTGTTCATGACACGGCGTCAGCCACACTGTAGCGGTTCACGGATCACAACGAGTCAATCGCTTGACTGAGTTCACACACATAGGCTTCCCTAGGAGTGTTTGGCGCTCTCGTCTTACCACGCCCGTAAGGGGTGCATCGTGCCGCTCCACCTGCCTCCGCCCGGAACGAACGGAGACATCCGACTCATCCGCACCTCGCTGCCACTGCTGCGCGAGGACCCTCAGGACTGCCCGCGCGGCAACGCCCTGCGCGCCAGGGCGCTGCTCGGTCAGGTTCCGCCGCGCCCGCGGGGCAAGCCCGTCGAGGACTTCGCCCTCGGGCCGGTCATGAGCGTCTTGGACGCGATCGAGCACGAGGGAGAAGACGTCGACAGCGTCTTGACCCGACTTCCGAGAAATCAGAAATACCACGCGGGACACGCGACTTGGGCGGAATCAGCCGTTCGGTCCTACCTGCTGGCGCGCACGGCGCGCGAAGCGCAGCGGCGCGGGCTCGGGCGCCCGCCGACCCTGCCGGTGCGCGCCCAGTGGACGGCCATCACTCAGAGCGAGGTCCCGGACGCCCGCGGGGCGATCCGCTACGAGCGCACGGCGTGGGGACGACGGTACGCGTCCGCCGACGGGTCGGAACGTGAGCTGTGGCTGCTGTCCGTGAATTCCGTCAAGGGGGATCGGCCACCCGCGGAGACCGCAGAGGCGGCGGCCGTGGCATTGACGGGCATCCCTTCCCAGTCGGCATTCCGGGACATCTTCCGTCCGGCGCCCGGCAGCACCGTCCGCCCGCAGCGCGTCCGGATCATCGGCATCGGCTGCGGCAGCGGCGATCACGACGTGCTGGCCGACTGGGACGCCGACGAGGTCGAGCGGCGGTTCACCGAGCACGCCAAGCCCGTGCTGCGCCGGGTGATCGAGGACGACCGGCTCAACCCCGGCTCCAGCTGCACGCGCTGCGAAGGTCTGGTTGCTTGCGAGCAGCCGCCCCGTGCTCCCGGCGTTCTCGGCGTCCCCGGGCCACGCCGCCCCCGCATCCGCCGCTCCGTGTCCGCGAGCGACCTGCGCGTCCATGCGCGCTGCCCGGCACAGTTCCACCTCACCCGCGTACTGCACCTTAAGTCGGGGGATCCGGAGAGTGAGCCGATCCGCAGGGGACGCGCGGTCGACGAGTGGCTCAACCTCCGCCACGAGAACGGATGCTGCCGCACGGCGCCCCTCCCGGACACTCTTCCCGGCCTCTCCCCCGCCGAACTGCCGACCGCCATCGCCCTGCTCGCCGAACACCAGCAGGCCTGCCCTCTCGACGGCCTGCCGTCCGACGAGGTCGTACGGGTGCAGCCACGCCTGACCGCGTACGACCCGGAACTGGACGTCGTCCTGATCGCCGACCCCGACCTCCTGTACACCCGCTCCGGCGGCTGGATCTGGCACGAGACGAAAACGGCTGCCAAACCGCCCTGGGAGGGCCGCGCGTTGCTGGAGACGTACCCGCAACTCGCCTTCGCGGTGCTGATGATGTCCGCCGGAGTGCCCGGTGGTGATCCGCGCCGGTCGCTGATCGAGCTGGAGGTGCTGTACCTGGACGCGAAAGGGACCGGGAAGTCGCGCTGCGAGGAGATCGATCCCGGCGATCCCGACACCCTGACCGAAGCACGCCACATCATCGCCGAGCTCGCCGGTCCCTGGGCGGTGGACGAGACGTACGCGCCGACGCCCAGCGGCCACTGCGGCGGCTGTGACGTGCTCACGCACTGCGCGGCCGGCCGCGCGCACCTGGAGGCACGGTGACCGCGACGACCGGCAAAGGAACGCCGCTGCACGACGCCGACTGGTCCGCCCACCGCGGCATCCCCCTCATGCGCACGCTCGCCACCGCTCTCACGGTGCTCGACGCGGCCACCGGCCCCGAGGCCTACTCTCTGCCCTACCCGCCCGAGGTTCAGCGCGCCCTCGACCGGACGGTGCTGGCCTGTCTGGAGCGCGGGGCCGAGCCTCCGGTGAGCCTTCCGGACCTGATGTCCTGGTGCCGCGAGCGACCGGTGGCGGACTGGCCGGTGGACCTGCCGGCCGAGGCGGCCGGACCGGATGATCTGCTGCTCGACCCGGAGTCCTCGCGTCCCACCGAATTGTGCTACGAGTGGGCGGAGCAGTTCTCGGACAGCGCGCTGGTTCTCTACGACCGTGAGATCATCCGCGCCGCGCTGCGGTTGTGCCGCGAGTATGGCGAGGAGGACGCGTACACCGAGTTCCGGCGGCTCCTGGTCACCCGGCCCGTCCTCACCTCGGCCGAGGAGTGGGCCCTGTCGATGGACCATGTACTCGACCCGGTGAAGGAGCTTCTGAGCCGCATCTACCGCCCCGTCCCGGACAGTTATCTGCGCGGTGACGTCTACGCGACCTGCGGCCGGTGTCTCACCCTGCTGACGCCGCTGCCCGACGGCGGCTGGTGGTGCGAGCGGGACCGCTGCCGCCGCCGGGGCCGGCCACCGGTGGGGCGTCGCATCGCGAAGGAGGAGGTTGGTGAGCTGCTCCAGCTGGCCAGGCCGTTGCGCCAGTTCGTCACCGGTCCTGGCCGCGCGGAGGTGCAGCTGGAAGGGCGGCTCACCGCGCTCGGGCTGAAGGTGCGGATGTGGCCGGCGTACGACGCCTACGACGTGCACGTCACCTTTCCCGACGGCTGGGTGTGGGCGGTGGACGTGAAGGACTGGGCCCACCCGGCGTTCCTGGGGCGGGCCGCCCGGCCGGTGCCGAAGGAGCCCCGTTACGACGAGGCGTTCTGGGTAGTGCCGCAGGACCGTGTCGACGACCGGCCGGGCTACATCGCCACGTATGAGCGCAACCGCCCGGCCGCCGCCCGCCGAGTTCCGTTGCTCACCGACACTCACCTGCTCGCCCGCGCCGAGGACCGGCTCGCGCGCGTCGGCGGGGCCACGCGTAAGGAGGAGACCGGCGATGCGTGACCGCGACAGCTGGCATCACCCGGTCAGCAGGGAGCTCGCCCGCTTGTGGGACGAGGTGCCCGCCGAACTCGGCGACGTGAAGCCCAGCCTGCTGTGTCAGGCGGAACTGGCGCTGCGGATCCTGGAGCACATCGCGCCGCATGAGCCCGCCCGTGGTGCGTACGTCCTGTTCGGCGGATACGAGTTCGCCGGTGCCCGGGGATACGTCTCCTCCCCCGAGCACGAGCTCATGCTCATCGCGGGCCGCCATCTCCTGTGGCACCTGCGCCGCGGCCGCACCTGGGAGCGCACGCTGGAGACCTACCGGGGCCTGCCGGACCGGCTTCGGGCCTATGAGGTGCTCGCGCTCGACCGGCCGGCGCGGCGACGCGAGCCTGCCGTCGCCTCGGACCGGTTCGCCGTGTACGACACCGCCCTTGCGGAGCTGCCTCCGCTGGCCCGCAAGGTCCTGCCCCTCGCGCCGCCCGGCCGTGCCACCTTCGTCGACCGGCGCCGTCCCACCTCCGTGACGCTGCCCGAGGAACTGCGTCCCGACCCCGTTCCCGGTCACGCCCCGGAGGCGGGACGGCCGGGGAAGGGTGCGGCCCTCACGATCAGCCGGGCCGAACTCGCCGAGACCGCCCGCTGGATGGACGCGACGGAGCGGGCGAACGAGATGGATCACCCGGGCCACTGGGAGGATCGCCTCACCGAGCTGCACATCTTCCCGCGCGACGCGGACGGGCTGGGCTTCTCGCAGGAGGGTGATCTCCGGCTCGACGGACTGCTGCACCTGGCCGGCATGGTCGGTGCGGGCAAGTCGACCCTGATGACGCTCCTCGCGGTCTGGGGAGCCCGCCGGACTCCGGCGCTGCGCACCACGCTCGTCGTGGGCGACGTGGCCGAACAGCTGCGTCTCACGGCTCTGTTCCGCGATCTGGGCCTGACCGCAACGCCGGTGCTGGGTCTGACCACCCGGGAGACACATGTACAGCGGCTGCACCGGCGGCTCGCCTCCCGCGGCGTGCACAACCTGCTGGACCACGACGACCCGGGCTTCGACCACCTGAGCACGGTGTGCGTGGTGGACGCCCTGCGCGGCACGGAGGCGGCGCAGCCCCTGCGGTTCGCGGACGCGCCGTGCATCTCGCTCTACCCCCAGAAGAAGCACACGCAGGACGAGAACCCGGACTCCGCCGGGCTGCCCGAGCCCTACCGGCCGGGACAGCGGCGGTCCCCGACCGAGGACGACCGTCCGGCTGAGGTGAAGGGAACGCCGCACGGGTGCCCCCTGTGGTACGTGTGCCCGCGTCACCGTGCGGCCCGGGAGCTGGTCGACTCCCTGATCTGGGTGGCCAACCCGGCGAGCCTCGTGCAGTCGGCCGTGCCGCGCCACCTGGGTGACGAGCGGCTGCGCCACCTGGAACTGGCCTGCCTGCGCAGCGACATCATCGTCGTAGACGAGGCCGACTCGGTGCAGATGAAGCTGGACGAGATCTTCGCGCCCTCGGCGACGCTGGTCTCTCCCGGACCCGAGTCCTGGCTGGACCAGGTGCAGACCCACCGCATCGAGGAGCTGTCCCGGCAGGGTCGGCTGCCGCTCACCGACCAGGAGATCGAGCGCTGGTCCGCCTCACTGACGGTGGTCCACGCCGCCACGGACCGCCTGTACAAGCTGTTGATCTCCGACGCGGATCTGCGCGAGTGGGCCGACATCGAGTACTTCAGCCCCTGGACGCTCCAGGAGAAGCTGCTCGGCTCCTGGTTCGCACAGGACCCCGCTGTCGGCGCTCCGGACGGGGTATCCGACGAATCGGAGCTGTACGAGGCGTACGAGGACGACGCTCCGGAGCCCGAGTCGGCCGGGCCGGAGGTGGATGTCCACCGTGCAGAACTGACCGAACAGTTCGACGACTTCCGGGACGATCCCCTGGGTGGCCGAGGCCCGTACGGCAACCTGACGGATGAACTGGTGCGCCTGGCCCAGGACCTGCTGACCACGCTGTCCTCCTCAGACACGCGCGAGCGCGTCCTCGCTGTGCTGCGCCCGCTGCTCGCAGGCACTCCCGCGTCCGTCCGGGCCCAGGACGAGGCGTGGCTCGATCTGACCGCCCGGCGCCTGGAGTTCATGCTTCTGCTCAGCGCCCTGAACCAGCGTCTCGACCGGCTGGTCTTCCTCTGGCCCCAGGTCGAGGCCGCCCTGCACCTCGACTCGACCGGCAACGAGCTGTCCCGCCGTCCGCCGCTCGACTACGCCCCGCTGGTCCCGGAGGCCCCGATGGGCAATGTCCTGGGCTTTCAGTACCTGCCCGACGAGCGGGAACGCGATGTCGAGGGACGGAGCAGCGGCACCCTGCGCTTCTTCCGGTGCGCGGGTGTGGGCCGCGAACTCCTGTTCTCCCTGCCCGACGTAGGCGCCGACGCGGGCCGCGGCCGCAAGGGACCGCACGTCGTGCTCATGTCCGGCACCAGCTGGGCGGGCACCTCGACACGCGCGCACGTGGTCGCCCAGGTGGGCGCGGTGCTGACACCCTCGCCACGGTCCCTCGAAGCCGTGAGCGAGTCGGAATTCACTACGCACTTCCTCTACGACGACGAGGGCCGCCCCCTGAGCCTGTCGGGCACTGAGCCGAAGGCCCGGCCCGCCGCATGCCGAGCGATGGTCAGCCGGCTCGGCTCCCCCGGCCGGGGCGGCGCCCCGAGCCCGCTGGAGCAGGAACTGGCCAGGGTCGCCGACAGCCGCCGGCGTCGGGCCATCCTCCTGGTCGGCAGCTACAAGGAGGCGCACACCGCGGCGGAGGTCCTGCACCAGATGGAGCGCTGGCACGGCCGCGTCCGTGTGCTGACCGCCGACGACGCCGACCTGGAGCAGGCCGTACGCGGCTCGGCACCGCCCCGGCCGGAGGCGGATCGGGTCACGGTGCTGCGCCGGGGCGACCTCGCCATGTTCGCCCAGGACCCCACGGCGGAGATCCTCGTGGCCCCGCTGATGGCCGTGGAGCGCGGGCACAACATCCTCAACGCCCAGCGCAACGCGGCTTTCGGCACGGCCCTGTTCCTCGCCCGGCCGCATCCGCGCCCGGACGACCTCGCTCTGGCCGTGTTAGCAATCAATGACTGGGCGGCCCGGTTCGCCCGCGACGAACCCGGGCTCCCGCAGGGCACGTTCAGCAAGCTGGCCACGGCCGCGGCGGATCTGGACGCGGCCGGTCTGGCCTTCCGGCACGTGGCGCGCGCCGAGTGGCGCCGGCTGCTGTCCCGCCGCTACATCTACTCCCGCCTGTCCGACCATGAGAAGGCGTCCTTCACGTGGGACCAGTTGGTGACGATCTGGCAGGTCATCGGCCGTCTGGTGCGGGGTGGGGTGCCCGCCCGCGTGGTCTTCGTGGACGCCCGGTTCGCGCCGCGTACGGCCAGGTTGCTGTCACCCGGCGCCGCGGCGGCGCCGCTTCCACAGGAGGACGGCCTGCTGACCGGTCTGCGGGACGTGCTCGCCCCCTACTTCGCGGAGGGCGCCCCGCCGCCCGACTGCCCCGATCCGGCGGACCCTGCGGTCGCCCGGCTGCTGTACGCGCCGCTGTACAAGGCACTGCGCGAGATCGAACACCACACCTGCTGACCCACCCGGAAGGACCCTTGATCATGGCTCGCCCCTACGACTCCATCCGCACCGCAGCCGCACGTCCCGTCTCCTCGGACGCCTCGGTGGTCGAGCGCTATCGCGCACTGCCCTTTCCCGAGGAGTGGACCGGGGCGCTGCTGGCCCTGTGCAACGCGGGCCGTGACAAGCCGCTGGAGACGGTGCCCACGTTCCGTATGGACCAGGTCGTGCAGGCGCTCGCCCCCGACGTCCTGGTGCGGCCCCGCCCCAACCGCCACCGCGGGGAGGGCCGGGACTTCTGGCTGTACGCCCCCGAGGACGTGCCCGATCCGCTGCCCGACGCGGCGCTCAGGGGGCTCCTCGGTGCCTGGCTCAAAGACCTGCGGCCAGAGCCCGATTTCCGTTCGCTATTGTCCGAGACCCGATCGGCGCTGCTGGAGAACCCTCCCCGGTGGCAGGAGGGAGTACCAGTCGAGCTGCTGCGCCACGAGCGGCCCACCGACGGTGGCACGGCCGCTCCGGAACCGCGCCAGTTCCAGCTGTCCACCGACTGGCTGGCCCGGAGGATCCTCGCCCTGGAGCCCTACGACTTCGCAGGCGGGCGGCTGCGCTTCCAGGCAATGCCGCGCGGCCCGATGGACAGAGGCGCCGAACTCGTTTCGCAGGCGCTGGAGTTCGAGGGAAGCCGGGGTTCCGAGTGGTACTCCGTCGTCCTGAACATCACGCTGCAGACGGTCCCCTTCGACCCGCTGCCCCGCCTCCATGTGCACAGCCACATCCGACGGTACGCGACCCGGGTGAGCGCCAGGACGGGGCGGCTGTACCTCCCGTTCGGCCGCCGCACCACGGTGCTGCTGCGGCCGCGCGTGCCGTGGCTGCCCGGGGCGCCGGCGAGCGACCGGTTCGCGGTGGCGCGACTCGCCTGGAGCCGGGGCGGGTACGACTGGGTCGGCGGCGGGCCCGCCGGGATGCTGCGGAGCATGTCCCTCACGGAGTCGTTCCCGGACGCCGACGCCATCCTCACGGACCCGGTCGGCTGGCTGGCGGACGACATGCGTGCGGCGGTCCTGTACAGCACGGCCATGGGCACGCACGAGGTCGGAGCCGGCCTGATGACGGACCAGCGCTCGAAAATTGTGGAGTGGACCCTGCAGGCCCTGCCGGAGCAGCTGGAGCCGGTGCCCGCACTGGTCCGCACCCGCCTGTCGGGCAGCACGCCCGGCAACCCTCGCCAGGAGCCCTCCAAGGAACCAGCAAAGGCCGAGGAGGAGCGCCGGCGCGCGGAGGCCCGGCGGCGCGGCACGGAGTTCGCGCTGCGCCACCTGCCCCAGGATCTCTCCCCGGGTGAACTGCCCACCCTTGAGGCGCGGTTGCTGTGGCAGACCCCCGTGATGCGGGACACCGCGATCAGCGCGCTCGTCGCGCACCTGGATCTCAAGGGCGACGGCGGCGCGCCGACGACCGAGGAGGCCCACGACGGCACAGTGGTCCTGGAGTGGCAGTCCCCCGAACTCACCGTGCGGCTGTGCTGCCGCAGGCTCTCTCGCTCCCTCGGCCAGGACCTCGCCCTGCCTGAGGGGACCCGGCACTCTCGATCCGCAGTCACCGCCGCGATCCGCGACCGCCGCCGGGAGATGGCGGCCTTCCTCACCGAGGAGGGTGCCTCCTCGCCCGCGCCCACGCTCGCCCTGGTGGAGATCGACCGGGCCAAGGACTTCTCCTCCCCGGACCACGACGCGAAGTTCGCGCTGCGGCTGGGCTGCGCGGATGCCGGCGTGCTCACCCAGTTCATGGCCGTGCCGAAGAAGGCCAAGGGTTACAACAGTGAGAAGAACAAGGAGTTCCGCGCGGCGAAGGCCTGGGACGACGGACTGCGGCAGCTGGGTGTGCGGGTCCACCCCGAGCCCAGCCTCGGTGAGCGTCTGCCCGGTGGCCTGCGGTATGCGGCGGTGTGGATGGTGCGCAAGAACCGGCGCAGCCGCACCCGGTGGGCGGGACATGTGCCCGTTGCCGTGCTGGTCACCCCGGATCCGTCCGGTGAGGGGCTGGCCCGGGTGGAGGGCTGGGACGACGAGGCGCGCGCTTGGGTGCCGTACCCGGTGATGCTGCTGAAGCTGACCAGGCAGTGCGAGGTGCCGAAGGACCTCGCCCCCACGGCGCGTGACGGCCAGGCCTCGGTGGCTCGGCCGTCCTGGTGGGCGGACATGGCTCAGCAGCGGCGGGAGACCGAGGAGTGGCTCCAGCGGGTACGCCGCACCCTGCGCGGGACGCCGACCATGCTGCTGGCCCACGGGCAGAACATGCGCTCGCACTGGACGTGGCTCCAGGACGGCACGGTGGTGGCGGACAAGTTCCGCGACGGCCACGCCCCCTCGCGCCGCTTGGATCCGGACCTGCGGCTGGTGCGAGTGCGTACGGCACGCAACCGCGAGACCGCCCAGTGGTGGGGTGTGAACCCTGACGGTCCCAACGGCCTGGCCGCCCACCTGTGGACGGACCCGAGCGCGGACCCCGACAAGGCTCGCGTCTTCTGGTCCACGACGCCCAAGGCCCGCACCTTCAAGCTGTCGGTCGCCGCCGACAAGCTGGCGCCCCGCGTCAACACAAAGGGCAAGGTGACCATCGACACCGACAAGGCGGCCTGGAATCCGGCGCTGGTGGAGGTCGCCGTTCTGGGGTGCCACCCCGGCGACGGCGACGTTCCGGAAGCGCTCGCGCTCGCCGCGCATCAACTGCGGCAGGCTCCCGATCTGCCGGACGCGCTGAGTCTGCCATTGCCCCTCCACCTCGCGGGACTCGCCCAGGAGTACGTACTGCCGACCCAGAACGAGGACAGCGGGGGCGGCGGCGAGGCCATCGACTCCGCCTCCGACGCCGACCCGGACACGGGGGCGGCTCCGGGCATCGAGACAGCTCCCGAGCCGGAGGAGACGGACTGGGAGCAGCTTGCTTTGAGGATCCCGGCGCAGTCCGCGTCTGTGGAGAACCTGCAGGAGACCGAGCCTCGCTGAGGTCCGCTACCGCGCCCCGTCCGCCTCCCTGGCCCACTGGCGGACGGGCCGCGCGTCCGGTGCCATGGGGAATCGGAACGGTCGGCACGGATCCGCCTCGGCCCAGGGCACCAGAGCCTCCTCCGGGTGTCCGGGGGCGGGGAGGTGAGCGGCGAGACGCCGGTAGACCTCACCCGCGTGTGCGGGGCGGTCGCCCGGTTTCTTGGCGAGGAGTTCCAGTACCAGCGTCTCGACGTCCTCCGGGACATCGGACCGCAGTTCCCGTAGCGGTTCGGGCGTGGCCTCGGTGTGCAGGCTCGGCACCATCAGCGGCGACTCGTGCTCGAAAACCGGTCGGCCGGTCAGCATTTCGTGGATCAGACAGCCAAGGGCGTAGAGGTCCGTGCGCCGGTCCACGGGCTCACCCAGCACCTGTTCCGGCGCCATGTACTGGAAGCTGCCGAGCCGTTCACCGGTCGTGGTGAGCTTCTTGGTGTCCCCGTCGAGGATGGCCGCGACACCGAAGTCGAGCACCTTGACGACACCGTCGGTGCGGATGCGTACGTTTCCCGGCTTGAGGTCCCGGTGGACGACGCTCCGGGTATGGGCGGCGGCCAGCACAGAGCAGATCTGCACACCGACGGCGGCGGCCTCCTCCAGGGTGAGCGTCTCGCGTTCCGCGATGTAATCGCCCAGGTCCAGGCCCTGGACGTACTGCATGACCAGGTAGTGCGTGCCCGTTTCGACACCCAGGTCATACACCGCCGCGAGCCCGGTGTGGTCGAGCCGCGCGACCGCCTTCGCCTCGCGCTCGAACCGCCCGGCGTCCTGGACGATCTGATCCGGCGTCAGCCCGCTCGTCGGCGTCATCGTCTTGACGGCGACCGGCCGGCCCAGGTGTTCGTCGTCCGCCATCCACACCTGCCCCATGCCGCCGCGGCCGATGGGGCTCTTGATGCGATAGCGCTTGGCGATGAGCGTTCCGATGTCCATAGGTGACTGAGTGTGCCACTCTCATGCACGGCCAGGAATCACACACCCGAACCTTATACACACCCCTCAACGTTCGCCTATGTTGACTGAGTTCACAAACGATGCTCTCATAGGGTCATCGGTGATACCGGCCCGTTACGAGCACCCGAGCCAGTACGGTGAACGGTGCAGGTCGGCGTGGGAACGAGTGAGGGTTTTGTGGACGTCTTCAAGGTGCACGAGCAGCTGATCGCCGACTACCAGGACTTCACCACAGGCTCCGTCGTCGTGAAGAACGAGCGGATCGAGGAGACCGTCCGCGAAGCACTCGTGCAGGGCAACCAGTGGCCCGACCCGTGGCTGTCCCTGAACCCCAGCTTCGCCCCCGGCGGAACCGTCGGTCAGTTGGTGGCCGAGGGGCTGCTGCACCCGGAGTGCGAGCGGATCTTCCGCGTGGGCAAGGAGAAGAACCGTCCGCCGGAGCAGGGGCGCCCCATCGCCTTCCACCGTCACCAGCGCGACGCGATCGAGGTGGCCCGGGCCGGCGGAAGCTACGTGCTGACCACGGGCACCGGCTCCGGCAAGAGCCTCGGCTACATCGTGCCGATCGTGGACAGTGTGCTGCGCGCCAAGCAGCAGGGAGCCACCTCCGGCGTCCAGGCGATCATCGTCTACCCCATGAACGCCCTGGCCAACAGCCAGAAGTACGAGCTGGAGAAGTTCCTGCAGCACGGCTACGGCGAGGGCCATGAGCCCGTCACCTTCGCGCGGTACACGGGCCAGGAGAGGGAGGACGAGCGCGAGGAGATCCTCGAGAGCCTGCCGGACATCCTGCTCACCAACTACGTGATGCTGGAGCTGATACTCACCCGGCCCCGGGAACGCAAGGCCCTCATGCGCGCCGCCCAGGGCCTGCGGTTCCTGGTCCTGGACGAGCTGCACACCTACCGCGGGCGCCAGGGCGCGGACGTCGCCCTGCTCGTCCGCCGAGTACGCGACGCCTGTGCCGCGCCGGACCTGCAGGTAGTGGGCACCTCGGCGACCATGTCGACCCAGGGCACCCTCCAGGACCGGCGGCGGGCCGTGGCGGACGTGGCGACGACCCTCTTCGCCACCCCGGTCACCCCGGAGCGCGTCGTGGGCGAGACGCTGGTGCGCGCCACCCGCGATCAGGATCCGGCAGACGCGGCACTGACCGAGCGCATACGGTCGCGCGCGCCCTCGACCGACTACCACGTCCTCGCCGCCGATCCGCTCGCCTCGTGGATCGAGACCGTATTCGGTCTGCGTACGCTCACCGACGGGCCGGACAAGGGCACTCTGGTTCGGGCCGAGCCGACGACCGTCCAGAAGGCGGCCCGGAAGCTCGCCGCGCGCACCGGCGAGTCCGAGCAGGCGTGCGTGGCCGCCATCCGTGACACGTTGCACGCCGGATCCCAGGCCAAGGACCCGGAGACCGGCCGGCCGCTGTTCGCCTTCCGGCTCCACCAGTTCCTGTCCAAGGGCGACTCGGTACACGTCTCACTGGAGGACGAGCGGACCCGGTACATCAGCCGCACCTACCAGGTGCGGGTGCCCGGGGCCAAGGACAAGATCCTGCTGCCGCTGTCCTTCTGCCGCGAGTGCGGCCAGGAATACCTGACCGTGGCCCGCGAGGAGCGTACGGACGGCTCGTACCGCTTCCGGCCGCGCACCGAGGACGACGAGGACAACGGCTACCTGTACGTCAGCGCCGACAACCCCTGGCCGGACGAGACCGGCAAGGCGATCGCCGAACAGCGCTTCCCCGACAGCTGGCTGAAGACGGACGAGGACCGGGGCGTCCAGGTACTCGTCGACAGCCGCCGCAAGCGCGTGCCGCAGCCGGTGTGGGTCAGGCCCGACGGCTCGGTCGTCGACCGGGACCAGGGGCTGTACGCGGCGTACATTCCCATGCCGTTCATGTTCTGCCTCAACTGCGGGGTCAGCTACGAGTCCGCCCGTGGTAAGGACTTCAGCAAGCTGATGACGATGGACCAGGAGGGCCGCTCCACGGCCACCTCCGTCGTCAGCTCCAGCATTGTGCGGCACCTGAAGCAGCTGCCGCCTAGCGAGCTGGACGAGGACGCCCGCAAGCTGCTCACGTTCGTCGACAACCGTCAGGACGCCAGCCTCCAGGCCGGCCACCTCAACGACTTCGTTTTGGTGACCCAGTTGCGCGGGGCTCTCTACCAGGCCATGTCGGAGGCCGGCGAGGAGGGGCTGCTGCACGAGGACCTGGCACCGGCGGTGGTCGACAAGCTGGGCCTGAAGCCTCAGGACTACTCCGCGAACCCCAAGGAGGGGTCCCGCCAGGCCCGGCGCACCCTGGGCGCCCTGGCCAAGGTGGTCGAGTACCGCCTGTACCTCGACCTGGAGCGCGGCTGGCGGGTCACCATGCCGAACCTGGAGCAGACCGGCCTGCTGCGGCTGGAGTACGCGGACCTGGAGGAGATCACCGCGGAAGAGGACCGGTGGGCGAAGACCTCCGGGCCGCTGCGCACCGCGGACCCCGCCAAGCGCGCGGAGTTGTCGCGCATCCTCCTGGACGAGTTGCGTCGCGTGCGTGCCGTGGACTTCCCGTACTTCGAGCAGTCCGACTTCGACGAGCTGCGCAGGCTGTCGTACCTGCTGACGGACCCGTGGGGGCTCGCCGAGACCGAGCGCACCCCGCCTCCGCCGGGCACGGCTTACGTGCGCCCGGGCCGCCCGAACCGGTTCCGCAGCGAGATGAACATCACCGCCCGCGGCGCCTTCGGCAAGTTCTTGCGCCGTCCCGGCCAGTTCCCGGCGCTCGGCCGGGCCCTGACCCTGGACGAGGCACAGCAGGTGATCGTCGATCTGGTCGAGGTGCTGGAGGACGGCGGCCTGCTCACCGAGGTGCCCGCAGGGCGCGGTGAGTCGCCCGGGTACCGCATCAACCACACGGCGGTGGTGTGGACTGCCCGCGACGACGAGTTCGGCGCGGTGGACCGGCTGCGCCGGACGTACGGCAAGGACCGGGGCCCGCGCGTCAACCCGTTCTTCAAGAACCTCTACAAGAACGTCGCCGGCACGCTCGCCGGACTCCTCGCACGCGAGCACACCGCGCAGGTACCCGCGCCGGTCCGGGAGAAGCGCGAGGAGGACTTCCGCAAAGGCACCCCGCTGCCCCTGCTCTACTGCTCCCCCACGATGGAGCTGGGCGTGGACATCGCGAGCCTGAACGCAGTCGCGATGCGCAACGTCCCGCCGACGCCGGCCAACTATGCCCAGCGCAGCGGCCGGGCCGGCCGGCAGGGCCAGCCGGCGCTGGTGACGACGTACTGCGCCACCGGCAACAGCCACGACCAGTACTACTTCCGCCTGTCCCACCTGATGGTGGCCGGAGAGGTGGCCCCGCCCCGCCTGGACCTCGCCAACGAGGACCTGGTGCGTTCGCACGTGCACGCCATCTGGCTGGCGGAGACGGGCCTGGAGCTGGGCCGGCGCATCCCGCACATCCTGGACGCCGACGGCGAGGAACCGTCGCTGCGGCTCTTCCCGCACGTCGTCGAGCAGATCCGGGACCCCGCGGCACAGCGGCGGGCGCTGAAGCGGGCCACCGCGGTCCTGAAGGAGTCGATGGACCGGCTGAGCGCCACCTCGTGGTGGGACGAGCAGTGGCTGGAGCGCACGGTGGAGAAGGCACCGGGCGGTTTCGACAACGCGCTCGGCCGCTGGCGGGAGCTGTTCCGCAAGGCGCTGCGGGAGCGGGAAATCCAGCACCGGCGCATCCTCGACAACACCCTGGGCAAGGAAGCCTCGGCGCAGGCGGAGCGCCGCAGGCACCAGGCGGAGACGCAGCTGAAGCTGCTGAAGAACGAGGACACCTCGGGCAGCACCCTGCTGTCGGACTTCACGCCGTACCGGTATCTGGCCTCCGAGGGATTCCTGCCCGGGTACTCCTTCCCCCGCCTGCCGCTCGCCGCGTTCATCCCGGGCACCGGCCGGGCCGTGCGCGGCAGCCGGGACGGCGACTACCTGCAGCGCTCGCGCTTCATCGCGATCCGCGAGTTCGGCCCCGGCGCCTTCATCTACCACGAGGGCAGCCGCTTCCAGGTCGACCGCATCCAGCTGCCCACCAGTGCCTCCGGCGATCTGCAGACCGAGGAGGCCAAGGTCTGCGAACACTGCGGCTACCTGCACACCGGCGAGACGCTGGAGAGCACCTGCGACTCCTGCCACAAGGAGCTGACCGAGGCCCGCTACAACCTGCTCCAGCTCCGCACGGTCTTCACCAAGCGCCGGGACCGGATCTCCTCGGACGAGGAGGAACGGCAGCGCACCGGCTACTGGGTGGAGGTGTCGTACAAGTTCAACAAGCACGGCACGCGGGACGGATCACTGAACGCGACGGCGGTCGACGCGGACGGCGCACAGCTCGCCGAGCTGACCTATGGCGACAGCGCCACCGTCCGCCTCACCAACCTCGGCTACCGGCGCAGCAAGCAGCGCTCCGGCTTCTGGCTGGACCCGGTCGAGGGCAAGTGGCTGGACGCCAAGAAGGACCAGGACAAGCCCGGCAAGGAGACCACCGAGGAGCAGGACGGGCTGGAGAGCGCGGAGAAGGCGGACCGCAAGGTGCCGGTGATCCCGTATGTCCAGGACACCCGCAACATCCTGGTCCTGCAACTCACCGAGAAGGTGGCCCCCGAGGTGGCGGTGACGCTGCAGTACGCCCTGGAGCGGGGTATCGAGGCGGAGTTCCAGCTGGAGGACAGCGAGCTGGACACCGAGCAGCTGCCTCCGCTCGACGGTCCGCGGGACCGTATCTTGTTCATCGAGAGCGCCGAGGGCGGGGCGGGCGTCCTGCGCCGTCTCCAGGCCGAGCCGGAGGCGCTGCGCCGGGCGGCGGCCCGGGCTCTGGAGATCGCCCACTTCCGGCCCGACGGCACCGATACCGGCGGCCGGGAGGGCGGCCCGCTCTGCGAGATGGGCTGCTACGACTGCCTGCTGTCCTTCGGCAACCAGCGCTGGCACCAGGTCATCGACCGCAAGCTGGTGAAGGACCTGCTGCTGCGCTTCGCCGGTGCGAAGGTCGCCGACGCCGGTCCGGGCGTCTCGCGCGACGAGCACGCCCAGGCCCTCACCGACGGCGCCGACAGCTCGCTGGAGCGGCGGTTCATCGCCTTCCTGTCCAGGCAGGGCCTGAAGCTGCCCGACAAGCAGCAGGTCTTCGTCTCCAGTGCGCTGTCCCGCCCGGACTTCGTGTACGAGACGAAGACCGGCCCGGTGGCCGTGTTCATCGACGGGCCGCACCACGACGACGACGTACAGGCCCAGCGGGACGAGGACGCGCAGGAACGGCTGTACGACGACGGCTGGGACGTCATCCGCTTCCGCCACGACGACGACTGGTCCGAGGTCGTCGGCCGCTACCGTTCGGTGTTCGGCACCGACCCCTCCTGACTCCCTCTGTCTGCATCCCGCACGTTCTTCCGAAAGGTCCACCGATGACGTCGTCCACCACCGCCGCGCCTGCCCGGGACGGCGAGACGCGGATCGCGGTCGGCTCGCTGGTGCGCGCCCGCGGCCGGGAATGGGTCGTACTGCCCGAGTCGAAGCCCGAACTGCTCGTCCTGCGCCCGCTGGGCGGCACGGACGACGACATCGCCGGGGTGCTGCCGGCCTTGGAGACGGTTGAGCACGCCAGCTTCGCCCCGCCGAGCCCCGCCGATCTCGGCGACCAGGCGGCGGCGGGGCTGCTGCGCAGCGCCCTGCGGATCGGGTTCCGGTCCAGCGCGGGCCCGTTCCGCTGCCTGGCCGGCATCTCCGTGGAGCCCCGCCCGTACCAGCTGGTGCCGCTGCTGATGGCGCTGCGGCAGGAGACCGTGCGGCTGCTGATCGCCGATGACGTCGGTATCGGCAAGACGGTGGAGGCCGGGCTGATCGCCAAAGAGCTGCTGGCCCAGGGCGACGCCCGCGGGCTGGCCGTGCTGTGCAGCCCGGCTCTCGCGGAACAGTGGCGGGCGGAGCTGCGCAGCAAGTTCGGCATCGACGCCGAGCTGGTGCTGGCCTCCACGATCGGGCGCCTGGAGCGCAGCCGCCTGTACGGGCAGTCGGTGTTCCGCCCGGATCGCAACTACGTCGTCTCCACCGACTTCATCAAGTCGCCCCGGCACCGGGACGACTTCATCAAGAACTGCCCGGACCTGGTGATCGTCGACGAGGCGCACACGTGTGTCGCGGACTCCTCCCCGGGCGGCGGCCGCCAGCAACGTCAGCTGCGCTACGCCCTGCTGCGCGCCCTCGCCGACGACCCCGCACGCCACCTGGTGCTGGTGACGGCGACCCCGCACAGCGGCAAGGAGGAGCCCTTCCGCAATCTGCTCGGCCTGCTGGACAAGAAGCTGGAGTCGGTCAGTCTCGACCACGAGGCGGGGCGCACCCTGCTCGCTCAGCACTTCGTTCAGCGCCGGCGTGCCGACATCCGCGACGACTTCCGCGACGACGCCAACTTCCCGAGCGACCGGCTCTCCCGCGAGGTCTCCTACGCGCTGCACCCGGAGTACCGGAATCTCCTCGACGAGGTGCTCGGCTACGCCCGGGAGACGGTGCGCAGCGCGGACGGCGCCCTCCAACAGCGCTTCCGCTGGTGGTCGGCGCTCGCCCTGCTGCGCGCGCTCGGCTCCTCCCCCGCCGCCGTCGGCAAGACGCTGCGCACCCGGGCCGGAGTGCAGGACGCCGACTCGGTGACCGAGGCCGACGCCATCGGCAGCCGCACCGTCACCGACCCCGCCGACGACGAGTCGGCCGAGTCCGCCGACGCCGTCCCCGGCACCCTGCTGGTCCCGGGCGACACCGACCCGGACGCCCGGTCCCTGGACGAGGAGGACCGCGCCCGTCTGCTGGCCATGGCCGAAGCCGCCGAGGCGCTCGCCGGCCCGGCGAAGGACCGCAAGCTGAAGCAGCTCATCGCCACGGTGAAGGAGCTGCTGGACGAGGGCTACAACCCCATCGTCTTCTGCCGTTTCATCTCCACCGCCGAGTACGTCAAGGACCACCTGGACGCCGCCCTCAATAAGGGCACCAAGGGCAAGAAGGGCAGCGGGAAGAAGACGTACGCCGTCGAAGCGGTCACCGGTGAGCTCTCCCCCGACCAGCGGGTCGCTCGTATCGCCGCCCTGACGGAGGAAGACGAGGACGGCGAGACTCCCCCGGAGCGCCGGGTGCTGGTGGCCACCGACTGCCTGTCCGAGGGCGTGAATCTCCAGGAGAGCTTCGACGCCGTCATCCACTACGACCTCGCCTGGAACCCGACCCGGCACGAACAGCGAGAAGGTCGCGTCGACCGCTTCGGGCAGCGCAGGGACGTCGTCAAGGCGGTCACGCTGTACGGCGCTGACAACGCCATCGACGGCATCGTCCTGGACGTGCTGCTGCGCAAGCACGCCCGTATCCGCAAGGCGACCGGTATCTCCGTACCCGTGCCGGACTCCTCCGAGAACGTGATGCAGGCGGTCCTGGAGGGCCTCATCCTGCGTGGCGAACGGGCCGAGTTCGAGCAGGAGGGCCTGTTCACGGTCGAGACGGTCGCCGGGAAGCAGGCGGCGGACCTGCACGAAGCCTGGCAGAGCGCTGCCGAGCGGGAGAAGGCCTCCCGCTCCCGGTACGCGCAGCACGCGGTGAAGAAGGACGAGGTGGCCAGGGAGGTCGCCGAGGTGCGGGCGTCGCTCGGCACGGGCGAGGAGGTACGCCGCTTCACCCGCCACGCCTTGACCGCGCTGCGTGGCGTCGCCGGCCCGCTGCGCGGCGAACCGGACGGCTTCACCCTGCACACGGACGCCCTGCCCGCCGCCCTGCGCGACGCCTTCGGCACGCTGCTCGGCCCGCGCCATCCCCGGCCCGTGGCCTTCCATGACACGCCGACCGCCCCGCGCGGCGAGGTGGCGCTCACCCGCACCGACCCAGTCGTGTCGTCCGTCGCCCGCTTCGTGCTCGACGCGGCGCTCGACGACCGGATGCCGCAGTGGCAGCGCCCGGCCCGCCGCTGCGGAGTGGTCCGTACGACGGCGGTGGCCAAGCGCACCACGCTGCTCCTGGTCCGCTACCGCTTCCAGCTCACGCTGCCCGGCCGCGACGGCAGAAACTCTCAGCAACTGGCCGAGGACGCCCGCCTGCTGGCGTTCCGGGGCGGCGCGGCGAACGCCGAGTGGCTGCCCGAGGAGGAGGCGTTCGCGCTGCTGGACGCCCGTGCGGCGCAGAATACGGAGCGCCAGTTCGCCGAGGACCACATCACGAAAATCCTGTCCTCTCTCGACTCCCTCATGCCCACGCTGGAGCAGCACGGCGAGGAGTTGGCGGCCCGCCTGCTGGAGTCGCACCGCCGGGTGCGCGGCGCCTTCCGCGACGTGCGGGGCGCCTCCGGCCCGGCCCGCCGAGGCCTGCGCGTCGCCGTGCAGGGCCGCCCGGACGTGCTCGGCGTGTACCACTACCTGCCGGTCCCCGTCCTCACCGGCACCACCACGAACGGGGAAGCCCACTGATGAGCCTTGCGAAGACCATCGTCACCGACTCGGTCCTCACCGTGGGCGGCCTGCTGCCGCCGGACATGCTGATGCGCGTCCGCGACGGCAAGGACGTCCCGGGTGCCCAGCCGTCCGACTACGGCCTGTTCGCGGTCAACGACACGGTCCGGGACGCCGCCGAGCGTTCCTGGTCGTACCTCAAGGGCGTGTGGGCGGCCTTCCAGGACCAGCTGGTCAGGGACGGCGCCGACCGCAACGACGGTATCCCGGCCGTGGGCGTCACCGTCGAGCGCTGGCTGCTGCCGCTGTTCGAGCAGCTGGGCTACGGCCGCCTGCCGGACGCGCCCGGGGAGGGCCTGCCGTCAGCGGACGACGAGAAGCGGTTCGCGGTCAGCCACGTGTGGCAGGGCACGCCGGTGCACCTCACCGGCTGGAACGTCGACCTGGACCGCAGGAGCGCGACGCTGCCCGGCCCGGCCCCGCAGTCGCTGCTCCAGGAGTACCTCAACCGCAGCGGCGACCAGGCCCTGTGGGGCGTGCTCGCCAACGGCCGGCTGCTGCGCCTGCTGCGCGACTCCACCTCCATGGTCGGCTCGGCGTACGTCGAGTTCGACCTCGAGGCCATCTTCGAGGGCGACCGCTTCGCCGACTTCCTCCTCCTGTGGCGCCTGACCCACCGCTCCCGCCTGGAACCCCACGGCGACAGCGGCCCGGCCGGCTGCTGGCTGGAGAAGTGGCGCACGGAAGCCATCGCCAGCGGCACCCGCGCCCTCGACCAACTGCGCAAGGGCGTGGAAAAGACCCTGGTCACCCTGGGCACCGGCTTCATCTCCCACCCCGACAACGGCGGGCTCCGCGAGGAGCTCCACGAGTCCGAGGTCACGGTCCGGGAGATGCACCCGGCGCTGCTGAACCTGGTGTACCGCCTGCTGTTCCTGTTCGTGGCGGAGGACCGCGACCTGCTGATCCCGCCGGACGCACCGGCCGAGGCCCGCGAGCGCTACGACAAGTACTTCTCCACGGCTCGCCTGCGCCGCACGGCCACCCGCCGCACGGGCAGCCCGCACGGCGATCAGTGGCACGCCCTGCGCCTGGTCCTGGACGGCCTCGGCAAGGAGGGCGGACTGCCCGAGCTCGGCCTGCCGGGCCTGGGCGGCCTCTTCGAACGCACGGATAAGGACGAGGTCCTGGACGGCCTGGAGCTGTCCAACGAGGCCCTGTTCACGGCGGTGAAGGCACTGTCCGTCGTCGTCGACCCGAAGCTCAACCGCCCCCGCCGCGTGGACTACCGCCACCTCGGCGCGGAGGAACTCGGCTCGATCTACGAGTCCCTGCTGGAGCTGGTCCCCCGCTTCAACCCCGCGGCGAACAGCTTCGAGCTGCGCACGCTCGCCGGCAACGAACGCAAGACGACCGGCTCGTACTACACACCCTCCTCGCTCATCGACTGCCTGCTCGACTCAGCCCTGGACCGGGTGATAGACGACGCGGTCAAGTCGGGAGCGACCCGGGAGGAGCAGGAGGCGGCCCTGTTGCGCCTCACGGTCTGCGACCCGGCGTGCGGCTCCGGCCACTTCCTGGTCGCGGCGGCCCGCCGCATCGCCAAGCGCCTGGCGGCCGTCCGTACGGACTCGCCCGAGCCCAGCGCCGAAGCCACGCGTACGGCTCTGCGGGACGTCATCGGCCGCTGCATCTACGGCGTTGATCTGAACCACATGGCCGTGGAGCTGGCCAAGGTGTCCCTGTGGATAGAGTCCCTGGAGCCCGGCAAGCCGCTCAGCTTCCTCGACTCGCACCTCAGGCACGGCAACGGCCTGGTCGGTACGACGCCGAAGCTGCTTGCGGAGGGCCTGCCCGACGAGGCGTTCAAGCCGATCGAGGGCGACGACAAGACGTGGGTGACCCTGCTGCGCAAGCGCAACGCGGCGGAACGGGCGGCGTGGCAGGCCCGATCGTCGGGCGTCCACCAGGGCGAGCTGTTCACGTCGGTCACGGCGCTGGCCGGCTCGAACGAGAAGCTGGCCCGGGCGGCGGCGGACATCACCAACGCGCCCAACGACGACCTGGAACACGTGCACCGGCAGCGGGACGCGTACCTGGCGCTCACGGCGGACCCCGAGTCGGACTACGTCCGTGAGCGGGACCTGGCCGACGCGTGGTGCGCGGCGTTCGTCTGGGAGAAGACCAAGGAGGCCCGTCCCCCTGCTCTGACGCTGGAGAGCCTGCTCGCCCTGCGGGAAAGCGGCTGGGAGAAGCTGCCGGAAGGCACGCGGAAGAAGGTTCACCGGCTGCGGGACGAGTACCGGTTCTTCCACTGGCACCTGGAGTTCCCCGAGGTGTTCTCGGTGCCGGAGGACGCGGACTTCTCGGCCACGGGGGTGGATGAGCGCACCGGGTGGGGCGGGGGGTTCAGCTGTGTGCTGGGGAATCCGCCGTGGGAGCGCGTCAAGCTTCAGGAGCAGGAGTTCTTCGCGACGCGCAGCGAGACCATCGCGGGCGCGAAGAACAAGGCAGCCCGGGAACGGCTGATCAAGGCGCTGGTGACGAGTGAGGAACCGGCGGAGCGCAAGCTGTACACGGACTTCGCCGCGGCCAAGCGCCAGGCGGAGGGCGTCAGTCACCTGCTGCGCGACTCGGGCCGCTTCCCGCTGGCAGGCCGTGGTGACGTGAACACGTACGCCGTGTTCGCCGAGACGGCGTCCCTGAGCATCGCCCCGCACGGGCGCTTCGGCCTGGTGCTGCCGACGGGCATCGCTACGGACGCGACGACGGCGCCGTTCTTCTCCGACCTGGTGCGCAGCGCACGGCTCGCGTCCTTCCTGGACTTCGAAAACGAGGCGTTCCTGCTGAGCCGGGCCGTGGACCACCGGGTCCGCTTCTGCCTCCTGACGGTGGCGGGCCGGGAGGAGCGGGTGCGGGAGGCGTCCTTCGCCTTCAGCACGCGGTACATGGAGGACCTGCCGAGCCGCCGCTTCGCGATGCCGCCGGAGGAGATCCTGCTGGTCAACCCCAACACCGGGACACTCCCGGTATTCCGCTCACGCCGGGACGCCGAGATCACGCTGGGGATCTACCGCCGGGTACCGGTCCTGATCAGGGAGGGCGACCCGGACGGCAACCCGTGGGGCCTGTCGTTCATGCGGATGTTCGACATGTCCAACGATTCCCATCTGTTTCGCACACAGGAGGAGTTGTCGGCCGAGGGCTGGACCCTGAACGGCAACGTCTTCGAGCGGGACGGGCAGCGGTACCTGCCGCTGTACGAGGCGAAGATGCTGCACCACTTCGACCACCGCCTGGGCACGTACGAGGGCCAGACGGAGGCGCAGGCCAACATGGGGACGCTGCCTCGGTTGACGCCGGAGCAGCATGACGATCCTGCGTTTGTGCCGATGCCTCGGTACTGGGTGCCGGAGCTCGACGTGCACGCCGGGAAGAAGGACCGGAAGGGCAAGCCGGTCAGGGAGCATGGGGTGGCTTCACGGTTGGCGGAGCGGGAGTGGCGCCGCGAGTGGTTGATGGGGTGGCGGGACATTGCTCGGTCGACCGATACCCGCACAATGATTGGGTCAGCTCTTCCGGCGTACGGTGTCGGCCACAAGTTCCCGCTCATGCTTGTGCGGTCTCAGGCCGCCACGCTCCAGGCCGTCCTCGCCTCATTCGCCTTCGACTACGTGGCCCGGCAGAAGGTCGCTGGCACGTCCATGACGTACGGCTACGTCATGCAGTTCCCGGTTCCCGAGCCGGATGCCGAATTTCCCTTCCCGGCTGCCCCTGAGCCGACGAGCCTTGCCGACTGGTGCACGCCCCGTGTGCTGGAACTCGTCTACACCTCAAACGACATGGCCGACTTCGCCGCCGACCACGGCCTCGACGGCCCCCCGTACCGCTGGGACGACGAGCGCCGCATGCTCCTCCGCGCCGAATTGGACGCGGCCTTCTTCCACCTCTACGGCCTCGACCGCGACGAAGTCGACTACGTCATGGACACGTTCCCGGTCATCAACCGCAAGGACAAGGCCGCCCACGGCACCTACCGCACCAAGAACCTGATCCTCGACATCTACGACCGCATGGCCGAGGCCGAGCGGACCGGCACCGCCTACCAGACCATCCTCGACCCGCCTCCCGGCCAGGGCCCCCGCCACCCGGCGTGACCCAACCGCACCACCGCGCCTGAGCACCCCCACCGGCGCACCGCCCACGCGGTGCGCCGTACTCGGCGTCTCCATCAACCGCTGCACCGCCCAGGAGCCGCCCATGGAACCACGCAACTACCGGATGGTCGTGTCGACCAAGCAGGACTTCGTCACGGCCTCCGCCATCGCGGACCGCCAACTGCACCACTGGCTGAGCGTGCTGAAGCCGTACGACACCTCGGCCCTGGACGAGGGGCGCAACGAGATAGCCGAGGGTGTGACCCTCGACCACGACGCAGTGTCCGGCCGGCATGGTGCGTACTCCCGCTGGCGGTTGCGTGAGTGGAAGGACCACCCGGTCCAGGGCACCTGGCAATCCACGCTCGTCGTCCGTTCGGACCCCCGGGAGGACGGCCACCGCACGTGGATCCAGGTCGACATCGAGCACCTCCCGGCGTCGTCGGACGTGCGGCTCATCCGCGCCAACACCCCGGGCATCGCGAAGCTGTTACTCGACACGCTCGACGCTCAGGACGGTCTCGCCGACGTCGGCACAGTCCCGAAGTTCATCGAGCCGGACGACGTGGAGGAGGTGATCGAGGAACTCTGCGACCTGGACCGCCGGCTCCCCATAGTCGTGGCGAGCGTCCCCTACGGACAGAACCCGGAAGCCTGGACCGAGAAGGTCGTCGAACCGGCCTTCAAGCACCTCACCGGCCTCGCCGTAATGTACGTGCTCCGCCCGGACGCACAGCAGTTGTTCGAAGACACTCTCGACTACCACCGCGTCTTCGGCGGCGGCATCCGCACCTACCTCCCGGGCGTGGACCCGGCCTGGCAACCCGACGCCCAGCGCCACCCTGTGATGTCACGCGCCACGCTGGAGGCGAACCCGAAACGCGCGGCAGCCATCCTCGCGGCCCTCCCCCAGAGACTGGCCCTGCGCCTGCCGCTCCCCGGCCCCCTGGACAACCTGCCCGTCCAGCGCACCCGCCCCCGCCCGGCGGCCCACGGCTCCGGTCTGGAAGAACTCCGTGCGAAGAACGCCACCCTGACCACGATGCTCGACGAGGCCGAACAGCGCGAGAACGCCTTCGCGGACGTGCTGCGCGACCTGCGCCAGCAACTCCAGATCGCGGAGGAGCTGGAGTTCGACCAGGCCGCCGAGAACCAGGACCTGTACTCCAAGCTCAAGCACGCCGAGCGTCAAGTACGGGTCCTTCAGATACGGCTTGAAAAGGCAGGTCAGTACGACCTCGCGCACGCGCCCGTCGAGGAACCCGCCGACTGCCCCGCCACCTTTGCCAAGCTCCTCGACCGGATGGGCCAGTTCCGTCACCTACGGTTCACGGGCAACCGGAAGATCATGAGGGAACTCGACGCCCAGTGCATCGGCAACTGGGTCGAGGTCGCCTGGGACGCTCTCCACGCCCTCAACGCCTACGCCTCTGCGTCAGCCGCCGGCACGGCGGGCGGCGACTTCCGCTACTGGTGTTCCCACCTGCCGGACGACTGCCAGCACCCCTTCCCGGCGGGCAAGGTCAAGATGAAGGAGTCCAAGACCGTCGGAAGCCGCGAGGACTGGCGCCGCGAGCGCACGTTCCCGGTTCCTGAGGCCGTCGACCCCAGCAGAAAGCTGTTCATGGAGGCCCACCTCCGCATCGGCGGCGGCAACATGGTGGCCCCACGGCTCTACTTCCACGACGACGGCCCCAACACCGGCCTGATCTACGTCGGTTACCTCGGCCCGCACCCCACCAACACCAAGACCTGACGGCTCAGCGTCCGGAGGCGAACCGTACGAACGCGTCCCACTCCCGGCGCCGGAAGGCGAGCTGGGCACGGGCGGGATCCTTGGAGTCCCTCACGTGCACGGCGCCGGGAGCGGCGGCGACCTCCAGACATTCGCCGCCCTCGTTGCCGCTGTAGCTGCTCTTGAACCAGCTGAGGCGCACGGGTTCGGCAGTGCTCATAGTTCTCCCAGCATGCTGTTGATCAGGTCGAGGGACTCCCGCATGGTGAGCGCCTGAGCCCTGATGCTTTCGTACCGTGCGGCCAGGATACGTACGTCCTCGGTATCCGTGAGCAGGCGGCTGCTGTTCTGCACCTCCGTGTATCCGACCTGCGGCTTTCCCTTCGGTGTGAGCAGGACGAAGGGGCCGCCCATCCCGGCGTGCCCGCTCCGGTCCGTCGGCATCACCTGGAGTTCCACGTTGCGCAACTGGGCGAGCCTGATCAGTTGCTCCAGCTGCTCCTTGTGAACCTCCGGTCCGCCAATGGGCCGCCGCAGCACTACCTCCTCGACGACCGCCGTCACCATGGGCGGCGGCCAGTGCGTCAGGATCTCCTGGCGGGCCATCCGCGAGGCCACCCGTTGCTCGATGATGTCTTCACCCAGCAAGGGCTTGCGCATCTCGTACAGCGCCCGGATCCGCCGCTCGGTCTGCAACAGGCCGGGAATGTCGTGGTTGTTGTAGAAGTTGATCTCAACAGCCTCCCGCTCCAACCGCGCATAATCCCAAAACCAAGCCGGATGCCGAACCCGCGCCTTCGCCTTGGCCCTCTCCACGTCCTCAATGGCGGCCTTCAACACCCCACCGCCCTCGAGGAGTTCGTCCGCCGCCTCTAGCAACTCCCGCTGCGGCGTCCGCCGCCCCCTCTCCACCGAGGAGATCAGATCCTCGCTGTATCCGAGCGCATCGCCGAGCTCCTTCTGCGTCATCCCGGCCCGTTCCCGCAGCACCTTCAGCTGCTTGCCGATCGCCCGCATCAGGTCACTGCTCAGCTCGCCGTCGTCGCACGACTCGTAGGACTCCTGCGCCTCCGCCACCGTCACCCCCATCTCAGGTCACGGCCGACATCCCGCACGGAACACCGTCCGTACCGGTACACACACCCTCCGTACCGAAGGGATTGCTGGTCAGCGTAGAGCGAGCCGACCACGCTCGGTGAACATGAAGTCGCAAATCCCCACCCCCGGGGCGACCCGGCATTTCACCCAGCTCCTCAGCGCCACACCCCCGCGGTGCCCGCGTGGCCCGGCTCCTGACGGTGCAGCAACTCGCGGAGTGGGGCTGGCCGCCCACCTGCACCGCCAGTGAGTCCGCCGGCCTGGTGGTCGCCGAGTTGGCCGCGAACGCGGTGACCCACGGCCGGGTGAGAGGCCGCTGCTTCCGCCTCAGGCTGGTCGTCGAGGCGCCGGACACCCTCCGTGTCGAGGTCGCCGACCCCCGCGGCGACCGTCGACCCCAGCCCCGTACCACCACCTCCCCCGACTCCGATGCCGAGTCCGGACGCGGCCTGGTCCTCGTCGACGCGCTCGCCACTCGCTGGGGCACGGTTCCCCGGCCGCCTTCCGGGAAAACCGTCTGGGCATGTCTCCCGCTCACCTGACGGGGAATGCGAGACAGTCCGTCCACAGGCGGACACACGGCGTGGACAACGCCCCGGGAGGTGGAGAGAATTCTGATCACACCGTCGTGCTCAGCAGTGGCCGGACGCACCACCCGGCCCGGTCGGGCGGTGGCACGGGGCCGGCACGGGGGTGCCGGGTGGGGGGAAGGACGTACGCGTGGGGGAACGCAGCGCCGCACCGCGCATCCCGCAGGGGATCGAGTTGTACGGCGGCACCGACGGAGCCGTGACATGGAGCGGCGTCGGGCTGACGCCCGAGGTGATGCGGGAGTTAGGTGCCGGGCCGTGGGCCGAGCGGGCCGGCGATCTGGAGGCGACCCGGGACATCGTCACCGAGCTGCGGTCGCTGGCCACGACCGACATGGAGACCGAGTTCATCGGCGCCCTGCTGGCGACCGAGCCGGAGCCGAAACCCTGGCAGTTCGGGGAAGCCCTGGCCGAGGTGCTGCTGGAGCACTGGCACGGCGCGGTGTGGCTGTGGGACGGCGCACGGGACCGGCGTACCCGCAAGGCGAGCCTGCCGGGTGCCGATCTGGTGGGCTTATGGGTGGCGGACGGGACGGCGACGCTGCTGTTCGGCGAGGTGAAGTCGTCGTCGGAGGCGAAGAGTCCGCCGAAGGTGATGACCGCCCGGCCGGACGGCATGATCGAGCAGCTCAAGCGGCTGTCGCAGGGGAACGACCACTTCACGCTGATGAAATGGCTGCGCCACCGGTGCCGCAGCGCCGAGCACGTCAGCGCGTACCAGATCGCGGCCCGTCGCTTCATCAGCTCGCAGGGCAGGGACTTCCGGCTGTTCGGCTGTCTGGTGCGGGACACCGCTCCCGTGCCCACGGACCTGAGCGGGCCCGCGGCGGAACTGGCCAAGACGGTCGTGGAGCCGATGCACGCGCTGCTGACCGCCTGGTACCTGCCGATCGGCATGGCCGCCTGGCCCGCCCATGCGGGGGTGGGTGACGTTGGCTGATCTGGGCTGGCTGGAAGGCGCGCTCGAACCGGGTCTTGTACGGGAGGCCGGTGAGCGGGCGCAGCGGGTGCTGATCGGTTCGGCCCTGCGGGCGGTCGACGCGGAGGTTCCGCAGGGCTCTCCGGACAGTCGTGAGGCGGTCGACTTCGCGGTGGGGGCGCTGGATCTGCTGGCGTGGGACGCCATCGCTGAGGATCCGAAGGCTCCGGCCACGCGCCGGTTGTGCGGTCAGATGTTCGCGCTGGCGCGGGCACGGCTGCCCGAGGGTAACTCTCCCGAGGCGCGGCTGGAGCTGCTGCGCACCGCGTGCCTGGGGTGGATCGCCGACGAGACGCCGCTCGCGGCCCGGCTGCTCGCGGACGTCGAGCTGCCCTCCGCACCGGATCCCGAGGAGGACTGGGAGGGCCGGGTGCGGCGCGGTACCGCGGACGTGTGGCTGCTGTTGCTGCGCAAGCGCGGGTGGGAGGACCTCGACGCCCTGGACCATGCCATCGCCGAGCTGCGCGAGGACCAGGCGGTGTGGGAGGAGGCGTACCTGTCGGGGGCGGGGGACGATGCCCGGCCCGCCGCTTGGTCGCTGGCCGCCCACTACCACCTGCTCAAGACGGCGGAACTGCTCGCCGCGTATCTGGCGACCGGACATCTGATGCGGGAGAAGCGCCCCAGCCGTCACTACGGGGTGCGCCAGCGCGTGCAGGCGCACTGCGACCGGGCCCTGGAGGCGGCGGTGGCCTCCGCAGACCCGGATCTGGAGGTGCTGGTCCGGCTGCTGGCAGCCACGGCGGACCAGATCGTCGACAACAGCCTGTGGACGGTGGCCCGCGCGGTCAGCCCGGAAGTGAACGCCTTCGTCGCCTCCCTCGTCGACCGGGGACGGCCGCGCCCGATCTTCGAGGTGCTGCCGCCGCAGCGCGTGGCCCTCGCCGAGCAGGGCCTGATCAGGGCGGCGCACCGCAGCGTGGTCGTCAGCTTGCCCACCAGCGCGGGCAAGACCCTGATCGCCCAGTTTCGGATCCTCCAGGCGCTCAACGCCTACGACAAGCAGCGTGGCTGGGTCGCGTACATCGCCCCGAACCGGGCGCTTGTGAACCAGGTGACGCGCCGGCTGCGCCGCGACTTCGCCGGCCTCGGGATCGGGGTGGAGCGGGTCAGTCCTGCCCTGGAGTTCGACGGTCTGGAAGCGGACATGCTCACCGACCGCAGCGAGCGGCAGTTCCGGGTGCTGGTGTCCACACCGGAGAAGCTGGACCTGCTGCTGCGGTCCGGCTGGCAGGAGAAGATCGGGCGTCCGCTGTGTCTGGTGGTGGCGGACGAGGCACACCACCTGGGCGTGGACAAGCGCGGGATCAAACTGGAGCTGCTGCTCGCCACGGTCAACCGTGAGGCCCAGGACGCGGGGTTTCTGCTCCTGACACCCTTCATCGACAACGGGGACGTCATCGCCGCGTGGCTGGACAGCGGCAGCCACCAGTCGGTCGGCCTGTCCGTGGACTGGACACCGAACGACCGCATCCTGGCGCTGGCCCGGCGCGAGCGAGCCCCGGGCAGCGGCGGTTTCCGGGCCGCCCTGGAACCCTTGGTCACCAGCCGGAGAACACTCAGCGTTCCGGACCTGCTGCCCCTGGACGGATACCGGCCGCTCGGGCTGTCCTGGTCGCAGGTGAACAGCCCGGGCAAGCTCGCCGCGGCGACGGCGACGGTTCTCGCGGCACGCGGCCAGACCATCACTCTGGCCCAACGGCCGGACCACGCCTGGTCGATCGCGCAGATCATCGCGGGCGGGCGCGCCGAGTTGACGGACATGGGCGAAGACCTGCGAGCAGTCCGAGAGGTGGTCGAGGAGGAGTTCGGCGCGGACTTCCCGCTGGCGGGTCTGCTCGCCAAGGGGATCGGCGTCCATCACCGCGGTCTCCCGGACGAAATTCGAGTCGTCACGGAGTATTTGATGGAGACCGGCGACCTGACCCACCTGGTGTCCACCACGACCATCGCCCAGGGCGTCAACTTCCCAGTGGCGAATGTCGTTCTGGCCTCGCACCAGTTCCCGTACGGCAACGACATTCCGGCGCCCGACTTCTGGAACCTCGTCGGGCGTGCCGGGCGGGTCGAGCAGGGGGAGGTGGGCCTGATCGCGCTGGCCGCGGAGGACGAGGTACGCGCCGGGAAGCTGCGAAAGTTCGTCGGCCGGCAGGTCGCGGAGCTGAACTCCACCCTTGTCGACATGGTGCGCACGGCCATGAGCGAATACGGGCACCTCGACCTGCACACCCTGGCGCACCTTCCCGAGTGGTCGTCGTTCGTGCAGTACCTGGCCCACACGTACCGGCAGATCGGCGACCACGAGGAGTTCGCCGAGGAGGCCGAGCAGATCCTCCGCGGCACGCTGGGATTCCAGGACCTGCGTCAGGTGAACCGCGACTGGGCCTCCCAGCTGACGCGCAGCGTGCGCGAATACGCGGAACGCCTCTCCGGAAAGGCACTGGCGCTGGTCGACAGCACAGGCTTCTCGTGGGAGAGCATCGCGGGCACGCTGCAACGGCTGGGTGAGGCGCAGATCGACCGCGACGTGTGGGGCACCCCGCTGTTCGAGGGTGACCGCAGACCCCTCGCCCAGCTGATCGGGGTCATGCTCCAGGTGCCCGAGCTGCGGGACAACCTGCAGGACGTCACGGCGGAGCACGAGGGCCGGGCCGGTGATTACATCGCTCGTGTCATCCAGGACTGGGTGGGCGGCGCGTCCGTACCGCAGCTGGCCGAGGACCACTTCATGAAGGAGGGGGAGAAGAACACCCTCAAGGCCATCACCCGGTGCTGCCAACGGCTGTTCGGAGAGATGGCCCCAACGGTTTCCTGGGGCCTGTCGGCGCTCCAGTCCCTCACCCTGGGCCAGGAGTTCTCGACCCTCACCGCCGAGGCGCAGCGCGAGCTGCGGAACATCCCGTCGTACGCCTTCTACGGCGTCCGTTCCGAAGATGCCATCGCGATGCGGCTCGCCGGCGTACCGCGGTCGGCGGCGGCCCGCATGGCCGCGACGATCGCCGGTGAGGACCGCACGAGCGGCCCCGCGGCGGCACGCAGCCGGCTTGCCGCCCTGCCCGAGACGGCCTGGCGGTCGGCTCTGGGGTCCAAGGGCACGGCCTACCGGACGGTGTGGCGGATCCTCGACGGAGTGCAGTGACTCATACGCAGGACGCCCACAGCACGTACGCCCGGCGAGCCTGTGCGAGCAGTGCGGCCGTGGCGGCCGGAGTACCGAAGGAGTCCACCACCCTGTCGGTCACCGTGCGCAGGTGATCGGCGGCGATCCGGGTCCGCTCCAGCCGGACCTCGTACGCCGTGAGGCGAGCGCCTGGTCCCGCTCCCACATGTCCTCCAGCGTGCTGTCCCCTGGGTCCTCCACGTCGTGCACTGTGGGGATCCGGGGCAGGTCGTCCGCGGTGAGGCAGGACACCGCCGCCTCGTCGGCGGCGCCGGCCGGTTCCTCGTCCTCGTCCTCTCCGAAGAGGATGCGGCGCACCACCACCCGGTCCGCCTCCGACCTGGCCACGTCGGCCGCGAGTGCGTCGAGCCGGTCCAGTAGAGCCGGGACAGCCGTATGCTCGCGGCGACGCAGCAACACGTCGAGCTCCTGAATCACCTCGTCACCGGTTTCCTGCGCGTGATCGAGCAGAAGGTTGCACCGGCTGATCTCGTCGAAGGCCCGCTGTGCGGTGCGTACCGCCTGCTCGATGTTCCGCAGTGACTCGTCCAGGTCGTCGTCCTGGCGGCGCCCCGGAACCTCCGCGTCGGTCGTTGTGCCGTACGTCGTGGTCACGCCGTTCCCCCTCGTTGTCGTCCCCGCGACTGATCATAAGGAACCCGGTGATCGGCTGACCCCACCGGAGAGCCGCGGAACGCCGATCACCTTGACTCCTCTACGCAAGCTGAACATTATTAGCGCTATGCCATCTATTGAACTCGATGAGCAGACGTACGAGAAGGTCGTCTTCGCCGCGCGTCTCATGGCGTGCACGCCGTCCGACGTGGTACGGCGGCTGGTGGAGTCATGGAGCATCCCCGAGGAGCCCGACGAGGAGTCGGACGACGTCCGTGTCCACGCGGTGTACCGGGGTGAGCGGGTCCAGGGCCTCTTCCACCCGGCCACACGCAGCCTGACGGTCACCCGGGGGCCGCAGGCAGGTCAGTCCTTCTCCTCGCCCAGCGCCGCCGCCATGGCGGTGATCCAGGAACTCAACCCGGACCGGTCCCCCAACGCGAACGGCTGGTTGTTCTGGCGTGTCACGAGCAGCGGCGCCGAGCTGAAGTCCCTACGCAGGTAGCCGGACTCGCGCAGCAGCCGAATCTCCGCAGCCCTTCGACAGAACCGCCGCCTCTCATCAAGGACGCACCTTCATGACCGCTTCGGACGCACCCGCCACCCACCTGATCATCATCAGCGACCGTGAACCCCTCGCCTGGGTTCTGGAATACCAGCGCATGGCCTTCCCCGCCGGTCGCGCGCAGCAGTCCCTCAGCCTGAAGAAAGGCGACGAGGCGCTGCTTTACACGACGCGCGGCTGTTTCGGGAATCCCACCCGCGACCTCGGGCGCGTCATCGGGCAGGCCACCCTCACCAGCGAGGTGAGCACGCTGGACCAGCCAGTGTCGTTCGGCGAACGACGGTTCACAGAAGGCTGCCGTCTGCGGATCCATGGCTTGGTCCCCTTCAGGGACGGGGTCGTCCTGCGCGACCTGGTGAACGACCTTGAGGTGTTCCCGGACCCTCGCACCTGGAGCGTCCGCATGCGCCGGGCCTCGCTGAAGCTTCCGGAGCGCGACGCGGCGCTCATCAAGCGCGAGTTGCAGCCGCTCCTGAAGCCCTACGGCTCAGTGGTGGGCGACTACTCCCTCAAGCGCCGCTGACGAGGCGGCCTAAGCTACGACCAGGCACCACGACACCGCCGCCCGCCTTCGACAGGAGTGAACTGCCTTGCCGTTCCCGCCCGGTGACATGGTCGCCGCCTTCGGCTTACACCTGCATTTCCAGTCCCTGGCACAGGCCCTGCGTGAACGCCACCCCGAGCTGGCTGAACGGGTAGTCTTCGACGACTCACAGGGACGGATGCTCCTGAAGGTCCTTCTGTCCGGGTCTCAGTCGGTCGGCCTGGCCCACGTACGCATGGGGCACAGCATCGTCTGGGCGGTGCTGGATCCCGTCCTGAACAGCGAGCCGTCCCTCTGGCCGCTGAACACCCCCGACGACGTACTCGTGGATGCCGTACACGCCCACGCCTCGGCCCAGCTCACCGGAGAGCCGCTGCCGTCCCCCTGGCGCTGGAACGAGTGCGAGCCATCCGAGATGACCGAGCTGGCCGACCTCCTGGACATGAGGGGTGTACGCGTGCGGCGGGTGGTCGCCGGGAACGGGTACTTCGCCTACGGGCCACGCCACGCGCCGAAGCTCGACGTCCTCGACGGGCGCGAGGGAGCGTTCCTGGAAGCCGAGTTGCCGGACGCCTTCGTGCGCGTCTCGCTCAAGCCGACCCTCGGATGGCTGGTGGACGTGCACACACCGCGATGGGGCGGGTGGGGGCGTGTCGACCTCGCATGGTGCCTCCGCACCACATCGTCCTCCATACCGGGCGTGCCGCAGGCGGACGTATCCGTTGAGGAGCTCGCCGACTTGTTGTGCAAAGGACCGGAAGCGTGGGACATGGAGCCACCGTGGGCGCCGCCGGAGCCCGCCACCCTACCCTCTCCAAAGCCCAGATCTGCCTTGCAGGACAGCCTTTTCCCAGATCTGCCCGAGCAGACCGCCCCCGAGTGGATGGAGGAGTTCACCGATCTCCTGGACGGGCTCGAGGAGAGCGCGCCCGAACGCCGCCCGGGCCCAATGACCCCTCGGGAGATCACGGAAGCGGTCCTCCACCAACTCACCACGCTCGGTTTCTCGGACCTCGTGGCAGGCGAGGCTGACGTCCCGATCGAGTCCGAGGTGTTCCACATCGAGTGGCGCAGCACCGGCAAAGACTTGTCGGCCCCCGAAATCCAGCGGCTGAACGGCATGGCCGCGGCGGCCGGCGAGGATCTGCCCAAGCGCCTCATCCTCATCACGGGCGGCGGTCTGACCCGCCCGGCGGCAGAGTTCGCCGACAAGGCAAAGGCGTACGCCTTCCACCTGGACCGGACGACAGGCAGGCTCATCGCCCTCAACTCCCGTGCCCGAGAGACGTCGCTGCCCGTCGAGGCGCCCGGCGCACGGGAGCTCGACCCCTGGTGACCGCACAGCCGGGACGGGCGGGTCTCCACCAGGCTCCCCCGTTCCGGCACCAGCCGTGAACTCCCCGAGCCCAGCCCACCGGAAGCCGATGATCCGGCATCATGACCTTCGTGGCGGACGAACCGGACCTGCAGGCGGCAGCATCACAATTCGACCGAAGCACGGTGACGGAGGCCGGAACGGCCGCCGAAGACGAACGTAAGCAGGTGCTGTCGCAGTTTCCTCTGGAGACGTGGGCGACGATGCCGTTGTCGCGCTACGCCCTGGGGCAGCCCGCACTGTCCACGGACGGACCGACGTACTGCCGGCTGATGGAGTTCGGTACCCCGAACCTCGGCAGCATCAAGGGCGGCAGCGCCGCGAAGCACATCATGTATCACCACAATTCCGGTGAGTGGCGACTGGCCGCTCCGCTGCGCGGCATGGAGCCGCAGGAGGCATGGGAAGAACTGCGCGGACAGTTCGTGCGAGCCTTCGAGGCCGTGGGTGCCGGGGACTTCGACGCCGTGGACGATCTCGAGGTGCTGCGATTCGGACCGGCACTGGTGACCAAGTCCCTGGCCACGTACTTCCCCGAGCATTTTCTGCCCATCTACGCGGCCGAGCACCTGCGCCGGTTCATCACCCTGCTGGGGGGCTCAGCGCAGACCGACGCACCGGCCTGGCGCAGCAATCGCCGTCTGCTGGAACTCGTCCGCTCCCGCCCTGAGTTCGACGGCTGGAGCGGACAGGAGGTCATGCGCTTCCTATATCTGGGATTCGATCCGCGCCCGCGGTAGAACACGATCTGGAAGATCGCACCCGGTGAGCGCGGCCGGCTGTGGGAGGAATGCCGTGACGGCGCGGTGATCCGCGTCGCGTGGGACGAGCTCGGTGACCTGGGTCAGTACCAGAGTGACGCCGAACTCAAGCAGGCGCTCGACGCGCGCTGGCCGCGCAGCAGCGGAGGCAGTCTGACACTTGCCCGGCGGTTGCTCGCCTTCCGAGACCTGGAGCCGGGGGACCGGATCGTCGCCAACCGCGGGACGGACGAGGTCCTCGCGACCGGCACGGTCAGCGGGAGTTACCGCTTCGAGCCGGACTATGTCGAATATCGGCACGTCGTTCCGGTGACGTGGGACGTTTCGCACGCGCGGAAACTGTCGAAACCGCAACACGGTTGGCGGTCCACGTTCGCCAAGGTCGACGCGGCCCTTTTCGCGCAGGTCTCAATGGGTCTCGCAGTCCCGGGCACACGCCCCGCGGAGTCACGCACCGGTGATCCCGTCACGCTGCCCGAGGACGTGGAGAGCGTACTGGAGGCGCTGGACCGCAAGGGACAGGTGATCCTGCACGGGCCTCCCGGCACAGGCAAGACCCGGCTCGCGCTCGGCATCGCCCTCGCCCTCACCGGCCGGGCGGACGCCCTGAGCTCTCCGCCTGAGCAGCGTGCCCCCGCCCAGGCGGAGATGTTGCGGGCCGGTCGCGTCCATATGGTGACCTTCCATCCCTCCTACGGATACGAGGACTTCGTCGAGGGCTTCAAACCGGACATGAATGTCACGGGGCCCGGACTGACGCTCGCGCTCACCGATGGGGTGTTCCACACGCTGTGCGCCCAGGCCTCCCGCCCACCCGGGCGAGAAGTTCCTCCTGATCATCGACGAGATCAACCGAGGTGACCTGCCGCGCATCTTCGGAGAGTTGGTGACGCTTCTGGAACTCGACAAGCGCGGCCTGCCCCTCACTCTGCCCGTCAGTCGACGCACGTTCTCGGTACCGCCGAACGTGCGGATCATCGGGACCATGAACACGGCGGACCGCAGCATCAGTCATCTGGATGCCGCCGTACGCCGCCGCTTCGCCTTCCTGCCGGTCGGTCCCGACCCGGACGTCGTATCCGGCACCGTCGATCCACTGGACCTGGCACAGTTCTTCGAGTCCCTCAACAACCTGAACGCAGCGAAGCGCAGGGCCATTTCCCGGTCGTTCATGCGCAAGTGGTCACGCAGACCAGTCGCTTCATAGAAGACGTCCGTGGACGTCATCTCCTTCAGGATGCGGCGACTCCGCTTACCGCTCATGCAATGCCGGATTTCCTGCGCGTTGAGGGGCGTGCCTCCGGTATTGATGCGCTTGAAGATGTCGTACATGACATCCGGAGGAGTCGTCGGATCGATCACGTGCGCCATGATCTGAGCGTTGTGGATGCGCCGCTTCCACGGCGCGGGGAGCTCCTCGAAACGCTTGCCCTCGACCACCTTGTCGAGGTATTCGAGGCCTTTCAACGCGAACCCCGACTCCTCTCCCCCCCCGGACGAAATCATGAATGGTCGAGAGTCGCTGAAGGCCGTCGACCACACGCATGAGCCCGTCCGCGTCCTCAGCGAAGTAGAACGCGGGCAGCGGAATCTGCAACAGCACTGACTCGATGAGACGGGACTTCTGCCCCAGCTTCCACACACGGCCTCGCTGGAAGTCCGGAGCGAGCTCAAGCGACTCGTCGTCGATCATGTCCAGGGCATTACGCAGTGAAAACTGCTTCGTGTTGACCCTGATCTGCTCCGGGTTCCACGGCCTGTCGATCTCCGGCGGTTCCTCGTCCGCCTCGGTCTCGACCTCGACGTCCATACCCTCGTCGAGGAAGTACTCCTCATGGGCCGTCCGCGCCTTCTGGATCTCCGGGGTGGTCATGAGGCGATCGTATCCATGCCCTGGTCCCGGGCCAGCTCCGTCGCCGGAACGTGCGCCAGCAGCGGCGGCTCCGTGTTTCCTGTGTATCCCAGGAACAGACGGGTGCGGGCCCGGGTGACCAGGACGTAGTACAGCATCTTCAGACCGGCGCCGGTCGGGTCGTCGCCCGCGTCGAGGTGGGTGTCGGGGACGAACATCGTGTCGAACTCCAGACCCTTGGCACTCCTCCGGTTCAGGACGGTGACGCCGGGGCGGGCCAGGTCCAGCGTGCGGTAGCGGCCAGTTCCCTCCCCCACGTATGTCTGGAGGCGTGAGCGTGGCATGAGGCGCTCCAAACGCTCTGTCAGGTCCATCTGGTGACGTGTGTGCCGGAAGACCACGCCGACACGCTCGCCGGGGCGAGTTCCTGCGTACTCGGCGACATGTGCCGCCACCTGCTGCGCGCTGCCGTAGCGCCGCAGGGACGGCGTCGGGCCTTTGAGGTCCGGGAGGGCCGGCCGAGCCTCGCCGACGTGGAAGCGGGCCGCCAGAACCGCCACCGGACGGGTTATGCGATGCGTCGCAGTCAGATCGTGACGGTTCGGGCCGGTGAGCAGGGAGCCGATCTCGGCGAGCGTGGACTGGGTGTCCGTGATGCGCTGGCACTCGTCGGCGAAGACGGTCGTACGGGCGCCGATCAGCCGGCACAGCCGGTAAAAGTCCAGCGGCAGGTCCTGGCCTTCGTCGATCACCAGCAGGGGGCCGGGCCGGCGGAACTCGGACGCGGCCACCTGGAAGACGGCCGCCCATTCGAACCAACCGTCGTCCTCCGTCCGCGGAGCGGGGCGGCCGGTACGGGCGCGGTGCCAGGCGTGCATCCAGCCGTGGACGGTCGACACCTCCAGGCCCTCCTCCGGACCTAGGGCCGCCGCCAGCGGCTCCAGTGACTGGCGGAGCAGGTTCGAGCGCGTCAGGAGGGTGACCGGCTCTCCGGTCAGGGCGAGCATCACCGCGCGCTGTACCGCGAGGACGCTCTTGCCCGATCCCGGTGGCCCCGTGACCAGGTGATGGCCGTCGAAGGGGAGGGAGGCCAGCACGTCCTGCTGGTCCGGGGTCAGCGAGAGGAAGTCCACGAGCACCGGCCCTTACTCCTCCTGGTCCACCGCGGTCGCGCGGGCCGAGGTGATCACGTCCTCGAAGAAGCCGGGGACCTCGCCGCCACCGACCACAAGCACCCGGTCCAGCAGGGTGTTGCCCGTCTCGCAGCTGGTCTCCGGGAGCAGGGCGCAGGCGTGGCAGGCGCCCCGGTTGAGGTTGCCGAAGCCCTGCCCGGAGTGTTCGGCGCACAGCGGGTCGGCGGAGCACCAGGCTGCGGCCTCGATCATGCGCAGCAGAGTCTCGGCGAGGTGCGGTGGCTCGCCCTGCTGGACCAGGCCGCCGAGGGTGCCGGCCGCGTCACCGGCCGCCGTGTAGACAAGCAGCCCGGCCTGGTCGCGGTCGGCACGGGCGTATACACGCTCCCGCAGACTGGCCGTGGTGTAGCCGGACTCGAACGACAGCTGCCGGATGAGCAGGTGCGCGAGCGTGTGGAGCAGGACGAATCGCGGGGCCAGCACCGTGCCGGTGTGTGCCTCCAGCCGGTCCTTCTGGAAGCTGCGGTCCAGGTCGGCGCGTATGCCGAGCACCCTGTTGCGTACGGCGGTGTCGCGTTCCCAGTCGGTGAGACGTCCGGAGTCGAGGGTGAGGAAGACGCCCTCGCCGTAGACCTCGACCGCCGGGAGCCAGCGCAGACGGCGCGAGGTGTCGGCGGGTACGAAGGTGGCGTCGGGGGCGACCCGGGTGAATCCCTGCAGGGCCCGCACCTCCCGCAGCCGGTCGACGAGCACCACCTTGCCGATCCGCTCCCGCAGGGTCGTCCACGGCGCCTGGTTCTCCTCGGCCAGCCCCAGGTCGGTGTGCCGGACCACGAAGTCGCGGGTGGCCTCGGGCGCGGGCGCGGTGAGCGCCGCCCACTCCTCGCTGCTGAGGTCGGGGTAGACCGGCTGGTCCGGGGCGGCGGTGGTGACGGGCGTGCCGGCTTCCTCGGCCAGGAGGGCGTCGATCAGTGCGTCGTCGGCCTGGGTGTCCTGTTTGATCATCCCGCGCAGGGCCGGTGCATTCGGGCCGTCCGGCGCGCTGCACAGGGCGAGCCACAGGGCGCTGGCCCGGACCCGCTCGGCCACCTCGCCCTCCCAGACCGGGGGTCCTTCAGCCTCCGGGATGTCCAGCGCGGAGTGCACCACGGGGTAGTAGAGGTTTCCAGCGGTGCGCTGCACGACCTGAACGGTCTCGCGGCAGTCGGCCCGTTCTGTCGCGCGCTGCCAGGGGTTACGTCCGGAGCAGCGCAGACCGTGCGTGCCGAGGATGTCGAGGAGGTCCCGGGCGCCCCGGCACTTCGGCGCAGTACAGACGACCGACAGCGCCTCCAGGCCCGCGGCGCGCTGTTCGACGCGGAAGCTCAACTGTGCCCGGGAGTCCCGGGATTCCCGGGACGGGCAGGCCTGACGGTCCTCCGGGTCCAGCCGGGAGTGCGCCCAGAACCACCAGTCGACGTCGGAGAGGTGTCCCGCCTTGCAGATCTGCACGAACCTCATCGGGACGAGCGGGCGCCTCGGTGAGCACTGGTGGCACTGCGGAGGCGTGCCCGGGGTCTCGTCGGCGATGCGCCAGCGCCGCATGCGGCGGCAGCTGCCGCAGAACAGCCAGGTCGGGAACCGGATGTAGGGGGCACCGGGTGCGTCCTGGTTGTCGTAACGGTCGTTGAGGGTCGGTGGGGCCGCGAAGAAACCGCTCACTCGCAGCCGTGCGGCCAGCCGCGGTGAGTCGACTGGCTGCCGTTTGCGCGGCCAGTCCCCGATGCCGGTGGCGACGAACGATTCGCCCTGGATGTCCAGGACGGCCCCGACCCCGAACGGCAGTACGGTCTGTGCCTGGCGCACCCTCAGTTTGCGGCTCACCGGTCGGCTCCCTTCACCGTGACCTGGCACTCGCGGTCGACCGTGCGCAGGGAGTGCGGGGTCTCCCACAGGCCGCCGTACTGCTCGAAGTTCTTCAGCAGGTTCAGGTGCCCCTTACCTTGGCCCCGGTAGTACAGGGGCTTGCTCGCGTCCCGGGCCTCCTGGGCGCGCTGCTGCCACGCGGCGAGCAGCCCGTCGAGTTCGTCCCCCACGGCCTGCGCGGCACGCGGGTCGCTCGCCCGCACCCAGGCGACGAGCTCCTCGGCGAGCACCACGGCCCCCGGCAGGTGGTCCAGCAGCTCACCGGCCTGATCCTCCGCCGAGAGTCCGAGACGGTGCCGGACGAGCATCACCAGCGCGGCGTGCAGGGCGCGCCGACGGGCCGGCACCGACCAGGGCGTGACGCTGGTCGGCTCGACGTGCCGGTACAGCGAGCGGTGGTAGACCCCGAAGGTCTCGTAGTGCGACCGGTCGCGCGGACGGGTGGCGTTGAAGAAGGTGACGACGAGACCGGCCACCTTGTCGCGGCCCACACGGCTGGTGGCCTGGATGTACTCGGCGGTCGTCTTTGGCTGCCCCAGCATCAGCATCAGGGCGAGCCGCTTCACGTCCACGCCCACCGACAGCATGTTGGTGCAGGCGAGGAAGGAGATGGCCCCCGGCTCGGTCCAGGGCTTGGCCAACCGGTCCAGCAGCACGGGCTGTTCGGCCCGGTTCAGGTTGCTGGTGAGCTCCTGCACCTGCTGGTCGGTCAGCTCCCGGGCACCTGCGGCACCGCCCATTCCGGCGAGCTGGGCGGGGATGTCGTCCCCGGTCGCGGTGATCGTACGGCCGAGCTCGCGCAGGCTGTGGTGGTAGACGACGAGGGTCCAGTACGCGTCCCGGTGCTCCTCCGGCAGTTCGTACGCGCCCTGCAGCATCGCCGCCGCGGTGGCGACGGAGGCCCGGCCCGCGGTGTGACCCTGGGCCATGACGCCCAGATAGCGGCGGCCCCGCCGGCCGCGAGAGCTGGTGTCGGGTTCGGCGAAGTACGAGTGGCGTGCGTCGAGACCGGCGGACGGGAACAACTGCACGTCCCGACCGTAAAGCCGGCGCACCTGCTCTCCCGAACGGCGGATGGTCGCTGTCGACGCCACCACCTTGGGGCCCCTGCCCTCCTGCACGGACAAGGACAGCACCGCCGACTCGTACAGCCCGGTCAGCGAGCCGAGCGGGCCGGTGAGCAGGTGGAGTTCGTCCTGGATCACCAGGCTCGGCGGACGGTTGCCCGCTCCCCCGGCGCCGAAGAGCCGCCCGGCCCTGGCCTCCCAGGCCAGACGCGCGAACTTGTCGACGGTGCCGAGGACGAAGGTCGGCGGTCGGTCGTAGAGCTGGTCGTCGACGACGGCGACGGGCAGCTCGTCGTGAAAGAAGCACTCGTCGCGCGGACAGTAGAACGCGAAGGACGTGGCCGTGGCACGGATGCCGTAGTCGCCCCGATCCGCAGACTTGGCGTACGGCAGGATGCGCGTGCCGCACCAGGGGCAGCGGTCGAGGATGAAGGCCTCCCCCGGGTGCGCCGCGTACCGCAGGTTGTCGAAGGCCTGCTTCGCGTCCGCGTAGCGGTTGGGCACCGTGGTGTCGCCGACCCACAGGCCGATGGAGAATGGCTCGCTGCCGAGCCGCCGCTCGTTCCGGCGGCGCAGCCGTTCCAGCGCGCAGACCAGGGTGGCGGCACGCTGGAACTGCTGAGTGGTGAGCAGGCTCAGGGTGTAGCGGCTGAGTACGGCTGTGCCGCCGCCGTCCTCCTGGAAGCGGCGCAGCACCATGACGAACGCGGCCAGCAGCAGGTAGGCCTCGGTCTTGCCGCCGCCCGTGGGAAACCAGATCAGGTCGACGGTGTCGCGGTCGGGGTGGCCCGGATCCACCGCGCCGTCCAGCGCCAGCAGGAAGAAGGCCAACTGGAAGGGACGCCACGCCGCTTCCGGATCGGGGTCGGGCTCGAGGAGCATGGCCGTGCGGCGTTCCCGGCGCTCACCTGCCTGATCGCGCGCGCTGTGCCGCATCTGGAGCGCCATGGCCCGGTTCGCGGTTTTGAAGGCCGCGAGGATCTCCGGGCGCCGCGGATCGCAGAGGGTCTCGATGCCTGACTCGATACGCGTGACAGCGGCCTCGACTCTGGTCAGGATGCGGTCGGCGGCCGGGCATCCCCAGGGCGGGACGTCGAGAGTGCGCTGCTCCTCGTACCAGGCCCGGTATCCGGCGGCGAACGCGCGGAGCTCCTCGCGCAGGTCGCCGACGGCCACCTGGTCGTCCGCGAGACGGGCCAGCCGCAGGACGGGCAGATCGGTCGGCCCGGCGGCCCGGACGTCGGGAACATCGACGTGCGGCAGCAACTCGGTGTTCAGACCCACCACTCGCCCGTCGGCGAGCACCTCTCCCACTGCGCATCCGTGGCCGATGGCGTAGGTGCGGACGTGGCGGTACTGCAGGCGCAGCTCTTGCTCCTCCTCGTCCCGGCTGATCAGTGTGGTGCTCGGGTACTGACGGATCCGACCGCCCGGCACGGTGACACCCAGGCGCACCTGGAACAGCATGCGGTCCCAGGCGGGTGTGCGCCGGTCCTCGTCACCCGCCCGGGCGGCATTCGCCAGGCCCACGGTGACGAGGTGACCTTCCCTGAACGGCCGCCAGTACACGGTCAGTTCACCCCGCCCCTCGAACACCTCGACGGGGTTGTCGTCCTTGGGTCCGACGGACCTGGTCTCCTCGGGCAGCGGCTCACGCCGCCACTGTCGGGCTCGTTCCCCCTGTTCGGTGAGGTAACGGGCACTGGAGCAGGTGACCTGCAGTTCCGTGGCGTCGGTGTAGAAACTGATGCCCAGTGAGGAGGGCAGCCAGGAGTTGACGGAGGGCAGCGGGTCGACGGCCGGGTTCGTGTCCTCACGGACCTCCTCCGTTCCCCGGCCCTCGTCCTCGTCGTCCATGTCGCCCGCCAGGCGCAGTTGCCCGTGCAGGTCCGCATCGCGCGGGTACAGGGTGCCGACGAGGTACTGGCGGTCGGGCGGGAACAGCAGGACCTCACGTTCACCGTCCGCCGGACCCATCAGCTGCCTGCGCAGGTACGCGGTCAACTCGTCCCGTGGATCCATGGTGCCCCCTTGCAGCGGCCGGTACGTGCGCGGCCGTTCCCCACCCAGCGTCCCCACGCCGGGGCCAGGGATCCTAGCGCTGATTCCGACACGTCAGGGCCGGTTGTCGTATCCCCGTGGCACAGTCGTCCCATGGCAGGCATGACGCCGGGCTTCCGGGGGGACAGGGAGCAGGGGATGCGGCTGGCGCTGGGGGCGCTGCTGAGACGGCTGCGCGAGTTGGCCACGGACGGTGCGGTGACGCGCGAGGAGTTCCTCGCGGCTGCTTCCGGCCTCGGTCTCAGCGACGCCGAACTGGACCGCTTGACAGGCGAGTTGAAGAAACTCGGCATCAGAGTCGTGACTGCTCGCCCTGCGGCGGCTGAGGTCGGCGGCCGCCCGTCGCCGCTGCGGGCTGCGGCCGGGACCAGGGCAGCCACGGCGGTCCACGCTCCGACGAGGAGCAGGACGGCTCACACCGGCTCGGCCGGGGCAACCGACGCGGGGCGCGCCACCGAAAACCGGTCGCTCGGCCCGATCGAACCGTCGAGGCGGAGGGAAGATCTCGGTCCGAGGATGACGGCAGTTCTGAAGCTGGCCCAGCGCTACGCCGACTCTGCCGCCCCTGCCTCTCGCGTCGTACCGGGACTGGCGCGACTGTGCGGGCTCGACAACAGCGAGACTGGGCGGCTGGCAGCTGCGCTGGCTGGCCCGGCACGCGTGGAGTCGCCGGTACCGGTCCGTCGGCCCACCTCGCAGCCGCAACAGGCCGGGCACAACGCGACACACACGGAACCACCGCGCCCGGCGCCCAGCCGCGACGAGCAGCCGCTACAGGCCGGGCAGAAGGCGAAACGGGGCCTGGAGCCCTTGCCCGCCATCCCTGCCCAACCGTCCCCACCCGTCAGGGAGAAGTGGTCGGCCGAGGTCTCCGCCGCCAGGTCACTGCTCGCGGAGCGCCGCTTTCTGCGCCGCCCGGCCAAACGCATCCTGACGGCACAGGAGGAGACCGGGCTGACCCTTCTGCTGCGCGAGTGGCCCACCACCTCAAGTTCCCAGGAGCCGACCGAGAAGGAACTCGCCGCCCTCCCACGCAGCGACGTCCGCCGCCAGGCCTACGAGGCTCTCGTCGAGCACAATGTGGGCCTTGTCCACGAGCTGCGCAAGAAGTACACGGGCCAGGGCCTGGAGGACGAGGATCTGCTTCACCACGGGGTGCTCGGCCTGATGCACGCGATCTGCAAGTTCGACCCGGCCCGGGGCTTCAAGCTCTCGACCTATGCCTACAACTGGATCCGTCAGGCGATGACACGCGCGATAGCGGACTTCGGCAGCGCCATCCGCATTCCGGTGCACCTGCACGAGGAGATGCACAAGGTGGCCGCGGCCGAAGCCAAGCTGCATGCGCTGGGCCGTGCGGCCACCAAGGATGCTGTCGCCGTTGCCACGGGGCTCACGGTGACCCGTGTGGCGGAGATCCGCGGTATCAGCAGGGTGACCGCCTCTCTCGACCGTGAACTGTTCGAGGGCGCCAACCTCGGCGACGCCCTCTCCTACGACCTGCCTTCTCTAGGGCCCGAAGACCTGCTGCACCCACAGTGGTCGCGGGAGGACATCGAACAAAGGCTGCTGAGCAAGCTCGACGCCAAGTCGGCGGACATCCTGCGAAGGCGCAGCGGCCTGATCGACCAGGAAGTTCAGACCCTGGACGCGATCGGCTCCGTGTATGGCGTCACCAGGGAACGGATCCGCCAGCTCGAGACCAAGGCCCGGAACCGGCTGACGGAGATCCTCGCGGAAGCAGAACAAGCCCACTCACACCCCGACTCCAGGCAGCGGCCGAAGCGTCGTCCACGCACCGCGACGCCGGTGCCCCGTAGCTTCCGGCCCTCCGCCGAGAGCGACGGGTTCTCCCCGCAGGCCGTGGAGCTGGCTGCGCGGCGCATGACGTCCCACCTTGGTCGGACGGCCCTCATCCGGCAGGCAGGACATCACGGCGCACACATCATCCGTGCGATCGCGGACGGCAGACTCCCCGGTTCCGCGGCGTCCACACGACTGCGCAGAATCCTGATGGAGTACCGATAAGCCCTCTCTGGCCCTACTCAGGGGCCTGCCGGCCGACAGGCCCCTGAGTAGGGTGTGCACATCGCACCGCGTGGGGAGGACGGTCCGTTGCCGCAGCTGGCTTTCGCCAACACCTTCTGGGACAAGTACGAGCAGTTGGAGAAGCCGGTCCGGGCAGGCGTACGGAAGGCGATGAAGAAGTTTCAGCAACTCACCGTCGCCGAACTGCACGCCGACAAGGGTCTGCACCTGGAGTCCGTGGTGAACGCCCGCGATCCGCGCCTGCGGACCATCAGGATCACCGACTTCTGGCGGGGCGTCGTCCTCGCACCCGACGACGGCGGTGACACCTTCCTCCTGGTGAACGTCGTACAGCACGACAAGGCCTACGAGTGGGCCGCCAAGCGGCTCTACACGGTCAACACCGCCACGCGCGGCCTGGAAGTCCGCAATGTCGTCGCCATCGAGCAGCTCACCCCGGTGCTGGAGCAGACTGCGGCGAAGGCACAGGAGCGCTTGTTCGACGGCTTCTCAAACGCGTCCCTGACGCGGCTCGGCATCGACGAAGGAACACTGCGCGCGGCCCGCACCATCACCGACAAGGCCCAGCTGGAGGCGTTCGCCTCACTGTTCCCCGAGGACCAGTTCGAGGTGCTGCAGTTCCTCGCCGAGGGCTTCGACGAAGACACGGTCTGGCGGGAGGTCGTAGCTGTGCGCCGTCCTGCAGACCCGGGACCCTACGACCCCGACGACCTGTCCTCCGCCATCGCCAACACTCACAGCCGTATCACCGTGGTCACGGGAGCGGAGGAACTGGAGGACATCCTCACCAAGCCGTTCGCCGCCTGGCGCATCTTCCTCCACCCCACCCAGCGCCGGGTGGCCTACCGGGCGACCTATGCCGGCCCCGCCCAGGTCACCGGTGGTCCCGGCACGGGCAAGACCGTGGTGGCCCTGCACCGCGTGAAGCACCTGCTCCAGAGGACGCCGCACGCAGGCAGGATCCTGCTCACCACGTATACGACCGCGCTGGCGAAATCCCTCAGGGAGAACCTCGCGCTGCTCCTAGAGGACGATGCTCTGCTGAAGCGGGTCGATGTCACCACGGTCGACGCCCTGGCCCGGGACGTCGTGCGCCGCCGCCGGGGCTCGGTGCCCCGGTTGTGCGACGACGCCGACGAGCGCTTCCGCTGGCGCAGGATCCAGCAGACCCTCGGGCTGGAGTGGAACGAGCAGTTCCTTTCCCAGGAGTACCGGCACGTGGTGCTCGCCCAGTCGATTTCCGCCGAGGACGAGTATCTGCGAGCGGTGCGGCGCGGCAGGGGGTCGGCCCTGGGGCCGGTCAAGCGGGCGCGGGTGTGGCGGGCCATGAGGATGTTCGAGCAGGGGCTGCGCAAGGACGGGAAGTGCACCTACCTGCAGTTATGTGCGGAGGCCGCCAGACTCTTGAGCGAACCGGGGGCAGCTCACCCGCCGTACGCCCATGTCGTGGTCGACGAGGCGCAGGACCTGCACCCGGTCCAGTGGCGGGTCCTGCGTGGAGCCGTCGCGCCGGGGCCCGACGACCTGTTCATCACGGGGGACCCGCACCAGCGCATCTACGACTCTCGTGTCTCGCTGGGTTCTCTCGGTATCCCGGTCGCGGGCCGTTCCAGCCGGTTGCGCATCAACTACCGCAGCACGGAGGAGATCCTCCGCTGGGCAGCAGCTCTGATGGAGGACGAACCGGTGGAGTCACTGTCGGGCGACGGCAAGGACTCACTGGCCGGTTACCGTTCCCTCCTGCACGGCCGTCGGCCCGCCCTGAGGGATTTCGGGAGTGAGGACGCCGAACTGAGCGCGGTGGTCGCGAAGATACGTGAGTGGGTCGCAGGCGGCGCGGCGCCGGCGGAGATCGCGGTAGCCGCCCGGTTCCACCAGACGCTGGACAAGGTCAAGGCGCGACTGGAACGCGCCGAGCTCCCCGCGGTTCTGGTCAGGGAGGGGCCAGCGCAGCAGGACGTCGGGGTGCGGCTCGCCACTCTGCACGCGATGAAAGGCCTGGAGTTCCGGTGCGTCGCGGTGATCGGCGTGACGGCAGGCACCTTCCCGTTCCCGCCGGCCGTCACGCCACCGGATTTGGACCGACTGCAGCACGAGGCGGACATGCTGGCCGAACGCTGTCTTCTCTTCGTGGCCTGCACGCGCGCCCGCGAGGAGCTCTATGTCTCGTACAGCGGCAAGGTCAGCCGATTCCTGCCGGTGGCATCCGAGGCGGGAGGCTGAGTCTTCGCTGCACGGGCTCACAGCTCGAAAGGTTGGTGGGGGTTAACGAAAAGGCAGACGAGTCGGGCTGTACGCCGGGTTCTGTCGCCCGGTCGCCTCGCGGCGGCCGGGGAGACGGCCATCCATCTAGGACCGGCGTTGCCGCCGGCCTCGTGCGGTCTACCCGCGGACTCGGGCGGGCAGCCCTCGATCGTCCGCGCAGAAACACCGGGGTGTTTCCTTTTGACCTTGCTCCGGGTGGGGTTTACCTAGCTGCCTGAGTCACCTCAGGCACTGGTGGTCTCTTACACCACCGTTTCACCCTTACCCAGCACCGAGGTGCTGGGCGGTCTGCTTTCTGTGGCACTGTCCCGCGGGTCACCCCGGGTGGCCGTTAGCCACCACCCTGCCCTGTGGAGCCCGGACGTTCCTCGGGAAGCCCTCGAAGGGACTCCACGCGGCCGTCCGCCCGGCTCGTCTGCCGTGTCGACCATGTTACCGGGCGCCCGCCCCTCGTTCCGCCGCCCGTCGGATCCGGGGGGCTCAGGGTCGGTGTCGGCGCCGACACCGGCGCGCGGCTCGCTTGACCCTGCCGTGGCGTCAACGTCTGTACTGGTCGCATGCGGATCGGAGAACTCGCCGAGGCCGTCGGCGTCACCACGCGGACCGTCCGGCACTACCACCATCTGGGGCTGTTGCCGGAGCCGGAGCGGCGGGCCAACGGCTACCGCGACTACACGCTCCGGCACGCCGTGGTGCTCGCCCGGATCCGGCGGCTGACGGAGCTGGGGCTGGGGCTGGCCGAGGTGCGGGACGTGCTCGCGGACGACGCAGGCAAGGACCTCGCCGAGGTACTGACCGAGCTGGACGAGGACCTGGCCCGGCAGGAGGCGGCGATCGGGGAGCGCCGCGCCCGGCTGCGGGCGCTGCTGGACGCGGACGGGCTGCCCGCCGAGGGGCCGGTCTCGCCCGAGCTGGCCGCCCTGTTCGCGGACATCCCCGCCTCCGGCTCCCCCATGGCCGCCAAGGACCGCGAGGTGCTCGCGCTGCTCGACTCCGCCGCGCCCCCGGAGGTCCGCGAGCGGCTGCTGACCGCGCTGAGCGGCACGCTCGGCTCGCCCGACGCCGTGGCGCGGGCCCGGGAGGCCTACGCGCTGCTGGACCGGCTCGCCGACGCGGACCCGGACGACCCGCGCGTGGAGGAGGCCGCCCGCTCGCTGGTCGCCTGGATCCCACGGGAGACGCTCCCCGAGGCCGCCATCGACCACGACAGCAGCTTCCTGCGCGCGCTCTACGCCGACTTCGCGCCGGCCCAGGCGGAGGTCCTCCGCCGGGTGCTGCGCATCCTGGCCGGCGACGGGGAGGCACGGTGAGAGCCGCCCGCGCCCTCGTCCGGCACCAGGTACGGCTGCTGGCGAGCCTGCTGCTGTGGGCGCTGCGGCGGCGGCACGGGGTCGGCGACGGGCGGGCGTTCGGATACGCGCGCGGGCAGGGCGCGGTGATGGCCGGGTTCGTGACCGTGTGCCTGATCGAGACGTTCACGATGTCCGTGCTGCTGCGCGACTGGCCGGCCGCGCACGCGGTGGTGCTGGCCCTGGACGTCTGCACGGTGGTCTCCCTGACGGGCCTGCACGCGGCCTGGACGGTCCGCCCGCACGTCCTGGCCGGCGACGCCCTGCGCGTGCGCCATGCCGCCCACGTCGACCTGCGCATCCCGCTGGACCGGATCGCGGCCGTACGGCACGAGGTGCGCACCACGCACGAGCGGGCCGAGGGGGAGCTGAACGTCCCGGTCGGCTCACAGACATCCGTCACCCTCGAACTGTCCGCGCCGGTCACCCACGTCGGCCTCCTCGGCCGCCGCCGGGAGGTGGACGTGGTGCGCCTTCAGGCCGACGACGCGCGGTCCCTCGTCCACGCCCTCACACAGGCGCGACGGGCGCCGCCTTCGCCGCCGGACCGGCCCGCGTGAAGCGGAGGCGGAGGCGGAGGTGTGTGCCGTGGGGAGGCCGTCCCCGTGGGTGGGGGCCGGGGAGCGTTGCGCGTGCGGCCGGGGAGTGCCGTCGGGGCGCCGTGGACTCCGGCCGGGACGGGTCGGGGCACCCCGTACGCTGGCGCGGAGCCCTATCGAAGGAGAACCACCCGTGCTCGTCCTGCTGCCCCCGTCCGAAGGAAAGGCCGCTTCCGGCCGTGGCGCCCCGCTGAAGCCGGAGTCGCTGTCCCTGCCGGGGCTCGCCGCCGCCCGCGAGGCCGTCCTGACCGAGCTGGTCGAGCTGTGCGCGAGCGACGAGGAGAAGGCGCGGGAGGTGCTCGGGCTGAGCGAGGGCCTGCGCGGCGAGGTCGCCAAGAACGCGGAACTGCGCACGGCGGGCGCACGCCCGGCCGGTGAGATCTACACGGGTGTGCTGTACGACGCCCTCGGCCTGGCCTCGCTGGACGCAGCCGCGAAGAAGCGCGCCGCCCGCTCCCTGCTGGTCTTCTCCGGTCTGTGGGGTGCCGTCCGGGTGACGGACCGCATCCCGTCGTACCGCTGCTCGATGGGGGTGCGGCTGCCGGGGCTCGGGGCGCTGGGCGCTCACTGGCGGGCGCCGATGGCGGACGTGCTGCCGGAGGCGGCCGGGGACGGACTGGTGCTGGACCTGCGGTCGGCGGCGTACGCGGCCGCGTGGAAGCCGAAGGGGGAGGTCGCCGGGCGGACGGCGAGCGTGCGGGTGCTGCACGCGCCGACCCGGAAGGTGGTCAGCCACTTCAACAAGGCGACGAAGGGGCGGATCGTGCGCGGTCTGCTGACGGCGGGCATCGCACCGAAGGACCCGGCCGAGCTGGTGGTGGCGCTGCGGGATCTCGGCCACGTGGTGGAGGAGCGGGTTCCGGCACGGGCGGGGACGGCGTGGACGCTGGACGTGCTGGTGGACGAGATCCACTGACCCTCCCCCCATCGTTGCATCATACGCAATGAGCTTTGCGTGGAGTGCGTCCCGAGGGCAGGATGAGGCGCATGACCTCCCCCCTGCCCTCCTCTTCGGCTGCCTCGGTACTGGATCTCGCCCCCGTCGTGCCCGTCGTGGTCGTGGCGGACGCCGCCGACGCCGTACCGCTGGCGCGGGCGCTGGTCGCGGGCGGGCTGCCGGCGATCGAGGTGACACTGCGCACGCCCGCCGCGCTCGACGCGATCCGGGCGATCGCGGACGCGGTGCCGGAGGCGGTGGTCGGGGCCGGGACGGTGATCGCGCCGGAGCAGGTGACGCGGTGCGGGGCGGCCGGGGCGCGTTTCCTGGTCAGCCCGGGCTGGACGGAGGCCCTGCTGACGGCGATGCGGGCGTCCGGGCTGCCCTTCCTGCCCGGGGTGTCGACCGCATCGGAGGTGGTCGCGCTGCTGGAGCTCGGGGTGCGCGAGATGAAGTTCTTCCCGGCGCAGGCGGCGGGCGGTACGGCGTATCTGCGGTCGCTGTCCGGGCCCTTGCCGCAGGCCCGGTTCTGTCCGACGGGCGGGGTCGGACCGGACAACGCGGCGGAGTATCTGGCGTTGCCCAACGTCGGTTGTGTGGGTGGGAGTTGGATGGTCCCCGGGGACGCGGTGGCGGCCGGGGACTGGCAGCGGGTCGAGCGGCTCGCGCGGGCCGCCGCGAACCTCAGGAACGCAGGTGGGACGTGTCGTTGAGGAGGCGGACGCTGGCGTTGCCGTCCGCGTAGTACGCCACGACCGACAGCGAGGCCGCCGACAGTTCCATCCGGAACAGGGACTCGGGCGGGGCGCCCAGGGCGAGCCGCACCAGGGTCTTGATCGGGGTGACGTGGGTGACCAGCAGCACCGTACGGCCCGCGTACGCCGCGACCAGCTTGTCGCGGGCGGCGGCGATACGGGTGGCGGTCGCCGCGAAGCTCTCGCCGCCACCGGTCGGTTCGGCCTCCGGGTCGGCCAGCCAGGCGTTCAGGTCGTCGGGGTGACGCTCACGAACCTCGGCGAAGGTCAGCCCCTCCCACGCGCCGAAGTCGGTCTCGCGCAGCCCCTCGTCGATGGTGACCTCGAGCCCCAGGCGGGCGGCGACGGCGCCCGCGGTCTCCCGGGTCCGGGCGAGCGGGGAGGCGACGATGTGCTGGATGGTCCCGCGCCGGGCGAGGGCGGCGGCGACCCGCTCGGCCTGTTCCCGGCCGATGTCGGAGAGGGAGGGGTCGCTGCCACCGCTGCCGGAGAAACGCTTCTCCGGGGTGAGGGGGGTCTCGCCGTGGCGCAGCAGGACGAAGGTGGCGGGAGCGCCGAGGTCCGGGGCGGAGCCCCAGCCGACGGAGGACGGCGCGGCCGACGGGGTGGATGACGTGGCCGAGGGGATGGCTGACGGGCCGGCCGAGGGGGTGGCGACGGTACGGGCGGCGCGCAGGTCGGCTCCGGCCTTGGCACCGGAAGGAGTGGCGGCGCCACCGGAGCCGGTGGCGACGGTGTCCTCGGAGCCGGTGGCGAGGGTGTCGGCGGGAGCGCTGGCGACGGTGTCCGCCGAGGTGGCCGGGGCGGCGGTCGAGCGTCCCCGGGCCAGCGCCTCGCGGGCCCGCGCCGCACCCGCGGCCGCGTCCCCGGGCGGGCCGGACGGCTCGGGAAGCCCGGGAACGGGCGGACCGGAGGCGGCTGCCTCCAGGGCGGCCCGGGAGGCCCCGGCGTCCCACTGCTCGCCCCGCTTGCCCGCGTCCATGGCCTCGTTGGCCAGCCGGTCGGCGTGCTTGTTGCGCTCGCGCGGGATCCACTCGTACGTGACCTGCACGGGCGGGAGGATCTGCGCCGCCTCCATGGCCAGCGGCTTCATGTCGGGGTGCTTGATCTTCCAGCGCCCCGACATCTGCTCGACGACGAGCTTGGAGTCCATGCGGACGCGCACGGTGGCCGACGGGTCGAGTTCACGGGCGGCGCGCAGGCCGGCCAGCAGCCCCCGGTACTCGGCCACGTTGTTCGTGGCGACGCCGATGTACTCGGCGCGTTCGGCGAGGGTCTCCCCCGTCGCCGCGTCGATCACCACGCTGCCGTAGCCCGCGGGCCCCGGGTTGCCCCGCGATCCGCCGTCGGCCTCGACGATGAACTCCCGCACGCCCCGCGCCCCTACAGTCCGGACTCGGAGGTCCGCACCAGGATCCGACGGCAGTTCTCGCACCGCACGACGGTGTCGGGGGCGGCCGCGCGGATCTCGCTGAGCTCGGTGATGGCGAGTTCCTGGCGGCAGCCCTGGCAGGTGCGCGCGTACAGCTTGGCCGCGCCGATGCCGCCCTGCTGCTCGCGCAGCTTGTCGTACAGCTTGAGCAGGTCGGCTGGGATGGACCCGGCGATGACCTCCCGCTCCTTGGTCACGGTGGCGACCTCGCCGTCGATCTCCTCGAAGGCGGCGTCCCGGCGGCCGGTCGCGTCGTCGATCTTCGCCTGGACGGAGCCGGTCCGCTCGGTCAGCTCGGCGACCCGCTCCTGGGCGGACTCGCGGCGCTCCATGACCTCCAGGACGACGTCCTCGAGGTCGCCCTGCCGCTTGGCGAGGGAGACGATCTCCCGCTGGAGGTTCTCCAGGTCCTTGGGGGAGGTGACGGCACCGGAGTCGAGCCGCTGCTGGTCGCGGACGGCGCGCTGGCGCACCTGGTCCACGTCCTGCTCGGCCTTGACCTGCTCGCGGGCGCAGTCGCTCTCCTCGGTCTGCGCGGCCACGAGCAGGTCGCGCAGCTGCGTGAGGTCCTTCGTCAGCGACTCGATTTCGGCGTGCTCGGGCAGCGACCGGCGCCGGTGCGCCAGTTGCTGGAGGCGGACATCGAGGGCCTGGACGTCGAGAAGTCGGATCTGGTCGGCGGGCGCGGCGTTCAGTTGGGGGCTCCAGGTGAAGGGGAGTGACTGGTCCAGGGGTCGGTGACCGTCTTGGAGACGTGGACCCTCAGGCCCCATCCGTTCCGGTCGGAGATCTCGTCGAGCTGGGCGGCGGCCAGCTCGCACCAGGGCCACTCGGTGGCCCAGTGCGCCGCGTCGAGCAGCGCGAGAGGACTGTGGGCGCGGGCCTCGGACGCCGGGTGGTGGCGCAGGTCCGCGGTGAGGAAGGCGTCAACGCCGGCGGCGCGGACGTGGTCGAAGAGGCTGTCGCCGGATCCACCGCTGACGGCGACGGTCCGCACGACCGCCTCCGGGTCCCCCGCCACGCGGATGCCCTGCGCGGTGGCGGGCAGCCGCTCGGCGGCACGGGCGGCGAGCTCACGGACGGTGAGCGGATGGTCCAGCTCACAGATCCGCCCGAGGCCGCGGCGCCCCTCGGCGTCGGAGGGGTCGGGCACCAGCGGCCCCACGATCCGCAGGTCGAGCGCCCCGGCGAGGGCGTCGCTCACGCCCGGATCTGCAGTGTCGGCGTTGGTGTGGGCGACGTGCAGCGCGATGTCGTTCTTGATCAGGCGGTGCACGACCCGGCCCTTGAAGGTGGAGGCCGCGACGGTCGTCGTCCCGCGCAGGTACAGCGGGTGATGGGTGACGAGCAGATCGGCGCCCAGCTTCACCGCCTCGTCCACGATCTCCTCGACCGGGTCGACGGCGAAGAGCACCCGGCCGACCTCCTGACCGGGATCGCCCACGACCGTACCGACCGCGTCCCAGGACTCGGCCCGCTCGGCGGGCCACAGGTTCTCCAGCGCGGCGATGACTTCAGACAGACGGGGCACGGGGAAAGGCTACCTGGCCGTTGTACGGGGGTGCACCGGCGTGGGGGGTGGGCTGCGAGGGGGAGCTGCTGGGGGTGGGGTGGGGACCGCGGCCGGGGGTGGGAGGCGAAGACCACTGGGGTCGGGGCGGAAGCCAGGCCGGGGGGCGCGGGGAGCGGGGGCCTGGCAGGGGGCGGAGGGCGAAGACCCGCCGGGGACCGGGCGGGAGTCACGCTGGGGTCGGGGCCGGAGCCACGCGCCGGTCTGGGGCGCGAGCGACGCCGGGGGCGCAGGGAGCGGAGCCCCCGCCGGAGTCTGGGGCGGAGCCTCATGTCGGTCACGCCTCGCCCCACCGAGTCGGGCGGGTGGGTGCAGAGGCAAACGCCCCTCGGGGTCCGGGGCGGAGCCCCGCGTCGAGCACGCCTCGGCCCACCGAGTCGGGCCGGCCGGGTGGGCAGACACCCTCTCGCCCCACCCCGGCAGCACACCCCCCTGACCGCCGAAGGCGAATCGCTTCTGCACCACTCGTAAGAGTGGAGCCCCCCGCCCGCCGTCCCCCGCCCGTTCGTGCGAAAACTAGCTTCGTCGCCGGAGGTGACCGAACGATGACGGTCTGTGCGATCGCACCCACCGCGGAGTCCGAGGACGAGGACGACGACGGTACGCCGCACGCGGACTGCGTGATCACGGCGGACGGCTCCTACGCCGCCCGCCTGGCGCGAGCCGGCGAGTCCTGGTTCCCGGAGCGCTGGACGCTGGGCGGCCCCGAGCCGTACGCCGTACCGCTGCCCGCCCACCAGCCGGAGGAGCCCGGCACCGAAGTGCACCCGATGGCCGACGGCCGCGTCCTGATCCGCCGCCTGGTGCAGGGACGGCACGTCTTCTCCCTGCTGTACCCCACCGGCCCCGGCACGGGCGAGCTGCCGCTGGGCGCGGTCGAGTGCCGCGAGGAGGGCACCCGGCTGCGCCTGCTGCCCCCGGCGCCCTGTGGCGAGCGGGCGTACGCCCTGGCCGTGGGCCGGCGTTCGACGACGCTGTGGCTGGTGGCGGGCGGCGCCTTCGGCCCGCAGCACGTCGCCGAGATCCCCGGCCGCTGCTCGGGCGGGGTGTGGCTGGACCGGACGGGACGGATACTGGCGCTGGACCGGGAGTCCGGTGGCTGCACGAAGGCGATCGTGGTGGATCTGGAGCGCGGCGGCGAGGTGTCCCCGCTGCTGCAGATCGCCGCCGACAGCGACGACCGCCTGCTGCTCGCGGACCCCGACAGCGGCCTGCTCCTCATCCGCTCGGACGCTCCCTCACCCGGCGAGCCACGACTCGGCTGGGGCGTGCTGGGCAGCACGTTCCCGGTGCGTTTCCCGGAGTCGCTGCGGCTCCCCGGCCGCACCCTGACGCCGTTCGCGATCCAGCCGGGCCAGGTGCTGCTCCCGGAGAACTGTGCGGTGGCGCTCCGTCTCGACGGCCCGTTCGACAGCTGGGTCGGCGTCTGGCGCCCGGCGGAACGGCACCTGCACCAGCTCGCCGCGCCGCGGGGCTGGCTGGCGGGCAGCGGCCTGTGGACGCGGGACGGCGTACTGCGCCTGCCGTACGCGACGGAGGCGGAGCCGTGCGGCGTGGCCCACGTGACGGTGCCACGGACGACCGGGCCGACGAGCACGACGCCGGCCACAGCACCGCACACGACGGGCGGCACGAGACCCGACACGACGCCGCGCACAAGGGCAGACACCAGCACGACCAGCGACACGACCACCCCCATGACCATCCCCACGACCCCACTTCCACCCCCCGCCCCGGAGCCCCCCACCCCGCACCGCCCCATCACCCTCCAACAAGCCCTCGGCCTGCTGGTAACGAACTAGCAGCGATGGGCGTGGCCGCCTGGATTCGCCCCGAGGTGCGCCGGATAAACTCACCCGGCTGTAAAAGATCATGTTGACGGGGTGAATCCTTCCGATGAGCGACGCAAGCACCAAGCAGCCGCTGTCCGCCGACGCCCAGGAGACCGCCGGTCACGGCCGTCACCGGGGTCCGGTCTCGTCCTACGACAGGGAGTCCGCTCCCCGCGGCCGGCACCGCAAGCCGGTCGAGGAGAAGGCCGAGGCGGCTGCCTGACGGTACGACGGGCCCCGTTCGTCTGCTCGACGGACGGGGCCCCTCGTGTGTCCGCCTACTCCCGCCGCAGCCCCAGCACCTCCGCCGCCGCGAACGTCTCCCCCGCCGGCCGCCGCGCGTAGTGCGGTGTGAGCACGGCGTCCAGTTCCTCGTACGTGAAGGTCTCCTGCTCGCTGTCGAACTTCGCTCCCACCCGGGGCCGTTCGACGACGGCGACCATCCCTCCGTGCACGACGATCAGCTGCCCGTTGATCCGTCCGGCGGCGGGCGAGGCCAGATAGCCGACGAGCGGGGCGACGTGCTCGGGCGCGAGCGGGTCCAGCCCTTCCTCGGGGCGTCCGAGGCCCGCGAAGACGTCCTCGGTCATACGGGTGCGGGCGCGCGGACAGATGACGTTGGCCGTGACGCCGTACTTGGCGAGGGCGAGGGCGGTGGACGTCGTGAGTCCGACGATGCCGCCCTTCGCCGCCGCGTAGTTGGGCTGTCCGGCGGAGCCCGCCAGGAACGCCTCGGAGGAGGTGTTCACGATCCGCCCGTAGACCGGCCCGCCGGCCGCCTTGGACCGTGCGCGCCAGTGCGCGGCGGCGAAGCGGGTGGTGTTGAAGTGGCCTTTGAGGTGGACGCGGACGACGGAGTCCCACTCGTCCTCGGTCATGGAGAAGACCATGCGGTCGCGCAGGATGCCCGCGTTGTTGACCAGGACGTCCAGCGTGCCGAACTCCCCGACCGCGAGCTCCACCAGTTCCCGGGCCCGGGCGAAGTCGGCCACGTCCCCGGTGTGGGCGAGCGCGGTGCCGCCGGCCGCCCGTATCTCCCGCGCCACCTCCTCCGCCGGACCGGCCGAGGCCTCGCCCGAGCCGTCGCGGCCGGGCCGTCCGTGGTCGTTGACGACGACGGCCGCGCCCAGCCGGGCCAGTTCCAGGGCCTCGGCCCGTCCGAGCCCGCGTCCGGCACCGGTGACGACCGCGGACAGTCCCGCCAGCGGCAGGGACGACGGCAGTGACCGTGACATGGCCTGCTCCCCCTCAGATCTCTATGCAGGTACGCAGGGCGGTGCCGGTGCGCATCTGGTCCAGCGCCTCGTTGATCTCCGCGAGCGGCACGCGGTGGGTGATCAGGCCCGAGAGGTCGATGCGGCCGGCCCGCCACAGGGAGATGGTCCGTTCGTAGGACCGCAGGACGTCGCCGCCGCCGTACAGGGAGGGGAGGATGCGCTTCTCGTCGAAGAACAGCTCGAACATGTTGAGCTGGAGGAAGTCGTCGAGGGCGCCCGCGCCGACCACGACGAGCGTGCCGCCGCGCCGGGTGTTCTCGTACGCCGTGCGGGCGGTGGCGGAGCGGCCGACGACCTCGAAGACGTAGTCGAATCCCTCGCCCCCGGTGATCCGCTGCCTGGCGTCGGACAGTTCGTCCGGCGGGACGGCCTGCGTGGCGCCGAACCTGAGCGCGGCCTCCCGCCGGGCGGCGACCGGGTCGACGGCGACGATCTCGGCGGCGCCCTTGAGCCGGGCGCCCTGGATCGCGGAGACGCCCACGCCGCCGCAGCCGATGACGGCGACGGACGAGCCGGCGGCCACGTCGGCGGTGTTGAGCGCGGCGCCGAGGCCGGTCGTCACGCCGCACCCGATGAGCGCGGCGATGTCGAAGGGCACGTCGTCGGGGACCGGGACCGCGCATCCGGCGTCGACCACGACCTCCTCGGCGAAGGTGCCGGTGCCCGCGAAGCCGAAGACGTCGGACGTCCCGTCGCCACGGCGGAAGTTGGGGGTGCCTGCGTTCATGAACCCGGCCAGGCACAGTTGGGTCTGGCCGCGCCGGCAGGCGGGACAGGCGCCGCAGGCGGGCAGCCAGCACACGACGACCCGGTCGCCCGGCTTCACGTGGGTGACGCCCTCGCCCACCTCCAGGATCTCGCCCGCGCCCTCGTGACCGGGTACGAACGGCGCGGGCTGCGGCAGCACCCCGCCCATCGCGGACAGGTCCGAGTGGCACAGCCCCGTGGCGCGCACCCGGATCCTGACCCTGCCGGGGCCGAAGCCCACCGCCTCGACGTCGTCGAGGACCTCCAGCTTGTCCTGGCCGATCTCGTGCAGTACGGCTGCGCGCATGGTGCGGCTCCCCTCGGATCCTGCGGAATCCCTGCGGAATCCCGGTGGAATCCCTTCGAATCCCCTCGGCGGACGGGTGGTTCAGGAATGTTCGACGATCGTGTCGGCGAGGACGGGCGCGTCGTCCCGTTCGACGGCGCTCACCGCCGCCCGCACCGCACCCTCCTGCCGCCACAGGCGCAGGCGCAGGGTCTCGCCGGGGTACACGACTCCGGCGAACCGGGTGGCGTACGACCGCACCCGGGTCACGTCCCCGTCGAGCAGCGTGTCGACGACGGCCTTGAGCGTGATGCCGTAGGTGCACAGGCCGTGCAGGACGGGCCGGTCGAAGCCGGCGAGCTTGGCGAACTCGGGGTCGGCGTGGAGCGGGTTCCAGTCCCCGGAGAGGCGGTAGAGCAGGGCCTGGTCCTCGCGGACGGGCCGTTCCAGCACCTTGTCGGGGTCGCCGGCCGGCGGTTCGGGCCGGGCCGTGGGGCCCCGGTCGCCGCCCCAGCCGCCTTCGCCCCGCACGAAGATCTGGGCGTCGTTGGTCCACAGCGGGCCGTCCGCGTCGGCGACCTCGGTGCGCATGACGAGGACGGCGGCCTTGCCCTTGTCGTACACGGCGGCGATCCGGCCGGTGGCGGTGGCGGTGCCCCCGACGGGGATCGGGCGGTACAGGGTCAGTGACTGGCCGCCGTGCAGGACGCGGGCGAGGTCGACGTCGACGCCGGGCATGGACAGTCCGCTGATCACGCCGGGCGAGCCGGAGCCGGCGACGGTGGCGAAGCTCGGCAGGACGTGCAGCCGGGACTCCAGGGTGTAGCGCAGTTCGTCGGGGTGGGTGGCGGGGACGCCCGCGCCGATGCCGAGGTGGTAGAGCAGGACGTCCTTGCGGTCCCAGGTGATCTCGCCGGTCCGGGGTTCGGCGGCGAGCGCCTTGGCTGCGTCGATGGGCATGGGGCTCCTGACGGTGGCGGTACACGGCGTAAGACCTCGGTACGGCCGTCCGCACCGTCGGCCGCACCGAGGTCGTCACGGGGCCGCGGAACCCGCTGTTCTAGAACGCGTTCCAGTGCGGCGAGACCTCTGTATAGCCCAGGGCCCGGCACTTGGGAAGACTCCTGACGGCTTGTCAGATCGTCGGCTCGGCATCCGCCCCGGACCGGCTGGGGATCGCACCGGCCCCACCGTAAGGTGATACGGGGTAAGGGCAACGGGGCTGCATGTGACGGCCGTTGAGCCCCGTCCGCACGGCGCGCCGAACGCGCCGTGTCCCCGTCGTCGCCTGGCGGCTTCGCAGGCGGCGCCCTTCGGCCGGCGGGGTGGGCGGGAGCGCGTCAGACCGGGTGCCCACCGGACCGGGTGCCCCTCGACGGGCCAGGCGGGCAGGTGCCCCCCGACCGGACCGGGCGGGCAGGCAGGGGTCCCTCGACCGGACCAAGCAGGCGGGCAGGAAGGGGCACTCCAGGCAGGTCCCCCCGACCGGACCGGGCGGGCACGGGCACCCCGGGCCGGGCGTCCCTCGGCAACGGCCGGATCAGGGCACCCCCCGGCCCCCGGCCGGCAGCCCTGCCTAGATGCCGGCGCCCGTGCGCCGGAGCACCCGCAGCGAGCCGGTGTCCGAGAGCTCCGTGAAGGCGCCGGAGGCCAGGGCGCGCAGGTAGACGCGGTAGGGGGCCTGGCCGGTGAACTCGTCGGCCGGGTCGGGGAAGACGTCGTGGATGACGAGGAGGCCGCCCTCGGCGAGATGCGGGGCCCAGCCCTCGTAGTCGGCGTTCGCGTGCTCGTCGGTGTGGCCGCCGTCGACGAAGACCAGGCCGAGCGGGGATCCCCAGACCTTCGCCACCTGGGGCGAGCGGCCGACCAGGGCGACGACGTGCTCCTCCAGACCCGCCCCGTGGAGCGTGCGGCGGAAGGTGGGCAGGGTGTCCATCAGGCCGGTCTCGGGGTCGACGGTCTCCGGGTCGTGGTACTCCCAGCCCGGCTGCTGCTCCTCACTGCCCCGGTGGTGGTCGACGGTGAGGGCGGTGACCCCGGCCTGCCGGGCGGCGTCGGCGAGCAGGACGGTGGAGCGCCCGCAGTAGGTGCCGACCTCGAGCAGCGGCAGTCCGAGCCGCCCCGCCTCGACGGCCGCCGCGTACAGCGCCAGCCCCTCGTCGGCGGGCATGAACCCCTTCGCGGCCTCGAACGCGGCCAGGATCTCGGGCTTGGGTGCCGCGGTCATGGGGTCTGCCTTTCCGGAAGGGGTCGTCCGTGCGTCTCGGCGCCCCATGCTGCCGTACCCCCTGGCGGGCACGGGACAGGGGGTACGGAGGACGGGGGGATGGACAGGGGGTACGGACGGCGGGTGCCGGCCGGGCGTGCCCGGGTGGACGGGAGCGCCGGCCGCGTCCCGGGTGGACGGGAGCGCCGGCGGTCACGGCGGAGCCAGTACGGCGGGACCGCCGGTCTCGTCCCCGTGGACGGGGGCGCCGGCGGTCACGGCCGAGTCAGTTCGGCGGGACCGCCGCGCCCCCTCCCTCAGGGCGCGGTGACCGTCTCGCCCGGCAGCGCCAGGTCCACGTCCACGGGGCGGTCGTCGCCCGTGTGGGTCGCGGCGGAGGCGAGCGGGCCGTGGCCGGCGGCCCGGGCGGCGAGGACGTAGGCGCCCTGGGCGGGGACGACGAGGGCGTAGCTGCCGTCCGCCGCGGACAGGGTGGCGCCGGCCTGGCGGCCGCGGGGGTCGATGAGGGTGACCCTGGCGCGGGCGACCGGGGCGCCGCCGGCGTCCAGGACCCGGCCGCGGAAGCCCCGCAGCGCCCGCTCGGCGCGCTCCAGGTTGGCGTCCTCCTCGCTGGAGGCGCGCAGCTGCGGTGCGCGGGCCGGGGTGCGGCCGGGCAGGAAGAGGGCCAGGAGCAGGCCCACGGCGACGGCGGCGGTGGCGATCAGGAAGGAGACGCGGAAGCCGTGCATGGTCGGGATCTCGACGCCACCGACCGTGTTCGCCGTGTTGGCCAGCACCATGCCGATGACGGCGCTGGAGACCGACGTGCCGATGGAGCGCATCAGCGTGTTTAGGCCGTTGGCGGCGCCGGTCTCGGAGGCGGGGACCGCGCCGACGATCAGCGCGGGCAGGGAGGAGTAGGCGAGGCCGATGCCGGCCCCGAGGACCACCGCGATGACGAGGCTCTGCCAGGCGGCGCTCATCAGGCCGAGGCCGGCGCCGTAGCCGATCGCGATGATCAGCAGGCCGAGGATCAGCGTGACCTTGGGGCCGTACTGGGCGGACAGCCGGGCGTAGACGGGCGCGGTGAACATCATCGTCAGGCCGAGCGGGGCCACGAGCAGGCCCGCGACGACCATCGACTGGCCGAGGCCGTAGCCGGTGCTCTTCGGCAGCTGGAGGAGCTGGGGCAGGACGAGGGAGACGACGTAGAAGCTGACGCCGACCATGATCGAGGCGAGGTTGGTGAGGAGGACCTCGCGGCGGGCGGTGGTGCGCAGGTCGACGAGCGGGGCCTTGAGGCGCAGTTCCATCACGCCCCACAGGAGGAGGACGACGGCCGAGGCGGCGAACAGGCCGAGCGTGGTGGCGGAGGTCCAGCCCCAGTCGCTGCCCTTGGTGATCGGCAGCAGGAAGAGGACGAGTCCGGCGGACAGGCCGAGCGCGCCGGGCAGGTCGAAGGAGCCCTCGGCGCGCGCCGGGGACTCGGGGACGACGAGCAGGGTGAGGGCGATGGCGAGGACGCCGAGGCCGGCGGCGCCGTAGAAGAGGGCGTGCCAGTCGGCGTGCTGGGCGACGAGGGCCGCGGCGGGCAGGGCGAGGCCGCCGCCGACGCCGATCGAGGAGCTCATCAGGGCCATGGCCGAGCCGAGCCGCTCGCGGGGCAGCATGTCGCGCATCAGGCCGATGCCGAGGGGGATCGCGCCCATCGCGAAGCCCTGGAGGGTACGGCCGGCGATCATGGGCAGCAGGGCGCTGGTGACCGCGCTGACGAGGGCGCCGACGACCATGACCGCGAGGCTCAGGATCAGCATGCGCCGCTTGCCGTACAGGTCGCCGAGGCGGCCCATGATCGGTGTGGCGACGGCTCCCGACAGCAGGGTGGAGGTCAGGACCCAGGTGGCGTTGCTGGGGGCGGTGTCCAGCAGGAGCGGCAGGTCCTTGATGACCGGGACGAGCAGGGTCTGCATCACCGCGACCACGATGCCCGCGAAGGCGAGCACCGGGACGACGGCGCCGCTCGCTCTGCGGGGGTCCGGGTCGGTCGGCGTGTGCGTCATGGAGTGGGGCCTCCGGGCCTGGGCTGGGTGGGTCTACGGGTCGCAAGGTGAGCCGTGCGGTACGTGCAGGCTGAACCGTGCGGTACGTGCAGAGTGAACCCCGTATGCATGAGCAACTATTCCGATGCTTTGGACCGCTAACGAATTCTTGACCTTCTCTTGGGACGGAACCCTGGGGAGGGACCCGGCGAGGCCCTCAGGGCGCGCCGGCCGGTAGGGGCGGTCCTCCTACGGCTTACGGCGGGAGGCGTACGCCGAAATCCCGATGCAAGGGTCGCGGCCGGGTTGAGACCATGACGCCCATGCCTGAAGCAGCCCCCGCGTCCCGCCGCGCCCCGTCCCCCGCCTGGCTCGTCGTGGCCCTCGCGTGTGCCGGGCAGTTCCTCGTCGTCCTCGACGTGTCCGTCGTCAATGTGGCGCTGCCGTCGATCCGGGCGGAGCTGGGGATGAGCGCGCCGGGACTGCAGTGGGTGGTGAACGCGTACGCCATCGCCTTCGCCGGGTTCATGCTGCTGGGCGGGCGGGCCGGTGACCTCTACGGGCGCAAGCGGATGTTCCTGATCGGGCTCGGCCTGTTCACGCTGGCCTCGCTGGCCGGCGGACTGGCGCAGGACGACTGGCAGCTGCTGCTCGCGCGGGCCGCGCAGGGGCTGGGCGGGGCGGTGCTGGCGCCCGCGACGCTGACGATCGTCACGGACGCCGTCCCGGAGGGTGCCGCGCGGGCCCGGGCGATCGCGACGTGGACGGCGGTCGGCGCGGGCGGCGGGGCCGCGGGCGGACTCGTGGGCGGGGTGCTGGTCGACCTGCTGTCCTGGCGCTGGGTGCTGCTGATCAACGTGCCGGTCGGCGCGGTCGTCCTGGCCGGCGCCCTGGCCCGGCTCCGTGAGGGCCGCGCGGGGACCGGCCGCCGCCTGGACCTGCCGGGCGCCCTGCTCGTCACGGCCGGACTGGCCACGCTGGCGTACGGCATCTCGCGGACGGAGACCGACGGCTGGACCGCGTCGGCGACGCTGGTGCCGCTGGCCGCCGGCCTCGCGCTCGTCGCGCTGTTCCTCGCCGTCGAGGCGCGCACCCCGGATCCGCTGATGCCCCTCGGGCTGCTGCGGCGGCGGGCGGTGTCCTCGGCGAACGTGGCGATGTTCGTGTGCGGGGCGTCGATGTTCGCCATGTGGTTCTTCATGACGCTGTACGCGCAGAACGTGCTCGGCTACAGCCCGCTGGAGGCCGGTCTGGCCCTGGTGCCCAGTTCCCTGGCCGTGGTCCTCGGCTCGAAGCTCGCGCCCCGCCTGATGCGGGCGGCCGGGGCACGCACCGTGGCGGCGCTGGGTGCGCTGGTGGCGGCGGCCGGGTTCGGCTGGCAGTCCACGATGAGCGCGGACGGCGACTACGTCACCGGGATCATGGTGCCGGGCGTGCTGATGATGGTGGGCGCGGGCCTGACGGCGACCCCGCTCGCCGCGCTCGCCACGTCGGACGCGGCGCCGGGCGAGGCCGGCCTGGTGTCCGCGCTGGTCAACACCTCCCGCACGATGGGCGGATCGCTGGGCCTCGCGGTGCTGTCGACGCTGGCGGCGGAACGCACGGCGGGACGCGGCACCCCCGAGGCGCTGACGGAGGGGTACGCGCTGGCGTTCCGTACGGGAGCGGGGGTGCTGCTCGCGGGGGCGGCGCTGATGCTGGTGTGGCTGCCCCGCAGGACGGCGCGTCCGACGGATTCCGGCACCTCCGCGACCGCCGGCGATCCGGCCGGGGCAACGGATTCCCGGACGTCCGTCCGATGAGGCGACACCCCTGACTGCTCACCGCCCCGCTCGGACCGTCGGGAGCACGGGCCGGTAGCGGCGACCCGGTCACACGCGCGGGCCGATCGCCGCGCCCCGACCACTCGAACCACCGGAAGCCCCGGCCGAACGCGGCAACCCGGCTCGTGGGCCCGGCGGCCCGTCATCCGGCCGGCCGCCGCTCCCGGGCCGCTCCCGCGGTCCCCGTTAGGGTGGCAGGCGTGTCGTACACAGGCCCCGAACTCGATCCCCCGCACCCCCGCCGCTCCCCGCTGCGCCGCACCCTCGCCGTGGCGCTCGCCGCGCTGGTGCCCGGTGCGCTGCTCGGGTGGCTGGCGTACGAGACGCTGGGCGGGTCGGGGGACGGCGGGCCCGACCCGGTGACGGGAGCGGCCTCGAGCGGTCAGGCCTCGCCCTCGGGCGCGACGGACGGCGACGAGAAGGGCGGCACCTCCGTGTCACCGTCCGCCACCTCGTCCGCCCCGGCCGGCGCGGGCGCCCTCCGGGGCAAGGTCGTCGTCATCGACCCGGGCCACAACCCCACCAACGTCGAGCACACCACCGAGATCAACCGCAAGGTCGACGTCGGCACCCACTGGAAGGAGTGCGACACCACCGGGACGGCCACCAACTCCGGTTACAGCGAGGCCGCTTTCACGCTGGACGTCGCGCACCGGCTGCGCACCCTGCTGCAACGGCAGGGCGCCACGGTGAAGTTGACGCAGGACGCGGACCGCCCCTACGGCCCCTGCGTGGACGAGCGCGCCCGCATCGGGAACGCCGCGCACGCCGACGCGGTCGTCTCCCTCCACGCCGACGGCTCCGGGGCCGGCAACCGCGGCTTCCATGTGATCCTGCCGGGCGAGGTGCACGAGGGCACCGCCGACACCCGTGCCATCGTGGCCCCTTCGCGGGAGCTCGGAAAGCTGATCGCGGGCGACTTCCAGCGCGTCACGGGCAGCGCGCCCTCCAACTACCTCGGCGACGGCAGCGGTCTCGTCACGCGTGAGGACCTGGGCGGTCTCAATCTGTCAACGGTTCCCAAGGTGTTCGTCGAGTGCGGCAACATGCGCGATACCAAGGACGCGGCGCTGCTGACCAGCGGTGCCTGGCGGCAGAAGGCGGCGCAGGGGATCTCTGAGGGAATCGTGAGTTTCCTGCGCGGGTAGTGATCAGCGGTCTGATCCCGGCGGACAGCCTGATCGTGCGGACGATAGTGTCGTCCCTACGATGAGGGGCCACCCCCGCGCTTCACACCCGGGCCTGACGGCGACATGGTGACAGCGACGCCTCTACCGATGCGTGTACCGATGACGAGACGACTGACGAAGGACCTGAAGTGAATATCCGCTCCCTCACTCGAGGCGACGGCGTGGTGATCGGAGCAGCGGTATTGCTGTTCATCGCGTCGTTCCTGGACACGTTCGACGGCTCCGGTGACGACGTCCCCAACGCCTGGGACAACCTCGGTCTCCTGATGAGCACGTACGTCGGCGGGATCATCGGGGCGGCCCTGATCGTCGTCGCCCGCGCGCTCCCGCAGCCGCGCAAGGTCGTCGGCCTCGACCTCGGTCAGCTCGGGGTCGCGCTGACCGTCTTCGCCGCGTGGACCGCGCTCTGGTCGATCATCGACCCGCTGGGCGCGTTCACGGACGCCTTCGAGGCGGCGGACATCGACACCGGTGCCGGTCTCATCCTGGGCCTGATCGCCGCCCTGCTGCTGGCCGCCGCCGCCATCGCCACCCCCCTGGTCCCGGCGCTCCAGGCCGCGCTGATCCCGGCCCCGAAGCCGCCGGCGCCGCAGCCCTACGGCGCCCAGCCGCCCGGTGGTTACGGCTACCCCGGCGCCCAGCAGCCGCCGTTCGGCGCCCAGCCGCAGCCGGGTCAGCCCGGTCAGCCGGCGTTCGGCGGCGGCCAGCCGGCCCCGGCGCCGCAGCCGCCGGCCGCGGACTTCTCGCCGTTCTGGTTCGCGGTGCCGGTGCCGCGCCCGCTGTACGCGGAGGACGGCGCGCCGATGCCGATCGCCGAACTGGCGCCGGGCACCTGGTACCTGGCCGTCGAACAGGGCGCCCAGGGTCTGGTCGCGCAGACCCAGGACGGCCGCCGCGGCGTCCTGCGGGACACCTCCGGCATCCAGCGCGGCTGAGCCCCTGGCCACCGCGGGCAGCTCACGGCCCCTCGCCCTTCCGGGCGGGGGGCCGCTGTCGTACAGTCGCCACCCTGATCTGACTCATCGTCAGGAGGCGTGCATGCGGCTCGGACTGGCGCTCGGCTACTGGGGGCGCGGCCCCTCCCCGGACCACGTGGAGCTGGCAGTGGAGGCGGAGCGGCTCGGCTACGACTCCGTGTGGACGGCCGAGTCGTGGGGGTCGGACGCCTTCACCCCGCTCACCTGGATCGCGGCGCGGACGTCAGCCATCGGGCTGGGGACGGCCGTCGCGCAGATGGCGGCGCGCTCACCGACCACGACCGCGATGCACGCGCTCACCCTGGACCACCTCTCCGGCGGGCGGGTGGCGCTGGGCCTCGGCCTGTCCGGCCCGCAGGTCGTGGAGGGCTGGTACGGCCGCCCGTTCCCGAGCTCGCCGCTGACCGCGACCCGGGAGTACGTCGACGTCGTACGGCAGGTGCTCGCGCGGCGCGGGCCGGTGGAGCTGGACGGACGGTTCCACGCCCACCCCTACCGGGGCCCGGACGCGACGGGACTCGGCAAACCCCTGAAGCCGATCACCCACCCCCTGCGCGCCGGTCTGCCGGTGCTGCTGGGGGCGGAGGGGCCGAGGAACGTGGCGCAGACGGTGCGGATCGCCGACGGCTGGCTGCCGCTGTACTGGTCACCGAGCCGCCCGGAGGCGTACGGGCCGGCGGTGACGGAGCTGCCGGAGGGCTTCCGGGTCGCCCCGATGGCCCAGGTGCGGGTCTGCGACGACGTCGCCGAGGGGCTGCTGCCGGTCAAGGCGATGCTCGGCTTCTACATCGGCGGCATGGGCCACGCCCGCCGCAACTTCCATGCCGACCTGATGGCACGCATGGGGTACGAGGAGGAGGCCCGGCGGATCCAGGACCTGTTCCTGGCCGGGCGCCGGGAGGAGGCCGTCAGGGCCGTCCCGGACGCCTTCGCCGACGAGATCTCCCTGGTCGGCCCGCGCGCACGGGTCGCAGAACGGCTGGAGCTGTGGCGCAGGGGCCCGGTGACGGACCTGCTGGCCCTGGCCCCCGACCCGCACACCCTGCGCGTGCTGGCGGAACTCAACACCTAGCGGGTCGCGCGCCCCGGCCGCCTCGCGGGTGCGTCCGCACCCGGGCGGCCGGCTGACCGGTGCCGTACGGGGCGCGCGGCACGACCTCTCCCTGCCCGGAAGGGCCAACTCACCGCGAGAACCGTGGAGGTGGCGTGTTCCGGGGGGTTTCATACCGAGGCGAACGGCAAGCCGCACAGTATGTCCACTCGATATCGCAACGGTGCGAATCAGGCCGGTACGGTCATCGCCGTGGTGGCCGACGTCATGGCACTCATCCTGGGCCTGTGGATCCTCATGTACCTGCTGGACGCCAACCGGGGCAACGACTTCGTGCAGTTCGTGCACGACACCGCCCGCTGGCTGGCGGGCTGGTCCCACGACCTGTTCACGTTCGACGAGGCGTGGGCCCGGGTGGTGGCGGGTTACGGTCTCGCCGCGGTGGTCTACCTGTTCGTGGGCCACGCGATCGCCAACCGCGTACACCGGCACTGAGCGTTCCGGCCGGTGTGCCGCACGCACCCCGCCAAGCGCGGACGGCACACCGGCCGGTGACCGCGGGCCTTCAGCGGCCGGCCGCGCCCGGGCGGCAAGGCCGCGTGTCCGGTACGGCCCCGCGCTGTCGGGGACGCTCAGCCACAGCAGTCCGGGTCGAGCCCCGTCGGCAGCAACTCGCCCCCGAACACCGCGCAGGTGGCCTCGTGGCCGCCCAGCGCGGCGACCGCCAGCAGCAGCGATCCGGCCGTCCACGTGGTCAGCTCGCGCGGCCAGATCGCCTCGTCCTCGAAGACGTACCCGGTCCAGTACAGGCCGGACTCCGGCTCGCGCAGGTGCTGGATCGACTGGAGGATCTCCAGCGCGCGGTCGGACTCGCCCATCGCCCACAGGGCCAGGGCGAGTTCGGCCGACTCACCGCCCGTCACCCAGGGGTTGGGCACCACGCACCGCACGCCCAGGCCCGGCACGACGAACCGCTCCCACGCCTCCTCGATCCGGGCCTTGGCCTCCACCCCGGTCAGCGCCCCGCCCAGGACCGGGTAGTACCAGTCCATCGAGTAGCGCCCCTTGTCCAGGAACCGCTCGGGATGCCGGCGTATCGCGTGCCGCAGCGCACCCGCCGCCAGCTCCCAGTCGGGCTGCGGCTCCTCACGCTGCTCGGCGATCGCCAGCGCGCAGCGCAACGCCTGGTGGATGGAGGAGGAACCGGTCAGCAGCGCGTCCTCGGTGGCGGTGCCGTCGTCGTCGCGGCGCCAGCCGATCTGCCCGCCCGGCTGCTGGAGCCGCAGCACGTACTCGACCGCCGCGTAGACGACCGGCCACATGCGGTCCAGGAACGTGTCGTCGCCGGTGGACAGGTAGTGGTGCCACACGCCCACGGCGATGTAGGCGACGAAGTTCGTCTCCCGGCCCCGGTCGGTGACGTCGGCGAAGTCGCCGTCGGCGTAGGCCGCGTACCACGACCCGTCCTCGTTCTGGTGCCGGGCGAGCCACGCGTACGCCCGCTCGGCGGCCTGGTGCTCGCCCGCCGCGTCCAAAGCCATCGCGGCCTCGGTGTGGTCCCACGGGTCGAGGTGGTGCCCCCGGAACCACGGGATCGCGCCGTCCTCCCGCTGCACGGCGAGGATGCCGCGGACGGTCGCGGCGGCCTGCTCTGCGGTGAGGACCCCGGGCAGGACGAGGTGTTCCGTCCGGGGGGTGGTCACGTGGCGTCCACCCGGGGCAGGTGCGGCTTGGTCGCGTAGACCACGAAGCTCTTGCCGATCAGCGGGTTCAGCGCCTGCTCGGCGACCCGGGTGGCCAGCGGCTTCTTCATGATGTCCCAGACCAGCAGCTTGTGGTACGCCCGCACCGGCAGCGCCTTGTCGTTGTCGACACCGAACGCGCACTTCAGCCACCAGTACGGCGAGTGCAGCGCGTGGGCGTGATGGCTGCCGTACGGCTTCAGCCCGGCTTCGCGGACCTTGGCGACGAGCTCGTCCGCCTTGTAGATGCGGATGTGGCCGCCCTCGACCTCGTGGTAGGCGTCGGACAGGGCCCAGCAGACCTTCTCGGGGCCGTAGCGCGGGACGGTGATCGCGATCCGGCCGCCCGGCTTCAGCACGCGGACCATCTCGGCGAGGACGCCCTTGTCGTCGGGGATGTGCTCCATCACCTCGGAGATGATCACGACGTCGAAGGACCCGTCGGGGAAGGGCAGCGCGAGGGCGTCGCCCTCCATCGCGGTCGCGGTGGCGCCCTCGGGGGCCTCCCCCGCCTCCTTCATCGCCGCGAACCACTTGGCGACCTCGCGGATCTCCTCACCGTTCTGGTCCAGGGCCACGACCTGCGCGCCACGCCGGTAACACTCGAAGGCGTGCCGGCCGGCCCCGCAGCCGAGGTCCAGGACACGGTCGCCCGGGGCGAGCGGGAACCGGGAGAAGTCGACGGTCAGCACGTGGCCCTGCTTTCGCGATCGGATGCATCTGATGGGACGTCAACGGCTTCGGGGGCGGCCGCGCGGCGGGCGGCCGGCACCGCGGCGGACCGCGGACGCCCGCCGCCGGCCCGTTCGATGGCCTCCCGGTACCGGGCCACGGTCCCCTCGGCGGCCCGCGCCCAGGTGAACCGCTCCAGCACCCGCTGCCGCCCGGCCGCGCCGAGGCGGGCCCGCAGCGCGGGGTCGCCCAGCAGCCGGCTCAGCCCGGCGGCCAGGGCACCGGAGTCGCCCGGCGCGACCGCCAGGCAGGTCTCCCCGTCGCGCCCGGCGACCTCGGGGATGGCCCCGCCGGTGGTGGCGACGAGCGGTGTCCCGGTGGCCATGGCCTCGGCGGCCGGCAGCGAGAAGCCCTCGTACAGTGACGGCACGCAGGCGACCTCCGCCGAGCGCACCAGGTCGACCAGTTCGGCGTCGGAGATGCCCTTGACGAACTCGACGGCGCCCTCGAGTCCGTAGCGCTCGACGGCCTGGGCGACGGGCCCCTCCTGGGGCCGCTTGCCGACGACGACGAGGTGGGCGTCCGGGTGCTCGGTGCGGACCTTCGCCAGCGCCTCGACGAGGAAGACCAGCCCCTTGAGCGGCACGTCCGCGCTGGACGTCGTCACGATCCGGCCCGGTATGACGGGCACCGACGGGTCGGGCGAGAACAGGTCGGTGTCGGCGCCGATGTGGACGACGTGGATGCGGTCCTGGCGGACGCCGAGGTGGTCGACGATCTCCTGGCGGGAGGTGCCGGAGACGGTGAGCACGGACGGCAGCCGGCGCGCGACGCGCTTCTGCATGCGGGTGAACGCGTACCAGCGGCGGACGGAGTACCGCCGCTGCCAGCCCTCGGCGGCGTCGAGCTCCAACTGCCGGTCGACGGTGATGGGGTGGTGGATCGTGGTGACCAGCGGGGCGCCCACGTCGCCCAGCAGCCCGTATCCCAGGGTCTGGTTGTCGTGCACGACGTCGAACCGGCCGCGCCGGGCGCGCAGATGCCGGCGGGCCCGCAGCGAGAACGTCAGCGGCTCGGGGAAGCCGCCGGTCCACATCGTCGCGACCTCCAGCGCGTCGATCCAGTCGCGGTACTCGCCGCGCCCCGGGGTGCGGAAGGGGTCGGGCTGGCGGTAGAGGTCGAGGCTGGGCAGCTCGGTGAGGGAGAGGCGGGCGTCGAGGTCGCCGCCGAGATCGTCGAGGACGGGGTACGGCTGGGAGCCGATGACCTCGACGCGATGGCCGAGGCGGACGAGTTCGCGCGAGAGATGCCGTACGTAGACGCCCTGGCCGCCGCAGAACGGGTTTCCCTTGTAGGTGAGGAGCGCTATGTCGAGCGGTCGCCCGCCGTCCGCGGCGGGAGCCTGACCGGGCCCCGCCTGACTGGCCTCAGCGGTCACTCCGGGCCCCCTTCTGCCTGCACTGTCCCGCGAGATTACGACGGGACGCTAATCTAGAACAAGTTTCAGACTTGATCGTTCGGGAGGCTCTGAATCTACCGGCAGGTAAGGACGCTGTGAGCAGTGGATCAGGTGATTCACGCCACGACCGGACGTCCTGTTCCGCGGTGTGATCGCAAGCCCTCACCGACTGTCACGGAACGGGACCCATGCCTGCGGAAGCCAAGGGGGACAAGGTGGAAGCCAGTACCGTGCGCCCGGCCTCCCCGCCTCTCACCGAGCGGCAGGAGGCCCGCCGCCGCCGCATCCTGCACGCGAGCGCGCAGCTGGCCAGCCGGGGCGGGTTCGACGCGGTCCAGATGAGGGAGGTCGCCGAGTCCTCCCAGGTCGCCCTGGGCACCCTCTACCGCTACTTCCCCTCCAAGGTGCACCTGCTGGTCGCCACGATGCAGGACCAGCTGGAGCACATGCACGGCACGCTGAGGAAGAAGCCCCCGGCGGGCGAGACCCCGGCGGAGCGCGTGGCGGAGACCCTGATGCGCGCCTTCCGCGCCCTCCAGCGCGAGCCCCACCTGGCCGACGCGATGGTCCGCGCCCTCACCTTCGCCGACCGCAGTGTCTCCCCCGAGGTCGACCAGGTCTCCCGCCAGACGACGGCGATCATCCTCGACGCGATGGGCCTCGCCGATCCCACCCCCGAACAGCTCTCGGCGGTCCGGGTCATCGAGCACACCTGGCACTCGGCCCTCATCACCTGGCTCTCGGGCCGCGCCTCCATCGCCCAGGTGCGGATCGACATCGAGACGGTGTGCCGGTTGATCGACGTGACGGATCCGGGCGCCGGCCACGCGGCCGGCACCCGGACCTGACCGATCCGGGACCACGGGACCGGCGCCCTGGCCTGACCGGTCCGGGTCCGTCGGGCAACGGCCCACGGCCGGTTGCGACTTCGGCTGAATTCCGGCAGAACACGCAGGTCAGGCCGTACGCTTCGGGGGAATTCGCCGAACCGCACCGAAGGGGTCGGGAGTTGGCCGCACCACCCGCGGGTCCCGTCGCGGACTTCTGCGCCGAACTGAACCGCCTGGTACGCGCGTGCCGTGTGTCGCAGCAGGAGATAGCCGGAGCGCTCGGCCTGAGGAGCACCAGCTCGGTCTCCGAGCTGCTCAACGGGCGGCGGCGGACCCCGCCGGAGTGGGACACCGTGCGGCGGATCGTCGACCTGTGCGCCGAGCGCAACGGAACGGCACCGCCACCGCCCGGGATGAGCCTGGACGCCCGCTGGTGGCGGTTCCGGCACGCCGAGCTGGAGCGGACGGCCGACGCGGCGCACGACCGGGCCGAGCGGTGGCCCGCGCCGGCGGCCCCCGCTCCCGTCCCGACGCTCGACACGGCCGACTGCGCCGCCATGGGCGTCGAGGACGCCGTGGGCCTGCTGGCCGAGGGCCGCATGAAGTGGACGGTCGCCATGGACACCCTGATGAACCCGCCTCTGGGCGAGCGCGACGAGCAGCGTGTCCTGGACTACCTGCTGGAACGCTTCCCAGAGCGGGTGCGCGCCGCCCACGGCCTCGCGCGCGCCGCCCTGATCCAGGCGGCGCGCGTGGCGCTGGTCGCGGCGGCGGTGGTCCGGCACACGTCGAGCCGTGAAGAGACCGCGCGACTCATCCAGGACCTGGCGCACGGTACGCACACCCCCTACGGGTCGCCGCTGGCGGAGCACCGCGTCGACGACGGTCCGGCGGCTCGGCTCACCGACGAGTACGTGCGGCTGGCCACCCCGCTGGCCGCCGCCTGCCCCGAGTTCGCCCTGGTGGCGGGTCTGCCCGGCGGCGTGCCGCAGGACGGTCCGGCCGGCGCCGGCCTGGCCGGCCTCGCGGACCTCCTGGCGGAGTTCGACGTCCGGGCCGGACGCCCGGCGTCCGGCGGAGCACTGCTGCGCGGCCCGATCGCATCCCTGGACTCGCCCGGTCCGCGGCTGCCCAGTCTCGCGGAGGGCTACGTGACGCCCCGCTTCCGGCTGGCCGGCGCGTCCCGGACCGCGTCGGCCGCGATCGCCTCCGACAAGTGGTGGGAGGAGCAGCCGGTGTACGACCGCATCGAACGGTTCCTCGCCGCCCACCTCCTGGGCCTGCCCGCCCTCCTGGCACCCCTCGTCGTGCTCGGGCATCCGGGGGCCGGCAAGTCCCTGCTCACGAAACTGCTGACGGCCCGGCTGCCGGCCGGTGAGTTCCGCCCGCTGCGGGTGGAGTTGCGGCACACCCCGGCGGAGGCGGACGTGCAGCGGCAACTGGAACACGCTCTGCACCGGGTGACGGGACGGGAGGTGAGCTGGCCGGACTGGTCGGAGGAGGAGTCCGGCCCCGTCCCCGTGGTCCTGCTGGACGGCTTCGACGAACTGCTCCAGGCGGGCGCCCAACGGCTGGGTCCGGCCGGGCCGTGGAGCTATCTGCAGAAGGTCCGGGTCTTCCAGGAACGGGAGGCGCGGCTCGGCCGCCCGCTCATCGTGATCGTGACCAGCCGCACGGTGGTCGCCGACCGTGCGGACATCCCGCCGAGCAGCCCGGTGGTGCGTCTGGAGCCCTTCGACGCCCCGGAGATCGAACGCTGGCTCACCGTCTGGAACGCCACGAACACGGGCTACTTCGACCGGCAGGGCCTGAGACCGCTCACCCCGGAGGTGGTCCTCCCCCACCGGGAGCTGGCGGCCCAGCCCCTGCTGCTGCTCATGCTGGCGCTGTACGACGCCGCGGACAACGCGCTGCACGGCATGCGGGAGGAGAACATCAGCCGGACCCAGCTGTACGACCGGCTGCTCAGGGAGTTCGTCCGCCGCCAGGTCGAGAAGGACGGCCCGCTTCCCCCTGCCGAGGCGGCCGCCGCCGTCGAGAGCGAGCTGCACCGCCTGTCCGTGATCGCCCTCTCCATGTTCCACCGCGGCGCACAGGCCATCAACGGTGAGGAGGCCGACCGGGACCTGCGGGCGCTCGGCGCCTCGCCGCCGTGCGCGGCGGAGGACGGCTCGGGGCTGCTCTTCGGCCGCTTCTTCTTCGTTCACGAGGCACAGGCCGTCGTCACGGAGGAACGGCTGCGCAGCTACGAGTTCATGCACGCGACCTTCGGCGAGCATCTGGCCACGCGTCTGATCGAGGCGGCGCTCCGGCGCCTGGCCGACACCGTGGCCGCCGACCGCCGCGCCGCCCTGGACGACGGCGAGCTGTACGCCCTGTTGTCCTTCGCCCCGCTCACCGACCGGGCGCAGCTCGTGCAGAACCTGCGGGACATGCTCGCCACCTGGCCGGAGCACCGCACGCGCACCGACCTGGTGCCCGCGCTCGTCGACCTGTTTCGCGCCGCCGCGTGGGGCACCGAGCACCGCTCCGCGGTCGGCTACGCCCCGGTCCGGCTGCGGCGGGCGTACCGGGAGGCGGTGTACGAGGTGAACCTGGTGCTGGTCGTGGTGCTGGCGGTGGGTGAGGCGTACGCCTCGGAGCTGATGGGGCACGACGACGGCGGCACGGTCGCCGGCTGGCGGCGGCACGCCCTGGGGTGGAAGGGGCAGTTGTCCGCCGAGTCGTGGGCCGCGCTGGCGTCCACCCTCACCCTCGAACGCTGCTGGCGCGGCGGGCAGCCGGATCTGCGCCTCACGACGCGTGGGACGCCGCTCGCGCACCATGAGCTCGGCTGGTCACGGGGGATGTTCTCGCCCGAGGCCGGCCGGCCCCTGCCGGGCCGGCTGGAGGAGCGGCTCTCCCACACGGGCGTCTCGGACCTCGTCAGGCGGGTCTCGTTCCCGGGCGATCCGGACACCGAGCTGCTGCTGCACGTGGTCCACCCCCTGCTCCTGCAGATGCCGAGCGCCTTCGCGGTCCTGAGCGACAGCCCGGTCCGGTCGGCCGCGCAGCCGCTCGTCTCCCTGCTGACGCGTGACCTGGACAGCAGCCCCGGGGCGCTGCGCGATCTGTACACGGCGTGCCTGGAGCATGCCGAGGTGCTGGCACCGGAGGAGCGCGGGCCCTATGTGGAGACCGTGCTGCGTCACCTGGTCCATGACGTCCCCGCGCTCCCCGACACGGCCCTCGCGTCCGTCCTGTCCCGCCTGTACGACGCGTTCATGAGCGGTGGGCTGCCCCTCACCCCCGCGTTGGAGGGGCCGTTCCTGGACTGCTTCCGGCACGCTCAGGAGCGCGGGAGCCTTCATCTGAACGCCCCGCTGGGCGCCCTGCACACGCTGATGAGCGAGGACGACACCCCCCTGCGGAACCTCCTGCGCGTGACCCGTCTGAGTCACTCCACCCGCGCCTGGCAATGGGCGGGCTCCCTGCGCGGCAAGACGGCCGCCCGTCACTTCGACGACCTGCTCGCCGCCCTCGACCTCCGGGAGGTCGCCGCCGAGCACCCCTCCGCCGTCGTCGGCCTGCTCCGCCTCGCCGCGGAACTCGGCCTCGACGACTGGCTGGCCGCCCGCACCGCGGAGATCCTCGAGGCGCTTCCCGCCGAGGCCTTCGGCCTGCTCCGCCCCTCCGACCTGCCCCACCTGCGCGCGGCCGTGCCGAGGGGCGCGTACGCCGACGAGTTCGAGGCGGTGGAGTGGACCTGGCGCGGCCCGGAACCGTCGGCGCTCTGAGGCGGTGACGGACGCGATCACCGACGGAGAACGAGGGCAACCGCGCAGGACGCGGACACCGGCGGATGACGCGGACACCGCGGAGGACACGAGCACCGCGACGGATCGGGACGCGGGCAACGCAAAGGACCTACGAGACGGGTTCCCTTCGCCGGTATTACCCGGATCAGGTACTGGGGGTCGCCTTCCGGCCCGACTACTGCCTTCCGGCCTCTCAGCCCGACCGTCGACGTCGGCTGCCGGCGGATGCCGTGACCTTCGCCACGGCGTCGCGCCGAAGTCGGCTACTCCGGTCGAACTCCCTCACTCGTCCCGTAGGCCAATACCAGAATAGAACGCCACAAGTCGGACACAACCCCCTGGCGGGAAGATTTTTTCGATTCGTTCGTTCCCGGTCCGGTGGGCCCGCGGCGGCTCATCCCACCGTCACCAGCCCACTCCGGCTCCGCCCCGTCGAGGTCTCGCCGGCCCACCGCTCCAGCAGGCGCCCGGCCTCGTCCTCGGGTGCGGCCAGGGAGATCCGCCGGGTGCCGGCGTGCACCGAGCGTTCCTGTTCGAGGGTGCCCTCGCTGCAGCACGTGCACAGCGGCTCCAGGCCGCTCGCCGGCTCGGCCCCGCAGTCGTGCCCGGTGAAGAGGTCCAGCAGGGCCGCCACGTCGGCCGGCGTGCCCGCGTCCACCGTCACCTCCAGGGTCGGCAGCTCGGACGCCTCGAACAGCAGCAGCTCGTCGAAGACGGGGTGGGCCGTCCGTCGACGATGCGCTCGCCCTGGGGTTCCCCGTCGTGCACGACGATCTCGCCGAACCGCCGTCCGCCGGTCATGGGCACGCTCAGCACCCGCCCGCGCGTCGGGCACAGCCGGTCGAATCCACACGACCTCGCGCTCACCGCCGGTGTCGAGGCGCACGCAGGCGAGTCCGAGCCGGGCGACGATCCATCCCCCGCGTCGTACCACCACTCGGCGCTGCGCTCGCCGTCCGGGAAGTGGGCGAGCAACGCGCTCGAAGCGGTCGGCCGCGGTCGGCCAGTCCTCTGCGCCCCGGGCCTCGTACGCCTGCTCGATCACCTGCTGGGCCTCGGACTCGTGCACGTCTTCCCCTGCCTCGGTCTGCCGTTCGGCGACCGCAGGAGCGTAAGCCCTACTCCTCCGGCGGGAACACCGCCTCCCCGCTCCCCGCCAGCGTGATGGCGATCGCCTCGACCGGGCAGCTCTCCGCCGCCGCCAGCACCCGCTCGTTGGCGTCCGTGTCGGGGTCCAGCGGGCGGGACTGGCGGGCCGTGTCCAGGCGGAACCCGTGCGGCGCGTGGTGGACGCACTGGGCGGAGCCGATGCACAGGGAGCGGTCGACCTCGACGTGCCAGCGGTCGCCCACGGCGTCCGTCACCCCTCCCAGCCGGCCGGCAGGTGGATCATCTTGTGCTCGAGGTACTCGCCGTGGCCCTCGGGGCCGAACTCCCGGCCGAGACCGGAGTTCTTGTAGCCGCCGAACGGGCCGAGCATGTCGAGGCTGAAGGTGTTCACCGAGTAGGTGCCGGTACGGACCCGGCGGGCGACCTCGACGCCGTGCTCGACGTCCGCCGTCCACACGCTGCCGCTGAGCCCGTAGTCGGAGTCGTTGGCGATCTTCAGGGCCTCGGACTCGTCGCCGTAGGGGAGGAGGCAGATCACCGGGCCGAAGATCTCCTCGCGGGCGATCCGCATGGAGTTGTCGACGTCGCCGAAGAGGGTCGGCTCGACGTACCAGCCGCGCTCCGGCCCCGGCGGGCGGCCGCCGCCGGCGAGGACCTTCGCGCCCTCCTCCTGGCCGATGCGGATGTAGTCGAGGGCGCGCTGCTGCTGGCGCCGTGCGACGAGCGGGCCGACCTGGGTCGCCGGGTCGAGCGGGTCGCCGACGACCAGCGCGCTCGCCGCCGCCGCGAAGGCGTCCGCGAACTCGGCGTAGCGGGAGCGGGGCAGCAGGATGCGGGTCTGGGCGACGCACGCCTGCCCGTTGTTCATCCAGGCCGCCGGGACGATCCCGGCCACCGCCGTGGCGACGTCCGCGTCCGGCAGGACGACCGCCGCGGACTTCCCGCCGAGTTCCAGGGTGACGCGGGTGAGGTTGCGGGCGGCGACCTCCATCACGCGCTTGCCGGCCGCCACCGATCCGGTGAAGGAGACCTTGTCGACGCCGGGGTGTCCGACCAGGTACTCGCTGACCTCCCGGTCCGCCGGGAGGATCGACAGCACGCCCTCCGGCAGGCCGGCCTCCCGCGCGATGTCCGCCAGGATGTACGCGTCCAGCGGCGACTCCGGCGACGGCTTCAGCACCACCGTGCAGCCGGTGAGCAGCGCCGGCGCGAGCTTGGCGGCGGCCACGAACTGCGGGACGTTCCAGGGGGCCACGGCGGCCACGACCCCGACCGGCTCGCGCCGCACGAGGATCTTCCCCAGGACGCCGTCGCGCCGCTCCTCGTAGGGGAAGTCCCGGGCGACGGTGATCGCCGCGTCCCACACCATCATCGCGCCGAGCGCCTGGGCGAGGACGCTCCAGGAGTAGGGGGAGCCGTTCTCGGAGGAGATCACCCGGGCGATCTCCTCGTGGCGGGCGGCGATCCCGTCCTTGATCCGGGTGGCGACCGCGATCCGCTCGCCGAGGGACAACCGGGGCCAGGGCCCCTCGTCGAAGGCCCGGCGAGCGGCGGCGACCGCCCGGTCCACGTCCGCCGGCGAGGCGTGCGGCACGCGCCCGACGACCTCCTCGGTGTGCGGCGAGACGACCTCGATGACGTCCTTGCCCAGGGGGTCGGTCAACTCCCCGCCGATGAACAGCTGCCGGTGTTCCACGAGCTCGGTCATGGGGTCCGCCTCCCGAGGGTGCCCAGGCCCACCGGGCACCGTTTCTGACGGTGTTTCAGAAACTGATACCAGTTCTGGTTATAGTGGGCAATGGCCGTGGGACGGAGGGCAGATGACGAGCAGCCCGCACGCAAAGCCCGTGACCCCGACGACGTACGACCACGGTGGGGGTGTGCGCTCGCTCCGGGTCCCCATCCCGGACAACCCCCTCGGTCACACCCTCGTCCACGTCGTCGACACCGACCGGGGACCGGTCCTCGTCGACACCGGCTGGGACGACCCCGCCTCCTGGGACGCGCTCACCGCCGGACTGACCGCCTGCGGCACCTCGGTCACCGAGCTGTACGGCGTCCTCGTCACCCACCACCACCCCGACCACCACGGCCTGTCGGGCAGGGTGCGGGAGGCCTCCGGGGCGTGGGTGGCGATGCACGCGGCGGACGGCGCGATCGTCCGGCGGGCGCGTGCCACCCGGCCCGAGCGCTGGTACGCGTACATGGCGGACAAGCTGATGGCCGCCGGCGCCCCCGAGGAGCACGTGGCGCGCCTGCGCACCGCCCGCCGCCGCACCCTGCCCGGCCTCTCCCCCGCCCTGCCCGACCGCGAGATCGTCCCGGGCGAACTCCTCGACCTCCCCGGCCGCCGTCTGCGCGCGATCTGGACCCCCGGGCACACCCCGGGCCACGTCTGCCTGCACCTGGAGGAGGACCATCCGGCCGGACTGCCGGGCCGGGGGCGGCTGTTCTCCGGCGACCACCTCCTCCCCGAGATCTCCCCGCACATCGGCCTGTACGAGGACCCCGACGACGACGGGGGCGCCCACGGGCGAGCGGAGCCGAACGCCGGGGACGTCACCGACCCCCTCGGCGACTACCTCGACTCCCTCGAACGCGTCGGGCGCCTCGCCCCCGCCGAGATCCTCCCCGCCCACCAGCACGCCTTCACCGACGCCCCGACCCGCGTACGGGAGTTGCTCGCCCACCACGAGGACCGCCTCACCGGCCTCCTCACCCTCCTCGCCGAACCCCTCACCCCCTGGCAGCTCGCCGAACGCATGGAGTGGAACCGGCCCTGGGAGCAGATCCCCTACGGGTCGAGGAACATCGCCGTCTCGGAGGCCGAGGCGCATCTGCGGCGGCTGGTACGACTGGGGCGGGCCGAGCCGGTGGCGGGGAGCGAGCCGGTGACGTACCTGGCGGTGTGAGCGGACGGCGCGGCGCCATGGACGGAGGCCGCCCTGCCGTGGGCCCGCCGGCCGCCGTCCCTCGGCGGCCGCGTCGCCCCATCCCGCACGGCCGCGTCGTCCCACCTCTCATGGTCGCGGCACGGCCCCCATGCCGCGCCGTCCCCTCACGGTCGCGGCACGGCCCCCACGCCTCCTCGATCACGTACCCGTCGGCCGTACGGCCCGAGCCGAGCAGGTGGCCCGGCTCCCTCCCCGGAAGGGTCGCGGCCCGGAACCACCCGGCCGTCCGCAGCCCCACAGGCACCTCTCGGGGCTTCCCCTACGGGCGAGTAGAGTGGCCGGGTCGTCATCACACCCGTACGGGGGGAAGCCGGTGCAAATCCGGCGCTGACCCGCAACCGTGAGCCACGCCGAGTGGCCAGCCGGACTGCCCCGGACGGGACCGTGACCGGCTCACGTGCGCCGGCAGCCCGCCGTCGCACGGCACCGTCGAGGTTCACGGAGCCGAGCCGCCGGGGTGTCCCGTGCTGCCCGGCTCCCTGACAGGGAGAGGCACCCGCCGATCATGAACGTCCGCCGCAGCGCCGCGGTCCTGGCCGCCACCGCAGTGATCGGCGCCGCCACGCCCGCCGTGGCCGCGTCCCCGTCGCCGACCCCCTCGGTGGCGATCCCGTCCGGCCTGTACGGCGGCACGGACCCCACGTACGACGGCGTCTGGCGCCAGTCGCTCGCGCTGCTCGCGCAGGACACGGTGGGGGTGACCCCGGCGGCCGAGGCCGTGGACTGGCTGACCGGACAGCAGTGCGCGAACGGCGCCTTCGCCGCCTTCCGCGCCGATCCCGCCAAGGCCTGTGACGCCAAGCTCATGGTCGACACCAACAGCACGGCCGCCGCCGTCCAGGCCCTCGCGGCCCTCGGCGGCCACGAGGCCGCGGCGCGGAAGGCCGTCACCTGGCTGAAGTCCGTCCAGAACGCGGACGGCGGCTGGGGATACACCCCCGGCGGCGCCAGCGACACCAACTCGACGTCCGTCGTCATCGGGGCCCTGGCGGCGGCCGGCGAGAAGCCCGCCCGGGTCGAGAAGGGCGGGAAGTCGCCGTACGACGCCCTGGTGGAACTCGCCCTTCCCTGCGACGGCGCCGGCGCGGGCGCCTTCGCCTACCAGCCGGACCCGAAGGGCGCCCCGGCGGCCAACGCGGACGCGACGGCCGCGGGTGTCCTCGGCGCGCTCGGCAAGGGCCTGGCGCCCGCGGCGGGGGCGAAGACGGACGCCGCGGCCTGCGCCGACGCGGGCGGCCCGACCCCGCAGCGGGCCGCGGCCAACGGTGCCGCGTACCTGGCGAAGGCCGTCGCGAAGGACGGGTACCTGACCTCGGTGCTCCCCGGCGCCGAGAACCAGCCGGACCACGGCAACACCGCCGACGCCGTCGTGGCCCTCGCCGCGCAGGGCGGCGCCGAACGGGCCCGGCAGCCGCTGGCGTGGCTCGAGCAGCACTCCGCCGCCTGGGCGAAGCAGAGCGGCCCGGCCGCCTACGCCCAGTTGATCTTCGCGGCCCACGCGACCGGCACCGATCCGCGCGCCTTCGGCGGCACCGACCTGGTGGCGGCCCTGAACGCGACGGGACCGACGCCGGAGGCCACGGGGAAGGCGACCGGCGAGGCGACCGCGCCGACGCCGGACGACGACTCCGTCAAGGGCGACTCCGACGACGGCTACGGCACCTGGTGGACCATCGGTGTCTTCCTCGTCGCCGGCATCGGCATCGGCTTCCTGATCAGCGGCCGCAGGAAGCAGCAGCCGTGACCGTCATACGCCGCGCCGCCGCCCTCGCCCTCGCCGCGCTGCTGCTGATCCTGGCCGGCCCCGGCCGGGCCGAGGCCACCGGCTACCGCTACTGGTCCTTCTGGGACCGTGCGGGCGAGCGCTGGACCTACGCCACCGAGGGCCCCGCCACGGCCCGCCCCGCCGACGGCGCCGTCCAGGGCTTCCGCTTCGCCGTCAGCGAGAACTCCCAGGACGCGGCCCAGCCGCGCGGCATGACGTCCTTCGCGGTGATCTGCGCGAGGACGCCGGCGCGGGAGGGGGCGAAGCGGGTGGCGCTGGTCCTCGACTTCGGCACGAAGGCCGACGCCCCCGCCGGGGAGACCCCGCCGGCCTCCCGCGCGGTCTGCGCCCGGGTCCCCGAGGACGCGACGACGGCGGAGGCCCTGGCCTCGGTCGCGGGGCCCCTGCGCTACGACACGAACGCCCTGCTGTGCGCGATCGCGGGCTACCCGAAGGCGGGCTGCGGGGAGCAGGTCACCTCGGGCAGCAAGCCGTCGGCGGACGACGGCGGGGACGGTGGGGACGCCGGTCCGTCCGTGGGGGTGTACGCGGGCGGGGCCCTGGTCGCGGCCCTGGCGGCGGCAGCGGTGTGGCAGGCGCGGCGGCGCGGGAATGGCTGACGGTTCCCGTCACGGGACACTCCACCCGGGAGCCTGGTGGCTGTGGGCCCTCGCCCTCGGTACCGCCGCCACCCGCACCACCCACCCCCTCCTCCTCGCGCTCCTGCTCACCACCTCGGCGTACGTGGTCGTCACCTGCCGCCCGGACGCGCCGTGGTCCCGCTCCTACTCCGCCTTCCTGCACCTCGCCCTGGCGGTCCTCGTCATCCGTCTCGTCTTCGTCGTGGCCCTCGGCTCCCCCGTCCCCGGCACGCACGTGATCGTCACCCTCCCCGAAGTGCCCCTCCCGGCCTGGGCGCAGGGCATCCGGCTCGGCGGCCGGGTCGCCGCCGAGGGCGTCCTGTTCGCGCTGTACGACGGCCTGCGCCTGGCCACCCTGCTGGTCTGCGTCGGCGCCGCGAACGCCCTCGCCAGCCCGTCCCGCCTGCTGAAGTCCCTCCCCGGGGCCCTGTACGAGGCCGGAGTCGCCGTCGTCGTGGCCCTCACCTTCGCCCCGCACCTCATCGCCGACGTCCACCGTCTGCGCGCCGCCCGCCGCCTGCGCGGCCGCCCCGACAAGGGTCTGCGCGGCCTGCTCCAGGTGGCCCTGCCCGTCCTCGAGGGCGCCCTGGAACGCTCCGTCGCCCTCGCCGCGGCGATGGACGCCCGCGGCTACGGCCGTACCGCCGACGTCCCGGCCCCGGTCCGCCGTACGACCGCCGCCCTCACCCTGGGCGGCCTGCTCGGCGTCTGCGCGGGAACGTACGGCCTGCTCACCGCGGCCGGTGGCGGCTACGGCCTCCCGCTGCTCCTCGCCGGGCTCACCGCGGCCCTCGCCGGACTCCACCTCGGGGGCCGCCGCTCGCCCCGCACCCGCTACCGCCCCGACCGCTGGACCCCGCGCACCTGCCTGGTCGCCGCGTCCGGCATCGCGGTCGCCGCCCTCCTCGTCCTCGCCGGCTCCGCGGACCCCACGGCCCTGCGCCCCACCGTGGTCCCCCTCGCCGCCCCCACCCTCCCCCTCTGGCCCGCGGCGGCGATCCTCCTGGGTCTCCTGCCCGCCTTCCTCGCCCCCGCACGCCGCAAGGAGCCGTGAGCCGTCGTGATCCGCTTCGAGAACGTCTCCGTGACCTACGACGGTGCCCCGGAACCCACCATCCAGGACGTCGACTTCACCGTCCCCGAAGGTGAGCTCGTCCTCCTCGCCGGCCCGTCCGGCGTCGGCAAGTCGACGCTCCTCGGCGCGGTCGCCGGTCTCGTCCCGCACTTCACCGGCGGCACCCTGCGCGGCCGGGTCACGGTCGCCGGCCGCGACACCCGCGCCCACACGCCGCGTGAACTCGCCGACGTCGTCGGCACGGTGGGCCAGGACCCGCTCGCCCACTTCGTCACCGACACCGTCGAGGAGGAACTCGCCTACGGCATGGAGTCGCTGGGCCTGCCCCCGGCCGTGATGCGCCGCCGGGTCGAGGAGACCCTCGACCTCCTGGGCCTGGCCGGGCTCCGCGACCGCCCCCTCGCCACCCTCTCCGGCGGCCAGCGCCAGCGCGTCGCGATCGGCTCGGTCCTCACCCCCCACCCCAGGGTCCTCGTCCTCGACGAACCGACCTCCGCCCTCGACCCGGCGGCCGCCGAGGAGGTCCTCGCCGTCCTCCTCCGCCTCGTCCACGACCTCGGTACGACGGTGTTGCTCGCGGAACACCGCCTGGAGCGCGTCCTGCACTACGCCGACCAGGTCGCCCTGCTGCCCGCCCCCGGCGCGGCCCCGGTGCTGGGCACCCCGGCCGAGATCATGGCCGTGTCCCCGGTGTACCCGCCGGTGGTGGACCTGGGCCGGGCCGCGGGCTGGTCCCCGCTGCCGCTGACCGTCCGCGACGCCCGGCGACGCGCGGGTGGCCTGCGCGGACGCCTGGCCGGAAAGGTGCCGGACCGAGGCGGGGCGCCCACTCCTCCACCGGCCGCCGAGCCGCACGCGCCCGCGCGCCCGGCGTTCGCCCTCCGACGCCGCAGGCCGTCCCCGCCCGCGCCCGCGCACCCCGCCGAGGTCCGCGCCCTCGCCGTCCGCCGCGCCCGCGTCCAGGCGCTCCGCCACGTCGACCTCACCGTCGCCCCCGGCGAGACCCTCGCCCTCATGGGCCGCAACGGCGCCGGCAAGTCCACCCTCCTCACCACCCTGGTCGGCCTGGTCGAACCGTCCGCCGGGACGGTCCGCGTCGGCGGCGCGGTCCCCCACCGCACCCCGCCCCGCGACCTGGTCCGCCGCGTCGGCCTGGTCCCGCAGGAACCCCGTGACCTGCTCTGCGCCGACACGGTCGCCGCCGAGTGCGAGGCCGCCGACCGGGACGCGCGGGCCGCCCCCGGCACCTGCCGCGCCCTGGTCACCGGCCTGCTCCCCGGCATCGCCGACGACACTCACCCCCGTGACCTCTCCGAGGGCCAGCGCCTGACGCTCGCCCTGGCCGTCGTCCTCACCGCCCGCCCGCCCCTGCTCCTCCTCGACGAGCCGACCCGGGGCCTGGACTACGCGGCGAAGGCCCGTCTGGTGGCCGTGCTGCGCGAGCTGGCCGCCGCCGGTCACGCCATCGTGCTCGCCACGCACGACGTGGAACTGGCCGCCGAGCTGGCCCACCGGGTCGTCCTGCTCGCCGAGGGCGAGGTGATCGCGGACGGCCCGACGGCGGAGGTCGTCGTCTCCTCCCCGTCCTTCGCCCCGCAGGTGACGAAGATCCTCGCCCCGCAGGAGTGGCTCACGGTGGCGCAGGTGAGGGAGGCGCTCGCATGACCGCAGTGGAACGACAGGTGCCCGCCGTGCGACGACAGCCGCCCGCCGTACAGCGGCAGGCGCGGGCGGTCCGCCTGGGCCCCCGCTCCCTCGCCGCCCTCGCCCTGGTCAGCGCGGTCGGAGCGGTCTCCCTCACCTGGCCCTTCCTCGCTCCGCCCGGTTCCACCCTGAACGCCCACGCCCAGGACGCCCCCTGGCTCTTCGCCGGCCTGCTGGTGCTCCTGGTCGCGGTGGTGACGGCGACGATCTCGGAGTCGGGACTCGGCGCGAAGGCGGTCGCGGCGCTGGGGGTGCTGGCGGCGACCGGGGCGGCCCTGCGCCCGCTCGGCGCCGGGACCGCCGGCATCGAGCCGATGTTCTTCCTGATGGTGCTGAGCGGCAGGGTGCTGGGCCCCGGCTTCGGCTTCGTCCTCGGCTCGCTCACGATGTTCGCGTCCGCGCTGCTCACGGGCGGGGTGGGCCCGTGGATGCCGTTCCAGATGCTGTCGATGGGCTGGTTCACGATGGGCGCGGGCCTGCTGCCGGGCGCCGACCGCCTCCGCGGCCGTACGGAACTGGCCCTCCTCGCCGTCTACGGCTTCCTGGCCGCGTTCGCCTACGGCACGGTGATGAACCTGGCCGGCTGGCCGTTCATGGGCGAGCTGGCCTCGCGCATCGCCTTCGACCCGGACGGCGCGGTCGCCGCGAACCTGGCCCGCTTCGTCGCGTACTGCGTCACGACCTCCCTGGGCTGGGATCTGGGCCGGGCCGTCGTCACCGTCGTCCTCACCGTGACCCTGGGCCCGGCGGTCCTGCGCGCGCTGCGCCGCGCCACGCGCCGGGCGGCTTTCGAGGCGCCGGTCACATTCGAGGCGCCGCGCTCGTGAGCACGCGTACGCGCCGGGTGAGAAGGGTGTCGCGGAGCGGTGAAGCACCCCACATGACGCAGGTCACCTACGAAGGTCGATAGTCGGACAATTCGAACGTCATGTACATGCAGATACCAGCCCTGACCTGCACTTTGAGAGCCAGGTCACACAAGCGACCTTCACCCCACATGCGGCCACAACTAGTAAAAGGGGTCATTGCGGACGCCCTCCCGGCCTGCTTCTCTGGATGACGTCGCACGGCGCCGACGAGCCCCAAAGGCCTCGGCGCCGACGCATGCAGCCACCCACCGCACCTCACGCGGTGCGGCCACGCACCACGTGACTCCGGCATGCAGGCGACCCACCGCCCCCGAGGAAAAGGTTCTTTCGTGTCCGTCTCCGTCATCCGCCGCATCGCCTCCCCCAAGAAGACCCTCACCGCCGTCGCCGTGGCCGCCGCCACCGCCGGCATGGCGCTGACCGCGGCGCCCGCCCAGGCGGCGGCCCCCACGGCCGTGACCTCCGCCTCCGAGGCCAAGGCGATCGCGCACAAGATGATCCCGGACGCCGCCCAGTTCAACGCGTTCAGCAAGATCGTCGAGCACGAGAGCGGCTGGGACATCGACGCCACCAACGCCTCCTCCGGCGCCTACGGCCTGGTCCAGGCCCTGCCCGGCTCCAAGATGGCCTCGGCCGGCTCCGACTGGAAGACCAACCCCAAGACCCAGATCAAGTGGGGCCTCGACTACATGAACGAGCGCTACGGCAGCCCGGCCGGCGCCTGGTCCTTCTGGCAGGCGAACGGCTGGTACTGATCCAGCCACAGCCTCCCCCGGCCGAGTCACGGCCTCCCCCTGACGCGAAAGCGGCGGTCCCTGATCCCCGGACCGCCGCTTTCGTCTGCCCCGACGGCACCGCCGCTCTCGCCCGCTCCCCGACGGCACCGCCGCCCTCCGCCCGTTCCGCGGCGCCCGTCAGCCGGCGCTGACCCGCAGCTCCTTCACCCCGTTGATCCAGGCGGACCGCAGCCGCCGGGGATCCTCCACGAGCCGCAGCCCGGGCATGGCGTCGGCGACGGCGTTGAAGATGAGGTCGATCTCCAGCACGGCGAGTGACTTGCCGAGGCAGAAGTGCGGCCCGCCCCCGCCGAACCCCAGGTGGGGGTTGGGATCCCGGGTGACGTCGAACACGTCGGGCCGGTCGAACACCTCGGGATCGCGGTTGGCGGAGGCGTAGAAGATCCCGACCCGCTCCCCCTTCCTGATCGTCTTCCCGCCCAGTTCGGTGTCCTGCGTCGCGGTCCGCTGGAAGGCGACGACGGGGGTGGCCCACCGCACGATCTCCTCGGCGGCGGTGGCGGGCCGCTCCCGCCGGTACAGCTCCCACTGCTCGGGGTGCGTGAGGAAGGCGTGCATCCCGTGCGTGATGGCGTTACGGGTGGTCTCGTTGCCGGCGACGGCCAGCATCAGCACGAAGAACCCGAACTCGTCGGAGTTGAGGTTGCCCTCGTCCTCGGCGGCCACCAGCGTGGAGACGATGTCGTGCGCCGGGCACCGCTTCCGCTCGGCGGCCATGTTCATGGCGTACGTGATGAGCTCGGCGGCGGACCGGGCGCCGACCTCCTCGGTGATGGCGTACTCGGGGTCGTCGTACGCGATCATCCGGTTGGACCACTCGAAGATCCTGGTCCGGTCGTCCTGGGGTATGCCGATCAGCTCGGCGATGGCCTGGAGGGGCAGCTCACAGGCGACGGAGGTGACGAAGTCGAAGGGCCCTTCGAGCTCCCGCGCGGCGCCGACGATATCGACGGCCCGGGCCCGCAGCCGCTCCTCCAGCGCCCGGACGGACCGGGGCGTGAACCCTCGCTGCACGATCTGCCGCACCCGGGTGTGCTCCGGCGGATCCATGTTCAGCATGATCAGCCGCTGGGCGTCGATCGAGTCGCGCCGGATGTGCTCGTTGAAGCGGATGATGGCGGTGTTGAGGGTGGAGGAGAAGAGCTCCGGGTGGGTGGAGACGTACTTGACGTCGGCGTGGCGGGTCACCGCCCAGTACCCCTCGTCCCGGAACCCGGCCACGTTCCCCGGCTGCGGGATCCAGCGGACCGGCTCGGCCCGGCGCAGCTCGGCGAACTCCGGGAGGGGCACACGGTGTTGCAGCAGGTCGGGGTCGGTGAAGTCGAACCCGTCGGGAAGCGCTGGACAGGGCATGGGCGGCTCCAGCCAGGGGGCGGCTCTGCGGGCGTCGTTTGCTGACGGTCCATCAGAAACAGAGTGCAGCGAAGGTAGTTCAGTCACCTGAAGGCTGCAAGACCCTTGCGGTGACCCACGTCACGTCCGCAGACTGCACCAGAGAACTAGTACGTGTTCTAGTTCTGCCGGTTCGCGTGCTGGTTCTGCTGGGGCCCGTCGTTCGCGGGGTCCGGTGCGTGCGGCTGCAGGGCGGAGCAGGGCGCCGACGCGGAGCGTCGGCAACCGACGACGACGCCGCAGAGGTGCGTGCCGGACACCGCGACGCCGGCACGATCCGGACGACAGGCCCTGGTCCGTCATGCCGGAGGAGAGCCGCCCCCCGAGAGGATCCGCACCCATGGCTGCCGAACCCGTGATCGTGGAAGCCGTCCGCACCCCCATCGGCAAGCGCGGCGGCGCGCTCGCCCATCTGCACCCCGCGTACCTCCTGGGCGAGACCTACCGCGAACTCCTCGGCCGCACCGGCATCCCCGCCGACGCCGTGGAACAGATCGTCGGCGGCACGGTGACCCACGCCGGCGAACAGTCCATGAACCCGGCGCGCACCGCCTGGCTGACCATGGGCCTCCCCTACGAGACGGCCGCGACGACGGTCGACTGCCAGTGCGGCTCCTCGCAGCAGGCCGGCCACATGACGGCCAACATGATCGCGGCGGGTGTGATCGACGTGGGCATCTCGTGCGGCGTGGAGGCGATGTCGAGGGTCCCCCTGGGCTCGGGCTCGAAGCACGGCCCCGGAAAGCCGTTCCCGGACGAGTGGAACGTCGACCTCCCGAACCAGTTCGAGGCGGCGGAACGTATCGCCAGGCACCGGGGGCTGACCCGGGAGGACGTCGACAGGCTCGGCCTGCTCTCGCAGGAGCGAGCGGCGGTCGCCTGGTCCGAGGAACGCTTCAAGCGCGAGACCTTCGCCGTCCAGGTCCCCACGACGGAGGAGGAACAGGCGGCCGGCCAGGGCATGTGGCGCCTGGTGGACCGGGACGAGGGCCTGCGCGACACGTCGATGGAGGCCCTGTCCGGCCTGAAGCCGATCATGCCGAGGGCGGTGCACACGGCGGGCAACGCCTCGCAGATCAGCGACGGCGCGGCGGCGATCATGTGGGCGTCGAAGCGGATGGCGCGAGCCCTGAAACTGAAGCCGAGGGCGAGGATCGTGGCCCAGGCCCTGGTCGGCGCGGACCCCCACTTCCACCTGGACGGCCCGATCGACGCGACACGCGCCGTGCTCGGCAAGGCGGGCATGTCCCTGACGGACATCGACCTCGTCGAGATCAACGAGGCGTTCGCGTCGGTGGTGCTGAGCTGGGCCCAGGTCTTCGACGCGGACCTGGCCAAGGTCAACGTCAACGGCGGCGCGATCGCCCTCGGGCACCCGGTCGGAGCGACGGGCGCCCGCCTGATCACGACGGCACTTCATGAACTGGAGCGCACGGACAAGGAGTTCGCGCTGATCACGATGTGCGCGGGGGGCGGGCTGGCCACCGGGACGATCATTCAGCGGTTGTAGACCCACCGGCCCAGGAGAGGAACGCGGTGAAGGCGGCGGGCTGGAGAGTGAGGACCGGGCCCGCCGGGGTCTTTGAGTCGCGGACGGCTACGGCGGCGGTGGGGAGGTCGGCGACCTCGACACAGTTGCCGCCCTGGTCGCCGCTGTAGCTGGACTTACGCCACAGGATCCCCGCCAGAGTCGCGTTGTTCTCCATAGCGTTCCTCCATCAAGCGCCGCATCAGCTCCGCCGAGTCCTTGAGGGAAAGCGCGGCGGCTTGCAGATGATCGTAACGGAGGGAGCAGTCCTTGACGGTGTCCGGATTGGCGCTCGGATGCCCGCTGCCGTACCCCTCGGTGTAGACGATGGCCGGGTCGCTCGCGAAGCGGTAGAGGTCGAACGAGCCTTGCAGTCCGGCATGCGCGCCCGCCGAGAACGGCAGCACCTGAATGTTGATCCGGGGGTTGTCCTCGAAGGACAACAGGTGGCCCAGTTGCTCCCGCATACCCGACGGGCCACCGATCTCCTGACACAGCGCGGCCTCGCTGAGCACCAGCCAGTAGACCGGCGGTTCACGCTTCTCGAAGATGCGCTGGCGGTCCAGGCGCACGGTGGCGCGGTCGTCGAGGTCCGTCCGGTCCAGCACACCGAGCACGGCACGCGCGTACGCCCTGGTCTGAAGAAGACCCGGCACGATGTGCGTCTCGAAAGCACAGATCTCGGTGGCCCGCCCTTGAACCTCGGCGACCTGCTGAAACCACGACGGCAGTTGACTACGAAGCACGAGCGCGACGAGCCGCGAGAACAGGCCACCGCTCCCCAGGGCCGCATCCGCCCGCTCGCTGAACTCGACGGTCGGGACCTTCCTGGCGGTCTCGATCTGCCCCACCAACGACCCGGTGTAGTTGAGGATGTCCCCGAGTTGCCGCTGGCTGAGCCCGGCGGCTTCTCTCAGCCGCCGCAGCTCGAACCCGTAGTAGTCGAGCGGCGAGGCGCCGGGATCAAGGACGTTGATGTGGGTCACGCGAGGCCCCTTTCACGCAGCACTGCTCACACCTGGACGGGTTGTATCCATCCGGTGGCCCAGAGTAGTTGGACCAGGTCACCCTCGTCCCGTGAACGAATACTTCCCCTCCGTCCTCGCCTCCCCCGTCATCGCCCAGTACCGCCTGACCCTGACGGCCGGCGCCCACTCGGCCCACCACATCCGCCACATCGCCCGCTCCCTCCTGGTGGACTGGGCACTGGAGTCCCTGACGGACGCGGTCGAACTGGCGCTGACGGAACTGGTGGCCAACGTGGTCCGCCACGTCCCGGACCGTCGCTGCACGGTGCTGCTGCTGAGGCAGGGGGCGGGGGTACGGGTGGAGGTGACGGACGGCTACGGCCAGCTTCTGCCGACCCCGGCCGACTCGCAGCCGGAGTCGGAGAGCGGGCGGGGCCTCTTCCTGCTGGACGCGGTGGTCGACAAGTGGGGGGTGTCGCCGACGGGCGGGGGCGGGAAGGTGGTGTGGTTCGAGTGCGTGGACGTCAGCCCTCGTTGATCCGCAGGCCGCCGCAAACAACGAACCCGTCCCCCGAACCGTCCGTGACGATCAGGGTGGCGTACCTGGAGCTGTGCCTCTCCGGGATGCCCACGAACTCGTCGGTCTCGGCGCCGTCGGGCGCTGCGGAGATCCGCAGTTCCCGGTACTGGGACTTCACCTTCATCCCCAGCACGTCCAGGAACTCGATCTCCACCATCCCGTCCAGCCTGCCTTCCGGGCGTCCCCGCAGGACGAGCTGTCGGTGGGACGCCTCCAGCGCGCTCACTCGTCTCGACGCCTTCTCGAACCCTGGCTGACCAGCAGCATCCCGTCCCTACCAACAGCACACCCCGGAGCCGTGGAATCCGGCGCCCACCCGGCGCGACAGCCGGGCCATCAGACAGACCGCAAGCAGAAATCTTCGCTCTGAACCATCAGAAAGGGTCTGTCAGCAAGTTGGCGGACCCTCGTGCAAGATTCGAGGTTAGAGGGTGCGGAGAGCGCATGTGTGGACTGCAATTTCGCCCTGAGCCGTGCTCGTCGCAACGAGGGCCGTCCCGTCCGGTTGGGTGAGGGCGCTCACGATGGTGCCGCTGAGCGAGAACCCGATCGGGTTTCCACCCTCGCCGCCTGATTTAGTAGAGGCCCATTGTGAAGGGACGGGGACCTCAACGGCGACTCCTTCCCCGATGTCCTGGTCAAGCAGGGCAGCAAGCTCTGGGTCTATTACGGTGACCGCCTGGGACGCCTGGACAACGTGGCACCCCACCCGTCCCACGCCGGCAGCAACGGCGCCGACTGGAACAAGTTCACCTTGCTCTCCCCCGGCGACCTCAACGGCGACACCGTCTGCGACCTGCTCCTGCGCGACCGGCGACCTCTACCGCTCCTACGGCGCCAAGGAACCCATCAGCGGCAAGCTCGACCTCGCAACCTGGGAGCCCCGAACACCCGCACCAAGATCGCATCTGGTTTGAAGACGGTTGACTACCCCTCCCTGGGCGCCTCCGGTGACCGCACCGGCAACGGAATCCTCGACCTCTCGGTACGCCTACAACGACGGCAGCGACAAGGTCCCCACCATGTTCGCCGCATCCGTCGCCGGACAGAACCAGTTCGGCTCCGCCAAGGTCACCCTCGACGCCGAGCTCAGCTGGGACATCAACCAGACCCAGCTCGCCACCGGCGACTTCAACGGCGACGGCCACGACGACCTGGCCGCCCTGCGCCAGCAGAACAGCACCGTCCAGACCTGGACCTGGAACTGGTCCGGGCCCGACGCCACCTTCAAGGGCGGCCTCGCCGGCTGGACCGACTCTTCCACCAGCTGGCCGTACGAACCGATGAGGCTCGTCAAGCCCTACAACTGACGGCCTCCGCTCCACAGCGCCCAACCCTGACGGGGCGGAGCACGCCACCCGCGTGCCCCGCCCCGTCACGTGCTCAGCTCCCCTGCCCGGGGACCTCCCTCATCCCGTCCACCACCGCCCGCTTCACGATCGCACTCGTGTAGTTGATCGTGCCCGGCGTCACCAGTCCCCCGTCCTCCTTGCTCGCCCTCACCTGGACCTCCCGCTGGCCGAGGAAGACATGGGACCTGGCGTCGAAGATCCACTCCTCGCGCGCCCCGCTGGTCTCGTCCAGGCGGGCGACGGCCACGCCGGGGCGGCCGATGGCGTCCTTCACGTTCTGGACCACGACGACTCCGGGGATCTTCGCGGCGGCCTTGAAGAGGGCCGAGTACAGCTCGGTGGGCGGGTAGGACTCGCCGAGCAGGTCGCCGATGGTGGTGAAGGCCTGCTGGTCGGGGCTGTTGCCGTGGCCCTCGGCGGCCTTGTAGATCATCGCCAGGAGCCGGTCGGGGTCCGTGGTGAGCTTGGTGAGGAAGTCGTACGACGGGTTGTTCAGGCCCGCCACCGGAGTGTTGCCCTGCTCGTCGGGGAGGCTGAGGGTCTCCCCCGCCGGGTCGTCGTTGACGGCCGGATCGATCAGCCAGCCCTTGGTGCCGTCGGCGGACTGCCAGATCTGGCGCCGGTGCAGCGCGTGGCTCTCCAGGGACGCCTTGTCGCCGTCGTGCCGCACGTAGGTGTCGGCGGACTTCGACTCGATGTAGACGTACTGACCCGGCTTGATCACCGGGTTGCGGGCCTCGGCCGCCGCGAGCGAGATCTCGTCGAGCAGTTGCGGCACGCCCTGGGTGGTGGGGGTGCCGAGCTGGGTGGTGAGCGCCGGTCCGGTGGCGAGGCCGTCGCTCTGGACGCCGTTTCCGTCATTCATGATCGAGCCGACAGTGACCGCGCCGGCCAGGGCGAGGGCCATGGCGGGGAGGGTGATCGCCGGGCGGGGCAGGCGGAACCGGCGGGCCTTCGGGCGGGCCGGCGACGGGTCGTGCGGCGCCGGGGTCATGCGCCCGGTTTCCCGGGTGCCGTCGCCCTGCTGCAGGTCCTGCTGGATGCGAGCCATCAGACGCTCCTTGTGGAACTGGTGACGGCCCGTCGGCAGGTCGCGCGCCGTCTGCGGCAGGAGGGACGCGGTCTCCTCCCACTCGGCCGGGCTCTGCCGGGACGGTGTCGCTTTCATCGGCTTCCTTCCGATACGGGCCGGATCGTGTGAGTGTGTTCTCCTCTTGTCTGACGATCCGGCGGGCCGAGTTCCCGTTTCTCGTCGACGAGTTGGGCGTCGGTGAGTCTGCGCAGTTTGGCGCGGGCCCGGGAGAGGCGGGAGCGGACCGTGCCGACCGGGACGCCCAGGGCCTCGGCCGCCGCCGTGTACTCCAGGCCCTCCCAAAGGCAGAGCGCCAGCACCTCGCGTTCCGGTCTGCGCAGCAGGGCCAGCGCGCGCAGCGCGGCCGCGATCCGCCGGCGGTCGTCGAGCCGGCCCGCGACCTCGTCGGCGTGGTCGGGCAGTGCGGTCTCGGCCTCGGCGGCGGCGGTCGCGGCGGCCCGGTAGCGCCGGTCGCTGCGGTGGTGGCCACGGGCGACGTTGGTGGCGACGCCCAGCAGCCAGGGCCGCAGGGAGCCGCCCTCGGCGTCGACGCGGTCACGCAGCCGCCAGGCCTGCATGAAGGTCTCCGCCATCACGTCCTCGGCCGCCGACCAGTCGGCGGTGAGCCGGAACGCGTGGTTGTAGACCGCGCGGGCATGGCTGTCGTACAGCTCGGCGAAGGCGCTCGGATCCCCGGCCCGTACCCGGGTGCGCATAGGAGTGCTCACCTCTGTTGGCTGCCGCCGCGACCGCCCCGAGTTCCCGTGACCCCCGTCACACCCCGTCGCCCGGTGGGCGGATCAGGAACGCTGCGCGTCGGCCAACCGGTCGACCTGCCGCTCCACCAGGTCCCGGGGGAACGTCGCCTCACGGCCCTCGTCCGCCTTCCGGAAGGTGGCGATGACGCCCGCGGTGCGTACGACGACGTAGTCGTGGTGCATCACCAGGCCGTCCTTCGTGGGCGTGACCGTGCGGAAGGTCAGGGCCTCGTCGCCGACCCGTCCCGCCCTCGGGCCGTCCACGCCCGTGACCTCGGTCGTGTACGCGCCCGCGTACGACCTCCCCGAGTAGGACCGGCAGGTCCTCAGCCCCTTCTCCAGCCGCTCGAAGACCTGCCGCGCCCCGGCGTCCTCGTACGAGGCCAGCGTGGACGCGCCGCCCCACAGGTCGTCCTTCCAGTTGAAGACCTGACGTACGACGGCGGAGGCGCCCTTGGCGTCCAGGACGTCGAGGACGGTCTGGCAGGACGCGTCGGAGACCGGCGGGAAGGTCCGCTCGGGCCCGGGGGCGGGACTCTGCACGGGTGAGCCGTGGGAGTTCGGCACCTCGCCGTTCCGGAAGGCGAGGTTTCTCAGTTCCTCACGGCCGAGGGCTCTGCCCTCCGTCCCCTTCGCCCCCGCTCCGGGCCGCTGCGCGGTCTCCTGGCCGGAACAGCCCGTCACGGACAGCACCACGCCCACACCCACAGCCGCGGCACCGGCCAGCCGTATCCACCCGCCGATTCCGGACATGCGCCCCTCCTCACAGCCCGACCGGACTCCGTACCGGTCGGGGACGATCCGTCGCGAGAGTGAACGGGAGGCCGAGGCGATCCGGCACGCACTCACCGGAGTGGACCTCGGCCCGCATGTCTCGCGACTGGTTCCTCATCCCCCCGTTCCCGCGGCTCCCGTCCGTAGGGAGCGCCTTGCGCTCCCGCATCGAGGGGCGTCCGGCCGGGGGGACCAGAACATGCTGTCAGAAGCGATGACGGCCGTCGCCGCCGGTGGGGGGATGGCCGTCTACAGGCCGCCACCGGTGGCCGTGGTGCGGGCCGGTGACCGTCGTACGGGCCGCCACCCGTGGCCGTGGTGCAGGCCGCCACCGGTGACCGACCTGCGGGCCGGTGACCGTCGTACGGCCGCCACCGGTGGCCTTCGCGCAGGCCGCCGGCTCGGGCGCCTGAGCGGCGGGCCCCGTCCACCAGTGCCGGCTCGCGCGGCCGCGCGAGCGGCCGGCGGGCGCGGGCGGTCAGCTCGGCGCGGGCGGTCAGCTCGGCGCGGGCGGTCAGCTCGGTGCGGGGTCCTTCTGGGGCACCGCGGGCTCGACGGCGGTCTTCGTCACCACCGCCGCCCGGGCCCGCGGCCCCTGGAAGGCGTACGCCAGCCCGAAGCCCGCGAACACGACCGCCGCACCGCCGACCGCGTCCAGCACCCAGTGGTTGCCGGTCGCCACGATCGCCGACGCCGTGAAGAGCGGGTGCAGCAGGCCGAGCGCCTTCATCCACGCCTTCGGCGCCACGATGGCGATCACCATGCCGCACCACAGCGACCACCCGAAGTGCAGCGACGGCATGGCCGCGTACTGGTTGGTCAGCGCCGTCAGCGTGCCGTAGTCCGGCTTGGAGAAGTCCTGGACGCCGTGGACGGTGTCGATGATGCCGAGCGACGGCATGAGGCGGGGCGGGGCCAGCGGGTACAGCCAGAAGCCGACCAGGGCCAGCAGGGTCGCGAAGCCCAGGGAGGAGCGCGCCCAGCGGTAGTCCACCGGGCGCCGCCAGTAGAGCACGGCCAGCACGGACAGCGGCACCGCGAAGTGGAAGGACTCGTAATAGAAGTCGAAGAAGTCGCGCAGCCAGTCGACCCCGACCACCCAGTGGTTGACGGCGTGCTCGATGTCGATGTGGAGGACGCGTTCGAGGTCGAGGATCTCCTGGCCGTGCGCTTCCGCCCGCTCCCGGCCGCCGGAGATCGTGCCGCCGGTCGCCGCCAGCCGCACCTGCTGGTACGCCGCGTACGTGACGCGGATCAGCAGCAGCTCCAGGAGCAGGTTCGGGCGGGTGAGGACCCGGCGCAGGAACGGCAGCAGCGGGACGTGTCTCCAGCGGGCCGGCACCGGCGCCGCGTACTCCGTCGGGATCGGCGTGCGGTAGTACTGCGAGGTCCGCGACAGGAACGGCACGACCGTCGCCGCGGCCACCGCCGCCAGCAGCACCACGTTGTCCCGCAGCGGGTACAGGGCCGGCATGTTCGGCAGCATCATCTTCGCCGGGAGGGTCATGACGAGGACGACGGCCACCGGCCAGACCAGGCGGTCCGAGGCCCGCCGGCCCACCCGGCCCACCACCGCGAGCAGGACCCACAGGAGCTGGTGCTGCCATGTCGTCGGCGACACGGCGATCGCCGCGCAGCCGGTGATCGCCACCGCGAGCAGCAGCTGGCCGTCGCGGGCGTAGCGCACCGCCCGGCGGACGCCGAGGACGGCGACGGTCGCGCCGAGGGCGAGGAAGAGCGCGATCTCCAGGGGGCCGTCGAGGCCGAGGCGGAGGAGGGCGCCGTGGAGGGACTGGTTGCCGAGGGCGTCCGCCTTGCCGCCGAGGCCGACACCCGCCATGTGGTGGACCCAGTAGGTGTACGAGTCGTGCGGCATCGCCGCCCAGGCGAGCACCGTGGCGGCGGCGAAGGTGGCGCCGGTGGAGAGGGCGGCCTGACGGCGGCCGGTGAACCACAGCAGCGGGACGAAGAGGAGCACCGTCGGCTGGAGGGCGGCCGCCAGGCCGATCAGGACGCCGCCCGTCCGCTGTCCCCGGACGACGAAGCATCCGAGCAGGACGAGCAGGACCGGGATGATGCTGGTCTGGCCGAGCCAGAGGGTGTTGCGGACGGGGAGGGACAGCATCAGCAGGCTGATGGCCACCGGGGCGGCCAGGAGCGAGGTGCGTCTGCTCACCGGCTGGGGCAGGGCGCGCGCGACCACCAGGCCGAGGGCCGCGACCAGCAGCAGCGTGCCGAAGGTCCAGCCCCAGCCGAGGGCCTGTTCCGCCGCCCGGGTGAAGGGCTTGAGGACGAGCCCGCCGAAGGGGGTGCCCGTGAAGCGTGTGGAGTCGTAGAGCGAACCGTTGACGTGCAGTACGCCGTCGGGTCCGACCCAGGTCTCGAGGTCCGTCAGCCGCTCTCCGCGCGGGGTGCCGAGGACGACGGCCACCTGCCGGACGGCGAGGACCGCCACCACCAGCCAGAGGCCCAGGCGGGCCGCGTGCAGCCGCGACCTCGCCGTGCCGACCGCCGTCGCCCCGAAGGGTTCCGCCGGCCGCCCGCTGTGCTCCGCATTCGCCACGCCTCGTCGGCCTCCCGCCCCGCTCGTCCCACGCGTCACCCGCGTGAGGTGCCTTTGCGAACCCTATGAGGCTCGCACCACCCCCGGACAGAGACGCAGGGCACCCCGCCTTCACCTGACGTCCGCTCTCCTTTTGTCCGGAAGACGATAGTGCTCCGGGGGGAGGGTTGCCTCCGCAGGGTGCGATGTGGATCACACCACGAACGGAACCAACCCCTCGGGCCAGTCCGTCGTAGCCACCACGGCCGTGATCAGCGGCGGACGACCGACGACGGAGGGCTACGGGGCATGCTCGGTTTCCGGGGGGAACGGCGAGACCGGCACACACGGCGGAAACGCCGGCGCGGGCGGCTCCTGGCCCTGCTCCTCGCGCTCCTCGCGACCCAGCTCGGCTCCCTGATCGCCCCGGCCTACGCCTGCGGCTGCGGCGCGCTCGTGCCGGGCGGCCAGCAGCGGGTCGCGGTGCACCGGGAGGTCTCCGTCGTGCGGTGGGACGGGGACCAGGAGCAGATCGTGATGAGTCTGTCGGTCACCGGGGACGCCGACCGGGCCGCCTGGATCATGCCGGTGCCGAGCCGGGCGACCGTACGGCTCGGCGACGCGGAGGTCTTCGACCAGCTGGCCGACGCCACGGCGCCGGAGGAGCGCACCCGCCACCACTTCTGGCCGCGGGACGGCGACTGGCCGCTGTCCGCCACCGACGGCGCGGGGGCCGCGCCCCTGCCGGGCGCGGGGCCCGGGGTGGGTGTGGTGGGGCGCGAGCGGCTCGGGCCGTTCGACGTGGCCCGCCTGACGGCCACCGACCCGGCCGCCCTGGACGACTGGCTGGGCGACAACGGCTTCACCTTCCCGCCCCGCCTGGAGACGGCCCTGCGGCCGTACGTCGACCAGCGCTGGGAGTACGTGGCGGTACGGCTGGCCCCGGAGACCGCGGGCACCCCGCTGAGCGGCGAGCTCGAACCGCTCCACCTCACCTTCGCCAGCGACACGCTCGTCTACCCGATGCGGCTGTCCGAGCTCGCCACCACCCCGCAGTCGCTGGCCCTGTACGTCCTGGCCGAGCACCGCATGGAGCCGGTGTCGCGGATCGGCGGGGAGCGGCCCCGGGTCACCTTCGCGGGACGGGTCGGCACGGCGACGGGGCCGCTGGGCGAGCTCGCGGACGGTACGCCGTTCCTGACGGCCCTGACGCAGGAGTTCCCGGTGCCCTCGTCGATCTCGGCCGACCACGAGCTGCGCCGTACGGCCGAGGACACGGCGTACCGGCAGGTCACCTACGAGAGCCGGCTGCTCACCGTGGCCGGGATCCCGGCATGGCTGCTGACCGTCGTGGGGGTTCTCGGGGCGCTGGTGACGGGGGCGGTCGTGCTCGGCGTGCGCGTCCGGCGGGCGCGCCGGCGGTACGCGTGGGGGCAGCGGCTCGTCGGGCCGCGGCCGGCCGGATCCGCGCTGCCGGCTCCGCCGTCGCGGCCGGCGCCTCCCCGTCCCCCGTCGCCTCCTGGACCGTACGGCTGAATGCCGCAGGCCGGGGTCCCGTCGGGTCCGGTCGGCGGGGAACCCCGGCAGGGCGGGGCGCCGTTGCCCCGACCGGCCGGTGTTTCCTGGCTAGATTGTCCGAGGCATGTCCTAGGGGGTGTCTTGTGGACCAGGTCGGCTGCGAGTGAGGTGCCCGTCGGCCGCGCCGAGCGGGGTCGCGTGCCAGGGCCCGCGACCCCGGTCGGATCCACGAGACACCCCCTAGGTATGTCAAGGGATGTCCTAGGTATGTCAGGTACACGAGAGGCAGAGCGCATGAGCGAGTCGCAGGTCTGGGACGCCGTCGACGCCTACTTCATCACCCACCTCGCCCCGGACGACGAGGTGACCACGGCCGCGCTGCGCGACAGCGAGGCGGCCGAACTCCCGCAGGCCAACGTCACGGCGAACCAGGGCAAGCTGCTTCAGCTGCTCGCCCAGATCCAGGGGGCCCGCAACATCCTCGAGATCGGCACGCTCGGCGGGTACAGCACGATCTGGCTGGGCCGCGCGCTCCCCGCCGACGGCCGGCTGATCTCGCTGGAGTACAACCCGCGGCACGCGGAGGTCGCCACCCGCAACGTCGCCCGCGCGGGACTCCACGAGCAGGTCGAGGTGCGGGTGGGCCCGGCCCTGGAGTCGCTGCCGCTGCTGGCGGACGAGAACCCGCCGCCGTTCGACCTGGTCTTCATCGACGCCGACAAGGCCAACAACGCCAACTACCTGGAGTGGGCGCTGAAACTGACCAGCACGGGCAGCCTGATCGTCATCGACAACGTCGTCCGGGGCGGGCGGGTGGTCGACGTCGACACCGACGCGGGGGACGTGCGCGGGACCCGCGCCGCGATCGAACTCATCGGCTCCCACCCCAGGTTGAGCGGCACCGCGATCCAGACGGTGGGCGCCAAGGGCTACGACGGGTTCGCGCTGGCCCGCGTCCTGGCGTAGCCCCCGGGGCTGCTGACGGAGGCTACGCCTCGTGGTAGAAGCCGACGTTGACGCTGCGCGGCCCGGTGCGGTCCACGACGACGATCTCGCCGTTGCCGCCCCGGGGCAGCTGCACGGTCCCGCCGTACGCGATGGTCTGGGCGTACTCGCCGACCACCAGCCGGACCTCGGACGACGGGTCCGGCTGGGAGCCGCGCAGCCAGGTGACCTGCCAGACGCCCTCGGGCCCGCACAGGAACTCCAGGTGGACACGGGAGACGAACAGCCAGTCCTCGGGCGTCACGAGGCGGCAGACGGACTTGTCCCGGCCCACCCGCAGCACGGCGCCCGGGTCGCTGGGCGCGTCGGCCATGAGCATGCCGGCCGTGGCACCCTCTTCCGTCCCCGAGACGGTGGCCATGGTGAGTTCGAGCACGTGCGCTCCTCGTGAGGTGTCCGACAGTGGCTTCAGTGACCTTGGTGCAGCCGCCGCATCCTAAATCGCCCGGGGCCGTCGCGTCCGGCACAATGGACCCATGACCGAGCGAAAGCCACCCGGCGTCCCGTTCGAGTCCTGGGTCGACAAGCAGATCCGTGACGCGCAGCGGCGCGGTGATTTCGACCGACTGCCGGGCGCGGGAAGGCCGTTGGCCCCGGGTACCGACACCTCGTACGACGAACTGTGGTGGATCAGGCGCAAGATGGCGCGCGAGGGGCTCTCGGTGCTTCCGCCGGCGCTCGCGCTGCGCAAGGAGGCGGAGGACGCCCTCGCGGCGGCGTACGCGGCCCCCTCGGAACGCCTCGTCCGGAAGATCGTCACGGACGTTAACGTGAAGCTCCGCGCCATGATGTTCAGGCCGCCGCCCGGCCCCCCGCTGGGTATGAAGCCGTACGACGTCGAGGCGGTCGTACGGGAGTGGCGGGAGCGCCGGGCGGCGGCCTCTGGGGAGAGCTAGGGCCGGGGCCCGTCGGCCCGGACGGGCGAGGCCACGCGAGCCGGTTCACATGTGCATCAGCCGCTCCGACAGTTCGCGGTAGTCCCGCAGGGCCAGGCGGAGCTGTTCGGTGTCGGCGGTCGTGACGCTGTCGTCCTTCGTGCCCTCCGCGAGCTGCCAGGAGCCGCGCAGCGTACGACGGCGGCTGTTCACGGCGTCGGTGAAGCGCGCGGTCAGCTCCTCCAGGACGTGGTCGGCCTCCTCGACGGCGTCCCGGGGGCGGTCGATGAACTCGGCCACGGCGTGCTGGATACGGGCGGTGAGCTTGTCGCACTCCTCGCCCGGGAGGAGCGGGGAGGTGTGGGAGCCCTGAGGGGCGACGGCACCGCGCGTCTCGTGAGCGCCGGTGCCGGCGGCCGGGGCCGTCGAGGCGGGCGCGGCGCCCCTGACGTCACCGCCCTCGCCCGCGTCGCGGGCCCTCCGGGCGTCCCTGGTCTCCTTGGCCTCCCTGGCCTCCTGGACGAACGCGCCGCGCATCTCCGCGGTGGTCGCCGGGGGCTGCTGGCCTCCGGCCGTCATCGGGGTCCGCCCCTCGTCCTGCGTCCCGCGCCGGTCTTCTCCGCTGGGTGTCACGTCCGGCATCCTTCTCACCCCTCCTTCGTCTGGTGCCGGTGGAAGCTCCACGGCAGGTGGTGGCCCTGACGGGCCCGGGTGTCCCGGCCCTCGTCCGGCCGGGTCAGTACGCGGTGACGGCCGGACTCGTTCCGGCTCCGCGTCACCAGGTCGTCGAAGAGCTCGCGGGCCTCGACCATGGCGGCCCGCAGGTCCTCGGTGCCGGGGGCCTGGCCGTTGCGCGCGCCGCCGTCCGCGTGGAAGCGCGCGACCTGGTGGACGCGCCGGTAGCCGTGCACATGGTCCGCGTGGTGCACGGAGAGCGCGGCGAGCTGCTCCTCGTACTGCGCGCCGTCCGGGAAGCCCCGGGCGCCGGCCACCTCCGCGAGCAGTCGGTCGGCCTCGGCGACCGCCTCACGGGGCGAGTCGACGAAGCGCTCCTGCGCAGCCGTCCAGCGGGCCTCGAACCGCTCGCGCTCGGCGGGCTCCAGCGGCCGCTCGCGCAGCTCGCCGTGCCGCTCCACGAGGGCGGCGAGTTCCCGCTCGGCCGCCTTGACGTCCCCGTCGTGCCGGGCCACGGCCCGGTCGTACTCGGGCCCGAAGCGCTGCTTCAGGCTGCGTCCTCCTCCATGCGACCCTCGGGCCCGCAGGGCCAGGACCGCCGCGACGGCGATGACGGCCGCCACGATCACGATCAGAGCGATGATCACGCCTGTGGACATGGTTGCCTTCCGGTGTTTCGGCCCGCACGGGCCGGTTCACGATTCGGGTTGCCCGGACGGCGCGGGACAAACGGACGCGGCCGCGCCCGCCGGACGTGCGGGTCCCGGCCCGTAATTCGGTTGCGGACCGGTCCTGTCCGCTCCCGACAATGGCCGTCATGAGCTGGACGATCACCCCCGAGCCCGTGGACTCCGCCGTCGCCGCCGCGCTGTGGCGGGCGTACTACACGGAGGTCAGCGATCGCTGGTACCTGCGGCACGAGGGGCGCCGGACCGACCCCGACGAGCTGGAGCGGGAGATCGCCGCCGACACGGGGGACGGGCTGGTGCCGCCGAAGGGGCTGTTGCTGGTCGCGCGGTACGGCGGTGAGCCGGCCGGCAGCGCGGGCGTACGGCTGGTGGACGCGGTGACCGCCGAGCTGAAGCGGGTGTTCCTGGTGCCCGAGGCGCGCGGCAGGGGCGGTGCGGCCCTGCTGGTGGGCGCCGCCGAGGAGGCCGCCCGCGGGCTCGGCGCCGGACGGATGGTCCTCGACACCCGCGGCGACCTGGTCGAGGCCCGCGCCCTGTACGCCCGGCTCGGTTACACGGAGACCGAGGCGTACAACGACGAGCCGTACGCCGAGCACTGGTTCGCGAAGGACCTCACCCCCGACCGGGCGGCCGGCCCCGCGATCCCCCGGTCCCACTGAGCGGCGGCCCGGCCGCACGGCTCACGGCCCTACCGGCGCCCAGGAGCGGCCGGCGCCGACCGGGCCGGCGGCCCAGCGGTCCCGGCGAGGTCCTCGCGTGCCGACGCCCCGCTCAGCCGAGCCGTGTCACGGGTCGTACGTCGTGCGGCTGTTCCCGGTCCGAGCCGCACAGTTCGCCGTTGAGTTCCTTCACCAGCTGGACGAGGTCCGTGGGGCGGTCGGGGCCCCACCAGTCGCCCAGCAGTTCGGCCAGCGAGTCCTCACGGGCCCGGGAGAGCCGTTCGGTGACCTCGCGGCCCACGGGGGTCAGCCGCAGGTCCAGGCCCTCGCGCACGGCGAGGCGGCGTTCCTCGATCTGGCGGGAGGCGTCCAGGATCGCGGCCAGCGGGACGTTGGTGCGCTCGGCGAGGGCGCCGGGCTCGACGGTGCCGTACCGCTTGATCCGCAGCAGCATCCAGCTCGCGGCCGGGAGGAGGTCGTAGCCGGCCCGGGCGGTGATGGTGCGGTAGACCTCGCGGCGGCCCTCGCGGGTGCCGAGGGTGGACAGCGCCCGGCACACCTCGTCGTACGACGACCGCTCGACGGGGTTGCTGGCGAGGGTCTCGGTGACGTCCGGGGCGGTGACCGAGCCGCGCAGGCGGTCCTCCTTCAGGAACCAGGCGAGGACGAAGCCGAGGAGGGCGACGGGGGCGGCGTACAGGAAGACGTCCGTGATGGAGGACGCGTACGCGTTGAGGACCGGCGGGCGCAGGGCGGACGGCAGGGCGCCGATGACGCGCGGGTCGGCCTCCAGCGCCTCGGCGGAGACCCCGGCCGGGAGGTCGGCGCCCCGCAAGGCGTCCGCGAGCTTGTCGTCGAGGCGGCCCGCGAAGACCGTGCCGAAGATGGCGACGCCGAAGGACGCGCCGATCGAGCGGAAGAAGGTGGCGCCGGAGGTGGCGACGCCGAGGTCCTCGTAGGTGACCGCGTTCTGCACGATGAGGACGAGGACCTGCATGACCAGGCCGAGACCGAGGCCGAAGACGAAGAAGTACGCGCTCATCTCGGCCGTGGCGCTCCGCTCGTCGAGCTGGTGCAGGAGGAGCAGGCCGAGGGTGGTGACGGCGGTGCCGGCGATCGGGAAGACCTTCCACCGGCCGGTGCGGCTGACGATCTGCCCGGAGACCGTCGACGACAGCAGCATGCCGGCCACCATCGGCAGCATGTGCACGCCCGACATGGTCGGCGAGACGCCCTGCACGACCTGGAGGAAGGTCGGCAGGTAGGTCATCGCGCCGAACATCGCGAAGCCGACGATGAAGCTGATGACGGCGGAGAGGGTGAAGGTGCGGATGCGGAACAGCTTGAGCGGGAGGACGGGTTCGGCCGCCTTCCGCTCCACCGCCACGAACGCGACGGCGAGCACCACGCCCAGGACGCCCAGCCCGACGATCCGCGGCGAGCCCCAGTCCCAGGTGGTGCCGCCGAGGGAGGCCATGAGCACCAGACAGGTGGCCACGGAGGCGATGAGGAAGGTGCCGAGGTAGTCGATGACGTGCCGGGTCGCCCGGCGCGGGATGTGCAGGACGGTCGCGATGACGACGAGCGCGACGGCGCCCACCGGGAGGTTGACGTAGAAGACCCAGCGCCAGCTCAGATGCTCGGTGAACAGGCCGCCCAGCAGCGGTCCGAGAACACTCGTCGCGCCGAAGACGGCACCGAACAACCCCTGGTAGCGGCCGCGTTCACGGGGCGGGACGAGGTCGCCGACGATCGCCATCGACAGCACCATCAGCCCGCCGCCGCCCAGGCCCTGCACGGCCCGGAAGGCGATGAGCTGCGGCATGCTCTGCGCCATTCCGCACAGCGCCGACCCGACGAGGAAGATGACGATCGCGGTCTGGAACAGCCTCTTGCGCCCGTACTGGTCACCCAGCTTGCCCCACAGCGGGGTCGCGGCCGTGGCCGCCAGCAGGTACGCCGTCACCACCCAGGACAGGTGGTCCAGGCCGCCGAGGTCGCTGACGATCGTGGGCAGCGCGGTCGACACGATCGTCTGGTCGAGGGCGGCGAGCAACATGCCGAGCAGCAGGGCGCCGATCGAGACGAGGACGTTGCCGGGGACGTGCTCCTGAAGCGGATCCCCCGTCCTGGCGTGCGCGTCCAAGGCCATGGATGCCTCCCGAGGCTCACGTGACACCTTCCATCGTGATCGGTGTGTCCCGTTATGGCCTCTCGAGTCCTGTCGGAACCCCCTATTCCGGGGGGACGGGCAGGCGGTTGTGTGGAGGATCTGCATAATCTCTGGAGTTCGCATGGGGGAAGGACGAACGAGTGAACGAACCGACGGGACGGCAGGAGCGAGCGGGGCGGCACGGGCTTCCGTGCCCGGAGTGCGGAGCGCTCCGGGCAGCGGACAACATCCCTTCGTGCGCCTGCGCCCAGCGGGCGTCCGAGGCCCTGCGCGACACCCGGGAGGCGGAGGCGGCCGCGGCGGAGGACTTCGACCCGCTACGGATCCGTCCCTACGTCGAGCTCGGCGGGCCCGGGGAGTTCGGGGGGCGCGGGGAGCGCGGGGAGCCCGGCGCGGGCAGCGCGGGCCGCATGGGACCGGCGGAGGCCTCCGCGGCCGACCCGGCGCCCCGTTCACCGACGGCCTCCGACGCGACCCGGCCCGTACCGACGGCTGCGGACGCCACCCCGCCCGTACCGCCGGCAGCCTCCGACGCGTCCGCACCCGCCCCGACGGCCTGGGACGCGACCAGGCCCGTGCCGACGGTGACCGACGCCACCGTGCCCGTGCCGACGGCTGCGGACGCCCCCCCGCCCGTGCCGGGGATGTCCGACGCGACGGTGCCGTTGCGCCCGGTGGAGCCGTCCGGCGCGGAACCGCGGACGACGGCGCTTCCCACGCCCCTCGCCCCGGCGCCCTCCGAGCCCAGCGCCACCGACCTGAGCCTGTTCGACGCGGGTGGCTCCGACGCGAGCGGCGCGGAGGCCGACGAGGAGCGGCCGCGGGGCCGGCGGCGCCGTACGGTGCTGGTCGCGAGCGCCGGTGCGGCCGTGGCCGCCATCGCGGCGGCCGGGTTCGCGAGCGGGCTGTTCACCTACGAGAAGCCGACCCGCGACGGCGCCGCCCCCGAGGGTGTACGGGCGGCCGTGCCGGACACCTCGACCGGCGCGCCCTCGGTGTCGCCGTCGGCGAGCCGCTCCGCGTCCCCGTCGGCGTCCAGCGCCTCGCCGTCCCCGTCCGAGAGCGAGAGTTCCTCGCCGTCCCCGTCGGCGTCCGGCGCCTCGCCGTCGGCCTCCCCGACGGCCGAGCCGAGCCCGAGCGCGCCGACCGCGCCGGTCACGAACTCCCTGGCCCCGGAGAACGGCGCCGACGGGGCCCCGAGCAGCCCCGTGACCACCGTCCTGCGGCGCGGCGACCGGGGCGCCGAGGTGACCGAACTCCAGTTGCGGCTGCAGCAGCTGTACCTCTACAACGACGAGGCGCACGGGGTGTTCGACGGCAGGGTCGAGGAGGCGCTGCGCAACTACCAGTGGTCGCGGGGGATCCGGAACGACGATCTGGGGACGTACGGGCCGGCCACGCGGGAGAAGCTGGAGTCCGAGACGAAGGAGCCGTGACGCTCGCGGGTCGCCGGTTCCCGACACCACCCAGCCGACGCGCGCGGCCCGCGCAGTGCTGCCGCGGGACGGCCGACGGCCCCGCGTATGCCGCTGGCGGGTACCCGGCAGCGCCGCGTGATGCCGCTCCCGGAGGCCGGACAGCCCCGCGGGATGCCGCTCTGGGGGCCGGACGCCCCCGCCGGAGAAAGCTCCCGGGACACGGCCCCGAGCGCCGGGCAGCACGACCACCTCCGGTCCCCACCCCGGGGCGGCGTCTCACCCGACGTGCAGCCGGATGCCCTCCGGTACGGTCTCCACCCGCACCCGCGTCAGGTCCCGCACCACCGCGTCCGGCCGGTGGAGCGCGGCGCGGGGTCCGATCCCCACGACCCTCATCCCGGCGGAGCGCCCCGCGGCGATCCCCGCCCCGGAGTCCTCGAACACCACGCAGTCGGCAGGGTCGACGCCCAGTTCGGCGGCCCCCTTGAGGAAACCCTCGGGATCCGGCTTGCTCGCGCCCACCGACTCCGCCGTGATCCGCACGCCGGGCAGCGGGAGCCCGGCGGCGGCCATCCGGGCCGTGGACAGCGGCACGTCGGCGGAGGTCACCAGCGCGTGCGGCAGCCCGCGCAGCGAGGCGAGGAACTCGGCGGCGCCCGGCACCGCCACCACGCCGTCCATGTCGGCGGTCTCCTCCGCCAGCATCCGCGCGTTGTCGGCCAGGTTCTGCTCCATCGGCCGGCCGGGCAGCAGCAGGGCCATCGAGGCGTGCCCCTGCCGGCCGTGCACGACCTTCATCACCTCGTCGCCGTCCAGCCCGTGCCGCTCGGCCCAGCGCCGCCACACGCGCTCCACGACGGCGTCGGAGTTGACGAGGGTGCCGTCCATGTCGAGCAGGAGGGCACGGGCGGTGAGGACGGTGGCCGTCATCGGCGACTCCAAGCGGGGGAGGAAAAGGGCTCCTGGCAGAGAGGAGAAAAGGCTCCGGGCAGGGGTGGAAGAACACAGCTGACCCCCCGGAGGGACAAGGCGGCCCCGCCCGCCGGTCAGGGAAAACGGGCGGGAGCCACTTTGTTTCTCCACGGTACAAAACATGGGGGGCTCACGCCACCCTCCCGGGGAAGCGTTCACCCGGCGTTCGGTCCGCCGGCGCCGCCCGCGCGTCAGCCCGCGACCGCCTCCCACAGGCTCCACACGCCCAGCCCCAGCATCAGCACCGCCGCGATCTGTGTGATCAGCCTCAGCGGCACCCGCTTCATCAGGGCCTTTCCGCCGACGATGCCGAGCCCGGCCACCGCCCACAGCGCGAGCACCGCGCCGAGGCCGACGGAGAGCGGGTCGTCGTAGCGGGCGGCGAGGTTCGCGGTCATGATCTGGGTGAGATCGCCGAACTCGGCGACGAGGATGAGCATGAAGCCCGCTCCGGAGACCTTCCAGAAGGACTGGTTCTCCGGCCTGCGGACCTCCTCCTCGTCCTCGTCCTTCCTCATCAGCAGCACGGCCGCGCCGCCCAGGAAGAGCACGCCGGTCAGCGCGTGCACGATCTGCTGCGGGAGCAGGGTCAGCACGCTTCCGGCCGCGACGGCGAGCGCGACGTGCAGGGCGAAGGCGGCGGCGACGCCGGCGAAGACGTACGAGGCGCGGTAGCGCGTGCCGAGGACGAGGCCGGCGAGGGCGGTCTTGTCGGGAAGTTCGGCGAGGAAGACGACGCCGAAGACGAGCGCCGTCACGGTCAAGCTGATCAAGGGTCCTCAATCGGTCGGGGCCGCCCCACCGAGAGTGCTGCTTTCTTCGCGCAAGACGCCTCGGCACGGCAGCACACACGGCACCCGCGCCGTACGGCACGGATGTGCACTGCTTGCCGAAGGTCTCGCTGGCCGGCCCGTGACGGGCCTGCCTCCGGGCGCCGGCTCGGCCGTCACAGGGACGAGCTGAGCAGTGTGTCGACGGTCCGGCGAAGAGCTACTCCCCTTCTGCGCCGTCCATCGTACGTGACGCTCACACCGATGCCGTAGGGCCGATGTCACGTCACGGATCCCGTCACACGTCTTGTCGTGTCATGTACACGTCATTAGCTTCTTACCGCGCGCACACCTCCCCGCAACGCGGCACCGCGAGCATTCCCACGCTCGCACCGCAACGCCCCATACCCCCAAGGGAGTTCGCATGTCCAGGTTCTACGCGCGTCGACGGGTCAGCATACTCGCGGCGCTCACCGGTCTCCTAGCCTCGGTCGCACTCCTCAACTCCCCGACGGCCTCCGCGGCCCTGCCCACCCCGGTCAGCGCCGCCACCGCCCGCACCTACCTCGCCTCGCTCACCGTGGCGGCCGAGGACCGCACCGGCTACAGCCGCGATCTCTTCCCGCACTGGATCACCGTCAGCGGCGCCTGCAACACCCGTGAGACCGTCCTCAAGCGCGACGGCTCGAACGTCGTCACCGACTCCGCGTGCGCCTCCACCAGCGGCAGCTGGTACTCCCCGTACGACGGCGCCACCTGGACCGCGGCCTCCGACGTCGACATCGACCACCTCGTCCCGCTGGCCGAGGCCTGGGACTCGGGCGCCGACGCCTGGACCACCTCCCGGCGCCAGTCCTTCGCCAACGACCTGACCCGCCCGCAGCTCATCGCCGTCACCGACAACGTCAACCAGGCCAAGGGCGACCAGGACCCGGCCACCTGGATGCCTTCGGTCAGCTCCTACCGCTGCACCTACGTCCGCGCCTGGGTGCAGGTGAAGTACTACTACGGCCTCTCCGTCGACTCCGCCGAGAAGAGCGCGCTGACCAGCTACCTGAACAACTGCTGACCCGGAATCTCCCCACCGGCCTCCGTCGTTCCGTACCGTACGGGGCGACGGAGGAGGCGATCACGTGGCCGGACTGCGGCTGGGACCCCTGCTGAGGTACTCCGACGGCTCGTCCGCGACCGTCTGGGTCGAGACGAGCCGTCCGTGCGCCGCCGAGGTGCGCTGCGCGGACGGCTCCGGCGGCACCGCGCACACCTTCCAGGTGGCGGGCCACCACTACGCCCTGGTGCCGGTCACCGGACTGACACCGGGCACGGAGACCGCGTACGAGGTGTTCCTCGACGGCACGCGCGCGTGGCCGCTGCCCGAGGACACCTTCCCGTCGTTCCCGCCCTCCGTCATCCGCACCCGGGCCGACGGCGACGACGTGCGCGTGGCCTTCGGCTCCTGCCGCTGGGCGGCGCCCCCGGCCGACGAGCACGACCCGGCCGGCCCCGACGCCCTGGACAGCCTGGCCGCGCGCATCGCCGCCGACCCGGGGGGCGAGCGGCCCGACGTCCTGGTGCTGCTCGGCGACCAGGTGTACGCCGACGAGACCTCCGGCGCGACGCAGCGGCTCATCGCGGACCGCCGTGACCTCTCCGAGCCGCCCGGCGCCGAGGTCGCCGACTACGAGGAGTACACCTGGCTCTACTACGAGTCCTGGCTCGACCCCGAGGTCCGCTGGCTGCTGTCCACCGTCCCCAGCTGCATGATCTTCGACGACCACGACGTCATCGACGACTGGAACACCTCCGCCGCCTGGCTCGCCGACATGCGGTCCGCCCCCTGGTGGCACGAGCGGATCCTGAGCGGCCTGATGTCGTACTGGGTGTACCAGCAGATCGGCAACCTCTCCCCGGCCGAACTGGCCGCCGACCCGCTCTACGCGGCCGTACGGGGCTCCGCCGACGGCACCGACGCCCTGCGCGACTTCGCCCGCCGGGCGGACGACGACCTCAGCTCGGTGCGCTGGAGCTACCGGCGTGACTTCGGGCGGGTCCGGCTGCTGATGGTGGACACCCGGGCCGCCCGGGTGCTGGACGAGGACGGGCGGGCGATGCTCGAACCGGGCGAGGCCGCGTGGCTGCGCGAGCAGGCCCTCGACGGGCGGGGCTCCTACGACCACCTTCTCGTCGGCACCTCCCTGCCCTGGCTGCTGCCGCACCTGGTGCACGACGCCGAGACGTGGAACGCGGCCCTGTGCCGGGGCGAGCGGGGCGAGCGGTGGGCGCGGCTCGGGGAGCGGGTGCGGCGGGCGGCCGACCTGGAGCACTGGGCCGCCTTCCCGGCCTCCTTCACCGCGCTGACCGAACTGCTCGCCGAGGTCGGTACGGGGGCGCAGGCGCCGGCGACCGTGCTGGTGCTGTCCGGGGACGTGCACCACGCCTACGTGGCCGAGCCGCGCTGGCCGGCGGCCGCGCCGGACGCGCGGGTGCTGCAACTCACCTGCTCGCCCGTGCACAACTCCATCCCGCTGTCGATACGCGTCAGCTTCCGTTTCGGCTGGAGTGCCGTGGCGCGCGCGCTCGGGCGCCGGCTGGCACGGCACGGGCGCTGTCCCCGGCCCGTCGTCGACTGGCGCAAGACCGGCGGGCCCTGGTTCGGCAACCAGCTCATGACGCTGACGCTGCGCGGGCGTTCGGCCCGGCTGCGGCTGGAGCACGCGCGGGAGAAGGGCGGACTGACAACCGTGGAGGAGTCCGACTTGACCCCCTGATGTGGGACACCGGGGGCCGGTGGGGCCCGCGTTGGCTTCCGTGGTGCCCGAGGGCATGATGAGGCGGACCGTCCGCTTCCCCCGGGGCCGTCCACTCCACCGCGCCCCCCACGCCCGGGAGTCACCCCCTTGCCCTCAGTGAATGCGCAGCCGGCGCCGCCCCCGGAAGGGCCGGTTCCGGCGTCCGTCGCCGTAGCCCTCGTCGGTGCCGGACCGCGCGGCACCAGCGTCCTGGAACGCCTCTGCGCCTCCGCGCCGGACCTCCTCCCGCCGGGGGTGCGCCTGACGGTCCATGTCATCGACCCGGCGCCGCCAGGACCGGGCCGCGTCTGGCGTACGGCGCAGTCGCGGGAGCTGCTGATGAACACCGTGGCCTCCCAGGTGACCCTGTTCACCGACGACAGCGTGGACTGCTCGGGCCCCGTCCGGCCGGGCCCCAGCCTGCACGAGTGGGCGGCCGGCGAACTGGGCCCGGACGACTACCCGACCCGCGCCCACTACGGCCGCTACCTGGAGTGGGTGTTCGCCCGGACGGTGCGCCAGGCCCCGCCCGGGGTCCGGGTCGAGACGCACGCGGCGCGCGCGGTCCGGCTCGACGACGCAGCCGACGGCCGTCAGGTGCTCACCCTGGACGACGGCCGGATCCTGCTCGGCCTGTCCGCCGTGGTCCTCGCCCAGGGCCACCTGCCGGTGGTCGCCGACGCGGCCCGGCAGCGCCACGCCGCCCACGCCGAACGGCACGGCCTGCGCCATGTCCCGCCCGCCAACCCGGCCGACGTCGACCTGTCCTGCCTGGCCCCGGGCGAACCGGTGCTGCTGCGCGGCCTGGGCCTGAACTTCTTCGACCACCTGGCGCTGCTGACCACCGGCCGGGGCGGCCGCTTCGTCACCGCCCGCCAGGGCCTGCGCTACCTGCCCTCCGGCCGGGAACCGCGGCTGTACGCCGGCTCGCGGCGCGGTGTGCCCTACCAGGCGCGCGGCGACAACGCCAAGGGCCCCTACGGCCGCCACATACCGCTCGTGCTGACCCCCGAGGTGATCTCGGGCTTCCGCAAGCGCGCGGACTCCGGTGAGGCGCCGGACTTCCTGGCGGAGATATGGCCGCTGGTGGCGAAGGAGGTGGAGACGGTGTACTACACGGCACTCGTACGGCGCCCGGAGTTCGCGGACCGCTTCCTCGCCGTCCCGCACGGCGATTCCCGGGAGGCCGTCGTCCTCGACGAGTTCGGCGTGGCGCGGACCGACCGCTGGAGCTGGGACCGGATCTCCCGGCCGTACGCCGGACGGGAGTTCACGCATCCGGGACAGTGGCGGGAGTGGCTGCTGGAGTATATGCGCCGGGACGCCGAGGAGGCGGCGAGGGGCAATGTGCGCGGACCGCTGAAGGCCGCCCTGGACGTGCTGCGGGACCTGCGCAACGAACTGCGGCTGGTCGTCGACCACGGTGGGCTGACCGGCGCCTCCCGCCGGGACCACCTCGACCGCTGGTACACCCCGCTCAACGCCTTCCTCTCGATCGGCCCGCCCCGCCGCCGCACGGAGGAACTGGCCGCGCTGGTCGAAGCGGGGGTGGTGGAGGTGCTGGGCCCCCGTCTGGAGGTGCGGGAGGAGGACGGCGCCTGGCGGGCGCACTCCCCGGACGTGCCCGGCTCGGCCGTCCGGGTGACGACCCTCATAGAGGCCCGGCTCCCGGAACCGGATCTGCGGCGCACCGCCGACGGCCTCCTGGCCCGGCTGCTGAAGACCGGGCAGTGCCGCCCGCACACGGTCGACGGGTACGTGACCGGCGGACTGGACGTGACCCGGCGCCCCTACCACCTGATCGACCGTCAGGGACGGCCGCACGCACGACGGTTCGCCTTCGGGGTGCCCACCGAGGGGGTGCACTGGGTGACCGCCGCGGGCGCCCGCCCGGGCGTGGACTCGGTCACGCTCTCGGACTCCGACGCGGTGGCGAGAGCGGCCCTCCGGGCCGCGGCGGCGGAGGCGAAACCCCGGCGGAACGTCAAGCGGAAGCCACACGATGGCCAAATGTTGAACTTGCAAGCATCACTGAACTCCACCTAACTTGGGTCGCTCGTTCGGTACCGCCGCCCCCACCGGCCGCTCTGTCCCCAGGAGCCGGCCGTACGACCGACACCGAAGGAGTACCCCCCACATGTCCGCTCGTCTCGACACCGCGCAGCCCTACGCGATCGGCCTGTTCCGCATCGTCGTCGGACTGCTCTTCGCCTGCCACGGCGCCGCCTCGCTCTTCGGCGTCCTCGGCGGCGCCTCCGGCTCCGGCGACACCCTCGACGCCGGCACCTGGCCGGGCTGGTACGCGGCCGTGATCCAACTGGTCTGCGGCAGCCTGGTGCTGCTCGGCCTCGGCACCCGCGCCGCCGCGTTCCTCGCCTCGGGCTCCATGGCGTACGCGTACTTCAAGGTCCACCAGCCCGAGGCGCTGTGGCCGATGGAGAACGGCGGCGAGGCCTCCGCCATGTTCTGCTGGGCCTTCCTGCTGCTCGTCTTCACCGGCTCGGGCGCGCTCGGCCTGGACCGGCTGTTCGCCCGACGGACGGCCGCGGAGCAGCAGCCGGCCACGCGGAAGTCGGCGGTCACCGCCTGACTCGGCAGGGCGTGACCGGCACGGCGGGACCGGTTCGGCACGACCGCTGGACATGGCGTACGGCATGACCCGGGCCGTCGTGACCGGTACGGCATGACCGGTACGGCATGACCGGTAAGGCCCTGGCGACACGGCCGGTGAGAAGGGCGCCCTTCCGTTCCGCTCGGGAAGGGCGCCCTTTTTCGTCCGCCGGGCCTCAGGTACCCGCGGTCCAGCCGAACGGGACGGTGGAGCACGCCACCGGGGTGCTCTCCGTACCGGGCCCGTCCCGGATCACGACGGAAGCGGCCTGCCGGCGACGGAAGCCCCAGCCGTGCCGGGGTCGGCCGGATGAGGGGTCGGCCGGATAAGGGGTCGGCCCGGGGGGGGCGGCCGGGTGAACGAGCTGTACCGAACACATGAGCCCCCGGTGAATCAGCCGTCACACGCCCGGCGTACGCTGTCTGGCTGTCATCGGCCGCACCTGCCGCTCCCCCGCGACACCGCGGCATGGTCAGGCCGCACGGGGGAGACACGGGGAGTCCGCGGTGTTCGAGAGTGTGGGGGCGTTGCTCGGCGCCCCATGGATCTATGCGCTGGTGGCCCTGTCGGTCCTCCTCGACGTGTTCCTGCCGGTGCTGCCGAGCGGGGTGCTCGTCATCACGGCGGCCACGGCGGCGGCCGCGGGCTCGGGGGCGGCCACCGGGCTGCTCGCGCACGAGGTGCCGGACATCCTGGCGCTGATCCTCTCCGCGGCGACCGCCTCGGTGCTGGGCGACCTGGCGGCCTACCGTCTGGCCTGGCGCGGCGGCGAACGCCTGGACCGCGCGATCTCCCGCTCCCGGCGCCTCACGACCGCGCAGGAACGTCTCGGCGGCGCGCTGGCGAAAGGCGGTGGCGCGCTGGTGGTCCTGGCCCGCTTCGCCCCCGCCGGCCGCTCGGTCGTCTCCCTCATCGCCGGCGCCGCCCACCGCCGCGCCCGCGACTTCCTCCCCTGGTCCGCCCTGGCAGGCCTCTCCTGGGCCGCCTACAGCGTCGCCCTCGGCTACCTCGGCGCCCACTGGCTGGGAGCGACCTGGCTGGCGACGGGCGTGTCCTTCGTGGCGCTGTTCGGCGCGGGCGCCGCAGCGGCGTACCTGATGCGCCGCCAGCCGACGCAGCAGACCCAGCAGACCTGACACCACCACCCTTGGGTCTCCGCCCCGGACCCGTCGCTCGCGGCGGGGGGCGCGCCCCGGACGCCCAGCCACTCCACGGGGGGGGGCGGTCCGTACGATCGCGCGGGTCACCAGACCCGGGACATGCCCGCCTACCGCCCGTCTACCGCCCTCCTCGGCCGGCCGGGAGGCGGCCGCGTCCCGAGGGCATGTCCGTCGACCCACCGAAACCCGTACGCACCCTTGGCACGGCACCCGGCACCCGGCACACCCGGCACGCGCCTCCCGTCGTTCGCGGCCCGGCGCGGCACGCGGCCGCTGCCCGGCACGCCACGGCGCGCGCGGTGGAGTGCGTGTCGCCGGGACCACCCCGGCCGGCACGAATGGCCACCGGTGGGCACCCGTCGTCGGCCCGGGGCCGCACGATCCGGCGGAGTAGCCGCCAGTGGGCACCGCCGACGCCGGGCCGCGCGATCCGGCGAACCGGCCGCCGACGGGCGCCCGTCACATCCGACGCCGCCCGTCCTCACCCCTGTCGCGCCGTGGCCCCCCGCACCTCCAGCCCGCCCAGCAGCTCGGCCGTGGCTCCGGCGACGGCCTCCACCGCCTTCTCGAACACCTCCCGGTTGTGGGCGGCCGGCGCCCGGAAGCCGGACACCTTCCGCACGTACTGCAGGGCAGCGGCCCGAATCTCCTCCTCCGTGGCCTCCTCGGCCAGCACAGGCGGACGCAGCGTCTTGATACTCCGGCACATGCCCCCAGTCTCACCCCACCGGGGCCCGTCCGTCGCCCCTTCGCTCCTCTTCCCCCCTCTCCTGCGCCCGCGCCTCTCCGGTCCCCTTCCCTCCCCACCCGGCCCCTGTCATGATCACTTCCGAGGCGGCCACCGCACCCGGGGCCGACCGACGAGAGGAACCACATCACCATGGCGCAGCAACTCACCGTCGCCGTCCTCGGCCCCGGCGGGATCGGCGGACTCCTCGCCGCCCTCCTGTCCCGCGCCGGTCACCACGTGACCTGCCTGGCCGGCGACGACACGGCCGCACACCTCCGTACCCACGGTGTCCGCGTCCGCAGCGGGCAGTTCGGCGAGTTCACGGCCCGCGTCGACGCCGACACCGCGCTCCGCTCACCCGTGGACGCGGTCCTGGTCGCCGTCAAGCACACCGCCCTCGACGCGGCCCTCACCCGCCTGCCGTCCTCCGCGCTGGGCGACGCCCTCCTCGTCCCCTTCCTGAACGGCGTGGAGCACCCGGCGGCGCTCCGTGCGCACCACCGTCCGGACCGGGTCGCCCCCGCCGTCATCCGCGTCGAGTCCACCCGCCTCTCCCCCGGCGTGATCGAACACGCCAGCCCCTTCGCGGAGATCGACCTCACCGGTGACCAGGTCCCCCGCCCGCGCCTGGACGCCCTGGCACGGGCCCTCGCCGCGGCCGGCCCGGCCACCCGCGTCCTGGCGGACGAGACGGCCGCGCTGTGGGCGAAGATGGGCTTCCTCGCCCCGTTCGCCCTGCTCACCACCCGCTACGCCGTCCCCCTGGGCGAGGTCCGCACCCGCCACCGCGACGAGCTGACCGCCCTGGTGGAGGAGACGGCCGCCGTCAGCCGTGCCTGCGGCGCCCCCGCGGACCCGGCGTCGGCGCTCGCCCGGTACGACGCCTTCCCGGCCGCCACCAAGTCCTCCATGCAGCGCGACGCCGAGGCCGGCCGTCCCCTCGAACTCGACGCCATCGGCGGGGCGTTGCTGCGGGCGGCGGAGCGGCACGGGGTGCCGGTGCCCGTGGCCGCCCGCCTGGTGCGGGAGGTGCGGGACGCGGGTCACTGACGCAGGTCGACGCACCAGTCGTTGGATCTGATCCAGTTCCCCTTCGGGTACTCGAAGTCGGCCTGACCGAGCAAGGTGAACCCGGCCCTGCGGCAGACCCCGTTGGACGCGGCATGGTCCACACCGGGGAACGCGTGCAGGGTCGGGTGACCGCCGCTGTGCCGCACGATGCCGACGAGCGCCCGGGCGGCCAGGGCGGCGAGCCCCCGCCCCTGGAACTCGGGCAGGATCGCCCAGCCGGTCTCCCACACCGTGCCGCCCCGCCACGCGCGTTCCCAGTACCCGATCGACCCGACGGTCTCCCCGCTGTCCGCGAGCGTGGCCCGGTACATCTGCCCCGGCTCGGACCGCACGTACCGCCGGTGCCGGTCGAGGAGCTTCTCCTCCGTCTCCGGCCCGCCCAGATGCGCCGTCATCCCGGGGCTGTTGGTCCGCCGCAGCAGCCAGAGGTCACCCTCCGCCCAGGGCACCAGCCGCACCTGCTCCACACCAGTGAGGTCCATGGCGCCACGGTAGGACAGGGGTCTGACAGTCGGCGCTCAGTCGTGCTCTCATGCGAACACACGAACGGACCCGGGTAACTCGCCACGCAAAATCGAACAGGCGTAGCATTGCCGCGTGGCTAAGACCTATGACTTTCCCAGCGACCTGCGCGCCGGTCAGGAGGAGCTGCATCAGGTCCGGGCCGAGCTGTCGGCCCTGCTGAAGCGGCTGCCCTGGTCGGTCGAGCCCCTGGACGGCGTCAGTGACGACGGCGGCTGGCGCAAGGTGGAGCGCCCCGCCTCCCCCGGCTGGACGGCCGACGAGCAGGCCGAGGTGGAGAAGCTGCGGCAACGGGAGCACGAGCTCGCGGTGTTCGTCAGCTGCCACCGCTTCTGGGCGGAGGTGGCGGCCGCGGACCGGGTGGAGGCCCGTATGCGGCTCAAGCACGCGCACGAGACACCGGCCGGCGAGGATTCCTAGCCTCCCGGCCCCGAGCGCGCGAGAGGGCCCCCGGAACTCTCCGGGGGCCCTCTCGTGTCTCCTGGTGGGCGCGGACGGTTTCGAACCGCCGACATCCTGCTTGTAAGAGCGGACGTTCATGCATGGGCCCTCGTTGGGGCGACTCGTTCAACTGCGACAACGAACAGGAAAGCGCAGTTCAGAGGGTTGCGCCAGCTTCTCGCCTGACGGCGTGTGCCGCTAGAGCCACGCTGGAGCAACGCCAGTGCGCGCTAGTGCGACAGCGCCTCATCTCCTAAAAATCCCCTAAGGGATCCGCTCGTTGTTGCACGTCAGGAGGTCAGGCGGCCCCCCGCCCTCCCACGGGGGAAGTGATTGGGGGGCCGCCCCGAGTGCCGGCCCCCGTCACCGAGGGGGGGCTACCCATTGGTGACGGGCCGGCACGTCTATTGCTTCGACCTTGCGCGTTGCCGCATGGATGCAGGTCGATGCCGCAGTTCACCCGAAGGGGTGAACGCGTGTTCGAAAGCTGGACACTACACGGAGCCCTGCGGCATATGCCAGGGCGTCACAGGGGTGACCGGCGGAGGCAGCACCATTCCATGATCGGAAAGTGCCTCAAATCTGCTGCTGACTTATGATCTTGGTGCGTAAACGGTTGGTCGGGTGCCAGCCGAACAGCCCCAGTGGATCCTCGACGCCCGCCGGGCGGTCGGCGACCGCATCCGAGTCCGCAGGCTGCACCTGAACATGACCCAGGAGTCCCTCGCCCACACGGCGGGACTCGACCGGTCCACGATCCAGCGCATGGAAGCCGGCCATGAGATGAAGCTGAGCCACCTGCTGCATGTGGCTCACGCTCTCCGGACGCACGTCACCGACCTCCTTCACGGCTGAGGACGGCAGCATGGCCGCTTCCTGACCGGGCTACCGAATCAAAGTCAACATCATGTTGAGCGTTCACGGAAGTGTGGGACGTGCATATATCCGCGCTGTTTTTGTACACACCGTGTGAATCCGTAACCCCGCGTTGAGGCTCTGGCCTGCACTTACCTGACAGGCAAGATCCCTTGCCCGGGAGTGGTCGGCAGGCACGCCGCGAGCGTCCGCGCCTGCTCGCCGAGCGTGGCCACATGCAGCGCGGCCGACCGCAGCCCCAGCCCCAGATTCCCGCTCAGCGCCGCCTGCGCGCCGAGGAGGGCCGCCTCGCAGGCCTGCCAGGCAGGCGAGTCCTCGGGCAGCCGGTCCTGCCGTCGGCGGACGGCATCGGCGAGCGGTGTGATCGCGGCGCGCAGCTGGGCCTCGAGGCGTCGGCAGTCGTCGATGGTGGGCAGGATGCCTGCCGCGGCAGTGGCCTGGTCGATGAGCTCGTCGAGGCGGGGCTGTGGCGGCGCGGTCTGCTCCGTATGGTGTGGCATGTCGACGCTCCGTTCGTCGGCTGCCTCCGGGGTTGCGGGCCACGCTCCCCGGGGGCTCATTGCGTGCAATTGCAGGCTACCCCTGCGGGATAGGCGGTATAGGCCGTATAGGTCGTCTGGTCTCGCGTGCCTGGGTAGGCCCACCTAGCGTCCAGATCATGAAGTGGGAGCCGGAGATTCCGAGGTGGCGGCAGGTGTACGCCGTGATGTCAGACCGCATCCTCGACGGCACCTACGAGCCCGGGGGCAGGCTCCCGTCGGGGATGGCGATCTGCGAGGAGTTCGGGATCAGCCCGGTGACTGCGAAGCGTGTGCTGAAGGAGTTGCGGCAGGCGGGTCTGGCGTACATGCAGCCGGGGATCGGAACGTTCGTCACGGAGCTGCCTCAGCCGCCGAACTCGGGGCCCGCTGTCAGACCGGGCTCCTAGACTGGCCGGCATGTCCACCTCTCCCCCGCCGGACGGCGTGCCGCAGTCTGCTGCTGAGCTGAACGCGGCGATCCGCGCTCTGTTCGCGCACCGGGACGCACGGCTGACGGACGAGCAGCGGGAGGAGTACCGGCGGCTCCTCACCGAGCTGCGGAGGGTCGAGCAGGGGGACGTCACGACGGCCGCTTAGGGCCGCCACTCCGCGCGGTATCCGGGCCGGTCGGCGTACACGCTCCCGACCTGATAGACGAACATGTCGAGGCCATGGCGGGTCAGAGCGAGGTTGCCGCGCTTGGCGTCGTTCGGCTCTGCGTCGATGCGGTCCTGCAACTCGCACCATCGCGTGAGCAACTTCCGCTTGGCATCAATCTCCCGCAGCACCCGGGCCGCCACCGCAGGGGGCAACGCTGCCGTCGTGCTCCTGTCCCAGCCGTCGTAGTCGGGGAGAGGTTCGGCCTTCAAGTAGCCGCGCCGTGCCTCCAACTCGTCCTCGTCGAACTGATCACCCAGCCACTTTACGAGATCTTCCACGGCCCCTCCAGGTAGCAGTCCGGCCCCGGTGCATCACGCCGGGGCCGGGCTCAGCAGCAATCCCGACTTACTCGCTGGGATAGTCACACCACTCTACGAGCCGCCACTGACAACGCCGAGGCGCCGCGTGGACAGCACGTACTCGCCGGGCGGCCCCTGTGGTGCGCGTACCGCGGGCAGCAGGGTGGGCGGCAGTTCGTAGCGGTGGCGGCGCAGGATCTGGCGCAGGGCGCGGTGGCGTGACGGGTACGGGCGGACGGTCATTCCCGCAGCATGGCAGAGGTTCACGACTCGTCCGGCCAGGTCGTCAACAGGGTGCCCGTCGCCTCGTCGGTGAGGGTGACGCGGGCGTCGGGAAGGTTGCCGTACTCGCCGATCCAGCTGCTGAACTTGCGGCGGGCGGTCGCCTCCGACTCCCACCATCCGTGCTGTACCGGACGACCGGCAGAGGTGAGGAGGAGGTGAAAGCGGCTGGGACTCATGACCCCAGGGTGGCAGGTCTGACCACCAGCCCTAGAATCGAACGTATGACCGACTCGCGTCCGCCCACCTACCTGGAGAAGCTCCGCATCGTCCGCGGCTACCTCCTGCACCAGCTCGACTCGGTCGACCGGTGGATCGCGGAGGAGGAGCGGAAGGCCGCCGAGAAGCAGCGCGGCGAACAGGCCCGCCCGCCGACGCCCGACTGGCTGCTTGAGCTCGGGCTGAACCGGGACGCGCCGCCGAACATGGTCCACGAAGGACACTGCCACATGGCGGGCAAGAGGTCCCGCGGCATCAGCCGCAGCGACGCGCTGCGCTGGCTCGCCGAGGGGATCCCGGCCTGCTCGCACTGCCGGCCGGACTCGGAGCTCGGCTTCCTGGACGGGTAGCGGGCAGCCGCATGCCTCCCGTGGGGAGCCGGGAGGCGCGGCGGGCCCTACCGCTCGCAGCGAACGGCAGGGCCCGAAGGGGAACCACCCGGGGGTGAAGCGGAACCCGTGCGAACACCATGCACCACAACCAGCCACAGGAAAAGAGATCAGCCACGGGTTTCTGGCGGAGCTAACGCCGCCGTTCGGCGAGGCGCAGCAGTTCCTTGAGGCGACCTAGCGTTCTTCGCTGTCGCCACGTTGCCCCCAGCGGAAGGAGCTCCACGTAGCCCCAAGCCTGGTGACGCATCTCCCGGGCTCGCCGCAGGTCACCATCACGGATGGCGATGCGCATTCCGATGACCGCTTCGTCTAGCGCCATCAGGGCGTCGGCTTCCGGTACTGCTGACTGGGGGCGCGGTGGACCCTGCGCCTTCTGGCGCAGCTCCCAGGTGGGCCCGCCGCCGGTGAGCCTGGCGCGAGGACGGCTCGAGGTCATAGCCCAGCGCCCTTCGCTGTCACGGCGGCAAACTGCCCGGCCTGCTCCGCATCGTGGGCCTGCAGGGCCTGAGAGATGGCCCCAATGCTGGGGTTCTTGCCGCGGTTCTTCCCCTCCGCAATCCGTAGGTGCGGCTGGATCTGTCGGAGGGTGAAGCCCTTCTCCCTCAGCGCAACAGCTTGGATCGTCAGGGCCTCGGTCATAACCGGGCGTCGCCCACCTACGCGCCCGCGGGCGCGTGCAGCCTCGAGTCCGTCCTTGGTCTTCCTGACGATGTCTCGGCGTCGCTCAGAGGCGAGCACCAGGGCAAGTTCGAGGAGGAGGTTCATCTCCTTGTGCTCGCCGGCTCCGACGCCTTCAAGCACCTTGACGGAGATGCCGCGCTGGAAGAGCTCGGCGAGGGTCATGAGTCCGGTGAGGGTGTCGCGACCAAGGCGGTCGACTTCCTGCACGCAGAGCATGTCGCCTTCGCGGAGGTAGTCGAGGGCGGCGCTGAGGCCGGGGCGCTCGTCGACGGCAAGCTTCCCGGAGATCTTCTCCTCGAAGACCTTGACGCAGATCGGGTCGAGCGCGTCGTGCTGGCGGTCGACGTTCTGCTTGTCGGTGGATACGCGGACGAGCCCAACTAGCGACATACGGCCTCTCATTCAAGAAACGGGTTGGGGTGAGTTTCTGAACGGTACCAGTAGATGAAACGTTTGCTGAACAGATTCCGGGACTCGACCACCCACAGAGGCGGGCCCGTTCACCCATCGCAGGTAACGACCGATTGATGAACAGCAGCTGGACAGCCGTTGCCACCCTTCCGACTGACAAGGCAGGAGAGGTGACGCACCGCTGCCGCGACTCGGGCACGCTGCTCAGCATGACCGGAGAGACAGGCAAGGGCGCCTGGATGTGGCGCACCACCATCGGCGGCGACAGCGACGGGAAGTGGGAGAAGTACTGGGATCCCGACGCGACACCGATGAGCGACGAGGAAGCTCAGGATCGCCGTCGGAGACTGCTGCGGCTCCTCTTCGGGCCACGGCCGGGCGACGCCTGATACGGCATGTTATCGGGGGTAGTTGGGGGCTGGAGGGTGGCCCCAGACGCAGCGATGCGCACCCACCGCTCGGCGTTGGGGGCGCTGTCATGTCACAGCCCGGTGACGACCCCTCACTGATCGTCCACACCTGGTCTACGGTGGTCCGACGTTCAACCTTGGGGGCACTGATGCGCGTTCGTACTACTGCGGCCACGGCCGTCCTTCTCCTCGGCATGCTCACCGCGTGCGGCGGCAGCAGCAGCGATGACAAAGCCAGCTCCGCGAAGTCGGCACCCTCGGCCACCGAGAGTGTCGACTGTGCCAGCCAGACACTCAGCCAGGCCGAGTACATGAAGCACTGCGCCACGACGCCCGCCGAGAGCGAGACGGCGAAGACGACCGGCCTGAAGTTCGGCGAGTCGTACACGTGGCCGGACGGGCTGAAGGTCACCGTGGTCGACGCGACGGTCTTCACGGACCACGACAGCGAGATGCTCGAGTCGCCGGAGCCTGGCATGACGGACTTCCGGATCAATCTCAAGGTGGAGAACGGCGGCAAGGCTGCGGTCGCCTTGGATGACCTGACGCTCATCGTCGAGGGAGCCACGAAGGGTGGCGAGGCAGCAGGCACGATCTTCTCGAAGGGGTCGGAGCCGCTCGAGGGCCGGCTCGCTCCTGGGGTGACAGTCGTAAAGAACCACGACAACACGCTGGAGACCGGCTACGGGAAGAAGATCGTGGTGACGGTGCAGCGTATGAGCGAGGACTTCAGCCTGGACTTCCCCGAGTTCGAGGGTGACATCACCGGCTGACCCTGGACACAGCTGTGCGCCCCCTCCCGAAGGAGGGGGCGCTGCTAGTCGTCGTCTTCGGGCGGCGGCCAGGTCGGTTCGCGGAACGGCCAGGGCGACAGCCACAGCGGCGGCTCGTCTTCGGATTCGTCGTCCATGGGCTCACTTCCCCGTGCTATCGATCTTCTTCGCCTTCAGCCACTTCTCGACGGTGGCGACGGTAGCCGGGTCGAGGGAGGCGAGCGCGCGCACAGCGGCCGTGTCGGCAGGACCTGCCTCGATACCGGCGCCAGCGAGCGCAGCAGTCAAGGCGGCGGCTTCCCGCTCGTCGACCGGATCCGCCGTCGGCGGGCCTGGGTCGGGGCGCGGCCTGGGGATGGGCGGCGGGGTGGCGCGGCCGAGGGCGACGAGGCTGTCGATGTCGGCGGCGCCCTCCTGGCGGCGCGGCTCCACCGGGCGCGGATCCGGCATGTCACACTCCCGTCCGGTTGTACTCGTCCACCAGCGGGTGCGGCGGCTCCGGCTCGATCCCGGCCCGATGCATCTGCCGCGCCCACCGGTCCGTCGTCCACGCGAATGCCCGCACGATCGACTCCAGCCTGGACATGCGTCCGCGCAGCAGCCCGTTCTCCTCGTCCACCCGCTTCACCGTCGCCTCCAGCACGGCGAACTCCTGGGCTTTCGCCTGCGGCGCCGCCTGGATGGCCGCCGCCGCTTCGTTGGCGCGGGCCGTGGCCTGGGCTGCCCGGATCGTGGCGCGGGCGACGAACAGCCCGCCCCCTCCGAGGACGCTGCCGGCAGCGCCGATGATTGCCGCCCATTCGCCCACGTTCATGTGGCCGTGCCTCTCCGGGTCAGCCTCGGCGCTGGGGGGACCGAGTACTCGGGCACCGTGGCCGCCCACATGATCACCCCGACGTGACTCGTCAGGTACCAGACTGCGACGAACCCGCCGCGGGAGTAGTCGCCGGTGATGACGGCGACGGTGTAGGCGGTAGCCCACACGGTGGGGGGAATGAGCGCGGCGAGGAAGCCGAGCCCGTCGCGGCCGACCCTGAGGAAGGCGCTGGCCAGGGTGGCGAGGCCGCAGATGATCCACAGCCAGGCCCAGTGCTGTAGGGAGCACATGCTGGTGAGGAGTTCCAGGCCCTGGTCGCCGGGTGGGTCGACGAGGAACGAGATGCCCCAGCAGGTTTTGCCAGTGCCGAGGATGAGGAGGAAGCAGCCGCGGCGGCCGACGGCCTTGTACAGCCGCCGGGCCGCACGGCTGGGCATCACACCGCCCGGGGCGGTTCTGCGGCGGCTGGCGTGGAGGGGCTGGCCGGGGAGACCTGGCCGCGGGTCAGGAGTCCAAGGCCTGCGAGGACGACCGCGTTGAGGGCGCCGATCTTCTCGGCGGACAGTTCGAGGCCGTAGGCGGCGAGGAGCGCGGCGACGGCGGCGACGAGGCCGGTGAACGCGCTGGGCGCGATGGGCCGGGTGACGACGGCGGTCGCGGCGGCGAACACGGCGCTGATGACGGCGACGATGGTACCGGCCTGCTCGGCGGACAGCCCGAACTGGAAGGTCACCAGCAGGGACAGGCCCGCGGAGATAACGGCGATGATGAGAGCCGGTTCGCGGCCGAAGATTCTCATGAGGGTTCTTCCTTCTGTGGTCGGGCGGCGGTCAGGCGGTCCAGTAGGGGCCGGACGCGACGCGGTGGAGGAGCGTGACGGGCTTGCTGTCGGGGCTGATGGCCCGGACCTGGAACCACAGCTTCTTGCCCGCCGGGATCGGCTGGCTGTGGGTGAACTGGTGGCCGCCGCCGCCCCGCTTGTCGATGACCAGGGAGTTCGACGGGCTGCTGCCGTCGGCGTTGGTCAGGTAGAACACGCCCTGCACCTTCGTGTCGGGGCTGGTCGCCGTGTTGAAGTACAGGTGCACGGTCAGGTTCAGGGACGAGACCGGCCCGGCGAGGATGGCGCCCTCGTCCTTGAAAGCGAGGGGCACCCACTTGCCGGAGTCCAGTTGGACGTCGATCGGGTTCGAATCGTTGAGGACAGCGGGCACGTCGGACTCCTCGATGGGCGCGGGAGCGGTCGGGCTTGGGGTGGTCTGCGGCGGAGCAGCGCCGGTCGCGCGGGCGACGATGCCCGGAAACACGACCTCTCGGAACTGGCGGACCCGGGCGTCGCCGGGGCAGCTGGTGCCGGACGTCGACCACTGCGGGAACAGCCGGTGGTAGCCGAAGCCCGGGTCGTCGTGGGTGCGGCAGATCCGCAGCGGGATGCCGTGCCGCTGATGCAGCCACACCCCGAGCCGGATGAGCATCTCGACCTGCTCGGGCGTCCACGGGTCGGTGCCCTTGGTGTTGGAGGCCGTCTCGCAGGACACGGCGCCGGTGCCGTCCGGTCGCCGGTTGGCTCCCGCGTTGGCGTCCGCTCGCGTCTCGGTGCCGATGAACTGGCCGAGGTCTCCGGCGTAGCCGAGGCCGAAGTGCGATTCCAGGCTGGTGCTGTCGCGCCAGTACTCGTAGGTCCGCTTGGCGGTCCACGGGGCGATGATGCTGTGGACGATGAACTGCGTCGGCCGGATCGCGGGCTGCGAGTCCGATTCCGGTTGGAGCTCGTATCTCGTGGCGAACGGGCACCAGGCCATGTGCCCTCCTCGGGGCATAAAAGAGGCCCCGGTCCGGGGCGCGGGCGGGTTGTGCGGGTGGTCAGGCGGCCGGGTTGGTGATGCGAATGCCGTCCAGCCAGACCTTGCCGACGCCGGAGCCGGCTTCGATGGGGACGGAGACGGTGAGCGTGCCCGACGAGGCGACAGTGATGCGGGCCGTGTAGTGGGCGCTGCTGCCCGCCGGGAAGGTGCGGCCGGTCACGGGCCTGTGCGCGCTGTTGAAGGTGAACATCGTCGTGGTCGCGTTGGGTGCGAGGGAGCTGATGTTGATGGCGCCCTCGTACTCCCACACCTCCGTGCCCAGCAGGCTGATCTTCCGCATGCGCGGGGGCGGCGTCGACGCGGAGAAGCCGCCCGCGTAGGAGCCCAGTGATGACAGGGGCGTCCAGTCCATGATGAGCGACGGCTGCGCCACCCACTGCGTGCCGTCGTAGGTGTACAGCAGGTTGGTGTCCTTCAGCCACGTCGTCATACCCTCAAGCGGAGAGGTGATGGTGGCCGCCCGGGCGGACGCGGAGTTGAACCGCATGACGGTGAGCTGGACGATCGCGTCGGCCAGGTTCCGTGCGAGCACCTCCGCGTTAGGCGCGTCAGACAGGGCGGCGACGACGACGCCCTGGCCGTAGGAGTCGGTACCGGCCATCAGGCGATCCTCCTGAGCTGGAGCCACGAGTGCTGGCGCACGACGGTGGCTGTGGCGGAGCTGCTGTTCTGGGCCCAGGCAAGCGTGATCTGCCCGGTACCGGTGACGACCGCGGTGCCGGTCGGGATGCAGGCCACGACGTTGCCGGTGCCGACGCCGGCGACTGGCAGCGTCGACACGCTGAAGTCGGTCAGAGCGCCCCAGCGTGCGGTGGCTGCGAACGTGGTGTTCGAGGCGTCGGATCCGCCGGGCCACCAGGCGCCCGTCGTGCTCGCCGGGGCGAACCACCCCAGCTTCAGGTCGCCGGTGGTGTCGGCGTCATACAGGATCAGCGCCTGCACTTGGTACGTGCCCGCGACGACGTTGATGCTGAGGTGCGGGTCGGCGGCGATCGCCGTCGTCGATGCGCGGGAGGTGTTGGCCGTTTTACGGGCGACGACCGTGCTGCCGAGCGTGAAGCCTCCGGTACTGCCGCGGCCCCAGGCGAGCCAGTTCCCGCTGCTCTCCTGGGTGATGTAGATGAGGTCGCCGGCGGTGGGCTGCAGGTAGGTCTCCATGCAGCGGATGGCGGGGATGTCCGCGGTATCAACGGTGCCGTCCGCGTTGACCACGGTGACGGTGGCCATCTGCCAGTCGGAGCCGCGCACCGACCGTGTCCGCTCCCCCGTGCGCTTCGCCTGCTGCTTGAGCGCCCAGGCGAGATCGCGGTGCGTGCCAAGGGAGGACTTCGTCATGCGTCCTCCTTGGCGCTGATCGTCGTGATCGGGAAGTCGCCGCCCTCGCTCAGTGGCACAGAAAATGAGGCCACCTGCTGGAGTTCGCGGCTGCCGTCCGGGTGGACGATCCGTATGACGTCCCCCGGCTCCAACGCCGGGTTGGGCAGAGAACTGATGTCGCCGGTGGCGTTCGGGGCCTTCGCCTGCGCGAGCTTCAGCGTGGCCGCGTTCGTGCAGGCCGCGACCGTGGTCAGCGTCGGACTGCTGTAGAACAGGGGCCGGCGCCCGTAGGGGCCGCCCCAGTAGGTGGGGCTCGACGTGTCCGTGTCCACCACCAGCGCGGAGACCGGGGCCACGTTGTCGCTGGCGTTCTCCCCCCTCGCCAACACGCCGTTGTAGACGCGGTCGGAGGTCATGCCGCGGGTGGCGCGGATGTAGGCGCCGCCCTCCCCCGCCGCGATCTCCCACACCGGGGGTGTCGTCAGCAGGTCGGGCAGGACAGCGATCGTCGGAGTGCCGTCAGCGGAGAAGTACACCTCGGCGCCGGCGACGGCGGCGATCTCCTGACAGCCCGCCCACGGGTCCGCCTCCACCGCGAAAGTTCGCCGCCCGATCGCCGCGTCGCTGATGGTCGAGACGATCCCGGCGGACGGCAGGGATCGCTGCACCATCGAGGTAATCGCGCTGACCACCGTGCCCGTGACGCTGAACGCGGCGGTGAACTTGTCATCCTGGATGACTGCCGCCAGGTCTTTCCCCTGCAGCGTGACCGGGCCCTCGCTGACGTCGCCCTCCACACTGTCCAGCCGGAACAGGCCCAGAGGCACCAACTCGCTGGTGCCGTCGCCGTAGTCGACGCCGCGGCTGATACGCAGCTGAGCTCCGTACACGGCGAGCTGGTCCGTTGGCGTGCGCGGAATCAGGTTCGGGTCTGCGACGGTCACGGAGCAGGTGCGGCGGATGGCCTGCCCGCGGTCCACCGTCACCGACCCGCCCGTGTGCGGCAGATCGACGACGCTGCCGTCCGTCAGGAACAGCTGGACGCTGGTGGCGACATGGTGTGATTCGGTGATCCGCTGCAGGAACCGGTCGGAGACGGGATACACGACGCCTCCCCTACTTTGGCCGGTTGAGGAACACGTCCTCCCAGGTGGCGTACTTGGCCAGCACGTCCGCCCAGGTCGCGTTCTCGGCGAGGATGTCCTGCCAGGTGCGGCCCGCGGCGCCGTTCACGCCGACCTCGACGGGCATGTCCGCCTCGGTGAGCGGCAGCGTCCACAGCCGCCACTCCTCGTGGGCGAGCGCGCCCACCCGGGCCTCGGTGATCTGGCCGACGGTGACGTACATGTCGTCCACGCCCATCCCCGGCGCCGCCTGCCACAGCAGCGTGTTGCCGGAGCCGAGCAGGAGGTGGAGGGCCTCCCGCTCCTGATCGGAACGGGTGAACACGGTCAGCTCCCCCTCAAGGCCCTGCCGCGTGCCGCTTAGGACGACCTTGTTGCGGCGCCCGCGGACCACGTAGGCGGACTGCTCGATGGGCCGCTGCCAGTCCGGCGCCCGCGCCACCATCACCTGCACGTTGCGGGTCGGGTAGCCGGGATCCTTCAGCCAGGCGAGGTTGGCGTCGTCGTGGTCGAGGGTCACCACCGCGGAGGACCGGGTCCCGTTCAGCACACCAGCCGACGTGTACAGCTCCACGTAGTAGTAGACGGGCACCTCAAGCGGCGCCTCATGGTCCTCGATCACCAGCAGGTCGGAAGTGATGACGTCCCGGTCGATCAGCCCGGACGGGCCGCGCACCAGCGTGCGGGTACCGTCCGCCGTCACCCGGTACACGCTGACCAGCCCGTCGACGGGAAGCTCCCGCAGCGTCAGCGTGGTGTAGGCGTCCGTGTCGTCCTCCGCGACTGCCGTCAGCGGCAGCACCTGCCACAGCGCGGCAGCGTCCATCCACAGCGACGTCGGTGCCGTCCCGGCCACGCCGACGACCTCGACCGCGGCCTTGGCCGTGCCGGCGGGGGCGACCGCGTCCGTGGTCATCGCATACCAACTGCCGGCGGGCAGGGAGTAGGCGGTGCCAGTGGATACGCCGAGGTCGACGTTGGAGGCGTCATACCAGCGGATCTTCACCGTGATCGTGGTCCACGAGCCCGTGTTCAGGCGGCACACGATCTGCGCCCGCCAGTTCAGACCCACCGGATTCGACAGTGCGAAGATCGGCGACCGCCACGTCGACGACGTCGCTGTCGCCGACGACACAGCCAGGGCGTAAGTGCCGCCATAGGCGGCTACCCCCCACGGCGTCGAGCGGGCCGCCGTCGCCACCCCTGAAGTGACGGTCCAGCCGCCCGCGCTCTGCTCGAATGAGGCGTTGGCGTAGGGGATGACCGTGCCGGCCATGGTGGGCGGACTCACCCGGAGCACCGCGGTCTCCACCCGCAGCACCTGACCGGCCGTCGCGCTGTCGATCCCGACCGCCAGGCCGGCCGCCGCCGCGTTGGCGGGTGCGATGTCCGACACGATCTGCCGGTAGTAGCCGGTGCCCGGCGGCGCGAGTGTGGATCGCGTCGCCTGGATCTGGGTGCCGCCGCTGTCGTAGAACCGCAGCTCCACCCAGACGGTGCTGGCCGACGTCGGCGGGCTGAGGTAGATCCAGCCGAGGTACTCCGTCCCCGGCGTGACCGCAGGCCTGGCCGTGGTGCGCATGACCGCGTTACCGCCGGCCGTGGCGGTCATCGCCACTACCGGGCCACCCGCGTAGTACCAGGTCACACCCCAGTCCAGGGGCGGAACACTGCGGGAGATCGTGCAGTTCGTGTCGACCGTCCACCCGGATGCGTCGACGTCACCCGACTCGCTATTGAAGTCGAACATGTTCGACGGCGTGCGGAACGGCAGACCCAGGTAGACGTTCTCGTAGTAGGAGAAGACAGCACCCGCGGCCGGCGTGGACGACAGCAGCACCTGCGCCTGCGTCGCCCCCACCGGCGCCGTCCCCGCCACCGCGATCCGATGCCACGACGCCGAAGCCGACGCCGTCGTCAGTGACCAGGTGATACTGACCTCGGAGCCCGTCGACGACAGCCAGCGGATCCCGATCCGTTCCGGCACCGTCGCACCCGACGCGTCCGCGAACGCCTGGTACAGCGTGCCCGCGGTGACCGGATACGACGAGACGGTGCGGGCCTGCATCTCCCCCGCCGCCACGCTCCGGACCGAGAGAACACCGTCCCCGCTCCTGCCGCCCGTGCCCTTCGACAGCGTGCAGTTCACCTTGGCCGTCCACCCGGAGATCGACGGATCCATGCTCGCCGTCGACGCGCTGAGGAGATTCCCGGGGATCGCCAAGAGGCACCTCCTCAGCTCGCGTCGATGAACTGGATCAGACTCTGCTGGCCGGCCTGGACACGGCCGTCTGCGCGGGCGTCGACGTAGGCGGAAAACTCGCGGCCGTCGACGACCAGGCGCAGCCGGTCGCCAGCTTGCAGGCCTGCCCCGCGGCTCGAGGCGGCGGCGGACATGACGCGCCACTGGCTTGCCGTGAGCACGGCTTCTGGCTGCCCGGTGGCGTTGACCGCCGCGGTGATACCGGGGCGCAGCCACCCGCCCGAGTCGTACTTGCCGGGCACGAAACCCCACCGGGACGTGAACAGCGACGAGTTGTACCCGCGGGCGCTCTTCCCGATGACGACGCCGTCCCCGCCACGGCTTTCGACGTTGACGCCGTTGAGCGTGCCGGCCGTGTGGCCGACTCCCGCATTCGTAATGCCGATCATGAATGGGGAGCGGGCGCCCCTGACCCAGCCGGCCGGGCCTGACGATCCGAACGCGCCCGTCGCCCAGCGGCGGACGTTCGGTCTCTGCCCGCGGATCACACCCTCGATGGCACCCATGAACCCGGAGCAGTCGAAGCCGGCTGGGCCGACGCCGCCCCAGATGTACGGCTTGCCGTTCTGTGCGCGCGCCCAGGACAGCGCCCGCTGGTAGCCGCCGCCACCGATCCCCGCGGCGGACAGCTTCTTGTCGGCCTCACCGGAGAAGTTCACGATGGTTTTGATCATGCGTTTCGGGACGCCAGAGATCATGCTGCGATACACCGACGCGGAACCGGAGATTTTGTTGATCAGCGGCTTCACGACCTTGTTGAGGCCGGCCACTGCCGACGCCTTGATACCGTCCTTCAGCCACGACACCCCGCTCTTCGCCAGGTCGACGCCCTTCGATGCGGCGCTCTTCACCCAGCCGAAGATGCCGCCATCAGCAAAGGCTGGCATGCCCCCCTGCACCATGCGGCGGATCGCGCTCACACCGCCGGACCGGGCGGCTGCGTTCATCGTGTTGACGTAGCCGGGGCCGACCGCGCGGGTCCACTCCGGCCGCATCACCGCCTCGCCGCCCGACAGGGCAGCCAGATGCACATCCCGGCCGGGCGTGTAGCCGGGGAGAATACCTCCTGTGGCGAACTTGTATTCCGGGAGCTTGGGGGCTCCGAAGGCCCCCGCCACGGTGTTCCAGACGCCCCGAAGTTTGCCGTACACGGTGTTTACGACGAACTGGACCGGTGCCTTGGCGATGCTTTTTACCTTGTCCCAGGCAATCTTGATCGCGTTCTTGGCTGCCTCGAACGCCTTGCCGAGCTGGCCGGTCGCCGTCTTCATCGCGTTGAACGTGAGCTTGACGCCTGTGTTCCAGACGGTGGAGACGACGTTCTTGATGCCGTTCATGGCGGGCGCGATGGCCTTTTCCCACAGCCACTTTGCCCACCCGCCGACCGTTTTCAGTCCCGCGGTGAAGTAGCCGAACACGACCTTCACGCCCGCCCACGCTAGGCCGACCACCGCGAGGATCAAGTCGAAGACCGGCTTGACCGCCTTGTAGTAGAGCCACATCACCCAGCCCCCGACCGTCTTGAAGCCAGCCGAGACAAGGGAGAAGTACAGCTTGACGCCAGACCACCACAGCCTGAAGGCGCCGACGATCCAGCCGATGACGGGCGAGATGACCTTCTCCCACAGCCAGACCGCGGCGGCACCCACCGCACGCAGGGCGGTCATGACAAGGCCGACGTACAGCTTCACCCCGGTCCACCACACCTTGAACGCAGTGAGGAAGACCACGCCGTAGATGGTGGCGACGATCCGGGCCGCGGTGGAGATGAACCCGAACACGGGCTTCAGCACGGTGTTCCACAGCCACAGCGCGCCTGTCGCAACGGCCTTCCAGCCGATGATCAGCCCATCGATCATCGGCTTGAGGATCGTGTTCCACGCCCACATGGCGGCCGTCTGGATGCCCTGCCAAGCGGCCATGACGATGTTCTTGAAGGTCTCGGACTTCTTCCAGGCGATGACCAGCGCGGCGCCGAGGGCAACGACCGCGATCGCGATGAGGACGAACGGGTTGAGCGCCATCACGGCGTTCAGCAGCGCCTGCGCCGCGGCGAATCCCTGGGTGACTGCCGTTCCGGTCAGGATCGCGGCCCTGTACACGCTGAACACCGCCGTGACGAATCCGGTGGCGATGGCCTGCGCGTTCAGGGCGATGGTGATGCCGCCGATGAGCAGCGCGATAGGCGCCAGCCAGACGCCCCACTCGCGGAACCAGCGGCCCGTCGCGGCGATAGCGTCGCCCGTCCAGCGGATGCCTGCGATCAGGCCCTGCAGGGCGGGCAGGATGACGGTCTGCACGACGGTACCCAGGCCGCTCATCAGCTGGCGTTGCAGGATCTTCAATTCGGTGGCGGTGTTGCCGCGGATCGTGTCGCCGACCTCCTTGGCGGCTCCGCCCACCTTCCCAAGGCCGGCCGCCGCTGAAGACGGGTCCATGGCCAGCAATGCAGCGCCGAGATCTTCCGCCTGGGTTCCAAAAAGGGCAACAGCGATCCGGGACTGCTTGACCGGATCCTTGATACCGCGAAGCCGATCAAGAGTGATGTCGAGAACGGCGTTCGCGGAGGATCCACCCTTAGCGAAGTCCTTCGCCATCTTCACGCCACTCAGTCCAAGGTCGTTGAAGCCCTGGGCTGAGCTGGCAGAACCGTCGACCGCACGGATAGAGAACTCCTTGATGGCGTCCGCCGCGATATCCGAATCGCGAGCACCCGCACGGATCGCCTGGTTCAGCAGGCCGATCGCTGTGGCCCCGTCCAGCCCGGCCTTGCGGAACTGAGTGGAGTACTCGTTGACGGTGTCCATGAAGTCGCCGGCCTTGTCGGCGGACGACTGCAGGCCCTTGGTGAGCAGGTCCAGCGCGGCCGGGGCGTCCTTCGCCAGCCCGGTGCGGATCAGCTGGGTGGCCGCGTTGGTGGTGCCCACCAGATCCTGGTCGAACGTGGACGCCAGGTCTGCGACCTTCGTGGTGATCGACTCGATGGCCCTGGTCGTGGCCTTCTCGTCGATGAGGCCCGAGCCCATGACGGCCCGCACGGCTGCGGCACCGTCTTCGAAGGAGTCGACGACTGCACGGGAGTAGAGGCTTCCGGCGACTTCCCCGGCCTGCTTCGCGCCCTTCCCGGACAGGCCGAGCTGGGCGGACAGCCGGTCGGCCATCCGCTCCTTCTCCACCGCGGAGACCGTGGCCGCAACCAGGACGGCGCCGGCGGCAGCGCCAGCCACTGCCAGGCCGGCCTTCCACTTCTCGCTGAACGCGGCGCCGGACTGCTGACCGGCCTGGTCGCCGGCGTCCCCGGCAGGACCGATCAGCTGGCGGCGCAGCTCGTCCGAGATGCCCCGCACCGATGGGATGATCTGCAAGGTTGCGTAGCCGACGGTGGGCACCGGTCACCTCCGATGTCCGTGTCAGGCGATGCGCCCCTCAGCGATGGCCTTCTCCCGCTCTCGCTTCCGGCGACGTGCGTCCTCCAGCTTGGCGAGCCGCTCTGGTGAGCTGCTCCGGCCGGTCTGCTTCACCCACCAGCGCGGGTAGGGCTTCGGTTTCTTCGGCTTGGCCTTCTTGTCGTCGGTGTTGGCCAACGCGAAGTGCCAGTCGAGGGTGCTGACCGCGTCGAAGAGGTCGGCCAGCAGGATCTGCTCCCCGCTGGGTTCAGGGATGCCGCCGTTGACTGCGGCACTCGTTGCGGACTCCGGGGACAGGCCCTGCACGTAGCTGGACAGCTCCCGCCAGGTGAGGTTCCCGGTGTAAAGGTCACGCAGGCGTACCCCGTACTCGCGGCGCAGGTCGGCCTCGAGGGCTCTGCCGTGCCTCCGGATCAGCTGCCGGAGGCTTCGGATTCCCCCGGCTCCAGCCCGCAGTGCTTGCGGTACTCGCCGAACAGGGCCTTCATCTTGAACTGGGGCAGGCGGACCTTACGGAAGTCGTCCCACTGGTCGCCCAGGGCGGCCTTGAAGATGCTCACCATGGCGGCCACCTCGCCGCGCTCGACGGCTTCGACGAGGTCCCACACGTCCAGGGCTTCCATGTGGGCGAAGTCCCAGCGGCGGCCGTCGAAGTGGACGCGGAACGGTGTCAGGTTGCTCTCGGCCTTGACGGCGTCGAGGTTGAAGTCGAACGGCTGGTCGTCAGCCGGCCTGGGCGCGGTTCGGGTGGTCATGTGCGGTTCTCACTCTCGGGTGTTGCGGGCTTGAGGATCTGCACGTTGAGCGCGGGCAGGGTCAGGGTGACCAGGCCTGCGCCGTCAGGGCTGAGGGTGACGGCCATCTGTTCGGCCTGGATGATCCAGGGGAACGGTTTGCCGTCGATGTGGATGTCGCCGCCCGGCTGGATGACGATGCTCTGCGCGACTGGCACCTCGGCCTGCTTGGCGGGACGCTGCTGGTCGGCGAGGAGGGAAGCGACGACGCGGCTGCGCAGGTGGCGCGGCAACTGCTGGCCGTCCTCGATGAGGCCGAGCCGGACGGCCTGCGCGTGGATCTCGACGTCGGTGAACGACAGGGGCATGGCGCGGTTTCCCCTCGTGCGCGGTCACGGGTGGAGCCGGGGCGCGTCGAACCGCGCGAACGCCGCGCCCCGGCCGCTCAGGTCCCGTCCGTGAACTGACGCTTGAACAGCACCTTGCTCGACGTCGGGAAGATGGTGGCCACCAGGGAGTAGGCGGTCAGGTCGGTCTCGTTCTCGGTGATGTCGCCGTCGACGTCGACCTCCGCGTACTGGGCGGTGATCAGCCGCTTGACGATGTCGCCCTCGCGGGTCTCGAACGCCAGCTTGATCCGCTCGGGCTTCGGGACGATGAGCTCCGTCTCGGAGCTGCCCGGCCAGATCAGGCTGCGGGTGGTTGCGTTGTCCTCCAGCACGGTGAAGCTCTTGGTGAGCTTGAAGTGCGCGCGGGAGGTGCGGACCAGGATGCCGCCCCACGCGTACTTGTCGTCCCTGTCCTCGTCGCGGGACTCGGTGAAGCCCTCGTCGCCGTTGAGGAGACCTACCAGCCCCCACTCGACACCGAACGGGTCGTCGATGGTGGCGGGGTCGGTTGCGGTGAGCGGCCCGACGTACACATCGGCGTCGGTCCACAGTGAAGCGTTTGTCGGGTCGCCGGCCACGGCGGACCTCCTCGTGTGTAGCAGGGTGGAAGTGAGCGCGGTTCGGCGAATGTCAGGCGAGGACGTCCGCCCGGACGTTCGCGTTGACGGTGAATGTCGACAGGTCGACGCCGGAGTCGGGATCGTTGGCAGGCAGCGGCCCGCCGTTCGGGCGGATCGCGGACAGCACGCTGCCGTCGTGGCAAATCAGGAGCCCCTGGCAGAGCATCGCCAGGTCGTGGGCCTGGTCGGCATCCGCGTGCCACACCGTTACCCGGAGCAGCACGCGCGACATGGCCATAGAGGAGTGCGGGCTGTCGCCGTCCTTACGGACCAGGACGAACGGCAGCAGCGGATCCTCCGGGGAGCGGACCGTCGGCACACGGGTTCCGACCGAAACCCCTGCCGCGAACGGCTCCGACCGCCCCGTCAGAGCCGTCCGCAGCAGCCCCGCACCCGCGGCCTGCGTGTCCTTGAAGACAACGAGAGGCTTGGCCATCAGCCGCCCCAGGCCTTGAACTCGAAGCCGGCCTCGCTGACCGACCGCGTGATCACGCCATCCCGGGCCTGCCAGCCCATGCCCTGGACGTGTGCGATCGTCACGCTCGCGGCCCCGCGGTCGGTGGTGTACGTCCGCAGGGTCACCGACGTACCAGGTGGCAGCTTCGCGCGGATACGGGCCCGCACGTCCTCGGCGGCCTGGTCCACCATCTGCCGGACCTCGTCACTGCGCAGAACCTCACGCACGCCTGCAGCGTCCAGGCGGAAGTCGACCAGCATGGCTGCCTCCTATCCGGTGGCGCGCTTGATGACGAACTCGATGTGGTGAACCGCGTCGGTGAACAGGTCCGGCCAGCGGGCCACCTCGCCGTCCACCTCGAACAGGTCCCCGTTCCATTCGATGCGATCGGTCGCGACGATGTCGGGGGCCGTTCCTTCAGCGGACTGCACCCGGTAGCCGGTGACGCTCAGATCGCGCTGCTCGTCAACGTCCTCGCTCTGGCCGTTGGGCTGGATGTTCAGCCCCGTGATGGTGAGCGAGGCGGGGTTGGACCAGTCCGGGACGGTGTTGCCGCCCCGGTCGGTCTTCTCCCCTGCCCGCAGCCGCACCGCGCTCTGGTTGAACATCACGGCCGGTCACCCCGGTTCAGCTGGTAGCGCTCCACCGCGGCCGTCCACTGCGCGGTCACCCCGATCGCGGCCTGCACGCCGAACGTCACCGACTGCCCGCCGACCGTCTTGGTCTGCACGCCCGGATCAATCCGGTACAGGGCGCGCGCCTGGTCGACGACGACCTCCTGAATGTCCTCCGGGATGACCGCATAGCCGTGGTCGTAAGCACCACGGATACAGCGCAGCCGGTCCGGCCAGACGCCTCCCAGACGGCGCAGGAAGCCGTCCACCGACCAGTCGAAGTCGGTGACCTCGGTCAGCGCCACCCCGTCCAGGGTGACCGAAGAGACGGCCAGGACCGGAGCCGCGGGCAGCAGCACCGACTCGCGGCCGTTGCCGTCCAGGACAAAGGCGTCGCCGGCGACGAGCGATACGGGGTGCCGCACGGCGCCGCGGAAGCGGCGGGAAGCTGCGGTCAGCGCCCACACCAGCTTCGGGTCCGTCGGCTGGACGCCCAGCGAGGCGGCGAGCTCTTCCGGGTCGGCCAGGAGATCAGCCATCGCCCTTGTCGGAGCTGGTACGAGCCTTGTTCTGCGTCGTGCGGGCCTTGGTCGGCGTCTTCGTCTCGGTCGGCTCCGCAGGCTGGTCCGGGATCTCCATCTCGGTCTCCTGCTGCGGCGCGTCGAGAACGCCGAGCCGCTGGGCGTCCTCCTCGTTGAGCTTCATCGTGGTCGTCACGCCGGAAGGCGTGGTGACCTCGTACTTCTTCAGCGGTCCGCCCACGGCGGCCACCTCCATTCGTTCGTCGACGGGAGTGGTGTCCGGGGCCGCCCCGCAGGCAGCGTGAGCGGCGCCGCACATCGGGCAGCGGCCCCGGACGGTCCGTGAGTTGACCAGCATCAGGAGGACTTCATCAGCCCAGCAGCACGCAGGGCCGCCAACAGGGCGTTAATCTTGTTGGCGCAGTCGGTGGCCGTCGCCGATCCCGGCGTCGGGATGTCGGCGACCGCCGCGGCCTGCTTGCCCTCACGCGCCTTGCCAGCGCCGTCGTTCAGGTACGCCATGACAGGGCCTCCGATCAGGCGGTGAGGTCGATCTCGACGAACGCGTTGGGCTGGATGACACCGAACGCGGCCCGCATCTCAGCGAGGATCGCGACCATGTTGCGGATGAAGAAGTTCGCGTGGCTGTCCGAGATGGTGATGGACGCCTGCTCGCGGTCCCACAGGACGGCCTTGCGAAAGTCGCCGACGTAGCCGGTGCCCGCCGGGACGGCCTCCGTCTCGATGACCGGCAGCCCCCACAGGGTGCCGGCCGTGCCCAGCCCGGACGGTCCGCCGAAGTAGAAGCGGGCCTCGTTGTCCTGCAGGAGGTCGATCGCCTCCAGGTCGGACGGGTTGAACAGATAGGCGTTCGGCGTGGAGCGGCCGACGAGGCGCACCTTGGTGCGGGCCTTGCGGGTCGTGGTCAGCAGGTTGGTGTCCCAGGCCTGGGCCTGCACGCCGCTGACGTTCGCGAGGCCTTCGAGGTTCTCGCCGGTGCCGTCGCCGGACACCATCTGGTCCTCGAGCTCCTCCTCCAGGCCGTAGCGGAGGAAGGCGTCGATGATCGACCGGACCTGCGCGGCGTCGCTGAGGGCCCGCTTGGTGAGCGGGATCCAGTGGGCGATCGTCCGCACGGGCGTGGTCACCTTCGCCCACGCCAGCGCGCTCTCGGGCTTGACGCCGTTCGCGGCGTTCATGGTGCCCGGGTCCGCGGTCGCCGTCGACTCCGCCACCGGTGCGGCGTTGTTCGTCTGCGACGTCATCCGCACGTACTCGATAGTGTCCGACGTGGTCGTCAGGTTGGTGACCATGTCCCGCAGCCGCAGGGGCCGCTGGAACGCCAGCTGCCCGACCTGCAGACCCATCATCTGGGGGGTGACGAACGCGCCGCCGGACGTGTCCGAACCGCCGGTGACGAGCGCCTTGTAGCCGACCGGCCGGGACTGCACCCGGTGGTCCTTGCCGAACACGCCGTTCGGGGCTGACGCCATCAGCGCCTGGTACTCGCCCGACTTGACGAACGACTCGCCCAGGGACGCCTTGGCGTCCGGGATGACCAGGCCGGAAGGGGTGCGGCGCTCGCCGGACTTCTCCTGCAGCTCGACGCCCTCGCCGAGGTCGGCGAGCGCCTGCCGCATGGTGGCGGTCGCCTTGGCCTTCTCCAGACCGGCCTTGGCCTCCTGCGCCTGGTCCATGTGCTGCTTGACCTGGGCGCGCTCGTCGTCGGTGAAGTCGCGGCCCTCGTCGTCGGCCTTAGCCGCGATCGTCTGGGCCTGCATCAGGTGGTGCTTGAGCTGGTCCTTCAGCTCCTCGATCTTGTTCACGGCTCTCCTCATTCCGTAAGCGAGGAGACCTCGGCCGCCAGCGCGGCGAGATCTGATTGCAGACGGAGCGAGGCGGGGCTCGGGCCGGCCGGAGCTTCCTTGGCCGCAGGCTGCTGCGGCGAGGGCGTCTCGGGCGGGACAGGCGTGGCCTTCTCTTCGTCGTCCGTGCTGGAAGACAGGGAGTCCAGCAGCTCCTTGGCGAGGCGTCCGATCTCCCGGACGCGCTCCTCGTTCTTCGCCGACAGCGTCCTGCCGGCCTTCGCCGCCATCGCCCCCGTCAGGGCCTGGCGAAGCTCTTCGGTCTGCGCGGCGGAAGCGCCTTCGACCGCGATGCGCATGGTGGCGCCGTCGGCGGACTTCACGTCCAGCAGTTCGGTGGCCTGGTTGGCGCCGATCAGCGTGGGGCCGACCTCGTAGAGCTTGAGCTTGCGCAGCTCGTAGTAGCCCTCGCCGTCCTTCTGGTCGACCCACGCGCCCTCCTCGACGTCGTAGGCGAACGAGAACTGCGTAACGCGGCGGCCTTTCAGCAGCTTGTACACCTGCGCGGCCTTCGTGCCCGGCTCGGTGTCGATGCGGGCCTTCACCCACAGACCCTCCGGACGCTCCTCGGCCTCCAGCACCTCACCGATGTGGTACTCGGGGTCGTGGCTCATGTGCGACCACAGCACCGGGATCGGGTCGCCGCGGCCCTTCCACTCGGCGAGGGTGTCCGCGAACGCCCCCGGCGTGATCTTGTCGCCGACGCTGTCGAGGTTGTACGCGGCGACGATCGCCTCGAACGTTCCCTCGTCAGTGCCCTCATGCTCGCCCGCCGCCTTGATGCGCACGGGGCAGCTCTTGATTCGCATCCTCACTCCTGCGCGTAGTCGAGACGGCAATTGCAGTTCGCGGTTTCCTTGGCCTCGCCCTTGCCGTCGCCGGGCCACCGCAGGCCGTTGCTGAACACGTCGTCGAGGCTCACGGCCTCGCCGTCCTGAGCGCGGTGAGACGGCCGCGGATTCGTTCCGCCAGTCCGCCAGATCTTCTTCGTCACACCGGACACCCCGGCCGCGTCATGCGAGCCAAAGCTGCGGGCCTCTGTAGCCGCCGTCCGCGCCCGCACGGACGCCGCGACCGCCCACAAGCCGGCCGCATGCTCCAGCGCCGCCCGCCAGTCATCGCCCGGATCCGCCTGCGCCACCGCGACCGCGTCCCGGCCGGCCTCCTCGTGCTGGGCGGCATGCGACTCTGCCGCGGCCAGCAGCCACGGCAGCATGACCTCCGGATCCCAGCCCGCAGCCTCTGGGTTGAAGTCGTCCAGGACACCCCACGCGCCGAGCTGGGCGATCCGAAAGCCGTGCTCAGCAAGCAGCGCCTGCAGTTCGGCGAGACGATCCTCCGAGCCTTCGTCCCACCAGGCCAGCAGGTCCGGCGGACTGTCGGCCTTCACTCCGGCCCGGGACAGCAGGCGCGCCGACTGACGGTTCGTCCACCGCTCCAGCGCGCCCGTGAACGCCTCAAGCTCCTCGTCGAAGTCTCCGAGGTCCGGCTTGCTGGTTCCGGCCGCCTTCACCAGCATCGGGCGGCCCCGCGCTTTTGGGAGCGCCGCCGCCTGCGGGGCCGAGTCCGTCGGCGAGGCCTGACCGCCGACCAGAACGTTCATCGGGGTGATCAGGTCGTTGCCGCCGTCGATCTGCGGCAGGTTCATCCGGGCTCGCGCCTCGTTGCGGGTCAGCCACGGGGCACCGACAGCGGTCTGCAACTGCTGCGCCTGCTCCTCGAAGGAACCGCGCAACTTCTCCTGCAGATTGAACTCAACGTACACGTCATCCGAATCCGGCAGGTCGGGGATGAGCTGGAGCCCGATCTCCTCCTGGATCATCGTCAGCCACGGGCCGAGGGTGTCCTGGTAGAGCTGCTGGTGCTGCTCTTTGATGTTGGAGAAGGTGGCGTTGTCGAGGATCCCGACCATCGGCAGCGGGATGTGATAGGCCGCCGCGACCTCCTCGCGGGTGAGCTTGCGCGCCTCGATGTACTGGGCCTTCGCCGGATCGATCGCCAGCTGCTCGTACTCCATGCCGTCCTCGAGGATCGGCGTCCCACCGCCCTGCGTATACGAGCGCCAGCCCTCCTTGAAGCGGGCCCGGGCCTCCGGCGCCCACTGCGGGGCGTCCTTGGGTCGCATCAGCACCCCGGACAGCCGGCCGCCGTTGCGCCACATCTGCTCGCGCGCCCGGTTCGCCTCGAACTCCTCGGCCAGCAGCGACCGCAACGAGTCGATCGGAGACGAGCCCGTCCGCAGATCCACCGGGTCATAGCCGTGGAAGTGCACCACCTGATCCGGCTGCAAGGTCAGCTCCCCGCGCGCACCCTGCACGGTGAACGCCTCGGGCTCCAGCCAGTTGTCGCCCTCGATCGTCATCCGCGACGGCGGGATCGGGATCACACCCAGCAGCTCGCCAGAGTCCATGCGGACCTTCACCCAGTAGGCCACGTCGTAGATCGCTATGTCGCTGACCAGCCGCTCGATCAGCCGGTAACGGGTCAGTCGTGCACCCGGGGCAGCCAGAATCCTCGGCAGCGGGTGGTCCGTCAGCCGTTCCCGGTCCGTGTCCGACACCCGGCGGAAAGCGTGCAGCCCGAGCTGGGCAATGTTCCTGGCCAGGAAGCTGACCACGGTGCGGATCTGCGGCTGAACCTGGTACAGGTGCGCGTACTCGCGATACACCCCATCGGCAAGCTGCACGTAGGCCGCAGGAGCCATGAGCGGGGAGATCGATACGGCCGACAGCTGCCCCTGAGAGACGACGAACGCCACGTCAGCCTCCCGTCACGGCCTGAATGAACTCAACCCTCGACCGCTCGACGATGACCTCGCCGTCCATCGGCGTATCCGCCGCCCCGTGCTGCATCAACGTGACGTCCCGCAGCACCAGCAGCGGGCCCCGCTTCGCCCACAGCACCCCGGCGAACGCCTTGTCCGCCAGGTTCACCACCACCCGCTTACGCACCGCGGTCCGGCGCCACGGAAACCAGCCCCACACGACGGCCACCCCCTCACACGACCTCCAGGCCGCCGTCCTCGTAGGCCGACTTCTGCACCGGCTCGCGTACCAGAGCCTCCGACAGGGCAGTCACCGCCGCCGAAACGGCGTCGATCTTCTCCGCTGAGCGGGCCTTGTCGGGCTTCACGTTCCCCGCCGGGTCCATCGCCACGGCCAGGTTGTCCACCATCCACGTCACCGCCGGGTTCCCGCCGTGCCGGAACAGCGGCGCCTGCGGAGTCCCCTTCAGCAGCAGCCGCTGCAGCTCCTTCAGCGGCGGCGACATGGTGACGAAGCCCTGCCGAACCTTCACCATCGGCGCCTCGTCCTCGAGGAGCTTGTTCGTCAACGGCGTCGCGTTCCACGGGTCGAAGCCGATCGACCGGACGTCGAAGGCGTCCATGTCACGGTCGATCTGCAGCCGGATGTAGTCGTAGTCGGCGACGTTCCCCGGTGTCGCGACCAGCAGGCCCTCACGCACCCACACCGACGCAGCGCCCGCCGTTCGCTGGTCCAGCGCCTCGACGTTGTCCTCCGGCGTCCACAGCCTCCAGATCGCATCGAAGCCACCCCGTTCGTCGTCCGGAAACAGCCAGCACAACGCGGACAGGTCCGATGTGGAGGCAAGATCGAGGCCGCCATAGGCCTCCCGGCCAGCCAGCCGCGCCTCATCGACCATGCCGGCGTTGCGGTTCCACGACTCCAGCGTCAGGAACTTCGTCTCCTGCTTCGTCCGTCGGCCCAGGTGCAGACGCAGGAACTTCGCCAGGTCCGCGGGGCTCTGCTTCGCCTCGTCGGACTTCGCCTGCAGGTACGAGCGCGTCGGAGAGACCCCGTAGCCCGGGTTCGCCTTCCGCCACGTCGCCTCGACATGCGGATCGTCTTCCTTCTCCGCCGCCCACACCACTCCGTACACCGACGGCGCCGCGAACACCCTGCGGGCCAACTGCTCCACCCGCTTGCGCTTGCGGTCGTACACCGACTCGCGCTTACCGGAGTCCGCCGTGGTGATGATCACGACCAGAGGCTGACGCCTCGAACCGGTCCCCGTTTCGATCGTCTCCACCAGCTCGGGCGTCTTGTGCTCGTGCAGTTCGTCCACGATCGCGCAGTGGATGTTCGCCCCATGCTGGGCCCCCGCCACTGACGCAATCGGCTTGAAGTACGAGCCGGACCGCTTGTGAAGGATCTTGTCCTTCAAAGGCAGCACGTGCTTCTTCAGCGCCGGGGCCGCCTCCGCCAGCTTCTTTACCGGCTCGAAGACGAACCCCGCCTGCTCCTTCGTTGTCGCCGCAGTGATGACCTGCGCGCCCTGCTCGCCGTCCGCGCACGTCATATAGATCGCCAAGCCGCCGGCCAGCGTCGACTTGCCGTTCTTGCGCGGGACGTCCACATACAGCTCGCGCACGATCCGCACGTAGCAATCGGCGTCCTCATCCCAGCGAACCCAACCGAAGACCGGCGCCAGAACGTAGGCAACCTGCCACGGATCGGGCTTCAGCGGCTGCCCCGCCCACTGCCCCTGCGTGTGCCGCAGCTTCGAGAACGCGTTGAGTACCTTGTCGACCCGCTCAGGATCGAACACGGCACCCGGCGTCTCGCCCGGCGACGGAGTCTGCACCAGTGGCGGACAGTCCGGCAGCGGAATCCCCCGGTCACCCAGATACCAGGCGATCTCCGGGGCCAGCTTCAGCCGCTCCAACTCCGCCGCGTCCACACCCGCGGTCTGCTTCCTACGCGAACGGGTTGTCGTCCTCGCCGCCATCGTCGGCCCCCCTCGCGAGGGCCTGCTCCGACGACGGGGTCAGGCCAAAGTGCACGGCGAACGATCGAAGCTCCCGGCCGGCGTTCCTCGCTATGCCCACCGCCGGATGCGGCAGCGTGCCCTGCTTGGCCTCGATCGTCAGGCCCTCCTTGTGTTGCTGCCGGATCGCGTCCACGAATGTCGCCCACGTCTCGCAGTACGCCACCAGGACCGCCCGGTCCTCTTCCTTCAGAATGTCCAGCCGCGTCAGCCCCGGCACCACGCGACGCCACTCCGCCTTCGCCTCAGCGCTCAACCACGACGGAGGGTTCGGGGCGATCCGCCTGAACGCCGGACCCGGATTGACCGGCCGGCCGCCGGAGTCCTTGCCGTCACCCTGCCCCTTCAGGAGCTTCAGGGCCGCGGGCTGTGCAGTACGGGCCATGATCACGACCCCCTATCCCGAATTCTGAGTGCAGGTCTTTTTCACTGACCGCGGCGGGCCCCCAGGCGATCACGTCAGGGATTCTGACCCCCCTTACCCGGGGCCAAAGGATCAAAAGTCTTCCAGATTGAGATCACGCCGGAGAGATCGTTGCCTGTTCGCCCGGGCGGCTTCTGCCTTGGATTTGATCTCGTGGTCTTCCGGGCAGATCAGTCCGAGGTTGTCGAGGTCGCGCGGTGATCCGTGCTCGGAGATCGGGGTCTTGTGGTCGAGGTCGAACGTCTCGCCTTCTTCGGCCTCGCGTCCGCAGACGTAGCAGCAGTCGTTGTCCCGGCGTGCGACCTGCCGCTTGAGGCTGCGCCATGTGCCGGAGCTGATGCCGTATCGGTCCTGCTTGCGTGGCCGGTTGGCCCAGGGTTGCGGCTGGTGTTCGTCGCATCGGCCGCGGTTGGTGGCGAACGCCTTGCAGCTTGCGGCTCCGCATCGGGTGGGTGGGGCAACGGGCACGGCCACCTCCCCACAGGTGTGAGCCAGCCCCGGCTCGAGGGTGAAGTCGGCCGGGGCTGGGGTGTGACTCCCCCGGGTGGTGGTGGAAGAAGCCCCCGGCCCACCCTGCCTTGCCCACCCCGTTGACCATGGTGGCGCATCCGTGGGCTGAGGGTCAGGTGTTGGCGAGCTTGTAGGCGGTGAGCTTGAGTTCGGCGTTGTCGACGTCGATCTGGAGGGTGGTGCCGTAGTAGCGGACCGGGAATGGTCCGATGCGGCGGGTGGAGGAGGTGGGGATGGACCAGGTTTTAGCGGTCGTGGTTTGCCCGTCGATGGTGTTGGCGAAGTTCGCGGATACGGTGCGGGCGACGGTGGAGCCGCTGTTGCGGACCTCGAGCCATACCAGGCCGTCGTTAGTGACGCTGTGGTTGTTGGTGGCGTCGCCGTTGACCTCGGTGGCCGGGGCGACGCCGCTGCGGGTGATGAGGGTGACGGGTACGTTGACGCGCGGCATGGCGCCTCCTAGGCGGTGGTCTGGTCGTCGTTCATGAGGCGTTCTGCCGCAGGTACCAGTTGGCGATGAGCTGTTTCAGCCCGGGTTCGTCGAAGGGCGGCGTGAACTTCCCGGCGTCGGTCGCGTTGTAGTAGCCGCCGTTCGGGGAGCAGAGCAGGGGCCGGGTTCCGGTGGCGGTGGTCACGCACTCGTAGGACTCGACGGTGCCGTCGCCGTCTTTGTCGTAGTTGGGGTGGTCGAGGCCCAGCACGTGCCCGAGCTCGTGCGAGACGGCGTTGGCCCGGTAGGCGTCGTTCCGCACCGGGTCGGTGGAGAACCAGCAGCAGCTGCTCCAGTACTCGGAGTCCATCAGCATGTGCCCGCCCCACGCGGACCCATTGGCGATCTCGTAGCAGGCCCGCGCCTGGCTCATCCCTTTGACGCCGATCGGCTGGTAGCTGTAGTGGACGACGATGCGGTGCCTGGGCGGGCAGGCGTCGGCGGGGGTGACGTCGATGGTGTCGGTGACCTTGATCTGCACGCCGGTGATGCTGGTGACCTGCGCGGCCGGCTTCGCCAGGTACGGCTTGATCTTCGACCGGGCCGTCGTGTCGGCGAACACGATCTCGTAGGGGTCGGGGTTGAGGCTGTAGATGCCCTGGCTGGTCCAGATCTTCCAGCCGCGGCCGGAGTAGACCGGCGTCTCGGCTGCTTCGGCAGACGGGGCGGAGAACAGCAGCAGGATCGAGGCCACGGCCGTGACGGCGAGAGCACGCAGGGAGGGCACGATCACCTCCCGGCAGGATGGGCCCCGCCGTCCGTGACGGGGGCGTAGCGGACGGCGGGGAGATCAGGCGGCTTTGGGTGCCCTCTGCGGCATGGGCCGGTAGGTGCGGGCGCGCTCGCGTATCTCGGGGAGGGCGTACATCGTTTTGTACTCGTGCCCTTGGCCGGCGAGTTGGCCGTTGCCCTGGAAGCGCTGGATTTTGCCGCGTCGGGCCCATTGACGGATGACCTGGCCGGGGACGCCGGTTGCGGCGACGGCTTCGTGCTCGTAGACGAGGTCGTCGGGGTACAGCTCGGTCGGGTGCATCGGGCCTCCCCGGGGCATGCAAAAGGCCCCCGGCAGCAGCTGGGGGCCTTAGAGGCTTGCGGGCACACGTGTCCTGCCCTGGGGGCACTGTGACATACAGTGATCGCCGTGGTCAAGCGGCAGCGCTGCGTGTCACGGTCTCCACCCGCACGTCGATCTTCTGGTGTTCGAGCGCGGCGTCGAGCGCCGTCTGTGCCCCGCTGTCCTGCCAGGCAGCGGCGATGTCTGCCCGGGCGAACTGGAGCCGGAGCACGCCGCCGTGGAGGACTGGGGTGGCATGGGCGAGGAGCATGCCGGCGGCTGTACGTCGGCGGGATGTTGCGGCGACCACCTGCGGCCACCATGCGGGTACGGACACGACGGGTCCCTTCATCGGTCGAGGCGCCGGGTCATGACGGCGCCGCCAACGACGGCGATCACGAGGTAGACCGCCAGCCCGACGAGCATGTGGCCGGTCCTGGGCTCTCCGGGGAGGAGGACCAGAGCGAGGGCGATCAAACCCAAGATGAGCGGGGCGAGGATCGTGTAGAGCCAGTACAGAGAGTGGTAGCGCTCCATCGGAATCTCCTTCACTGCTGGTTGTTGGTGCGGGCGATCAGACCGCTGGTCTTGGTCTGCTGGGTGCGCTGGTCGACGGGCGCGTTGTAGTGGTGGTGGTGGATGTCGGGCACGGCGTGCTTGAAGTTCTTCAGCATTCGGGTGACGGCCCAGATGGGTACGGCGACGGCGGCGGGTGCGGCGCAGACGATGCCGATGACGGTGGGGTCGGCGATGCCGGACGCGGCGAGGACGAGGCTGGCGGATCCGCTGACGAGAACCGAAGCGACGCCACCGGACAGCATGAGCGCGCTGGCGTCGACGGCCCGCTGACTCATCGGGGCGCGGCCGGGCTGCGGGACGGGTTCGGCGGTGCCGCGGGCCGGGATGGGGCTGTCGTCGCGGAAGGCGGTGGCGATGAGGCGGTCGGCGTGCTCCTTGGCGGTGACCTCCTCGCTGGCGGGGATGAGGGGCTCGTTCACGAGTTCTCCTAGGCGGCTGCGTCGAGTTCGGTGGGGTCGGCGGGGGTGTCGGCGTGGTCAGGGTGGGCCCAGATGCCGCGGTCGACGGCGACGGCAAGGCCCTTGGTCTTGAGGCGGGTGAGGGCGTTCTTCACGGCGCTGACCGTGAGCCCGGTCTCCTGTGCGATGGTCACGCGACCTACAGGCCGGCCCCGCTCGCGCAGGAACGCGGCGACCTTGTCGTCGGTCCCGGGCGGAGCTTCGGCAGCGATGGCGGCCGAGGCTTGAGCGATGGGGTCGCTGGACGGGGCACGGCGGGTTACGTCGACGGGGCCGTCACTGAAGGCGTCGTCGGGCAGGACGGGGGCCTCGCCGCGCAGGCGGGCCGCGAGCCGGTCCAAGCGCTCGTGATAGGCCTTGCCGCACACGCCGGCCGCCGACTTCTCGATGGTGGGCGTCGTTCCGGTGGTGGCCCAGTGGGCAGGATCGCGGTCGAAGAAGGCGCGGAACTGGGCCTGCCGGTTGTCGGGGCCCTTGATGTAGCCGAGGCCGGCCGTGGACGTCTTGTCGGGCCAGTACATGGGCAGCTGACTGGGGTTGACGTCCCAGCCGGGCAGGCCGATGGAGTCGGTGAGGCTGCTGGCGGTGCGGAACATGACGGTGTTGCCGGACTGGGCCTGCTCGCGGATGTCGGTGGACTCCGGGGCGTTGCCAAACATGTTGGCCTTGGGGCCCTGGAACACCAGCCGGATCTTGATGCCGCACTTGCGGGCCATCTGGATGATCTCCAGGACGAGCGCGGGCGCGCCCTGCAGGTTGAGGACGCGGTGCGCCTCGTCGATGGTCACGGAGATCAGCGGGTCGGGGTCGCCGACGACGAAGTGGTCCCGGCCGCGCAGCTTGCGGCCCTTGTGGTCGATCCACTCCATCATCGAGTAGCGGGCGGACCGCTCGTACATGACGTTGCGGACGGCGTACAGCATGGCCAGACCGCCCTGGGCGGTGTCCTCGTACCAGTCGACGGCCTCCCGCCAGCGAGGCAGGGACTGCCCGCCCTGCGGGTCGCACACCCACGACACGATCCCGTTGTGGCGTTCGGTGCCGAGCAGCATGTCGAGGAAGCGGCTTTTGCCGCCGTCGGTGGCGCCGTACACGACGGTGTGGACCGGGCCGGACGGCTTCCAGAACGCGTAGTGGGCGGGGGCGCCGTCGTAGAACAGGCCGACCTTGGCCTGCCCGGTGTTCATGTCGAGGATCTGCGGGCCCGGGTGGTCGGTGGGCTTCTGCAGCGGGTTGCGGTCGAAGACGGCGATGATGGCGCGCTTGGCGGACTGGCCCATCGCCTTCTCGATCTGCAGCATCTCCTCGGGCAGGTCGAGGGCGCCGGCGATGTCGGCGGAGGCTGCGTAGGCCTTCCGCCAGTTGCCTTTGCGGACGACGATGACGGCGGTCCAGCCGTAGTCGGTGGTGATCACGTTTTTGAGCTCGGAGCCGGGCAGCGGGCCGTCGGTGCAGGCGACCTCGTCCTGCCACAGCTGCATCTGCTTGGCCAGGGGTGGCGTGGGGGCGGCGGTCTTCTTGCCGCGGCGCCACCAGTAGATGCCGTGTCCGATGCCCCAGGCGGCGGCGAGGGCGGGGTAGGGGCTGTGGCCGGGCTGGAGGCCGCCGGTGGCGGCCATGGCGGTGACGAGGCTGCCGCCGGTGGTGACGGCGGAGGCGGCGGCGATGAAGTCAGCCCGGGCCGGGAGGCGCTTACGCAGCCGCTTCTTGCCGATACGGGCGTCCCAGCGGCCCCAGGCGAGGGTAGTGGCGGCTCCGGCCGCGGTGGCGGCGAGCGCGGTCTTCCATCCGTCGTCGGCCTGGGCGAGGGCGCTGCCGGCGATGGCCTGGGCGGCGGTGGCGTAGATGGGGGCCATGCCGCGGCGGGTTCGGTAGGCGAGGCGCAGCGCGCGTCGGGCGGCCTTGCTGTTCTTCTTGCGGGAGGAGCCGGCCTTGCGGCCCGTCGGACGGTCGTCGGTGCCGTTGGTCTTCTCGACGGTGGTGGTCTTCGGCATGGCGGCTTCTACTCCTGCGGGTTCGTGAAGTCTCGGTGGGGGCGGCGGCCCCGGCGCCTGGCCGGGGCCGCCGGGTTGGTCAGACGTCGTTGGTGTAGGCCTGCTTGGCGGCCATGCGCCCGCCGGTGGAGGCGACGGCTTCCTGGATGCCGGCGTGCCGGGTGTGGATGTTGCGGGAGGACTGTGCGGCGATGGCGGCCTTGTCGACCATGGCCTGCTGCAGCTTCTGGGCGGCGGCGAGGGCGGCGGCGCACATGTCGCGCAGGGCGGCGAGCTCCTGGAGGGTGCCGTCGTCGTCGCCGAACTCGAGGGCTCCGGCCTGCTCGATCATGGCTTCGATGGCGGCCATCTCGTCCTGGGCGCGCTGGGCGATGGAGCTGGCCTCTTCGGCGGTGGTCGTGGCCTCGGAGGCGGTGCGGGCGACGGCGGACTTGAGGGTGTTGACGCCGGTGATCTCGGGGATGGTGGCGAGTGCCATGGGTGCTCCTGTGGTGTCGGGGTTGGTGTCGTTCTTGATCAGGACGAGCTTTCGGCCGTCGGTGCCGGCGGGTGCCGGCGAGGACGGTTCGGTGTCCGGGGCGTCCGGGGTGGGCTGCGGCTTGGTGGTCTCGACAGCCTCGGGTTCGGGCTGGCGGCGGATCTTGGCGGCGGCCCGCTTCTTGGCCTTGGGCCATTCGCGTTTGAAGCCGCGGACGAATCCCTTGCAGAACGGGCCGGCGGCGGTCGCGATGGTCGCGGTCCAGGCGGCGAGCTTGGCGCCGGTGCGGCGGCCCTTCTTCGCCGACGCCTTCTTGATCCGCTTCTTGTGCTTCTTCGAGACTTCGCCGGTGGCGTTGTCGATCGCGGTGGCGCAGGCGTAGGCGATGGCCAGCAGCAGGATGAGGCCGAGCATGTCAGCCTCCCATCAGCCACATGGCGAGGGATCCGACCTGGGTGGCGATGAAGCCGAGCGTGGACGCGGCGGCGTCGCCGAGCTGGCCGGGGATCATCACGGTAAGGGGCGGGGTGAACGCGGCGAGGAGCAGGGTGCGGGTCTGCACGCCGGTCATGAAGTCGCTGACGAGCCACAGCAGGGCGGCCATGGCGAGCGCGAACATGATGCCGAAGCCGGTCCACTCCCCCGCCAGTCCGTCGATGAAGCCGTCGACGCTGGTGGTGGCCTGGTTGATCCACTGGCCGACCGGGGTGGAGACGAGACCAATCGAGGCGGTGAGGACGAGCAGGACCTGAAGCTGCGGGCCTTTGATCTTGGCGGCGAGCCGGTTGATCCAGGGGAGGCGGTCGGCGACGTACAGGACGCCGGCCGCTCCCAGGCAGGTTCCGCCGGTAGCGGCGGAGATCCCTGCATCAATGGCAGGCATTTCGATGTTCCCCCTTGCGGTTACGGTGGGTTAGTGGTTTCCTCGCGCGCGCGGGCGCGAGCGGGCGCGTTGGGGTTCTTCGGCTCGGCCCGGGATGGCTTGAGCCATCGGTTGAGCCATTACGGACGGTTAGGTGTCGGTGAGGGACTGGCGGAGCTGGTCGATCAGTTGGGTGGCCCGAGCAGCTGCGTCGGGCCTCCGGGTTTCGGGGAGCTGATTGATCGCCGACCGGAGCTGGTCCATGGCGACCGCCAGGACCGCGGACGGTCCCTGCGTCTCGGCCTGGCGGCGGCGCTCACCCAGGAACTGGGCGGAGCGTGCCTGCTTGAGGGCCTGACGGGACGGGCGGCGGGCGGTCGCCACGGGCCTTTCCTCCTTCTGGTCGGGATCTCGGATGGTCCGGGTCTGCTTGCCGGGTCTGCGAGCGTTCCGCTCACCGGCTCACTCACCGGGGTTGAACTGGGGTTTTTCGGTGTCGACTGCTTCCGGCAGTCTCAGCAAGGTCCAGAACCGTGGGGGTGCTGGGCCTCACTGGCTGTGCCGGACGCGGCTACTGCTGGACGGCGTGCTCGTTGGTCTCGATCTCGCCCCAGACGCGGCGGACGCGCTCCTCGCGGGCCCGGAAACCGGCCGCACGAAACTCGGCCTGCGCCTGCCGGTAGGAGCGGGGCGGCTCCATGCCGTAGCGCAGCCACCGCAGGACGACGGCGAGCTGTTCGTCCGTGAGGGTCTGGCCGGGCTCCGGGAGGTCGATGCCGGCCACGGACGCCATCTCGGCCAAGGTCGGAACGCCTGCTGCGGGAGCCTGCTCGAGCTCCCCGATCGTGTCCGTTTCGTCCGGGGTCACGGGCGGGATGGTCACGACCTCGATTTCCGGCGTGGCCTGTGTGACCACGGTGTGACCCTCCTGGTCGGCAAGGGCGTGACGACCGGCCGTGACCGCAGGCCGGGACACGGCAAGGACGAGGTCCCGCTCGGCGAACGCGAGGGCCGCGGCACCGTGCTCCTGCTCCGACTTCTGCAGCCGCTCCTCGGCCTTGGCGCGCGCCCGGTTGATCTCGGCCTGCGCCTTGGTCAGCACCTCGGCGCGGGCGATCTGCCGCTCCATCTCGGCGAGATGGGCCGCCGTCTCGGTGAACACGTCGGTGGTGGCCTCCGACCGCAGATGCCGAGCGTCGGCCGCGGCAAGGGCGCGGGCGTTGCGGTCGGTCGCCGACTGCTCTGCGATGCGGGCGGCAGTGTCGGCGTCCGCGAGGATGTTCCCGGCGAACAGGCGCAGCCCCATGAACACCGCGGCGGCGACCGGAACGCCGGCGAACACCTGGGCGTGGCCGAGGATCAGCAGCGTCGCCGTCGAAACGCCGACCGCGACCGCCGACAGGCCGATCATGACGGCCATGCCGAGGCGGGAACGCTGCCGGATCGCCACCTCCGACATGCGCAGCGCGCCAATCCACAGGGCGTCGTAGACGAGGGCGATCGACCAGGCGACGACCGTGCCCAGCCTGCCGCCCAGGCCGAGCATGTGGCCGAGCTGCCCGCCGACGGTCACGGCGACCAGAACCAGGGAGGCGAGGGTGAGCAGCTTCTCGACGACGGCGAACGCGTCCACGCGGCCGAATCGGCTGGTGAGCTTCAAGACCCCTCCTTTCAGGGTGGGGGTTGCAGTGGTCTGGGGTGCCGCCCCTCGCGGCCGTGGGGGATCGGATACGCGAGGGGCGGCGGTCTAGGGGCGGTCAGGCCGCGGCGGGGAGGTGGAGGCCGCGCAGCTCGTCCATGAGCGGCGGCTCGCCCGGGTGCTCGCGGTCGTAGTCGATCGCGGCGAGCCCGATCTCCAGGGCCTTGTCGTAGTCGCCACGGGCGCGGGCGGCCCGGTACTCGGCAAGGAACGCGGAACGGGTCTGGCTGGACATAGCGGTGCCTTTCGGGCGTGGTGGGAGGTGGAAGCCGCGGGGGCGGGACGGGGGGACGTTGGACCGCCCCCGCGACGGTCGGTGGGTTAGCGCTGCTGCTGGGCGGCGAGGCGTGCGGCCTCGGCGGCGGCGCGGGCGGCAGCCTCGGCGGCGGCCTGCGCGGCGGCGATGCGCTGGGCGGCGAGAAGGTCGGCGGCCTGTTGCTCGGTCATGACGCCCCCTCGACGATCACGAGGAAGGAGTCCGTGCGCAGGTCCATGACCACGCGGGCGGGGATTCCCTCACGGCGGCGGGCGGCGGCGAACGACTCTGCCGGCCATTGGCCGCGGGGGTGACCGGCGTCGAACCGCTCCAGGACGGTACGGGGCGGGCGCTTCGGCTCGGTGTACCGGCGGTACGTCGACAAGTCCCGGGCGGCCTGCTCAGCCGGCGAGTACGTCGGGGTGCTCATTCCGCACCTCCGAGGCCCGCGATCAGGTCGCGGACGGCGGCGAGGCGGGTGATCGGGTCCTGGCCGGCGGGGACGACGATCACGCGACCGTCGGCCATCGTCGGGTCATGCACGGCCTTGATGTTGTCGCGGAGCCGCGAGTCGAGGGTGCTGACGTCCCACTCCTCGACGCGCATCTGGTGCTCGGCGAGCAGCACGGCCAGCGTGTCGCGGGCCTCCTGCTCGTCGGCCAGGCGCTCGAATTCGGCGAGCTGCTCGCGGGCCGTGGCGACCATGTCGCGCAGGCGGGCCGGCGACACCTCGTCGAAGTCCGACAGCTGGGCGTCGGCGGACGCGACCAGCGACAAGATGCCGGTGTCGCAGTCCGCCATCACCTCGGCCTCGAGGGTCAGGCTCAGCGCCCGCTCGGCGGGCAAGCCCTGGGTAGGGCTAGACTTTCGCAGTGCCATGAGGGGTCCTCTCACAGAATCCTCGTGGTAGGGCCGGCCTGAGAGGTAGGAGTCTCGGTGTCCGGCCCGTTTTCTGTTTTCAGCGCACCTCGACGGACGTATCCGGTAGGAGTGAGCCGCGCTTTGAAGCTCTGATTTGAAAGGTAGGCCAGACCGGTAGCTGCGTCAAGCGCAACCTTGAAAGGACTCGAAATGGCCCCTACTCTCAGGTCATGGCCCAGACCCTCGAGACCGCTATCGCCGCCGTCGCCAACGCCATTACCGAGCCCGACGACCCGGCCATGCAGTTCGAGAGGTTGCGCGAAGCCGAAGCCAAGATGAACCAGGCCTTCAAGGAAGCCCGACAGGTCATCGCCAACGGCTTCTACGCGCAGGGCAAACCCTGGCGAGAGGTCGGCGAAGCCATGGGGGGAGTCTCGGCCCAGAGGGCCTGGCAGATCGCCCGCGGCGAGTGAGGGTGCGTCCATGTCTTTGAGTCAAGCCGCGCCGTAGCCGGGCTGCCATGACCGCCCGGTGCAGTGCCGGTGCAGCAGCAGTGCAGCCGTGATGCAGTCCGCCCGAATCGATCACACAAGGGGCGCAAAGTGGACGTCATCGACACCTGGACAGGCCGGACGGCGTGCGCGCTCCAGTCGGCCCTCCGGATGACGAACGACGGCTTCGCCGACCACCTCGGCGTCGCGGTGCGCACGGTGGCCGGCTGGCACTCCTCGCCGGACATCGTCCCCCGCACTGAGATCCAGTCCGCCTTGGACACCGCCTACGAGAGGGCCTCCGCATCGGTGCAGCGCCGCTTCAGCCTCCTGACCCGCCCGAGCCCGGCCGCCATCGAAGCGCAGGCCCTGCGGGTAGCAATCGCCGTAGTCCTGCGCGGGGACGACGTTCTCCTCGTCTGCCGCCGCGGGGACGGTGAGCTGCACTGGCAGTTCCCGGCCGGCATGGTGAAACCTGGCGCAGACCCGGCCACGGTCGCGGTGCAGGAAACCCACGGCGAGACGGGGGTGCACTGCCGGGTCCGCGAACAACTGGGCGAGCGCGTCCACCCAGTGACGGGCGTGGTGGCCTCGTACTACCTCGCTGACCATCTCGCCGGCGACGCCACCAACCGTGATCCGCTGGAGAACGTCGACGTCGCATGGGCTCCACGCTCGTCCCTGACCCGCTTCATCCCCGAGCAGTCCATCTACCCGCCGATCCTGGAGGCGCTGGCATGACCGAGACCACCACCGAGAAGCCCGGCATCTCCGCGGCGATCATCGTCCACGAGGGCCGTGTTCTGTTGGTGCGACGCCGCGTGAAGGAGGGGGAGCTCTCCTGGCAGTTCCCCGCGGGCGCGATCGAGCCCGGGGAGGCGGCAGAGGTTGCGGCCGTGCGGGAGACGGTCGAGGAGACGGGTCTCGTCGTCGCCGCGGTTCGACTGCTCGGCGAGCGAGTCCACCCGAAGACCGGCCGGTCGATGAGCTACACGGCGTGCGAGGTACTCCAGGGCGAGGCCAAGGTCGCGGACGAGGACGAGCTGGACGCGGTCGCCTGGGTCACGCTCGACGAAATCCCCCAGTACGTGCCCTACGGGCTGTTCGAGCCGGTACAGCAGTACCTGGACCAGGCGCTGCAAGTCTGACCCTCCGCACGCGCGCCCCCGCTTTGCGCCCTTGTGGCCGCACTCCCCTCCCCCCGACCGTTGCTTGCAGGTGCAGTTGCACGGCGACGACAGGGGGACTTCTTGCGGCGTTGGTGGAACGACACGGCGGGCCGACTGCTACTCGCGCTGGCGGTGGCGTTGGAGCGGTCGACGGCGAGCAAGCAGGCAGTGAAGGCCTGGAAGCTGCGGCGGAATGAGGCGCTGCGGGCGGCGCACCGGAGAGGGGTGCCGGTCGAGGTGCTGGCCGCACGGCTGGGGCTGACGCAGTCCTGGGTCAGGTACGTGATCAAGAACCCGAAGAAGGCGGCCATCGAGGAGGCCGCCTGACCCCACCTTCGGCCCGGCCGACCACTAGGCTGGCCGAGCCCACCCCGAGAGGACTTTGACCCCGTATGCGCCCGTTGGACTACCGCGACCGCCTCGTGGACCTGCTGAAGAACACTCCTGACGTGCAGCGGGTGGAGGTGTTGGATTCCGGCCCGTACCCGTATGCGCTGGCTGCGACGGTGGCTGGCCGGGAGCAGCGGTGGCAGGTGATCGGGCAGCTGGCGGACGGCGCGAAGCACGACACGCCGACGCCGCCGGTCACGGCTGGCCCGCCCGCGTTCACGGCCGCCCCGGTGACTGCGGCGCCGGATGCGTGGCTGGCCGGGGCGATCGGCGCGTCAGAGCCGGCGGACACGGAGCGGCTCGAGGTGTGGTCGGCCGGTGGCGGCAAGGGCGGCCAGGGTGTGACCGTGTTCTTCCACAACGGCGAGCGGGCGTTCATTCGCCTGGCCTGACAGCATGCGTGAAGGCCCCACCCGTGTGATCGGGTGGGGCCTTCATACCAGGGCTCTGAGGACTTCCATCGTTCGTTCAGGGTCTCGCTGGTAGGCGCGACGTGCCATCGCCTCGACTAGGTCGACCAGTTCGTCGGGCATGAGTCGATCTTCCAGGATCTGGACGGATGCCTTGCTGTCGTCGTAGGGGAGCTTGGCGTAGGTCCCGTCGGTGCGCTCGTAGTAGATGTCGTCGTTGATGATGGTGAGTCCGTGCATGCCTGATCAACGCCGCGGGTGATCTGCCGTCACGCGGCTCGTGTGGCGAGTGCGAGTTCGATGAGGGCTTTGTGTCCGTAGTCGGTGCCGCAGCCTTTGCAGTGCCGCATCTGGGAGTCGAGGTGGAAAACGATTCGGGTGCCGCAGGGGCAGACCGCGGAGAGGTCGCGGGGCGGCCTGGCTCCGATGATCATCGCTTCGCAGGTGCTGCGGATGGTGCGGATGTCCTCTGCGAAAGCGTTGATCGCCTCGTGCTGGCGGACGGCGGTGTCGAGGTTGAAGCGGAGCGTGGCGACGGCCTGGTCCATGCGGTACTGGGGGCGGACCGCCCTGCAGCGGGTGGCGTAGCCGCGGTGCTCCCAGTCACGGACCCACTCTTCGAGGTCGTTGACCAGGCCTCCATTGGCGGAGTCGCTGAGTGGGCCCATGCGGGCGGGTATCGGTGCGCTCTTGCTGCCGGAGACGCGGGGCCCGTTGCTGCGGCTGCTCGGTTCGAGCTCGGTGGGGAGGGCGGCGAACAGGCCGGAGACGAGTCGGCGTTCCCGCCCGGTGCCTTGCCAGGTGACGGGTCCGGCGAGGGCTGCGAGGTCGGCGTCGATGCGCTGCTGGCAGGGGCGGCAGCAGTATCGGTCCCATTCGTCGGTGAACAGGTCGTGGTGGCAGACGATGCAGAGCGGCGGCTGGGCGTCGTTCACGGCTTGCTCCTTGCTGCGGTGCGGGCTAGCGGGGCTGGGCGAGGGCGGGTCGTCAGTCGTCGGCGATGATCAGGCTGGCGATGCCGAGCCAGGTGAGGACGGCTGCTATGGCGCCGACGATCGCGGCGAGTTGGCCGTCGGCGCTGAGGCCGTAGGTGACGCCTCCGGAGATGGCGCCGAGAACGATGCCGAGGATGAAGACGGGCATGATCACTGCTCCTTGCTGCGGTGCGGGCGGCGCGGGTCAGGCGGGGCGCTGCCAGCTAGGGCAGTTGGCGCGGAGTCCGCTGCTGATGTCGTGGCTTGCGGTGCAGCCCTCCGGCCATCCCGGGTGCTCGGGGTAGGGGCCGTCCTCGGCGGGTTCGAGGTGCCAGCAGGTCTTGCAGGCGCGGGCGGCGGGGTTCTGCCAGCAACGGGGGATGTGGGCGGTGGCTGCGGCCTTTTTGGCCCAGGTGCGGCGGCAGTGGGGGCACTGGTGTCGGGTGACGACAATCGGCGTGGGCAGGTCAACGCTCACGGTGTCTCCCGGTAGCGGTGGTCCCAGGCGAGGTGGGGGCGGAGGATCTCGACGGCGCGTTCGATGGGTGTCGGCCCGGGCGGTTCAGCGGGGATCAGCCCCCAGTCGATGGCGATCTCCCGGGCGAGGTGGACGGGCTGGGCGATGTGCTTGGCGTCGCAGGGGGTGGCGCTGGGCCCGATCCACAGTTCGGCGGGTCCGGTGTGGCCGTCGAGGGTGATGTCGGCGGTGCCGATGCTGGTGAGTTCGGTGACGCGGAGGCCGCCGCAGTCGGGGCACAGGTCGATTTCGGTGCGGTCGCTCACCGGGTCTCCTTCGAGGCTGTCCGGTCGGCGGGGCTGGTATCGGTGCACCAGGGGCAGCCGTGGACAGGCGTGCGGTGGTGCTGGGTGTGGATGTTCCGGTCGTGGGTGCAGCGGTCGCGGCCGAGGACGGCGACGGCGGCCTGGACGGCGGCTTCGACGGCGGCCGGGTGGTTGATGCCGTGGTCGGCGAGCGCCGCAGTGATCGCGGCGTGGAGGGCTGTCATTGCTCGCCCGCCTTCTCGGTTTCCCACCAGCGGCGGTCGTTGGCGGCTGCCTCACGGACAGTCGGGCCGTCGTTGTGGGCGGGCTCGGTCGCTTGGGCCGCTGCCGGGCCGGCCGAGGCGGCCTCCTTCACCGGGTTGGGGATGATCCCCTGCCGGATCGCGGCGCGGACGGCTGCGGGTCGGCGTTGGTGGCGGGGCAGGTGGGTGACGTCGAGTCGCCGGTAGGCGTGGGACAGGAGCATGGACACGTGTTCGCGGGTGATGCCGAGTTGGTAGCCGATCTCGGTGAGGGTGGCGCCGGTCGCGGCTGCGGTGAGGGCTTGGGTTTGTCTGGGGCTGAGAGGCATTCCGGCGCGGCTGGTCACGGCTTCCTCCGGTTGCGGTACAGGTGTACGACGAGTGCGAGTGCGGCGGTGAGGCTGATGCCGGGGCAGATGAGGCCGGCGGCGGTGGCGAGGGTCATGGGGTGGTCCCGAGGATCTGCCGGGCGACAGCGAGGGCGTGCCGGGTGCGGCCTCGGAGTTCAGCGCCAGGCATGCGGTCGATGAGGTCGGCTTCGAAATCGAGCCAGTCGGCGAGCGGATCTGCGAGCTTGAGAGTGAGGTGGCTGTTAGCGGCGCGCAGGCCGGTTGCTGCTGCGCGGAGTTCGTCGGCGGCGCTCATTCGTGGTCCTTCGTGGGCTCTGGCGGCCGGTGTGGCGGCGTGCGGGCGGGTGGCCGGGGCTCGGGTGGTGCGAGCCCCGGCGAGGCGGTCAGGCGGGCGTGTACGGCTTCGGGGGTGCTGCGCTGGCCTGTGAGGCTCTGTCAGGGCATGGAGGCTCCGGGAGTGCCCGGAGCGCCCGAACAAGCGGGAGAGCGCCACTGAGCGCCTTCTAGGGCCGCCCTGCGGTCACTGCGCCGCTTCCGTCGCGAACTCGATGACGATCTCGTCGTCGCGGACGTGGAACCGGAGCGCGTCACCGGGCAGGGCCTCCGTGTCGGACAGGCCGTGCGCCTTCCGGTAGGCGTCTGCGGCTACGACCCACGCTTTGTTGATCTCCTCGGCTGCCACGCCCCACGGTTCGGCGGCGGGAACAATCCACCGGCGGATGGTGCGGGTGACGGTCTCGGACGTGAACTCAGCCACGGCCGGCCTCCTGGGTAAAGCCGGGGCAGTGGACGGGGTCCATGCCGGGCTGCGGTTCCCAGCCGTGCGGGAGGTGCTCGGTTCGGGTGCGGGCCCAGTTGCACGGCAGGACGGTCCGATCCTCCTTCGGCTGCTGCGCCCCGCCAACGGCAGGCGCGTCGCGGTGCTTAGGTAGGCCCGACCACCAGCTCGAGTCCTTTCCCAGCTCGTCCAGATCGTCGCCCGGGTGGTCTTGGACGAACCAGCCCCAGCAGGACGGGCACTTGCACCATTCGCGCGCCTCGCCCGGCGTCTCGTCGGTTGTGCGGCCCGGCACGGCGGCCTCGTCGGCGGCGCGGCGCAGGCGGTGCTCAACGATGTTCGTGACGGTGTTCCAGATGGAGACCGCGTCGCTGGGCCAGTCGGCCGGGGCGATCGTGGCGCGGATCTCGTCGGCAGCGAGACGGTACGCGGCCGTCTGTTCGGTGGCGGGCGCCTGCCCGGCAGACGACACGGCGGGGGACGGTGCGGCCGGTTGGCTCGTGACGGTCAGCCGGGCGGCCAGCCAGCGAGCGGCCTTGCGGTAGTCGTCCTGGACACGGCGGCCGGGCTCGGCGCCCAGTTGCTGCCAGGTCGGGTGGGCGTCGCCGTACACGTGGACGTCGGCGGCGCACAGCAGGCGGGCGAGCACCTCGACGTAGGCGGTCTGGTCGGTGGTCATCGGGTTCCTCTCGTGGCCGGCCGCACGAGACGGCCGGCCGGGGATGGGGTGGTCAGGCGTGGTTGGGGCAGAGGTCGCGGCCGTCGCGGGTGCGGCGCCAGCCGCGGTGCTTCTTGAGGAGGCGGCGGAGTTCGCGATGCGTGTGCGGCTCGAACCGGACCGGCCAGTGGCCTTCGGGCTCCGGGCAGTCGGCGCCGTCGCAGAGGATCACGAGGTACGCGTCCGCGGTCACGGGTTTCCTCCGGGGTGTGTGGGATGGTGGGGCCGGCCGCCCCGCAACTCGACTGCGGGGCGGCCGTCGAACTTTCAGGCGGTGGGCTTGCAGCGGCAGGTGTCGTCCCAGTCGTCCGGTTCGCCTGCCGGGTAGAAGTCGGCGGGCATGGGGTGGCCGCGGTCGCAGTGGAAACGGGCGCCCTGCGAGTCACGGCAGAACGGGCCGTCGGCCTCGTGCCACTCCATGGCCGGGTTGCGGCGCGCGCCGTGGTCGGGGCAGTCGAGGGCGGGGATGATCCCGTAGCAGGCCTGCTGGGGGCAGAGGCAATCCGCCGTGGGGGCCGTGTAGGGGATGGCGTGGCGGATCATGCGGGCTTGCCGGTGGTGAGGAGCAGGTGGACGCGGGCGGCGATCTCCAGCGGGGTGGTCGCGTCCAGCGTCTGCGGGTCGCCGACCTGGTCGACGGCACCGAGGCCCCAGTCGACGCCGTGGCGTTCGGTCCAGCCGATGACGAGCTGCTCGCCGGGGTCGGCGTCCAGAACGCGCATCGCGTGCAAGTCGAGGTCGATGACGATCGCGGACTCGTGGCAGTCGACGACCTTGTGGTCGAACAGCTCGATGGCGGCAGCAACCTGAGCGACCCAGGTGTCGGGCATCTCATCGACGATGCTGGTCATGTTTTCTCCTAGTTGGCGTGGGTTTGGGAGGGTAGAGGCGGCCGGTGACAGTGACCGCGGCGTGGGATGGTGGGGTCGGGCCGCCCTCCTGATAGCTGCAGGAGGGCGGCCGCTTGTCGTCATGCGGCAGGCAGGGTCAGCGCGGACAGCCGTCGGGCCGCGGCCTCGCAGTACTCCTCGCGGGCCTCGATGCCGATGGCGCGTCGGCCGGACTGGCGGGCCGCGTCGAGGGTGCTGCCGGATCCGGCGAACGGGTCGACGACGAGACCGCCGGGCGGGCAGGCGTAGCGGATCAGCGGGTCGAGGACGCCGAGCGGCTTCTCCGTGGGGTGGATCGCCCCGTGATGCATGGACCGGACGCGGAGAACGGACGTCATGAGCCGACTGCCGTCGTCCGTCCACACGGTGCGCTCGGTGAACTTGCCGAGGTGCTCGGCTCGACTGTCCGGGCTGTGGCCGACGCGGCTCCGCCGGTCGACGCCAGTGACGACGCGGGGCGTGTCGTGGTGGACGCTGGCCCAGTCGCCGCGATACCAGTGCGTGGCGTACTCGTGGACGCGGCGGAATCGGTCGTTGGACCGGGAGCTGCCGTTGTGCTTCTCCCACACGACGTCCTGGCTCAGCTTCCAGGCGGTGAACTCGCTGGCCCTGTCGAGGAACATGCGCATGCTGCCGAAGCACCACATCGACGAGGTGACGGTGGCGGCGAGGGTGGGCCAGCCGTCGGGCCAGCGATCCCACACGAGGCTCGTCTCGGCGTAGGGCGGGTCGGCGACGACCAGGTCGGCCTGCAGGCCGAGCGTGGGGAGGATCTCCCGCACGTCGCCGTGGTAGAGCCGCAGGCCGGCTTCCTCGTCCTGCCAATACGGGGCGGGTGTGGTCATGTCGTCTCCTGGGTGTGTGTGGCGGGCGGGTGGGGTGTGCAGGCGGGGCAGGGGCGGGGCGTCGGACCGGTGGCGGCGGTCATGCGGCCTCGCCATCGATGACCCGCAGCTGCGGTCGCCGGTGGCGGGCCGGGGCGAGGGCAGCTTCAAGTTCGGCACGGTGCGCGGCCTGCTCCTCGGGCGTCCACGCGGGCGCCGTCTCGGCGTTGCGCAGGGTCGATGCCCGGGCGCGGCCGAACGTGCCGGTCGGGATCGCCTCCGCCATCAGGCGCTCGTAGGGGGTCATGCGGCGGTGGCCTCAGCTTCCTGGTAGCGGCGGGCGTGGACCGTCTGCCGGGCGCGGCCGTCCTCGTGACACGGGACGCCGGGAGTGACCTGGCACTGCGGGCAGCAGGCGGTGGTCTGCGCCCACTCGGACACCCGCTGCGGGTGCGGCTGGATGAGGACCTGGTTGCGGGTACGGAGGACGCACGGCCGGTGGGCGGCGGCCCCGCAGTGCGGGCAGGGCACGCAGCGGGCCGGGTGCTGCTTGGCGCGCAGGGCGTGGCGGATCGAGTCCGGCATCGGGGCGGCGGGGCGTCGGGTGGTCATCGGGTCTCCTCGGGGCAGTTGCCGCAGTCGCACGGCTGGTCGGGGCGGTGGATTTCGTTGCTGTGGTGGCGGGCGGCCGCGGCCCAGACGTGGGCCGGGATCTTCCAGTCGGGTGGCGGGCCGGGCGGGGAGCTGCCGGTGGGCCAGGCGCCGGGCCGGTGCCCGGGCGGCTTCGGTGCGGCCGGCTTCGGGGGCGGGGTGCGGCGGGCGCGGCCGATGTCGATCTGGGCGCGCATCAGGGCCCGCAGTTCGGCGCGGCCTTCAGCGCGGACGGCCTTGATGTCGTCGATGCTGATCTCGTCCGGTTCGCTCACGACGCGGCCTCCTCGTCGACGATCTCGGCGTCCGGGATGTCGTCGTGCTGGCGGGCGAGGTGCCGGGCGGAGGCGGCCTTTCGGCGCTCGGCTTCCGCCTGCTCGTCGCTGTTGCCGCCGTTCTGGCGGGCGGAGTGCGGGGCGCGCTCCTTTCCGCCGGGCGTCCGACACGGCCGGCCTATCGCCGCACCGCAGTTGGGGCACTCGATGCCGAGGGGGCCCGGCCGCTTCACCTCGGCGACCTCGTCCGGGATGGCGCGGCCGACGCCAGCGAGCAGCTGGGCAACCGGGCGGCGTTTCATCTCCAGGCCGTCGGCGGCCCGGGTGCGCTGGCCGCGGAGGGCGGCGAGGTAGGCCTGCACGTCGTCGGGGTCGGCGTCCGGCACCTCGGCCGACAGTCCGGGCCCCTGGAAGGCGGAGGCTCGGGCGTCGCGGACCTTTCTGATCTCGTCGATGATCTCGGCGGGGCTGACGAACGGCTGGCGGCGGGCGACAGCAGCCGCGGCGGCCCGGGCGTCAGCGAGGGCGAAGTCGCCGAGGACGTCATGCCAGGCGTCGGGCGTGTACTCGTCGAACTTCTGCTGGGGGCAGAGGGCTTTCACGTAGCGGGCGAGCACCACGGTCTCGTCGGGGGTCATGAGGACTCCTGGTTCATGCGGGCCTTGGCGCGGGCCATGGCGCGGTCGAAGAGGTCGTCGCTTGCCTGCTGCTGGCGGTCGCGGAAGGGGATGACGTCGCCGCCTGAGGTCGGCTTGCGGATCTCAGCGAGGGCGAACTGGAGCGTGCCGCCGGTGACAGGCTTGGAGAGGTCGCCGAGGCGTTCGAGGGCCTGCCAGAGTTCGTCCGCTTCGATGCCGTTGCCGAGCGCCTCGTCGATGGCGCGGCGGATGGTGCGCTTCCCCTGGGCGGTGCCTCGCCCGTACTGCTCCCACCACTTGGTGAAGATCCGCTCGCCGAGCGGCTGCTCGTCGGTGGGGGCTGGGGGGTGGTTCTCTGACGGTTCTGTTGGTGGTTCTACTGAGGGTTCGGGTGAACTTTGGACGGGGTTTCGTGTCGCAAAGTTCGGGGTTTCCGCCTCAAAGTTCGGGGTTTCGGGCGCAAAGTTCGGGGTTTCCGCGTTCGATACCCCGTCAGATGTGCGGGGTTCCTGGCCAGTAACCCCGTCAGATGTGCGGGGTTTCGGGACGATCCGATAGCGGTTCGATCGGTGCCGACCGCCCCCGTTCTCGACGTCCAACTCGCCGATCTCGACGAGCGCCAGAATGGCCTTCTGGACCGCTCGGGGGCTCAGCTTCGTGCGAGCGGCGAGGTCATCAATCGACGGCCAGGCGCAGCCGCTGTCGTCCGCCCGGTCGGCCAGGGCGAGCATCACGAGCCGGGCCCCGTTGCGGGACTCGGACCGGGCCCACACCCAGTTGGTGACCTTGAAGCTCACGGAAGCCTCTTCTCGATGTGCAGGGGCGGACGGGGATCAGGAGGCCGGCGCGAGAGGGCGGGCGGCGATCTCGAACACGGAGAGGTGGCGGGTCAGGCAGGTGCTGATGTCGGGGTCCTGGTAGGAACCCGCTGCCGCTGCGGCCGGATAGACGTCCTCGATGTAGATGTCGCCGTCAGTGCCGATACGACGGATGCTGTCGAGGAGGGCGGAGTGTTCGGCCTCGTTAGGCCAGCGCCGGGCCGCGGCATGGAAGGCTTCCCGCCATGTCTCGATGACCTTTGCGAAGTACTCGGTAACCCCAGTCACTTCGCGTTCGTCGTCGCTCAGGCCGAAATGGAGGAGGGCCGAGCGTCGGGATCCGGCGTAGGCGGCGGCCCGTTCAACACGAGTGACATACACGCCAGCGCCGAGCAGCTGATCGACCTGTTGGCGTACCCGCTCGCTGCGCTGTTCGTCCGGGTATTCGCCCGTGGTAGTGAGCCAGGACATCGTCCATGCCTGGGCAACGCGGTCGACTTCCAGCTCGCCGATGGCGTCCCCGATCTTGCTGAGGCCGTACCAGGCGGCGTACTGGGCGGCCTCCAGGATGAGGTGGGCGTCGACGTCTCGCTCGCGAGCCGACTTGGCAGTGGCGAGAATGCTTGCGCGCGTCTCGCCGCTGGCCTCATCGCCGGCGGCATCGGCCCAGATATCAAGGGCCGCCTGCACGACGGAATCGAGCGGGGCTGCTGCGGCACTCGGCTTGCCCCCGGCGATGGCCTTCGCTCGGTCCTGAAGTTCGCGCACCATGCGCCAGCCGATGCCGCAGCAGTAGCGGAAGGTGTTGCTGGCCGTGACCGTCTTGTTGGTCATGGCCTTCTCGATGATGTCCGGCCAGACCTCGACCGGCAGGCCGGCCTCGCGGAAGTTGTCGAGGCTGGTCTTCCACCCGTCGGGCAGGTCGAGGGTGTGCCGCTTCCCGCCGTTCTCGTAGGTCCACCCGTTCCAGGCCTGCTCGAAGGCGTCGCGGTAGGCGCGCTTGGGTTCGTTCTGGGCCCGGAGTTCCTCGGCGGCCTGCTGCATGGCGGCTGACCAGCGGAGGGCGTCGTCAGCCACGTCGGCAACGTGATGGGCGTCGGGGCTGGCGCTGCTCTTTCCGCTGTTGCAGGGTTCGCAGCTGGTGACGAGGTTGCTGGGTTCGTCGGTGCCGCCGAGCGCGATGGGGATCACGTGGTCGACGCGCAGCGGGGTGTCCGGGGCGGAGGCGCCGCAGTAGCGGCAGGTGTGGTTGTCCCTGCGGAGGATCTCGTAGCGGAGGCGTTTGGAGACGGCCATCGGGGCTTCTTTCGCTTGAGCTCGGACACGTCGGAGTGGTGCTGGGTCTGGCGATGCCGGGCCTGCATCTGCCACATTACTTTAAAGATTGGAAAGAATGGAAGGATTGGTAATGGCTTACACTCTGGACATGGCCTCGGACCTGGAACCCCGCATCGCCGACGACGGCGTGCAGGAAGTGCCGCTCACCAAGGCGCGCGCACTCCTGACGCGCCTTATCGAGCAGGCGCGAGAAGAAGGCCTTGTCAGCGCCCTCACCGTCAGGGGCCGGCGTCGGATCTACCTCGTCACACCCGACTACGTGCGCCGGGCGCAGCTGCACTCGGAGGTGACCGAACGGCTCCGGCGCTTGTCGGACAACAAGACGTTCATGGAAGGGCTCGAACAGGCAGACCCGGACCTGCACTATCTGCTCGACACGGGAACCATCTGACTCCATCTCTCCTCCTCTCCTCCGGGCCCCGCCGTGTGGCGGGGCCTTTGTCGTGGCTGGTGGTGTGGCGGGTCAGGGTCCGGCGCGCGGCCGGTGGGCGGCGGTCACGCGGCGGCTCGTCGGGCGCGGGCGTAGTAGACGGTCTGCCTGGTGCATCCGACGCGTGCGGCGATGGTTCGGGCAGGCAGGCCCCACTGGTCGCATTGGGCGATGGCTGCGCGCCGTTCGACCCAGGTCAGGGTTTCGGGAGGGTCTCCGGCAGCGGCTCGCTCGATGGCCGCCTCGTCGGGCTCCGGGGGCGTCCAGGTCCAGTCGTCTCCGGCGGCCCGGCGCTTGCTGCGGGCTCGGTGGACTGTGCGCGGGGAGCAGCCGAGCTGGTTGGCGATGATCCGGGCGGAGAGTCCCTGCCGGTCGAGCTCGGCGATGGCGTCGTGCAGCTGGGTCGGGATGAGGGTGCTCACGCCGCCTCCCTCATCCGCCGGTCGTCGCGCTGCTTCTTGCTGAGTGCGCCCCAGACGCCGGCCACGGCGATCCCGTCGTAGGCCTGGAGGGCGGCGGCGTGGGCTGCGCAGTCGGGCTGGACGGGGCAGCGCTGGCAGATGCGCTTGGGCACGGTCTGGCTGCCGCTTGCGCTGGTCCACTGGTCGGGGTCGGATTGGGCGCCCAGGGCGGCGCCCATCCACGCGTAGCGGCTCACGCGGCCACCTCCACGGCGTACTGGGGGTGCTCACGGAAGGCGTGGTCGAGGTAGGACTTGTGGACGCCGAGGCGGTCGGCAGCGGCCTGCCGGTCCAGGCCGCTGAAACGCATCAGCTCGTTGGCGTCCTGGGCGACGATCTCCCTCTTCGTGACGCCGTACAGGGGCTCGAAGTAGGGGTCGTCGATGTCGTCGGGGTGCTGGTCCCAGTAGGCGGGGGTGGGCCAGCGGTTGGCCTTGGCGCGGGCCCGGGCCCGGTCGGCGTGGCCGGGGTGGACGCCGTGCTTCTCCGGCTTCACGTGGCGCAGCTCGCCGTAGGCTGCGACGATCTTCTCGGCGTAGCTGATGAGGATGACGGCGTCGGGCCGCAGCTCGATCACCCACCGGTTGGACACGCCGGCATACGCGGCCACCCTGCGGGATGGCCAGCCGACGGCGACAAGGGCCTGGATGCGGCGCATCGTTCCGACGGTGGTGAGGGGCTTGACGGCGAGGATCTTCGCGGCGGTCTCGGGGGTGGTCTGCCGCTGCCGTCCCCGACGGCTGGAGGGGCGGCCGTGCAGGAAGTTGCCGACGGTGGTGTGTGCGACGCCGGCCAGGCGGGCGATGCAGGTGATGCTGTGTCCGATGGTCTGAAGGTCGAGGATGTGCTGGCGGACGGGTTCGGCGTCGACCAGGACGCGGGCGGGCTGGATGATTCCGGCCCGGATGGCGCGGCGGCGGGCGTTGTGGCGGTCCCGGCAGGCGGGAAGCTGGCACCCGTAGAGCTTGATGCAGACGGAGTTGTTGTGGTGGGGGGCTTCGTTGGTTGCGGTGGTCACGGCTTCTCCTTCCGGGCGTCGTTGTTGGCGATGTGCTGGCAGGCCGACAGCAGGTGGGGGTCGCGGCCGGGGGTGTTGTCGGGTGCGGCGGGCACGTTGTGGCGGGAGCCCCATCCGGTGATGAGCCGGTAGGAGAGGGCGGAGGCGCCGCACATGACGGCCAGGCAGGCGAGGAGCAGGACGACGTCGTTCACGCGGCCCTCCGCTGCTGGATGCGGGCGAGGTCGCGCTGGGCGGCTATGGCGAGGCCGCGCGGGGTCAGCTGCCAGACGGCGATGCGGTGGGCGTGGGTGTTTTCCTGCGTGGACGGCACCGTGCGGCCGGTGTGCTCGATCACCCCGCCGTTTCGCAGGCCGTTGATGGCGGCCCCTAGGAAGCCGTGGCCGAGCTCGGGGAGAACGTCGCGGAGGTCGTTGCAGCTGAAGGGTCCGCGCCGGCCGAACAGCAGGACGGCCTGCTCGACGAGGAGCAGAGACCACTCCGACTGCTTCACGATGTCGTCTAGGAGGAGGTTCTTCTCGTCGGCGGCGAGACGCTCGGCGAGAGACAAACGCTTCGTCACTGGTCGTCCTCCTCGTCGTCTTGGGCGGCCTCGGCGGCGGCCTGGGCGCAGCGGGATTCGTCGTCGTCGAGGAAGTCGAGGTCGCAGCCGGTGCCGCAGTCGGGGCAGCCCCAGCCGTTGCATCCCGGGGACTCGCATCCGGAGTCGTAGGCGGGTTCTCCGCAGTCGGGGCAGCCGCGCTCGTCTGGCACGGTGTGCGGGCGGTTCGGGTCAAGGAAGACGATCTCGGTCACGGTCCCGGCCGTGAGGTTGATCGGCTCGATGGGAATGCGGATCTCATCCATTGCGTGGTTTCCTTGCCGGGTGATGGGGCCGGCCCGATTCCCGCGGGCCGGCCTCCGCTGCGTGCGGGCTAGTTGGTGCCGGGGCCGAGTTCGGGGCGCTGCGGCTCGCTGAGGTACTCGGGCGGGACGTCGATGGCGTCCGGCTGCCAGTCGGTGCGCACGGTGCCGTCGTGGGCGAGGGCGCGGGCCAGCTCGGCGCTCTTCGGCAGGGCCTTGAAGTGGTTGCGCAGGACTGTCTTCTTGGCCATCTCGTCGTAGTTATTGCGCCAGGCCGGGCTGTTGGCGGACGGCATCTTCTCTCGCCGCTCTTCGATCTCCGACGGGTACATGACCTTGAAGGTCCGGCCGCCGTTGATCAGTCGGGCGATGGAGTAGTAGGCGACCGGGCGACCGCGCGGACCCGTCTTGCAGGGGCGGTGGACGAGCTTCTCCTCGAGGCCTTCCTCGTGTTCGAAGTAGTCGTTCTCGCGGACCGTCTCGACCTTCACCGACGACGCCATCGGGTGCTGGTAGAAGAGCGTCACCATGCCTTGGTAACCAAGCTGGAATTCGGCCTGGCCCTTGCGGGGGATGATGAACGCTTCCTGTGTCGGCGAGCCCGGCTCGAAGCCCAGCTGCGAGCACGTCATCAGCGCGCCGAGGAAGGACTCGGTGGTGCATTCGGCGAGGTCGGGGTTCTTGCGGATCAGCGTCAGGGCGATGCGGGCGATGCGGTCCGCGTCCATGTGCTTCGGGAGGGCGCGGGCGATCTCCGGCTTCATGCGCTCGATCTGCTGCGCCATGGTCGGCTTAGGCTGCTCGCCGGCCTGCTCGACCTGGCCGACGATCTCGGCGCGGCGGGCCACGGCGTTGCGGGCGGTGTTGGTCACTTGCTGCTCCTTGCTGCGTTCTCGCGACGGGTGTTCTCGGCTCGCGTCACGGGTTCGAGATGGGCTGGGTTGATGCACATGGGGACCCGACAGAGGTGATCGATGGTCAGGTCCGCCGCTATCGGGCCGACGAAGGTCTCGTAGGCGACGCGGTGGGCGTAGTGGAGGGTGTCGTTCAGGGAGATCCGGCCGTAGCCGTTCTTGCCGGTGCGTCCCTGCCAGATCCAGCAGCCGCCTCGCTTCACGTGGCCGGCCTGGAGTCGTTCACGGACCGAGAGGACCGGCTCCAGGTCGAGGTAACCCTTGCGCTGGACCCGGCGGTAGTGAGCGGTGCACAGGCCGCTTGAGTAGACCGGCTTGTCGCAGTCGACCGCCGCGCAGGTCGCCTTGACGCGGGGCTTCAGCTCGACGCTGCCTGTGGTCTTCCATCGCTGGTAGTGGGTGCCGCACCAGTTGCGGGCATGCACCCGGCGGGTGCATCCGGTGATGGAGCACAGTCGCTGGCCGGTCTTCACCGCTCCCCCATCACGATGTTGAGGACTCGGGTGTCGTCGCCCCGGTACGGCTCGGGGTCGAGGTCGGGGTCGAGGGCGAGAGCGGCGGTCTTCCAGCTGATCTGGCCTTTGCGGGGCCGCCACGTGTAGGCGAGTTCGCCGCGGATGTAGACGTCGGTGCCGTCGCCGGCCAGCGCTTTGAGGTGGTTGTCGGCCTCCGTCATGGCGATGTCGGCGGCCTGCATCTGCTCCTGGGCGGTGCGGCGGATGGTCAGCCACTTCTCGACCTCGGCGGCGTCGGCGACGACGTCCTTGCGGGTCGGGTGGGCGTGGAGCCGGTCGAGGAGCTGGCCGGTGGCGTGGCTGCCGTCGAGGGGCGGCTGGAGGCCGGTTTCGACCCGGCCCCAGAACTCGGCGGCGATGGCGAGGAGGTCTTCGATGAGCTTCTCGTCGCGTTCGATGCGGTGGACGATGGTGCGCTGTCCGCCGATGAGGGCGGCGGTGTAGCCGAACGACCAGCCGGTGACGAGGAGCTGCCACTGGGTCTGGACCTGGACGTCGACGGGCGGCTCCTCGAGCCACTCCTGCAGGGCGTAGCTGGAGCGCGTCTTGAGTTCGACGACGCCGGGCAGGCCGCCGTCCTCGGTGGTGCGGTCGAGGTTGACGAGCGCCCACGGGATGTCGGGGAGGCGCAGGGTGCCGGGGTTGTCGAAGATCGGCAGGCCGGTCTTCTTGGTGAAGCGGCTGGCCACGAACGGCTCCAGCTCGTGCCCGTGCTCCGCGGCCTCGCTGAGTACCTCGTCGATGCGCGGCGGGACGGTCTGGCCGGTCTTCTTCAGCCAGATTTCCAGCGGCGACGTCCACGGGTTGAGGCCGCAGATCGCGGCGATGTCGGAGCCGCCGATACCGGACTTGCGGACGGCGTGCCACTCCTCGCGCGGTGCATCCGGGCCGAGGACGACGGTCGCGCCGGACGGGTACGTTGTCGCGGTGGTCATGCCGCCGCCTCGCCGTTGGCGATGGCCTGCAGTTGGGTGACGATGCCCAGGTCGCCGTCTTTCAGGGCGGCGACGTAATCGGGGTAGATGATGCGGAGCTTCTCGGCGTGGACGCGGTCGGCGCGCTCGATGGTGGTCATGAGGCTCTGGGTGAAGCTGCCGGGCTGGCAGCCGCCGGGCTGGCCCCAGTGCCACAGGACGTGGCGGGCGGTTTCGGCGGGGATGGTGGGGCTGCTGGTGCTCATGTGAGGCTCCTGAGGGTGTGCTGATGGGCGGGACTCCGCCCCGGCAGGGGGGAGGGGCCGGAGTCCCTGGGATGCCGCGACGTGGGGGCCGCCAGCGGCGGGCTTGGTGCGCCGCCTCGCCGGCCGGTGTCATCCGGCGCGGCGGCGGGTCAGTGGGTGGCCAGCTCGGTGGTGAGGCTCACGACGCGGCCAGTCCCTCGCGGTCGACGTAGCCGGCGGCGAGGCTGTCGGCGAAGTCGCGGGCGACGACCAGTTCGAAGCGGCGTTCCCGCTGGAACTTGAGCTCCGCTTCCAGGCCGGCCGCGCGCTCCTCGAGCCGCTGGATCGCCGCCCGCACCTCGCCGTTGGACAGCGGCCTGCGGGTGGTGAGGGTGTTCGTCTCGGCGTGCCAGGTCTGGGGCCGGTTCCAGTCGGCGGCCGGGTAGGCGCCCTGGAGGAGGGTCGCGATGCGCTGGGAGCCGCCCGCGGCGAACTTGATGATGCGGCCCCGCCGGTCGAGGGCGCGGGCGAGGTAGTGGCGGACGCTGTCGCCGGTGCCGTCGGTCCAGATCGGGGTGACGAGGATGGTGGCGGCGCCGGGCGCGATCTGGTTCAGGCGGTAGGGCAGCTGCTGGATGTGGCGGCGGCGCCGGGAGGCGGACGCTTTGCGGGGGCGGACGGGCAGGTGCTCGACGACGGTGGCGGTCACGGCGTCTCCAGCGGTGTCGGGTAGGGGAAGGCGGGGGTGGTGGCGTCCTCGTCGGCGTCGTAGAGGAGGTGGCCCCACTCGGCGCGCTCCCCGACCGGCGCGGGCGTTCCGGCGGTCGCGTACTCGGGGTGGGCGAGGAGGTCGTCGAGGCGGGCCATGCGGTTGGCGAACTTCTGCCGGGCGATGCGGCGCCGCAGCTCGTGCAAGTCGACGTCCAGCTGGGCGATTGGCCGGGCCGGTCCGGCGGGCATCGGCAGGGCGGCCACGGCAGCCTCGACGGTGGTGATCGGCTCGGTCATGACGCCTCCCCGAGCCGCTGCTGGGCGGGGTAGCGGTCGGCGTAGAACTCGCCCCAGACCTTGTCGAACATGGGGCGGTCCGCCTCGGTGTACGACTTCACCGTGCGCTCCCGGCCGTCGACCAGCCCGATGGAGTCCTTCGGCTTCTCGCCGTGCTGCATCTCGTAGGCCAGCGACACCCGCCGGCCGAACGAGGAGCGGACGGAACGGCGCTCGTCCTTCGACAGGCCGCGGTCCTTCAGGTACATCTCGACCAGCAGGGCGCGGTCCTCGGGTGCGATTTCCGCGATCTCGCCGGCGGCTTCCGCGTAGTGGTGCAGCTGCCGAGACCGCTTCCACTTCGGGTCGACGGTGTCGTCCATCGCGGCGATCAACTGGACCAGTCCGAGCGCGCGGCGGATGCGGCGCTCCTCGATCTGCTGCTGCAGCGTGTCGAGCTGCTCGTCGGTGGCGCGCTCGTTGATGGCGCCGCCCTTGGTCCAGTACGCCTCGATTGCGTCCGCGGTCTCGTTCTGGAAGGCGATGAGCGTCGGACGGGTCTCGGCCTTGACGCGGTTCTCGTTGACCGTGGCCAGCAGCATCAGAAAGGTGCGGACTGGGGCGAGCGAGTGGACGCGGGCCTGCGTGTCGCCGGGAAGCTGCATGGTGCTCTGCACCACGGAGGCCCACGAGCGGGTCTTCAGCTTCTCGTGCTGGTTCTTCCAGTCGAGGCCGAGCGCCTCAATGGCCGGACGGAGGATGACGTGCGGCTGGCCGTCGACCAGCGTGGTGTGGATGGAGCCGGCCGACAGGTCGAGCTTGGCGACCTTGGTCGACTCGTGGGGCAGAATGGACACAGGCGGTCCCTTTCGCTTCGTGCGTTCTGGATGGGGGATCGCGAGGTCGTCCCTGGCTTGGCGGTAAGGGGCGGCCTCTTTGCTGCCGTCAGGCGGCAGCGCGGGCCGGCTCAGGCGGCGACGCGGGTGTGCGTCTTGGAGAACGGCTTGACCGTGTAGCGCTCGTTCAGCGAGAGGATCTGAGCGCCGGTGAGGTAGTTGTCGCGGCCGTTGAAGACGTACTCGATCTCGCGCGCAGCGATCCGGTCGCGGAGCGTCCGAGCCGAGAACGGAGTCCACTGCGCGGCCTCTTCGGGCGTGTAGTGGAAGAAGAGGCCCTCGGCGGTCTGCGGGGCGGGGAGGTTCTCGCGGATCTTCGGCGTCCGCGTCTTGGTGGCCCTGGGGGCGGTCACTGTCTCTCCTAGGGGTGGTCGTCGTGGGTGATGTCGTCGGGGGTCACGCCGTACACCTCCGCGAGCTTGTTGATGTTCGTGTCGCTCAGGCCGGCCTTGCCGTTCTCGACCCTGGACAGCTGGCCCTTGTCGATTCCGGTCAACTCATGGACTCGATCAAGGCTCAAGTTGCATGCCTTGCGAGCCGCCCTTATGGCGTAGGCGTGCGGTCTCACGCTTGAAAACTTAGCCGCCAGTTGAGCGCTAGGCAAGCCTTAGTCGCCCGCCAATGCTCGCCTTTTAAGCGCCAATTACGGGGCGCACGCCCCGTACTGCCCGGTAAGCCCGGTGCGCCTCATGCAACCCAAAAGCTCTGTTTAAAAGCTCAACCGCAGGTCAAAAGGCTGAGACTTAACTAGGGGGTTGAACGGAAGTAGTGCATGATGAGGGTCATGACGCGTGAGCGAGACTGGGAAGCACTCGGCAAGGCCTACGCCGAGGCTCGCAAGGCCGCCGACCTGACCCAGGCCGACGTGGCCGAGCAGCTTCACGTCAGCCGCACAACCGTCCAGGCGATCGAACGGGGCGCGCTGCCGAACAGCAGCCCCTTCACGAAGATCACGTCGACCATGAGGGCCTACGCCCGACTCGTCGGCTGGACTGAAACGTCCCCCGACCGCATCCTCAACGGGGAGGGGCCAGAACCGGCCACTCAACCCGTTTCAGCTCCAGCCCCGGAATCAAGCTCAGGCCTACCGACGGCCATCGACCGGGAGCTGCGCGCCGGCAAGACCCTCGACCACACCGTGGTCCATCTCGGCAGCGAGAGCGACGACGACACCCGCATCATCGTCGTCCTCAAGGGGGCCGAGGACATCAGCGAGGACGAGCTCGACGAGTTGTGGCACAAGTGGCGCCGGACGCGTCGGCACCTTCAGGCAATCCCCGGCGAATCAGACACCTCGCAGGAGACGTGAGGGTTTTCGGCCTCAACTGGTCGACTGTGACTCAAAAGTGTGCTTCGATCGACATACCGTCACCGAGGGGGGGCACTGCTCGGATCGGGGTTGCACGTGTGGGTTATGCACGTTGAGCGTGTCAAGGGTAAGTACGTAGAGCCCGAGATCATCGATCTTGAAGACGGTAGTGGTTGCCTGTTCCGGCTGCACGAAAGCGACATCCACGAGGACGGGCCGGCCTACCTGTCCCGCCTCCTCACCGACCAGGCGCAGCGCTGGGCTCCGCGCCCGCCTGGCTCGCCTATCGGCCCCGTGATCCCGGTCAGGTGGACGCGCACACCGGACATGCCGAATCGTTTCGCCATTGGCGTCGAGGACGGCGTCGGCTCCATCACCTACAAGTGCCACACCGAGCTGATCAGCCAGCGCGCCGCGGACTATCTCAGCCGTCTCGACACGGAGCGATCTCCGTACTGGCAGCGTGTACCCGAGGGCTACCACGAAGACGGCGCAGACGGCGCCGAGTAGCCGAGCGCAAGGGGGCACCGTGGCCTACGCCGAGAAGGTCTACAAGGTCCGCAACGGCAAGCAGACGAAGCAGTACACCTGGCGGGCCAGGTACAAGAAGCCCGACGGCACCTGGGGGAGCGAGCCCGGATTCCCGACGAAGAAGCTGGCCGAGGACTGGGGCGACCAACAGGAAGTCTCCATCCGGTCGGGCACGTGGATCGACCCGGAGAAGCTGCAGACGGCGTTCGGCAAGTGGGTGGAGATCTGGAAGACGGCGAACAAGAAGCGCCCTCGGACCCAGTCCAGCCGGGCATATCTGCTCGACAAGCTGCTGCTGCCCGAGTGGGAGCACACGCCGCTGACCGAGGTCAACAACGTCTTCGCCGTGAAGGCCTGGGCCACGCGGATGGCGAAGCCGCACGGCAAGCACGACCCGGACACCGTGGCGCAGGCCCGCAGCCTGCTCTCGACCATTCTGTCCGGCGCCGAGGATGCCGGCTACATCCCGGCGAACAAGTTGTACGGCAGGCGCATCCTCGTCGGCACCGACCATCACGAGGAAGAGGAGGAGGTGTGGGCCCAGCCCGACGAGATCTACCGAATCTACCGGCGTCTGGACGGCGTGCATGCGCTGATGCCGCTCGTCGACTGCTACCTGGGCCTGCGGTGGGGTGAGCTGGCCGGCCTACACCGGGACAACTGCCTCCTCAAGCGCGAGGACAGGATCGACGGAAAGCCGTTCGTGCGGCACGTCGTCCGCGTGGACGCCAAGCTCGGCTCGCTGCACGAGGACACCTTCGAGCTCGACGAGGACGGGCTGGCCGACTGGCACCGGGCGGAGGACGCCCGGCTTGAGGAGTGCCGGGCCAAGGGGTGGAAGGCGAACCGCCGCAAGCCGCCGAAGAACGTCGTGAAGCTTTACCTGGGCCCACCGAAGAACAAGTACTCGGCTCGGGAGGTCGACGTGCCGGAGTTCCTGGTGCGGCTGCTCGGCGAGCACCTCGAGGCCTGGCCGCATGAGCATCCGTTCTCCACTCCGGGCGGGCAGTTCTGGCGGCGCGGGAACTTCACCCGGGCGCAGCTGCGGCCCGCGGCGGACGGGCGGGAGGCGGTGGCCCGCAAGCGGGGGTTCGCGGGCCGGGAGGCGTGGGAGCCGATCCTGCCTGGGTTCACGATGCGGGGTGCGCGGCACACACACGACACGTGGATGAAGGACGACGGCGTGGACCGGGCACTGAGGTTCTTGACGATGGGGTGGGTGCCGAAGGACATTGAAGGGACCTACGAGCACGTGACGCCGGAGATGCGCAGGCACCGTCTTCAGCGCCTGGAGGCCAGGTGGGAGCGCGGGAAGCGCGTGGCGGGGCAGGGCTCGGCGGGAGACCCCAAGAAGAGTTGATCTCCTAAGAATCCCCTAAATGATCTATCAGAGGCCCCTTACGGATCATGTAAGGGGCCTCTGACCTGGGGTGGGCGCGGACGGTTTCGAACCGCCGACATCCTGCTTGTAAGGCAGGCGCTCTACCCCTGAGCTACGCACCCAGGACGAGTCGACAGCCTACCTTGCCCGGGGCACTGCCCCGCAAACCCGTCACGGGGGTTACCCCCACCCCGGATCCGGGAGGCCACCGGATCGTCCCGCGGACGGCGGCTCCCTACCGTCACAAGCGTCAGGAACAGCGGCGTCGACACGGACCCGCGGTCCGTCCAGGGGGAGCCCACCATGACCCGTCTCACCGTCCCGGCACGCGCCACGCGCGCCGCCCTCGTCACCGGTGCCGTGGTGGCGCTCGCCGCGACCGCCACCGCCTGCGCCTCCGCGGGCGACGACGAGCACCCCGACCGCAGGTCCTTCGCCCTGCGGGGCGACACCCTCACCGTGGACTCCGACGACTCCGCGCTGGAGATCGTCGCCTCGGACGCGCACACGGAGGGCACCGTCGCCGTCACCCGCTGGTTCGACGGGTCGGTCGTGGCCGGCGAGGCGCCGGAGGTGACCTGGGCGATGAAGGGCGACCGGCTGGTGCTGCGCATGCACTGCTCCGGCCTGGTCGCGGACTGCTCGGCCAGGCACCGCGTCGAGGTCCCCCGGGGTGTCGCGGTCACGGTCGAGGACGACGACGGCAGCGTCCGCGCGCGGGGCTTCCGGGACGCCCTGAGCATTCGCACCTCCGACGGCTCGGTACGGGTCACGGACTCCAGCGGGCCGCTGGACCTGCGCACCGACGACGGTTCGGTGCGTGCCGAGGTCGCCTCACGGAAGGTGAGCGCGCGGACCCGCGACGGTTCGGTCCGCCTCGATCTGAGCGCCGTACCGGACCGGGTGGAGTCGGTCACCGGCGACGGTTCGGTGACGATCGCGCTGCCCCGGGCCGCCTACCGCGTGACGACCCGCACCGGCGACGGCGCGGTCGATGTCTCGGTGCCCCGGGACGACTCCAGCGCGCACGTGGTGACCGCGCGGACGGACGACGGCGAAGTCACCGTCAGGAACGCGAACTGACGGGCCCGTGTGTTCGTCCCTAACCGGTGGGAGAATGACTCCGGGCAGGGCGAATCACAGCACGGGAGAGGGATGTGACGGCGACACCAGCGCAGCCGTACTCGCCGTCGGTGCCGCGTGCACGCCTCCGGGTGCTCGGGGACGCCCTCGCCCTGGTCGCCCTCCCGCTCGTCGCCGCCCTCGCGCTGCCCGCCGCGTTCGCCGGCGGCGGTACGCGGCGCTGGTTCGGCGGGCGGGCGGAGGGCCAGCGGGCGGAGGCGCAGGCAGCGAAGGACGCCGCCGCGGCCGCGTTCTACGAGCTGGACACCGCGCAGCGGGATCTGCGGATCTCCATCGAGACGATCATGGCGGTCGACGACTCCCCGGCCGCCCGGCGCGCGGTCGCCGACTTCGCGGCCATCGGCCGGCGCATCGACGAGGCCAGCCACCAGTACATCGAGGCGGTCGACGCCCATGACCTCGACCGGGACGACCTGGAGGCCTCGGCCGCCACGCGGGCGCGCGCCGAACTGACCCGGGCCAAGGACGAGCTGGGCCGCGTCAAGCGGGAACTGGACCGGTTCACCGACGGGCTCGGACCGCTGCTCGGGAAGGCCGAGACCCAGCTGGCCCGGCTGGCGCCCGCCGTGGAGCGGGCCCGGCAGGCACTGCTGGCCGCGTCGAACGCGCTGGACGCCGCACGGGGCACGGGACTGAAGGCCGACGACCTAGCGGCCCGGCTGGCGGCGCTCGCGCCCGAGCTGACCAAGCTCAACCAGGGCGCCGGGCAGCACGGCGTGCCGCAGACGCTGGAGCGGGCCGAGCGGGTATCGCGGGAGGCCGAGGCGGTCCGGGCGGAGGCCGAGCGGCTGCCGGAGCGGGCCGCGGAGATCGACCACCGGCTGGTGTCGCTCCGCACCCGCGCGCAGGCGCTGACGACCCGGGCCGGGCAGGTCGAGCCGGTGCTGAGCGAGCTGCGCCGGCGGTTCACCGCGGCCTGCTGGCAGGACCTCCAGCGCGTCCCCGACCAGGCCGTGGAGCACGTACGGCAGGCCGAGGCGAAGCTGGCCGAGGCGCAGGCCGCGCGGGACGCGCAGCGCTGGCCGGACGCCACCGCGCTGCTGTCGACGGCGCGGGCGCTGCTGAACTCCACCGACGAGGCCGTCTCGGCCGCCGGAGACCGGCTGACCAGGCTGAACGCCGTGCAGAAGGATCCGCGGCAGGAGATCGAGCGGACCCGGTTCGCGATCCGGGACGCGCAGCGGCTGGCCATGGCCGGACGCAACACGCCCGACCCGCGGCACGCGCGTCCGCTGGACGACTCGGTGGCCCGCCTGGAGCGTGCGGTCGCCACGCTGGAAGGCCGTCACCCCGACTACTGGCACTTCCTGACGGAGACGGAGGCCGTGCGGCGCACGGTGGCCGAGGTGGTGGCCCACATCCGTGAGGAGCGTGGGGCGGCGGCCGGCCACTGAGCCACCCCAGCCGTTGCCGCCGGGGCGGGTCGGGCGGATATTTGAGGTACGGACGGCCCTGCGCCGACGGCGGGAAGCCGACGGCACGGACGGCGTCCGCCCGCACGTCCCATCCACCGGGAGGCGTCGATGGCCACCCACGCAGCGCGTTCGAAGCAGCGGCGGAGGATCAAGTTCGACCAGCACCTTCCCGTCGACCACCGCCTGAACACGGTCTACCGGATCGGCGCCGGTCTGATGGGCCTCGGGCTGCTCGCCTTCGGGATCTTCGGCATCCTCGACAGGATCGGCTTCTTCGACACGGGCGGCGACACCGTCTGGGGTCTGAACACCAACGGCGCGCTCAGCTGGCTGTCGGTGGCCGTCGGGCTGCTGCTCCTCGTGGGCATGGTGATCGGCGGGAACTTCGCGTCCACGCTGAACATGACCCTGGGCGTCCTGTTCATCCTCAGCGGCTTCCTGAACATGGGCCTGCTGGAGACGGACTACAACTTCCTGGCCTTCGAGATCCAGAACTGCATGCTCAGCTTCGTGATCGGCATCCTGCTGCTCGTCTTCGGGATGTACGGCAGGGTCGGATCGGCCCTGCCGCACGACAATCCCTACTGGCGGGCCCGCCACCCCGAGCTGGCGGAGGAGCGGGACCCGGACCAGGAGCGGCGGCGGAACTTCCCGGCCTGATCAGGTGCGGTAGGCGTAGTACAGGGCGTTCGGGTACGACGCGATGATGCTCGCCACCGACCTGCTGTAGGTGTTGGTGGAGTGGTACGTCAGGTACGGCACGCCCCGGCTGCGGGACGTGACGATCATCGTGTGGTCCTTCGAGCCGTCCCGGTCGAAGTCCACCTGGAGCACGTCGCCGACGTCCATCTGGTAGACGTTGGTGAGGCTGGTCGTCCGCTTGGAGTTCTGGGCGAACCAGGACCACTCGTTGACGCCGACGAACGAGTGCGACTGGATGTCGGCGTTGCCGAACCACCTGGTGTAGTCGTACACGTAGCCGGGGACGTGCTTCCAGCCGCCCGCCTTCAGGGACTGGCTGACGAAGTTGGTGCAGTCGCCGCCGGCGCCCTGCCCGTTGAAGTCGGGGTAGGCGGGGTTGTAGTTCGACCAGTACTGCTTCGCGTACGCGGCCATCGCCTTGTAGTCCAGGCCGCTCGCGGTGAAGTTCTTCGCGTTGGCCGGGCCGGGGTACGACGTCGACGCCTTGGGCGCCGAGGGCGTGGTGCTGGTGGTGGTCGCGACCATGGGCGCGACGGACGGCTTGGCCGTCTGGTTCACGGCGAGGCCCTCGTCGGTGTCGCGGATGCCGGTCAGCTGCCAGTCGCCCTGCCGGTCGGCGGTGAACGTCAGCTCGTGGTGGGCCTGGAAGCCGGTGGTCTTCGGCTCGTCGCCCCGGACCTTCGCGTAGGTCAGGGTCGTGGTCTCGGTGACCGCGACCGTGGCCTTGCGGCCCTTCACGCGCGTGGCGTCCAGGGTGACGCGGGTACTGGCCTTGCTGTACTTCTCACCGAGCTGCGCGAGGCGGTCCTTGCGCCGGTCCAGCGCGGACAGGGCGGCGTCCTCGCCGCGGGCCGCGCCGGAGGACAGCCGGACGTCCCCGGAGAAGCCATCGGTCAGCGGCTTCTCGCGGTCGTCCTGTCCGTCGTCGACCAGGGCCTCCGTGCGGTCGGTGAAGAGCGCGTCGGCCAGCCGCTGGAAGGTGGCCTTGGTCCTGGCGTCCACGGTGGGGTCGTCGACGACCGCGGCGCCCGCGCTCCAGTTGGGCAGCAGCGCCACTCCGGCGACGAGGGAGGTGGCGGCCGCTCCGAGTATGGCGGCGCGCCGGCGCGTACGGCTCAATTTCCTTGACTTCACTGATGTTTCCCCTCTTGCCCCGGCGGAGGGATGCCGGGGTAGCGCATCCTTGCATGCCATGTGTGGCTGGTGTGAAGGGGGATGCGCCCATGAACCGCGGACGTTACTGAAGCGTCACTGCACCACCGTCGACCAGTCCGGCGACTGGGCCGGGTCCAGGGTACGCAGCCGCTCCAGGGTCTCGGGTTTCTGCACGTCCATCCAGTCGGCGAGCTCCTTGAAGGACACGCACTTGACGTCCTTCTTGGTGCAGACGGTCTCGATGACCTCGTCGACGGCCTTCATGTAGATGCCGCCGTTCCACTCCTCGAAGTGGTTGCCGATGAACAGCGGGGCCCGGCTGCCGTAGTACACGCGGTTGAAGCCGGCCATGTAGGCGTCGACGGTCTCCTGCTGCCACTGGGGGTACTGCGCCGGGTCGCCCTCGGTCTCGCCCTCGGACTGGTTGTAGAGGAAGTTGAAGTCCATGGACAGGCCCTGGTACTTGCCGCCCTCGTACGGCAGCATCTGGAGCGGGAAGTCCCAGATGCCGTTCTTCTTCGTCGGCCAGATCTGGAAGTCGCCGGCGGAGCTGGCGTCGTAGCGCCAGCCGTAGCTCTTGGCGGCCTTCAGCAGGTTCGCCTGGCCCTCCAGGCACGGGGCGCGGCCGCCGACGACCGCCTTCTTGAAGTCGAAGGGCAGCGGGTCCATGTCGGTGTAGCCGGTGTGGGTCTTCCACTTCTCCCCGAAGGCGAAGAACTGGTCGATCTCGCTCTTCCACTCCTCGACGCTCCAGTCGCCGCCGCCCTTCTCGCCGCAGAAGTGGCCGTTGAAGTGGGTGCCGATCTCGTTGCCCTCCTCCCACGCCTTGCCGAGTTGCTCGATCGTGGTGCGGATGTGGTCGTCGGTGGGGAAGCTGATCGCCGCCGAGCCCTTGGGGTGCTGGGGCGGGGCGTAGAGGTCGGCCTTGCTCTTGGGCAGCAGGTAGATACCGGTGAGGAAGAACGTCATGTGGGCGTCGTACTGCTTCGCCATCTCGCGGTAGTGCTCGAAGAGCCCGTCGTCCCCCGCCAGCGCGCCGTCCCAGGAGAAGACGACGAACTGGGGCGGCTTCTCACCCGGTTTGAGCGGCTCGGCCTTCAGCCCGCCCTTCTGCGGGCCGGTGTAGGAGGTGGAGCCGTCCCCCAGCACCTTGGTCTTGCCGTCCCACTCCGGCTCCTTGGTGGCCGTCGCCGCCGCCCTCTTCTGCTCCCCCGAGGAGGCGGTCGGCGCGGTGTCGTCCGTGCCGTTCAGCACCAGGTACCCCGCCGTCAGCGACGCGACGACGAGGAACGCCGCCAGGGTCAGGAACCCCGGATGGGCGGCGGCGGGGCGGCGCGGTTCCGGGGCCTTGCGGCGGCGGCCCGACGGTGACTTCATGTGCGGCTCATTCTCCAGGCGGTCGGTGGTCAGCCGAGCGGGCTCATGGCCCCGGACCAGATGCCGTAGGGGACGCTGTCGTCGGCGGTGCCGGCGACGCCCTCCAGCGGCAGTGGTTCGAGGCTCTTGGCCAGGTCGATGCGGTAGACGACGACCGCGGTCGAGACGGACTTGTGCGTGCCGACGTACCAGGCGGCGGTGTCGTTCTGCGTGGTCCCGGCCTTCCCGGCCACCTTCGCGGTGGCGGGCGCGGCGTCGGGGTGGGCGGTCCGGAAGGAGTCGGTGAGCGCTGAGGTGACCTCCTCGGCCACGTCGGCGCCGACCGCCCGGCGCGGGGTGGGCAGGTCCAGCGGGACCTTCGTGCCGTTGTGGGTGACCTGCCGCACCGAGTACGGCTCGGTGTGCTTGCCGGCCGCGGCGAAGGTGGAGTAGCCGCTGGCCATACGGATGGCGCTGGGTGTGGAGCTGCCCAGGGACAGCGCGGGCACCCGCGCCCCGATGCTGGAGGACAGCAGTCCGGACGCCACGGCGGTGGCGCGCACCTTGTCGAGGCCGGTGTCCATGCCCAGTTGCATGAACGGCGTGTTCACCGACAGCTCCAGCGCCCGGTGCAGGGAGATCTGCCCGTAGGACTTGTCGCCGTCGTTGCTGGCGGCCACCTTCCGGCCGCTGCGGTCCCAGTACGGCCCCTCCGGCGTGGTGACCGGCACGTCGTCGTCGCCGTTGTAGAGCGACTCGCCGGTGACCGGGGTCGCCTCCCCGTCGCGGGACTTGTGGACGCCGTGCTCCAGGCCGGCCGCGTACACGAACGGCATGAAGGCCGAACCGGCCGGGACGGTGGTGGCGTTCGACTCGTTGTAGCCCTGCGTACGGTGGTCGGGGCCGCCGTAGACGGCGAGGATCCGGCCGTCGGCGGCCACCGAGGCGGCCCCGTAGTGCGCGGTCTTCGCGGTCTTCGGGTCGTCCTTCAGTGCCTTGTCGCGGGCCTTGGTGACGGCGTCGGTGAGCTGGGCCTCCCGCTCGCGGTCGAAGGTCGTGTAGATCTGGTAGCCGCCGAGGTCGAAGTCCTTGTCGGAGATCTTCGCGGCCTTCTTGGTGTACTGCGAGGCGAGTTCGACCAGGTAGTCGCTCTGCTCACCGGTGTCGTACAGCGGGTTGCTCTTCAGCGGCTCCGGGAACTTCCGGTACGTGGCCCGCTCGGCCTTCGACAGCTTGCCGATGGCGACCATCCGGTCCAGGGTCCACGTCCAGCGCTCCACGACCCGCTCGCGGTTGGCGCTGCTCAGGGTCGGGTCGTACAGGCCGGCGCCCTTGAGCAGGGCCGCGAGGAACGCGGCCTCGCTGGCGTTGAGCTCGCTGACGTCCTTGCCGTAGTAGGCCTGGGCGGCGCGCTGGATGCCGTAGGTGCCGCGGCCGAACCAGCTGGTGTTGAGGTAGCCCTCGAGGATCTCGTCCTTGCTCATCTGGTTGTCGAGCTTGAGGGCGATCATCGCCTCGGTGAACTTGCGGCGGACCGTCTGGTCCTGGTTCAGGTACACGTTCTTGACGTACTGCTGGGTGATCGTGGAGCCGCCCTGGGTGTCGCCCTGGCCCAGTGTGCGGAACAGGGCGCGGCTGATGCCCTTGAAGGAGATGCCGGGGTCGCTGTAGAAACTCTCGTTCTCAGCGGCCAGCACCGCCCAGCGGACGTCCTCGGGTATGTCCTCCAGCGGCATCGCCTGCCGCTGCACCCAGCCGGTCCGGGCCATGGGCGTCCCGTCGGCCCAGAAGTACACGTTGTCCTGCTGGGTGGCGTACGTGTTGAGGTTGTCCGGGATGTCGGTGGCCGCGTAGGCGACGACCAGGAAGAGGGTGCTCAGCCCCAGGGAGGCCAGCACGCCGCCCAGCCACTGGCGCCAGGAGGGCATCCAGCGGCGCCAGCCGGTGTGTCCCGGCCGCGGGTACTGCGGCCGCATCCGGCGGACGTACGGCGTGACGCGTGCCGTCAGCGGGGCGAGGACGGCGAGCAGGGGGTCGAGACGGTCACGGAATGAGGGCCGGGGCGCTTTGCGCCGGTTTCCCGGAGCACGGGATGTTTCCGGTATTCGGCGGCCTTCCACCTCATCGGATATGCCTTGCCCAGGTATACCCTGTTCAGGTATGCCCTGTTCGGGTATGACCTGTTCGGGTACCCGCAGCTGCATGGTCTCGTCGGCCTTGAAGCCGGCCGGGACCTTCAACTGCATGGTGGCTTCCGGCTCCTGGGGCTCCTCCCCATGCCCCGCCTGGGTCACGATGCCTCCCTCCGCACTCGGTATTGCTCGCGTAGGCAGACGTACAGACGTACGAGGGTTTGACATGGTTGCCGTGAAAACGGCCGCAAACCCTGAATCCCCCCGACCTCGCGGTTCATCGCGGCCCCCTCAAATTACCAGCGCCCTTCGCAAATCCTCCACATAAGAAATCGACAGAAGCCAACACAGTCCAAACTGCCGGGCTCGCACCCGGCCGCACGGGGATTAACCTGGGGTCATGCCTCGTTACGAGTACCGCTGCCGGACCTGCGGCGACACCTTCGAACTGAGCCGTCCCATGGCGGAGTCCTCCGCCCCGGCCGCCTGCCCCGTCGGCCACGACGACACGGTCAAGCTTCTGTCAACAGTAGCTGTAGGTGGCACTGTTTCCGCCCCCGCGCCCAGGACGGGCGGCGGGGGCGGTGGCGGCGGCTGCTGCGGCGGGGGCTGCTGCGGCTGACGGCAGGAGCGCCGAGGGCCGCTGACGGGACGGTCCGGCGGCGGCTATCTCTCGCGGGCGGCCCTCAGGAACTCCCGCAGGATCCGCTCCCCGGCCAGGACACCCCGCTCGGGCAGGGCCGTGATGTGCGGCGCCGCCCAGGCGGCGTCGGCCAGCTCGCCGTGCCCGGGCCGCCAGCCCCGGTCCGCCGCGAGCAGCAGGTCGGCGTCGAGGAGGGAGTCGCCCGCCGCCAGCGTCAGCTCGGCGCCCGTGCGGCGGGCCACCTCGCGCACGGCCGCGCTCTTGGTCAGCGGCTTCGGCACGGCGTAGATCTTGCGGCCCTGCAGGGACACCGTCCAGCCGCGGTTCTCCGCCCAGACCGCCAGCTCCTTCACCCACTCCTCGGGCAGCAGCTCGCGCTCGACGACGAGGTAGGCGAACAGGTCCTCGGCGATGCGCTGCTTGCGCAGCCACACCGGGTCGGCGAAGGCCGCCAGATGGGCCTGCACCTCCGCGAGCGGCGCGCACTCGTCGGCGAGGCGCGCGGTCACGGACGCGTGCCAGTCCGGGTCGGAGACGCCGTCGACCAGCAGATGCCCGCCGTTCGCGGTGATGGCGTACGTCGGCGCCGGGCCCGGCAGATTGATCCGCAGGTACTGCTTGCGGGTCCGGGTGGTCGTCGGCACGAACACCGCCGCGTCCCCGAGTTCGGTGAGCAGCTGCGCCCCCGTCTCCGTCAGGTACGACAGCGGCCGGCTCTCGTGCACCTCCACACTCAGCAGCCGGGGCGCCCGCGCGTCCGGCATGGTCAGCGCGAGGGCCGCCGCGGAGTAGATGAGCGTCCGGTCGAGGTCGCTCGCCACCAGGACCGGCATCAGACCGCCACCGCCTTGCCGTCGGCACCCGTCGCACCGCGCGTGTAGCGCGGGTGGATCAGCCCCACACAGGTGTACGGCAGCTCCGTGACCTCCTCCACCGGTACCCCTCTCTGCCCGGCGAGCAGCCGGACGTGGTCCAGGTCGGCGCCCGCCCCGGCCCGCGCCAGGATCTTCCAGGGCACCCGGCGCAGCAGCACGCGCGTGGTCTCGCCGACGCCCGGCTTGACCAGGTTCACGTCGTGGATGCCGTACTCCTCGCTGATGCGCTCCACCGCCGCCCAGCCTTCCCAGGTCGGTGTGCGGTCGCTCGCCAGCAGTTCCTTCACCGCGCCGTCCACCGCGTCCGCCACCTCCGGGAAGCGGACGGAGACGGCGTCCAGGAAGACGTTCGAGAGGTCCGCGCCGGCGAGTTCGCGGTAGAACTTCGCGCCGTGGAAGTCGTCCGGGCCGACCAGGTCGGCGCGCAGCACCGTCCGTGAGATCAGGCCCGACACGGTGGAGTTGAGGCAGGCGGAGGGGATGAGGAAGTCCTCCCGGGTGCCGTACGTGCGCACACAGGAGCCCGGGTCGGCCAGCACCGCGATCTCCGGGTCGAAGCCGGCCGCGCCGCCCGCCGCCTCGAACTCCTCGATCGCGTCGGCCAGTTCCCGGGTGATGGCGCCCTTGCCGGTCCAGCCGTCGACGAAGACGACGTCGCGCGGGTCGTGGTGGTCGGCCAGCCAGCGCAGCGCGTTGGCGTCGATGCCGCGGCCGCGCACGATGGAGACGGCGTAGTGCGGCAGGTCGAGGCCGTGCCGGTGCTGGGCCCAGCGGCGCATCAGCACACCGATCGGGGTGCCGGCGCGGGCGAGGGAGACGAGCACGGGCCGGGGCGACCGCTCGGCGATCACGGTCTCCGTCACCACGCCCACCGCCTGCGCGAGCCGCGCCGCGGACGTCTCCAGGGCCGCGTGGAACAGCTCCTGGTACTGCTCGCTGGGCTGGTACTCCACCGGCAGCGACTCCGCGTAGTGCGCGCCGCCGCTCTGGATGGCCTCCTCGCGCTCCTCGGTCGGCGCCTCCAGCGTCACCTCGGAGAGGTCCTGGAGCAGCCAGCCGACCTCCTGCGGCGCGTACGAGGAGAAGGCGGGACCGCGGAGGGGCTCGGGCAGCATGGCTGGCCTTTCGGGTACGTACAGCGGCTCGGGGACGTACGAGGGGACGACCGCGAGGACGACATGCGGGGTGTGGGCGGTGAGCTGGGACAGCAGGCCGTCCGGGGCGTGCAGTTCCCCGGTGTCGGCCACGGAGTCCACGACGGCGACGACGGCGTCGAAGCCTCCGCCCGCGACGTTGTAGGCATAGCGCTCGCCGGGGCCGTCGGCCGGGTCGTCGTGCGCCGGGAAAACGATGCGGCTGCGTATCGCGTAGCCGGGGTCGTCGACGGCGAGGACGGGCGAGCGGGTGGTGGTGGAGTAGCGCACCTCGGCCGCCACGACCCGCTCCAGCTCACGCGCCAGCCGCAGCGGCGCGTACATCAGCTCCTCGAAGCCGAGGACGAGCACGCGGCGGGCGCCCTCGGGTATCGCCCCGGCGAGCCGGGCCGCCATCGCGGGCAACGCGCTCTCCAGCCGGGCCCGGTGGCGGGGCGTGAACCCGTGCCGGCCCCCGTCGGGCAGCCCACGCGGCCAGCACAGGTCGACCCGGACGACCCGCCCGCCGCCCGCGGGCGGCGCGCCGTCGGCGCAGGACGCCCCCACAGGCCGGTCGGCCGCCTCCTCGCCGGCGGTGGCCGACTCGTGGCGGGCCACCAGTTCCTGGCCCTTCTCCAGGACGCCCTCCGGAAGGATCACCGTGCCCGAGGCGGCCGCCACCAGGTCCACCCGGGCACCGATCTCGCGGGCGAACGCCTCCAGGCGGCCCGCGTCGGCCGACGAGCGCATGTCGACCAGGGCGACCACGACGTACCGGCGCCGGGGGTAGCGCTCGTGGAGGTCACGGATGGTGTTGAGGACCGTGTTGCCGGTGGAGAACTCGTCGTCGACCAGGACCAGCGGGCCGTCGCCGACCAGCAGCGCCGGGTCCTCCGGAAGCAGCAGGTGGGACGTGGCGTGCGAGTGGGACTCCTCGAAGCCGCCGGCCGGGGCCACGCCCGGCACCGGGCGGCGGGTGGAGTGCAGGTAGGGGGCCGAGCCGATGCCGTCGGCGACGGAGTGGCCGAGCCCGGTGGCGGTCTCCGCGTACCCGAGGACGACCGCCGTCCCGGCCTCCTCGCCCAGCAGGTCGCGCACCCGGCGGCCCAGGGCGAAGCCGTGGCCGTACACCACGGACGGCGACTGCGGGACGTGCTTGCCCAGCACGTGGGAGACGAGCAGGTGCGCCCGCTTGGGGTTGCGGCGCAGCGCCAGCCCCAGCAGGTCCGTCAGCCTGTCGTCGCCCACGAGCCGGACCCCGAGCCGCTCGGCGACCCAACTCCCTGACCAGACCCCGTTGTTCACTGCGTTGTTCATGCGTCCCTATGTCGTGAGGCCCTGTGTGGTGCCCTGTGTCGTGAAGCCCTGTGCCCTGAGGTGTTCAGCCGGGCAGCCCCGCGGCGAGCAGGTCGACGAAGCTGATGTCCTCGCGGGCGACTCCGAAGACCTCCGCGCGCAGCATGGTCCGCTCGGCCCATGCGCGGTGCGGCTTCACCTCGTTCATCTTGTTCGTGTACGCCGACCTCAGCACTCCCCCGCCGCCGCGTTCCGGCCGCAGGATGTCCGCCGCGTCGCTGTACTCCTCGTGACTGACGACGGACAGCGCGTGCACCGCCGGTACGTGCGAGGGGTGGATGCAGGTCTTGCCGAGCAGGCCGTTGGCGTGGTCCAGGGAGATCTCGCGCAGCAGCCCGTCCATCGCGTGCTCGATCAGCTTCTCACGCAGCTCCACGGCCTGTCCCTCCAGGAAGGGGCTGTGCCGCAGCATCGGCTTGAACATGCGCTCGGGGACCCGGAAGTACTCCCACACCGGCCCGGTCACCGTGAACCCGCTGCCGTCGGCCCGTCCCAGCATGTTCACCACGTCCGCTATCACGGAGGCGACGATCTGCACGTCGTAGGCGGTCATGTCGGGGGCGCGGCGCAGACCGTACGAGGAGCAGAAGTCGGTCACTCCGAGGCGCAGCGCGAGGACCCGGCTGCGGTACTTCTCGACCGCGCGGGCTATGCCCTCCAGGGCGTCCACCCGCGACTCGCGGTACATCAGCTCGGGCGTCTCCAGCACGGGCATGCCGAACAGCCGCCGCCCGCTCGCCACCTCGGCGCCCGCCAGCGCCTCCAGGAACGGGATGCCGCGCTCCTCGGTGAACTTCGGGAACACGAAGCCGCTCAGCAGCCGCACCGTGGGCCCGAGACGCCGGACCAGGTCGGGGATCTGCTCGGGCGTGCGGACCCGGATGAAGAGCAGCGGCGGCTCCGCGTCCGTACGTCCCGCGAGGTCGGTGAACTGCCGGACGAGGTTCTCCTCACCCTCCGCCACGTCCTCGTCACCGATGGAGTCCTCCAGGCAGAGCACCATGGACACCACGCCACGCCCGGCCTGCTTGAGGATGTCGTCGGCCAGCCGGGGCCGGGTGGCCGGGCTGTAGAGCGTGGCGCCCAGGGCCGCGGAGAGCAGACGGGCGGGGGAGTCCGCGTCGAAGACGCACGGCTCCCGGTGGAAGAGGCGCTCCCGCACCTCGGGGTCGAGGTGCCCGAAATGACGCATGAAACTCCCCGTGGCGCAAGGTGAGGCGGTGGATTCGGCAAGAGGTGGCCGGTAATAGTACGTAGATACCCGTGTCAGGGGTTCCCACCGGTCATGAATTCCAGGTAACGCGGGCCGGCACAACTGGGTTGGCCGTCGTGCAGCCCGTGTACCCCGCGTTGTCGTGAGCAGAACCGAGAAGGCAGGATGGCCGCATGACGCACGCGATGCTGAAGGGGTCGAACGTCCCGCTGAAGGCCACCACGGTGCGCGCCGTGCTGCGCTGGACACCCGGGCAGGGGGTCCCGGACGTCGACGCCTCCGCGCTGATCCTCGGCCCCGACGGTCGTGTGCGCTCCGACGAGGACTTCGTCTTCTACAACCAGCCCCGGCACCCCTCCGGGAAGGTGTGGCGGCTCGGCAAGAAGCGGGGCGCCGAGGGCCTCACCGATACGATCCAGACAGATCTGGCCGGTGTCGAGCCCGGCGTCAGCCAGATTCTCCTGGTCGCTTCGGCGGACGGCGTCACCTTCGACCGCGTACGTTCTCTCAGCATCCTGCTGTACGACGCGGCGGTCGCCGAGGGCGAGCCGCTGGCCACCTTCGACATCCGTCCGGAGACGGGTGAGGAGACGGCGCTGATCTGCGGCGAGCTGTACCGCCGCGGGGAGGGCTGGAAGTTCCGCGCTCTCGGCGAGGGCTACTCCAACGGTCTCAAGGGCCTGGCGACCGACTTCGGCATCTCGGTGGACGAGTCGGAGGAGGCCGGGGCCGAGGCCCCGGAGCCCACGCCCAGCCTCTCGCAGCCCCTGCCCCCGGAGCAGCCGACCACGACGGTTCCCCCGCAGCAGCCCCCCGCGTCCTACGGCTACCCGGCGAACCTGCCGACGTACGGCTACGGCTACCCGGACGCGCCCCAGCCCACGGGGGCGCCCGCCCAGGAGTTCCGCATGCCGCCGCAGGGGCCGCAGTTCATCGGCCGCTAGACGTACTGGTCACGCCACCCGGCGGCTCACGGGCGGCGGGCGGGCGCGGGCGCTACTTCTCCACCTTCGTCTTGTAACCCCGCCCCCACTGCAGTCCCCACCCGTACAGCCGGTCCAGCTCCGCCTGGAAGCCGTACACGAACTTCACCTCGCGCCGCACCAGCATCTCCCCCTTCACGTTCTCGATCATCACCACCGCGCAGGACCGGGCCTGTGGATGCCGCTCGTCGAGGCCTATCTCGATGCGCGGCCCGTTGCTCGGGTACAGCGTGACGATCGCGTGCGTACGGTCGAACGCCGGCGTCTGGTCGTAGATGTAGACGAACACCAGGAGGCGTTTGATGGTGTCCCGGTGGTCGAGGTTGACGTACATCGTCTCGCCGGACCCCGAGCCGAACCGGTCGTCCCCGCTGAGCTTCACGTACGGCGGTGCGTTGATGTCGCCGAGCAGTCCGCCCAGCGGCTGTACGACGCCCTTGGTGCCGTCGGCCAGCTCGTACAGGCAGCCGAGGTCGAGGTCGACGTTGACCATGCTCTGGCTGTGTCCCATGACCTCCGGCGGGCGCAGCGCCTTGAAGGGGTGGCGCAGCAGGCTCTCCCGGTGGGCGCCGCCGATGTCGGACGTGCGCATCCGCCAGGTCAGGTTGATGCGCAGGTGCCCCGTGGCGGCGTCCTGCTTGGTGAGGGAGACCTGGCTGTGCCGTTTGGTCAGCTCGATCGCGTTGGTCGCCGCGTTGCCCGAGTCGAAGTCGGCGGCCCGGCCGGGCCGCAGTCCGTCGAAAAAGCCCATTCCCGCCCCCAGTTGCGCTGACAAAGACCGGCGGGGCGGCCCGAGGACACGTCCTCGACGGCCGCCCCGCACAGAGCGTTCCTCATCGGAAAGCTGATCACACCCCGGACGAGACCTCAGTCTTGTCGTCCGAGTCGGCTTTTCCCTCGGCCGCCGCGAGCGCGCGGTTGCGGCGCACGGAGGACCAGAAGGACCAGCCGATCAGGACGACGCCGATCATGCCGGTGATGAGCTCGTGGATCTCGTACTGGATGGTGACCAGGAGGATCAGGGCGAGGGCGCCGATGGCGTAGTGCGCGCCGTGCTCCAGGTAGACGTAGTCGTCGAGGGTGCCCTGGCGGACCAGGTAGACCGTGAGCGACCGGACGTACATGGCGCCGATGCCGAGGCCGAGGGCCATCAGGACGATGTCGTTGGTGATGGCGAAGGCGCCGATCACACCGTCGAAGGAGAAGGACGCGTCCAGGACCTCCAGGTAGAGGAACATGAAGAAGGCGGCCTTGCCGGCCAGGACGACCGCCGACTTGGGCTTGCCCTCGCGCTCGGCCTTCTCCTCGGCCTCGTGCTCGCGCTCCTCCTCCTCTTCGAGCTTGTCCTCGAAGAAGCCGGAGAGGCCTCCGACGATCATGTAGGTGATCAGACCGGCGATGCCGGAGATGAGGACCGTCTCCGCCTTGTCGACGTGCGTGCCGCCGTGCTGGTGGGCGTGGGTGGCGAAGGTCATGGCGGAGATCATCAGGATGATCAGCGCGATGCAGACCGACAGCATGTCGATCCTGCCGAGCTTGGCGAGCGGCCGCTCCAGCCAGCCCAGCCACTTGATGTCCCGGTCCTCGAAGATGAAGTCGAGGAAGATCATCAGCAGGAACATGCCACCGAAGGCGGCGATCGACGGATGGGCGTCCGTGACCAGCTGCTGGTAGCGGTCCTTGTCGGTGAGGGCGAGATCGACGGCCTCGATCGGGCCCATCGAGGCGCTGACCGCGACGATGACGACGGGGAAGACCAGTCGCATGCCGAAGACGGCGATGAGAATGCCGATCGTGAGGAAGATCTTCTGCCAGAAGGCACTCATCTTCTTCAGGATTCCGGCGTTGACCACTGCGTTGTCGAAGGACAGCGAGATCTCGAGGACGGAGAGGATCGCCACAACACCGAAAGCGGTCCACCCCCCGTAGAGAACCGCCGCGACGAGGCCGAGCGCGGTGACCGCGAACGACCAGCCGAAGGTTTTCAGAACCACTGGCTACCCAATCCTGTATGTACGGGTCTCCCCCGCGCCGTACTCGGCTTTACGAAACGTTGACTCCGAAGTCTAGAGCGATGCCCCGCAAGCCCGACGCGTACCCCTGTCCGACCGCACGGAACTTCCATTCGCCCTGGTGGCGATAGAGCTCGCCGAAAATCATGGCCGTTTCGGTGGAGGCGTCCTCGCTCAGGTCGTACCGCGCGAGTTCCTGGCCGTCGGCCTGGTTGACGACCCGGATGAAGGCATTGCTGACCTGGCCGAACGTCTGGCCGCGCTCGTCGGCCAGGTGGATGGAGACGGGAAAGACGATCTTGTCACAGTGGGCCGGGACCTTGGACAGGTCGACCAGCAGCGACTCGTCGTCACCGTCGCCCTCGCCGGTGAGGTTGTCGCCGGTGTGCTCCACGGAGCCGTCGGGGCTCTTGAGCTGGTTGTAGAAGACGAACCACTCGTCGCCCAGGACCCGGTTGCCGGCACCGCACAGCAGCGCGCTGGCGTCGAGGTCGAAGGGGGCTCCGGTGGTGGAGCGCGCGTCCCAGCCGAGGCCGACCATCACCTGAGTGAGGTTCGGCGCGACCTTGGACAGGGAGACGTTTCCTCCCTTGGCGAGCGTGACGCCCATGATGCTGGTCCTCCCCTAGGTCTTGCCTCTTCGGTTGTCCTGCGCGTCCGGCGCCGCCCGTAAACGGTGCGGCGCCGGACGGTGAGCGGTCGGCTCGGGATCAGACGTTGACGCCGAAGTCCTGCGCGATGCCGCGCAGGCCCGAGGCGTACCCCTGGCCGATGGCGCGGAACTTCCACTCCGCGCCGTGCCGGTACAGCTCGCCGAAGACCATCGCGGTCTCCGTCGAGGCGTCCTCGCTCAGGTCGTACCGGGCGATCTCGGCGCCGCCGGCCTGGTTGACGACGCGGATGAACGCGTTGCGCACCTGGCCGAAGGACTGCTGGCGGTTCTCGGCGTCGTAGATCGAGACCGGGAAGACGATCTTCTCCACGTCGGCCGGGACACCGGCCAGGTCCACCTTGATCTGCTCGTCGTCGCCCTCGCCCTCACCGGTGAGGTTGTCGCCGGTGTGCTCCACGGAGCCGTCGGGGCTCTTGAGGTTGTTGAAGAAGATGAAGTGCGCGTCGCTCGCGACCTTGCCGGAGTTGTTCAGCAGCAGCGCGCTCGCGTCCAGGTCGAAGTCGGTGCCGGTCGTGGTGCGCACGTCCCACCCCAGACCGACGATGACCGCGGTCAGGCCCGGGGCCTCCTTGGTCAGCGATACGTTGCCGCCCTTGCTGAGGCTGACTCCCACGAGTCCTCCATTGGTGTCCAGGGGCGGGGAGCCCCGTCGTGCGTCGGATATCGGATCAACGAGTCGATCCTAGTGACGGGTTCCCGCCCCTCGCAGGCCCTGGAACCGAAGAATCCCAGGGTGTCGGGCTCGGCGCGAAGGGCCGGGTGTCAGAGGGAGTCGAGCGCCGAGACGTACTCGTCGAGGTCGCGCGCGTCGGGCAGCGCGTTGACGACGGTCCAGCGCACGACGCCCTCCTTGTCGATGACGAAGGTGCCGCGCACCGCGCAGCCCTTGTCCTCGGCGAAGACGCCGTAGGCGCGGGAGACCTCGCCGTGCGGCCAGAAGTCGCTCAGCAGGGGGTACTCCAGACCCTCCTGCTCGGCGAAGACGCGCAGGGTGTGGATGGAGTCGTTGGAGACGGCGAGCACCTGGGTGTCGCGGTCGGAGAACTTCGGCAGGTTGTCGCGCACCTCGCACAGCTCGCCGGTGCACACGCCGGTGAAGGCGAAGGGGTAGAAGAGCAGGACGACGTTCTTGCTGCCGCGGAAGTCGGACAGCTTCACGGTGGCGCCGTGGTTGTCCTTGAGCTCGAAGTCAGGGGCCTTGTCGCCGACCTGGATCGCCATCGTCGTGGAACCCTTTCGCTGGGGTTTCGCTGGGGCCGTTGCGGCGTTCGGGTGAGACCGCCACCCGGGCACGCCGGAGACAACCCTACGCAGCGCTCACGACGCACTCGCGGACGGGCCGACTGCCGGTCGGCCCGTCCGCGGCGATGAGACCGGGGTTTCTACCTCGACGAGGTCACTTCTTGGACTTTGCGGCCTTGGGCGTCACCAGCCGGCTGCCGCTCCAGTCCTTGCCCACGCTGACGCTCTTGCTGGCCGACAGACCCGCCGTCGTCGCGGCTTCAGAGATGTCACTCGGCTCCACGTACCCCGCACGGCCTGTCTTCGGCGTGAGGAGGAGGATCGAGCCGCCTTCTTCGATGTACGTGGTGGCGTCCACCAGCGCATCCGTCAGGTCGCCGTCCTCGTCGCGGAACCACAGCACCACGGCGTCGGCCACGTCGTCGTAGTCCTCGTCCACCAGGTCGCTGCCGATGACTTCCTCGATGGACTCGCGGAGCTCCTGGTCGACGTCGTCGTCGTAGCCGATCTCCTGGACCACCTGCTCGGGCTGGAACCCCAGCCTGACGGCAGGGCTAGTCCGCTCCTCCGCGTGGTCCGCGGTCGCGCTCACGGGTTGCCTCCTGATCATGTTTCGGGAATAACTCAGCCACGCGCGTGCGCGAAGCATTGGCCGTAGTCCACACGGGCGGGGCGGATCGCGCAAGTACCCGGCGGTTCAGACCGCCGAAACGGTGACGATCCTGGCCGTGTCGACGCAACTCCAGGCACGCGATCAGGGCCTCGGGTGACGTGCACCACACCCATCTGCCCTGTTTGCGCGTTTGGGAATCGTGTGGGGGTACGAGTTTCGAACTGATACCGGTTACCTCTCGGTAGAGATGACGTTTGCGCGCCCGAGGTACACGATGGGGATCGGTGCAGGCAGACGGAAGAAGCAGTGGAACCCCCATCAGACCACCGAGCGGGACATCCAGCGAGACAGAGCCCCACCCCCAGCCCCACACAGCCCTCTGACAGGTAAGGAACAGCGTGGCTTCCGGATCCGATCGCAACCCGATCATCATTGGCGGCCTTCCGAGTCAGGTTCCTGACTTCGATCCCGAGGAAACCCAGGAGTGGCTCGACTCCCTCGACGCCGCCATCGACGAGCGCGGCCGGGAGCGGGCCCGCTATCTCATGTTGCGCCTGATCGAGCGGGCCCGCGAGAAGCGCGTGGCCGTGCCCGAGATGCGCAGCACGGACTACGTCAACACCATCCCCACCAAGAGCGAGCCGTTCTTCCCCGGCAACGAGGAGATCGAGCGGAAGATCCTGAACGCGACCCGCTGGAACGCGGCCGTGATGGTCTCGCGCGCCCAGCGGCCGGGCATCGGCGTCGGCGGCCACATCGCCACCTTCGCCTCCTCCGCGTCGCTCTACGACGTGGGCTTCAACCACTTCTTCCGCGGCAAGGACGAGGGCGACGGCGGCGACCAGGTCTTCTTCCAGGGCCACGCCTCCCCGGGCATCTACGCACGCGCGTTCCTGCTCGACCGGCTCGGCGAGCAGAACCTCGACGCGTTCCGCCAGGAGAAGTCGAAGGCGCCGTACGGCCTGTCCAGCTACCCGCACCCGCGGCTGATGCCGGACTTCTGGGAGTTCCCGACCGTGTCGATGGGGCTCGGGCCGATCGGCGCGATCTACCAGGCGCGGATGAACCGCTACATGCACGCGCGCGGGATCGCCGACACGTCGAAGTCGCACGTGTGGGCGTTCCTCGGGGACGGCGAGATGGACGAGCCGGAGTCGCTCGGCCAGCTGACCATCGCCGCGCGGGAGGGCCTGGACAACCTGACCTTCGTCGTCAACTGCAACCTCCAGCGCCTCGACGGCCCGGTGCGCGGCAACGGCAAGGTCATCCAGGAGCTGGAGTCGGTCTTCCGGGGCGCCGGCTGGAACGTGATCAAGCTCATCTGGGACCGTACCTGGGACCCGCTGCTCGCGCAGGACCGCGACGGCATCCTCGTCAACAAGATGAACATCACGCCGGACGGCCAGTTCCAGACGTACGCCACCGAGACCGGCGCCTACATCCGCGAGCACTTCTTCGGCGACGACCACCGGCTGCGCGCCATGGTCGAGAACATGACCGACGACCAGATCCTGCACCTGGGCCGCGGCGGTCACGACCACCGGAAGATCTACGCGGCGTTCAAGGCGGCCGTGGAGCACAAGGGCCAGCCGACGGTCATCCTGGCCAAGACCGTCAAGGGATGGACGCTGGGCCCCAACTTCGAGGGCCGCAACGCCACGCACCAGATGAAGAAGCTGACGGTCGCCGACCTCAAGGGCTTCCGCGACCGGCTGCACCTGCCGATCTCCGACAAGGAGCTGGAGTCCGGACTGCCGCCGTACTACCACCCGGGCCGGGACTCCGAGGAGATCCAGTACATGCACGACCGGCGCCGGTCGCTCGGCGGGTACGTGCCGACCCGTGTCGTGCGGGCCAAGCCGCTGCCGCTGCCCGACCCGAAGACGTACGCGACCGTGAAGAAGGGCTCCGGTCAGCAGTCGATCGCCACCACTATGGCGTTCGTGCGGTTGCTCAAGGACCTCATGCGGGACAAGGAGCTCGGTAAGCGGTTCGTGCTGATCGCGCCGGACGAGTACCGCACGTTCGGCATGGACTCGTTCTTCCCGAGTGCGAAGATCTACAACCCGCTGGGCCAGCAGTACGAGTCGGTCGACCGTGAACTGCTGCTCGCGTACAAGGAGTCGCCGACCGGGCAGATGCTGCACGACGGCATCTCCGAGGCCGGCTGCACGGCCTCGCTGATCGCCGCGGGCTCGGCGTACGCCACGCACGGCGAGCCGCTCATCCCGGTCTACGTCTTCTACTCGATGTTCGGCTTCCAGCGCACCGGCGACCAGTTCTGGCAGATGGCGGACCAGTTGGCACGCGGTTTCGTGCTCGGTGCGACGGCCGGCCGGACGACGCTGACGGGTGAGGGGCTCCAGCACGCGGACGGCCACTCGCAGCTGCTCGCCTCCACGAACCCGGGCTGTGTCGCCTACGACCCGGCGTTCGGCTTCGAGATCGCGCACATCGTGCAGGACGGTCTGCGGCGGATGTACGGCGAGACCGCCGACGGCAAGCCGGGCGAGGACGTCTTCTACTACCTCACCGTCTACAACGAGCCCATCCAGCACCCGGCGGAGCCGGAGGACGTGGACGTCGAGGGCATCCTCAAGGGCATCCACCGCTTCAGCGAGGGCACCTCCGGCGCCATCCCGGCGCAGATCATCGCCTCGGGTGTCGCGGTGCCGTGGGCGGTGGAGGCGCAGCGGATCCTCGCCGAGGAGTGGAACGTGCGCGCCGACGTCTGGTCGGCGACCTCGTGGAACGAGCTGCGGCGCGACGCCGTGGCGTGCGAGGAGCACAACCTGCTGCACCCGGAGGAGGAGCAGCGGGTGCCGTACGTGACGCGCAAGCTCACCGGGGCCGAGGGGCCGTTCGTGGCCGTCTCCGACTGGATGCGGTCGGTGCCGGACCAGATCGCGCGCTGGGTGCCGGGCACGTACCAGTCGCTGGGCGCGGACGGGTTCGGCTTCGCGGACACCCGCGGGGCGGCGCGGCGGTACTTCCACATCGACGCGCAGTCGGTGGTCCTCGCGGTGCTGACCGAGCTGGCGAGGGAGGGGAAGGTCGACCGGTCCGCGCTGAAGCAGGCCGTCGACCGGTACCAGTTGCTGGACGTCGCGGCGGCCGACCCCGGGGCGGCGGGCGGCGACGCCTGACGCCGCGGTCCCGGCTCCCGGTCGAGGGGCGGTGAGGTCCGGCCTCGCCGCCCCTCGGCGTACCCGGGTTCCTTACGATGCGGGCATGCGCGAACCAACTGCTCAGGCCCGGTGGGAACAGCGGACCCAGCAGCCCCTGCTGGCACTCGCCGCGGTGTTCGCCGTCGCCTACGCCGTGCCGATCGTGGACCCGTCGGCCGGGCGGACGCTGACCGCCGTGTGCGTGGCGGTCGAGTGGGTGGTGTGGGCGGCGTTCACGGTGGACTACGCGGTGCGCCTGGCGCTGGCGGAGAACCGGTGGCTCTTCGTCCGGACGCACTGGCTGGACCTGTGCGCGGTCCTGCTGCCGCTGGTCCGGCCGCTCAAACTGCTGCGGCTCGTGTCGACGCTGCTGCTCGTGGGGCAGCGGGCGCGGATGGCCTCACAGATCCGGGTGACGACGTACGTGGCGGGGGCGGTCCTCGGACTGCTGGTCTTCGGGTCGCTCGCCGTGCTGTCGGTGGAGCGGGACTCGCCGGACGGGAACATCCGCACGTTGGGTGACGCCCTGTGGTGGTCGTTCACGACGATGACCACCGTGGGGTACGGGGACCACGCGCCGACGACCGGGCTGGGGCGGATGATCGCGGTCGGGCTGATGCTGTCCGGGATCGCGCTGCTGGGTGTGGTGACCGCGAACATCGCCGCCTGGTTCATCGAGCGGTTCGAGAAGGACGACGTGGAGGAGCGGCAGCAGACGGAGGCGATCCAGGCGCTGACCGACGAGGTCCGGGCGCTGCGGGCCGAGGTGGCGGCGCTGCGGCGGCCCGTCGAGAAGTGATCCGGGCGCCGCCGGGGGTGTCGGTCGGCACCCCCGCGGCACTCCCGGCCGGGATCGACGGCCTACAGCAGGCCGTTGCCCGGGCCGGCCGCCCCCACGAGCCAGATGAGCGCCAGCAGCGTGTCGATGGCACCCAGCACGAGGGCGACCAGGGCCGGGACCGGGCGGTCGCCCGCCCAGGTGCGGCCCATGGCGAGCCAGCCGCAGACGATCGCCACCGGGCCGAGGATGATCCCCAGCACGAAGAATCCGGCGATCGCGCAGATGACTCCGATGATTCCGAGCGTCGCGCGATCCGGCCCGGTCCGTGACCCCATCCGGCCACGTGAGCGGGGGTACCTGCGCGTTCCGTGTCCGAAGCCCGCCATCATCAACTCCCAGAACCCCGGGGTTGGTTGGAAGTGACTCGGGGTTCGGTGTCCGGGTACCCCGCGTGCGGCGGTTATGCCCGCGGCCGGCCCGGGCCGTCGGCGCGCTGTCCCCCTCCGGCAGCGCGCCGCAGCCCTGGCCGCCCTCCCATCCGGAGGGCTTGACCCACTGTGACCTGTGGCGCGTGCCGGAGGCGAGGGACCTTTAGCCTTGTCACCCTGATAGGGGAACTTGGTTGAAATGCCGTCAGGTTTCCCGGTCGTCCGGCCCCCCGGATCCGGCGGATCCGGCGGATCCACCGGCCCTCCAAGATCCCCGGATCCCCCGGGTTCCCCGGATCCCTCGGATCCGCCGGGCTCCGGACCCGGGATCCCACGGATCCACCCGACGGTGCGGGCCGTCAGATGTGGCCGACGCCCGCGCCCGCCTCCGCGTTCTCGCCGCGCTTGGTGAGCAGGGCGACGAGGACGGCCACGACCGCCACGCCGGCCGCGACCAGGGACGCGAGGCTCATGCCGGAGATGAAGGTGTCGTGGGCGACGTCCGTGATCTTCGCGGCGATCGCCTCCGGGGTGCCCTTCTCCACCGGCGCCACACCGACCTGGACGGCCTCGGCGGCCTGGTCCAGTTGGGCGGGGGTGAGCTCGGGCAGGCCCGCGTCCTTCCAGTTGACGGGCAGGTCGCTGTCGACCTTGGAGGCCATCACGGCACCCAGGACGGCCGTACCGAGGCTGCCGCCGATCTGCATCGCGGCCTGCTGGAGACCGCCGGCCACACCGGAGAGCTCCATGGGGGCGTTGCCCACGATGACCTCGGTGGCGCCGACCATGACCGGGGCGAGGCCGAGGCCCAGGAGGGCGAACCAGACGGACATGATGCCGCTGCCGGTGTCCGTCTCCAGCGTGGACATGCCGTACATGGCGATCGCGGTGGCCGCCATGCCGCCGGCCAGCGGGATGCGCGGGCCGAACTTGGTGATCATCGCGCCGGCCAGCGGGGACCCGACGATCATCATGCCGGTGAGCGGGAGCAGGTGCAGGCCCGCGTCGATCGGGCTCATGCCGTGCACGTTCTGCAGGTAGAACGTCACGAAGAACAGGCCGCCCATGAAGGCGATGGCCATCAGCACCATCAGCACGACACCCGCGGACAGCGGGACGGAGCGGAAGAGCCCCAGCGGGATGAGGGGCTCCTTGACCTTCGTCTCCCAGACGGCGAAGAGGGCGAAGCCCACGACGGAGGCGAGGATGAACGCCCACGTCTTGCCGTCGCCCCAGCCCCACTCCGGGGCCTTGATCAGGGCCCAGACCAGGCAGAACATCGCCGCCGACAGCAGGGCGATGCCGAGCAGGTCGAAGGAGCGCGGGGCGTTCTCGGCGCGGTGGTCGAGCAGGATCAGCACGCCCAGGACGAGGGCGATGGCACCGACCGGCACGTTGATGAAGAACACCGACTGCCAGTTGACGTGCTCGACGAGGACGCCGCCGAGGATCGGGCCGCCCGCGGTGGAGGCGCCGATGACCATGCCCCAGATGCCGATGGCCATGTTCAGCTTCTCGGCCGGGAAGGTCGCGCGCAGCAGGCCGAGCGCGGCCGGCATCAGCAGCGCGCCGAACAGGCCCTGGAAGACACGGAAGGTGACGACCAGCGCGATGCTGTCGGACAGGCCGATCGCGCCGGAGGCGGCGGCGAAGCCGACGACTCCTATCAGGAACGTCTGGCGGTGGCCGAAGCGGTCACCGAGTTTGCCCGCGGTGATCAGGGAGACCGCGAGGGCGAGGAAGTACGCGTTGGTGATCCACTGCACCTCGGCGAAGGTGGCACCCAGGTCGCTGGCGATCGCCGGGTTGGCGATCGCCACGATGGTGCCGTCGAGGGCCACCATCATGACCCCGACGGCGACAGTGATGAGCGTGAACCACGGGTGGCCGCGCAGCCCCTTGGCCGGTGGCTGGTCCGACGGAGTGAGCGGCGGCTTGCCGCCCGGCCCCGTCGTGTCGATGGTGGTCTGACTAGTCATACGATCGAGGCTAGTGACAGCCACTGACAGTTGACAAACCAATTCACTAGTCGGTAACTGTCACGTCACTCGCCCTTGGGCGCGAACCGGGCGAACGGCAGGAGTGAGGGCCGCCATGGAAACGAAGGCGCCAGGGGCGGCGGGCCCGCGGACCACGGACCCGGGAACGGGCCTGCGGGAACGGAAGAAGCGGCGCACGCATGACGCGCTGCTGCGGGCCGCCCTCGAACTGTTCACCTCGCAGGGGTACGAGGAGACCACCGTCGACGAGATCGCCGAGGCCGTCGACGTCTCGCAGCGCACCTTCTTCCGCTACTTCGCCGGCAAGGAGGAGGCCGCGCTCGCGCTGGTGGAGATGACGGTGGAGCGGTTCGTCGAGGCGGTGCGGGCCCGCCCGCCCCACGAGCCCCCGATGGAGGCGCTGCGCCAGGCCGTCCTGGAGGGCTGGTACTCGATCAACCAGGTGGTCGAGTCCGTCGTGCCGATCGAGCTGCACCTGCGCATGTACCGGGTGATCGAGTCGACCCCGGTCCTGCTCGCCGCCCATCTGCGGCGGTCGGTGGAGAGGGAGGAGGAGGTCGCGCGGGTGCTGGCGGAGCGCGAGGGGCTCGACGTGGACACCGACCCCCGGCCCCGGGTGGCGGTGGCCGTCTTCGGCGGGGTGATGCGGGTGACGGAACGTCAGTGGAGTCTCGGCGAGGACTTCAGCGTGTCGGGCATCCACGCGCTGACGTCCCGGTATCTCGACCAGGTGGGGCCGGCCCTGCTGGGCAGCTGGCGCACGGCCTGAGCGCCCGGTGGCCATGAGGGGCACCGGCGACTATGAGGACTCTCTTACCCCTTCACACGGTTATCGAAACGTGATCCCCGTCACTCAGGCCACGTGAGACCTTCTCGTTCTCCTAGTGTGTCCTCCCAGTGACTTCCTTCGACACCTCCCCGCAACTCAATATGTGGCGCGCGTTGCTCGCGCTCGCCGTGGTGTTCGTGATGCTGGCGACCACCGGCTGGACCGCCGTACGCCAGGACCGGGGAAGCAGCGCCCTGCGGGCCTCGCTCTCGGCCTGGGAGGACGGCCGGATCGGCGGGCGCCGGCTGCCGGACCCGCACGCGGCGCCCGCCCGGCTCGCCCGGTTCTTCGCCTCGCTCACCGCACCGCAGCGCACCGCGCTCGCCGAGCGCTACCCGCTCGCGGTCGGCAACATGAACGGCGCCCCCGTCGAGCTGCGCTACCGCGCCAACCGCCGCGCGCTCCGCGAGCAGGCGGAGATCGAGCGCACCCGGCTGCACGACCACCGCCTCTCGCCCGCCGGACAGCACGAGGCCGGCCGGCGCATGCACCGCTTCGAGGCCATGAGCGGCGCCGGCCGGCAGATCCTCGCCTTCGACCCGGAGGGCTCCGGACGTGCCGCCGAGGTCTTCGGCGATCTCGGCCGGGCCGAGCGGATCTCCGTCGTCGTCCCCGGTGTCGACACCGCGCTCCTCACCTTCCAGCGCACCCACCGCAAGTACTCGGCGCCCGTCGGCATGGCGCAGGCCCTGTACACGGCCGAGCACGAGGTGCGGCCCTGGACGCGGACGGCCGTGATCGCCTGGGCCGACTACACCTCCCCCGCCGGCCTCGGCATCGACTCGGCCACCGCGATGCGCGCCGAGTACGGCGCCGTACGGCTCAACGCGCTGCTGCGCGCCCTGCCCGGCGGCGCGCCCGTCTCCCTGTTCTGCCACAGCTACGGATCGGTGGTGTGCGGGGTCGCCGCGCACACGCTGCCGCGCCGGGTGACGGACATAGCCGTGGCCGGCAGCCCCGGCATGCGGGTGGAGAGGGCCGCGCAGCTGCGCACCTCCGCCCGGGTGTGGGCGATGCGGGACGCCGACGACTGGGTGCAGGACGTGCCCTACCTGGAGCTCGGCGGCCTCGGGCACGGCGCGGACCCGGTGTCGTCCGCGTTCGGCGCGCGGGTGCTGTCGGCGCGGGACGCCAAGGGGCACGGAGGTTACTTCGAGCCCGGCACCGACAGCCTGCGCAACTTCGCCGGCATCGGGACCGGCGCGTACCTGTCGGTGCGGTGCGCCGACGGGGTCGGCGCCTGCCGGGCCGGTTTGTCCGACACGACGGCGGCCGGACGCGCGTAGAGGCGCAGGAATTGCGGCGGGTGCGAGGAGGCGACGGAGGAGCGTGTGCCGCATACGATGAGCCGCATGGGTGACGTACTGGCCGGATTTCATGCCGCCTGGGAGTTCGAGTCCGACTCCGTCCTCATCCGCTACGAACGGGGCATGCGCACGCCCAAGCTGTTCCCGGCGCTCCGGGAACGCCGGATCCCCCTGGCCGCGATCGCGGGTGTGACGCTCGAGCCCGGCAGGCGGGGCACCGTGGTGCTGCGCGTCGAGCCGCGGCCCGGGGCCGATCCGCTGATCGAGGCGGCGGCGGGGCAGCTGAGGGAGACCAGCGACCCGTACCGGCTGGTGCTGCCGGCCGAGCGGGAGGTCCTCGCCGAGTACTACGCCGACGAACTGCGGGCGGGGCTGGGCGAGACCGGTCCGGCGGACCGGTTCCTGGTGGCCGCGCCCGAGGCTCCGCTGTCGTTCAAGGCGTACGACGCGAAGGCGTCCTTCGACGGGCGGACCGTGCGGTTCAGATGGTTCTGGACGGGGGCGTCCTCGGCGAAGTGGAAGGCCGGCGACCAGAGCTTCCCGGTGTCCGAGCTGAGCGGGGTGGAGTGGCGGTCACCGGAGGTCTTCGAGGGGCATCTGCGGTTGCTCCGCGGTGACGGCGCGCCGGAGCCGGTGGACCAGGATCCGGCGGCCGTGGTGTTCGGGCTGGGGTACGGGGCGGTGCACGAGTCGCTGCCGTTCGCGGCGGCCGTGCTGGCGGCGGTCCGCGGGACGCGCGGGGCGCCGGCGACGGTCCCGGCCGCGCCGCGCCGGGACCCCGCCGACGTCGCCGAGCGGATCCGTCACCTCGGGGAGCTGCACCGGGCCGGACTCGTCACCGACGAGGAGTTCTCCGTGAAGAAGGCGGAACTGCTGGCGGAGCTGTAGTCATTCGCGTCCGGCGGAGGTGAACGTCATGTCCGCGTACCGGTCGCCCGACACCTTGCCCGCGATCGGCTCCAGCAGGGCCAGGTCCTCCTCCGTCAGTTCGACGGCCGCCGCCCGCACGTTCTCCTCCACCCTTCCCGGCTTGCGCGTGCCCGGGATCGGGACGACCGGGAGCCCGTGCACCCGGGCCTGCTGCTGGACCCAGGCCAGGGCGATCTGGGCCGGCGTCGCGTCGTGGGCCCGGGCGACCGTGCGGACCGGCTCCAGCAGCGCGGCGTTCGCGGCCGCGTTCTCGCCCGTGAAGCGGGGCTGCTGACGCCGGAAGTCGTCGGGGGTGAGGTCCTGCTCGGCGTCGGCGAAGGAGCCGGTGAGGAAGCCGCGCCCGAGCGGGGAGTACGGCACGAGCGCCACGCCCAGTTCGCGGGCGGCCGGGACCACCCGCTCCTCGATGTCCCGGCTGAACAGCGACCACTCCGACTGCACGGCGGCGATGGGGTGGACCGCCTGGGCCGCGCGCAGCTCGGCGGCGGTGACCTCGCTCAGGCCCAGGTGCTTGACCTTGCCCTCGCGCACCAGCTCGGCCATCACGCCGACGGTGTCCTCGATCGGCACGTTCACATCGCGCCGGTGCATGTAGTAGAGGTCGATGACGTCGACGTCCAGGCGCTTCAGACTCGCCTCGACGGCCTGGCGGATGTAGGGGCCGTCGTTGCGGATGACGCGCCGGGTCGGGTCGTCCGGCGGGATGGAGAGGGCGAACTTGGTGGCGATGACCACCTCGTCGCGGTGCGCCTTGAAGAACGGGGAGAGGAACTCCTCGTTGGCCCCCGCGCCGTAGGCGTCCGCCGTGTCGTACAGGGTGACCCCCAGTTCCAGGGCGCGGTCGAGGGCGGCCCGGGACTCCTTCGCGTCCGAGGGGCCGTAGGCGAAGCTCATGCCCATGCAGCCGAGGCCCTGTACACCGACCTCCGGGCCGCCGTCGCCGAGTCGTGCCGTCGGGATCCTGCTGTCGGTCATCGGGTCCTCTCCGCTTCCAGGGGGTGGACGCGCGCGGCGTCCGAATAGAACGTGATCTTCCGGTCGAGCACCGCGAGCGTGTCCTGGAGTTCGGCGATCCGGGCCTGGACGTCCCGTCGGGTCTCCTCCAGCAGCTCACGCCGCTCGTGGTACGTGCCCTCGCCCTCGCGGACCAGCTCGGCGTACCGGACCATGTCGGCGACCGGCATGCCGGTCAGCCGCAGCTTGCCGACGAGGTCGAGCCAGTCCAGGTCGCGGTTGCTGTAGCGGCGCTGGCCGGTGTGCGAGCGGTCGACATGGGCCATCAGCCCGATCCGCTCGTACCAGCGCAGCGTGTGCGCCGTCAGGCCGGTGAAGGCGACCACCTCGCTGATCGTGTAGCTGTCCTGCCCGTCGGGGCGGGGATGCCGCCGCGGCGGGGCGGAGCAGACGTCTGCGGGGCTCGGGGCTTGCTCGGTGGTCACGGGCGTGGTCTGCAACACCGTCATGGCCTCCACGCTAGGACCTTGGAGTGCGCTCCAAGCAAGCGAAAACGGCAAGAAGTCCGAAGGTAGGCTCATGGGCATGTCGCTGAAGAGCTTTGCGCTGATCGAGAACTGGCCGGTTCCCTCCGCCGCGGCGGGGGTCGTCCGGGGCGACGGTACGGTCCTGGGCACCCACGGCCCGGCGGGGCGGCGCTTCCCGCTGGCCTCGGTCACCAAGCCGCTCGCCGCGTACGCCGCGCTCGTCGCGTACGAGGAGGGGGCGATCGAGCTGGACGAGCCGGCCGGGCCGCCCGGGGCGACGGTCCGTCACCTGCTCGCGCACACCTCCGGGCTCGCCTTCGACGAGCACCGGGCGACGGCCGCCCCCGGGGAGCGGCGACTGTACTCCAACGCCGGGTTCGAACAGCTCGGGGACCACATCGCGAAGGCGACGGACATCCCCTTCGCGGAGTACCTGCGGCAGGCCGTCCTGGAGCCGCTCGGCATGACGGCGACCTCGCTGGAGGGGTCTGCGGCGAAGGACGGGGTGTCGACGGTCGAGGACCTGCTGCGGTTCGCGGCGGAGGTGCAGGCGCCGCGGCTGCTCGATCCGCGGACGGTCGTGGAGGCGATGTCCGTGCAGTACCCGGGCACGAAGGGCGTCCTGCCGGGGTACGGGCACCAGAACCCCAACGACTGGGGGCTGGGCTTCGAGATCCGCGACTCCAAGTCGCCGCACTGGACGGGGAGTTCGTCCTCACCGCGGACGTTCGGGCACTTCGGGCAGTCCGGTACCTTCCTGTGGGTCGACCCCGACGCCCGGGTCGCCGCGGTGGCGCTGACGGACCGGGCGTTCGGGCCGTGGGCGATCGAGGCGTGGCCCGGGTTCACCGACGCGGTGCTCGCCGAGGTGAGGGGCTCGGGCACGGCACACTGATCCGCTCGGCTAACCTCCCTCTGCACAACACCCATACGGATCTCGGGGGAGAGCCATGGCAGGGGCACGACCGGGCGGCCAGTTCCGTCCCTTGGAGAGCGGCGACCCGACGGCGGTGGCCGGCTACCGCCTCGCGGCGCGGCTCGGCGCGGGCGGCATGGGCACGGTGTACCTGTCGTACACGCCCGGCGGGCACCCGATCGCCCTCAAGACCATCCGGCCGGAGCTGAGCGAGGACCCCGAGTTCCGCCGCCGGTTCCAGCAGGAGGTCAAGGCCGCCCAGCGCGTGCAGGGCCTCTACACCGCCCCCGTCATCGACTACGACACCGAGGGCACCCAGCCGTGGCTGGCCGTCGCCTACGTGGCCGGCCCCTCGCTGGCCTCGGCCGTCGCCGAGCACGGCCCGCTGCCCGTGCCGTCGGTCCTGCTGCTGCTCGCGGGGATGGCCGAGGCGCTGTCGGTCATCCACGGGGCGGGCATCGTCCACCGCGACCTCAAGCCGTCCAACGTGCTGCTCGCCTCCGACGGCCCGCGCGTCATCGACTTCGGCATCGCGCGGGCCGCCGACGCCACGGCGCTCACCGGTACCGGCGTCTCGATCGGCACCCCCGCCTTCATGTCGCCGGAGCAGGCCGCCGGGAAGCCGGTCACGCCCGCGTCGGACGTGTTCGCGCTCGGCCAGGTGGCCGCGTTCGCGGCGCGCGGCACCGGAGCGTACGGGGACGGGCCCTCGCACGCCGTGCTGTACCGGATCGTCCACGAGGAGCCCGATCTCACCGGCCTGCCGGAGCAGCTCGGGTTCATCGCGCGCTGCCTGGCCAAGGACCCGGCCGGCCGCCCCTCCCCCGCCGAGATCATCTCCCTGTGCCAGGGGGCGTCACCCACGCCGCTGCGCCAGTCCGGGTCGTGGCTGCCGGAGGCGATCGCCGCGCAGATCACCCAGCGGGTGTCGGCCTCGGCCGCGCTCGCGGGAGCCCCGACGGCCGCTCCGGCCGCCCCCTCGCCCACGGCGCCCGTCACCCAGCCCGACCTGACCCCGCCGCCGGCGCCGATACACGCGGCTCCCACGGCGGCGGCCACCCCCGTCCCGCCGGTGCCCTCGTTCGGGCCCCCCGTCCCGCCGCCCCAGCACCAGCCCCGGCCGCAGCCCACGTTCCAGCCGTCGTACGGCCCGCCGGCCCCGACCGCGCCCCGGCCGCCCTTCGTCCAGCAGCCCGCCTGGCGGCCGCACCCGCTGCCGCCGCCGAAGCAGAACAAGGCCGGCAAGTGGATCGGGATCACCGTCGGGGTGGTGGCCGGGCTGTTCTGGCTCGGCAGCTGCGCGTCGTTCATCCAGGGCCTCGACGACTCCTCGGACAGCTCCTCCTCCAGCGGCGGGAGCGACGGCACCGGCTCCTCCAGCGCCGAGCCGCTGCCGGACCCGAAGCCGGTCACCTACCAGGGCGTCAACATCCCCGACGGCTACTACGTGCAGTTCGCGGACTCCCCGCCCAAGCCGCTGAACGACGACGTCGACATCTACTACAGCGACCTGTACTACTACGACGACGCGCTGCGCAGCTCCGACGACAAGATCGTCCTGCTGAACAACGCCCAGCAGGGTTCCCTGCAGACCTGCCGCGAGGAGACCCGGTACGCCGAGAGCGTCTCGCTCTCCCAGCTCTCCAAGGGCTCGCAGTTCTGCGTGCACACCGGCTCCGGTCACATCGCCCTGGTCACCTTCCGGGGCACCGCCCCCCAGAGCGACCCGAGCGACTACGTCTCGCTGGACCTCACGATCTGGCGCAACGCGGAGGAGCCCAGCTCCGCGGGGTGAGCGCTCAAGCGGACATCTCCCAGACGAGCACCTCGGCCGGGCCCGCCCCGGCCACGAGCTCCAGGTCCCTCTCGTCCACGGCGCGCACCGCGTCCCCGGGCGCCAGCTCGTGCGGGCCGATCCGGGCGGTGCCGCGCACCACGTGCGCGTACACGTGGGCCCCGGCGGGCACCGCGCTCCGCTCCCCCGCCGCCAGCCGCCGTACGTGCAGCAGCGCGCCCGCCTCCGGGACGGCGTACGGCGTGGAGTCGGCGATGCCGCGCACGAGGTCGTAGGCGGGGTCGCCGCCGGGCTCCAGCGGGGCCAGCCACATCTGCACGAAAATCAGGGGCGCGTCGCCGTCGTTGCGCTCCACGTGCCGGACCCCGCCCGCCGCGCTGAGCCGCTGCACGTCGCCGGGGCGCACCCGCGTCTCGTGGCCCTCGGAGTCGCGGTGCGTGAGCTCGCCCTCGACCACCCAGGTCACGATCTCCGTGTGGCTGTGGGCGTGTTCGTCGAACCCGGCGCCGGGGGCCAGGCGTTCCTCGTTGCAGGCGATCAGCGCGCCGAAGCGGAGGTTGCCGGGGTCGTAGTGCGGGCCGAAGGAGAAGGCGTGACGGGTCTCGATCCCGGCCGCCGGGTCCCCGCCGCGGTAGCGCTCGTCGGCGCGCCGTACGTCCATCACGCTGACCACGGTAGACCCGCGGCCGTCCGCGCGAGGCCCCACCTGTGACCCTCCCCCGCACGCTCACGTCCCGATAAGGCAGTCTTGTCCCCGTGCCCGAACCCGAAGTCAGCAACACCCGAGCCACAGCGCACCCCGTCCACGCGCACTCCGCGACGCTGAAGCGGCTGGAGAGGTCCTCCGGCAGCCTCGCCGCCCAGGCGATCGCGCGCATGGACGAGACCCTGCCGTGGTACCGGGCGATGCCCCCGGAGAACCGTTCCTGGATCGGGCTGGTCGCCCAGGCGGGCATCGCCGCCTTCACCGAGTGGTTCCGGCGTCCCGACGCCCCGCAGGCCATCTCCACCGACGTCTTCGGCACCGCGCCCCGCGAGCTGACCCGGGCCATCACCCTGCGGCAGACGGTCGAGATGGTGCGCACGACCATCGAGGTCATGGAGTCCGCGATCGACGAGGTCGCCGCTCCGGGCGACGAGAGCGTGCTGCGGGAGGCGCTCCTCGTCTACGCCCGCGAGATCGCCTTCGCCACCGCCCAGGTCTACGCCCAGGCCGCCGAGGCACGCGGTGCCTGGGACGCGCGGCTGGAGTCGCTCGTCGTCAACGCCGTGCTCAGCGGCGAGGCCGACGAGGGGGCCGTCAGCCGGGCCGCGGCGCTCGGCTGGAACTCGCCCGAGCACGTGTGCGTCGTCCTGGGGACCGCCCCGGACGGGGACTCCGAGCTGACGGTGGAAGCCATCCGGCGGGCCTCGCGCCACGCCAAGGTGCAGGTGCTCACCGGGGTGCTCGGCTCGCGGCTCGTCGTCATCGCGGGGGGCAGCGACAATCCGCTCGCCGTGGCCAAGTCGCTGATCGGGCCGTTCGCCGCGGGACCGGTCGTCGCCGGGCCGGTCGTGCCCGACCTGCTCGCCGCGACCCGGTCCGCGCAGGCCGCCGCGGCCGGGCTGAAGGCGTGTTCCGCCTGGCAGGACGCCCCGCGGCCGGTGCTGGCGGACGACCTGCTTCCGGAACGCGCCATCGCGGGTGACCCGAGCGCGCGCGAGCAGTTGGTGGAGGAGATCTACAGACCGCTGGAGGAAGCGGGGTCCGCGCTCCTGGAGACGCTCTCCGTCTATCTCGAACAGGCGTCCAGTCTGGAGGGGGCGGCCAGGATGCTGTTCGTGCATCCCAACACCGTGCGCTACCGGCTCCGACGTGTGACTGACGTCACCGGTTGGTCGCCTTCGGATGTACGCTCGGCGTTCACCTTGCGCATCGCGCTGATCCTGGGGCGTCTGGTCGATGGAGATCCCCAGAGCTAGCGTTTTGTCGGGGGCCAACAAATCCCCCTGCCGTTCTTCGTCCTTGTCCCCACGGGCGGCCCGGGCCGCCCTCAAGAGAGAGTGTGAGAGTGCTCGTACTCGTCGCTCCCGGCCAGGGCGCCCAGACGCCCGGCTTCCTGACCCCTTGGCTCGAACTGCCCGGTGCCGCCGACCGCGTCGCCGCGTGGTCGGACGCCATCGGACTGGACCTCGCCCACTACGGCACCCAGGCCGACGCGGACGCCATCCGCGACACCGCGGTGGCCCAGCCGCTGCTCGTCGCCGCCGGGATCCTGTCCGCCGCGGCACTCGGTGAGGTCGCCCCGGGCGCCGTCGCGGGCCACAGCGTCGGCGAGATCACCGCCGCCGCCTTCGCGGGCGTCCTGGACGACACCGCCGCGCTCACCCTCGTCCGCAAGCGCGGCCTGGCGATGGCCGAGGCCGCCGCGATCACCGAGACCGGCATGTCGGCGCTGCTCGGCGGCGACCCCGAGGCCTCCGTGGCGCACCTGGAGAAGCTGGGCCTGACCCCGGCGAACGTCAACGGCGCCGGTCAGATCGTCGCCGCGGGCACGCTGGAGCAGCTCGCCGCGCTGAACGAGGACAAGCCCGAGGGCGTCCGCAAGATCGTCCCGCTGAAGGTCGCCGGCGCCTTCCACACCCACCACATGGCCCCCGCGGTCGAGACGCTGGCCACCGCGGCCAAGGAGCTCACGCCCGCCGACCCGGCCGTGCCCTACGTCTCCAACAAGGACGGACGGACCGTCGCCACCGGCGCGGAGGTCCTCGAGCGCCTCGTCGGCCAGGTCGCCAACCCCGTCCGCTGGGACCTGTGCATGGAGACCTTCAAGGAGCTCGGCGTCACCGCGCTGATCGAGGTGTGCCCCGGCGGCACCCTCACCGGTCTCGCCAAGCGCGCCCTGCCCGGCGTGAAGACGCTCGCGCTGAAGACCCCCGACGATCTCGACGCGGCCCGCGAGGTCATCGCCGAGCACAGTGCCTGACAAGGAGCCGACGATCATGTCGAAGATCAAGCCCAGCAAGGGCGCCCCGTACGCGCGCATCCTCGGCGTGGGCGGCTACCGGCCCACCCGTGTGGTGCCCAACGAGGTGATCCTCGAGACGATCGACTCGTCCGACGAGTGGATCCGCTCGCGCTCCGGCATCGAGACCCGGCACTGGGCGAACGACGACGAGACCGTCGCCGCCATGTCGGTCGAGGCGGCCGGCAAGGCGGTCGCCGACGCCGGGATCACCGCCGAGCAGGTCGGCGCCGTGGTCGTCTCCACCGTCTCGCACTTCAAGCAGACGCCGGCCGTGGCCACCGAGATCGCCGACAAGCTCGGCACGAACAAGGCCGCCGCCTTCGACATCTCGGCCGGCTGCGCGGGCTTCGGCTACGGCCTCACCCTCGCCAAGGGCATGATCGTCGAGGGCTCCGCCGAGTACGTCCTGGTCATCGGCGTCGAGCGGCTGTCGGACCTGACCGACCTGGAGGACCGGGCCACCGCCTTCCTGTTCGGCGACGGCGCCGGCGCGGTCGTGGTCGGCCCCTCGAAGGAGCCGGCGATCGGCCCGACGGTGTGGGGCTCCGAGGGCGACAAGTCGGAGACCATCAAGCAGACCGTGCCGTGGACGGACTACCGCACCGGCGAGGTCGCCAAGTTCCCCGCGATCACCCAGGAAGGCCAGGCGGTCTTCCGCTGGGCCGTCTTCGAGATGGCGAAGGTCGCTCAGCAGGCGCTGGACGCGGCCGGGATCACCTCCGGTGACCTGGACGTCTTCATCCCGCACCAGGCCAACGAGCGGATCATCGACTCGATGGTGAAGACACTCAAGCTGCCGGAAACGGTCACGGTCGCCCGTGACGTGCGCACCACCGGCAACACCTCGGCCGCCTCGATTCCGCTCGCGATGGAGCGGCTTCTGGCGACCGGCGAGGCGAAGAGCGGCGACACCGCGCTCGTCATCGGATTCGGGGCGGGTCTCGTGTACGCCGCGACGGTGGTTACCCTCCCCTAGGCACTCCGTGCCGGATCATGCGGTCCGGTGCGGCAAATGCACCACCTGCCGCTGCCGCGGCGGGCGCCACACCCTCTGGAACATCAACGAAGGAGCGCCAACATGGCCGCCACTCAGGAAGAGATCGTCGCCGGTCTCGCCGAGATCGTGAACGAGATCGCCGGGATCCCGGTTGAGGACGTCCAGCTGGACAAGTCCTTCACCGACGACCTGGACGTCGACTCCCTGTCCATGGTCGAGGTCGTCGTCGCCGCCGAAGAGCGCTTCGACGTCAAGATCCCGGACGAGGACGTCAAGAACCTCAAGACGGTCGGCGACGCGACCGACTACATCCTCAAGCACCAGGGCTGAGTGACCTCTCGGCCCTCGGGCCGAATGGCCCCGCCACCCGGCGGTGGCGCCGCTGAATCCCGATCGTTGGAGAAAGAATTCCCGTGAGCCCGACCAATCGCACCGTGGTCGTCACCGGTATCGGCGCAACCACACCGCTGGGTGGCGACGCAGCCTCTACCTGGGAGGGCCTGATCGCCGGCAAGTCCGGCGTCAAGCCCCTGGAGCAGGAGTGGGCGGCCGACCAGGCCGTCCGTATCGCGGCCCCGGTCGCCGTGGAGCCCACCGAGGTCATCCCGCGGCCGCAGGCCCGCAAGCTGGACCGCTCGGCGCAGTTCGCGCTGATCGCGGCTCAGGAAGCGTGGAAGGACGCCGGTTTCGAGGCCAAGGCCGGCGAGGACGCCTCGGTCGACCCCGACCGGCTCGGTGCGGTCATCGCCTCCGGCATCGGCGGTGTGACGACCCTGCTGGACCAGTACGACGTGCTGAAGGAGAAGGGCGTCCGCCGCGTCTCCCCGCACACCGTGCCCATGCTGATGCCGAACAGCCCGTCCGCCAACGTGGGCCTCCTCGTGGGCGCCCGCGCGGGCGTGCACACGCCGGTCTCCGCCTGCGCGTCGGGCGCCGAGGCCATCGGCTACGCCATCGAGATGATCCGTACGGGCCGTGCCGACGTCGTCGTCGCCGGCGGTACGGAGGCGGCGATCCACCCGCTGCCCATCGCCGCGTTCGGCAACATGATGGCGATGTCGAAGAACAACGACGACCCGCAGGGCGCCTCGCGTCCCTACGACACCGCGCGCGACGGCTTCGTCCTCGGTGAGGGTGCCGGTGTGATCGTCCTGGAGTCCGCCGAGCACGCCGCCAAGCGCGGGGCGCGGGTGTACGCGGAGGCGGTCGGCCAGGGCATCTCCGCCGACGCCCACGACATCGTGCAGCCGGAGCCGGAGGGCCGGGGCATCGCGCACGCCCTGCAGAACCTGCTGGACCGCACCGACCTGGACGCGGCGGAGATCGTGCACGTCAACGCGCACGCGACGTCGACGCCCGCCGGTGACGTGGCCGAACTGAAGGCGCTGCGCAAGGTCTTCGGCGACGACGCCGACCACATGGCGGTCTCGGCGACGAAGTCGATGACCGGTCACCTGCTGGGTGGCGCGGGCGGCGTCGAGTCCGTCGCGACCATCCTCGCGCTGTACCACCGGGTGGCTCCGCCGACCATCAACGTCGAGAACCTCGACCCCGAGGCCGAGGCCAACGCGGACATCGTGCGCGGCGAGGCCCGGAAGCTGCCGGTCGACGGCCGCATCGCGGCCCTGAACGACTCGTTCGGGTTCGGCGGGCACAACGTGGTGCTGGCGTTCCGGACGGTCTGAGACGCGCTGACACGTACGGGAAGGGGCCCCACCGCTCGGGTGGGGCCCCTTCCTGTGTACGCCCGTCTGTGGACGACCGCGTGTACGCCGTCCTGAGGACGGCGCGGCTCTCACACCACCTGGTGCAGCCAGCGCACCGGCGCTCCCTCACCCGCGTACCGGAACGGCTCCAGCTCGTCGTCCCAGGGCTTGCCGAGCAGCTTGGAGAGTTCGGCCTCCAGGTCGGTCTCGCCGCGCTGGCTGCGCAGCAGGGCGGCGCGCAGACGGTCCTCGGGGATGAGGATGTCGCCGTGGATGCCGGTGACGGCGTGGAAGATGCCGAGGTCGGGGGTGCAGCTGTAGCGCTCGCCCTCGGCGGTGGCGCAGGGTTCGGCGGTGACCTCGAAGCGGACCAGGTGCCAGCCGCGCAGTGCGGAGGCGAGCTTGGAGGCGGTGCCGGCCTCGCCCTGCCAGGAGAACTCCGAGCGCCAGGTGCCGGGGGACGCGGGCTGCCGGATCCAGTCGAGGTTGACGCGCGTGCCGAGCACCCCGGCGACGGCCCACTCGACGTGCGGGCACAGCGCGCGCGGCGCGGAGTGCACGTACAGAACTCCACGTGTCGTCACCGGGACCTCCGGGCAGAGCGGGACAGGCTTGCAGGCTGGCATGGCGGCGGTGGCAGGGCAGCCACGTTGATGGCGAGGCTACCGTGCGGCGGCGCAAGGAGTGTGACGTACCGTCGGTCCCGGTGCCGCGAAAGGCCCGCCATTCACCCGGCAGGACGCTTGTGCGGGGGCGTTCAGTTGCTTCGTGTGGGCTTCGGGAACTCCCGGACGTTGTCATGGATGGGGCCGGCGACTCGTCCGGCCGGGCACGTGCCGGACGACCGAGGGGACTCCAGGGATGCGGAAGCGAAGCCACGGCTCGCGGGCCGTCGTCGCCGTCACGGCTGCCGCCGTGCTGGGCGCGGCCGGCTGTGACGTCGTGGGCGGGGACGGTCCCGAGGCGTCGGACTCGCGGACGCGCCGGGCGACGCCCTCGCCGACCCCGGTGTGGGACAGCAGCCCGGCCTCGATCGCCGCGGTGGGCGACTCCATCACGCGCGGCTTCGACGCCTGCTCGGTCCTGTCGGACTGCCCGGAGGTGTCCTGGGCGACCGGCGGCAGCGCCGAGGTGAACAGTCTGGCCGTACGGCTGCTGGGGGCGTCGAAGGCGGCGACGCACAGCTGGAACTACGCGGCGACCGGGGCGCGGATGGCGGACCTGCCGGCGCAGATGGCGCTGGCGGCGACCCGGAAGCCGGAGCTGGTGACGGTGATGGCGGGGGCGAACGACGCGTGCCGGGACTCCACGGACGCGATGACGTCGGTGGTGGACTTCCGCGCGGGGTTCGAGGAGGCGATGCGCACGCTGCGCCGGGCGGCCCCGAAGACGCAGGTGTACGTGGCCAGCGTGCCGAACCTGAAGCGGCTGTGGTCGCAGGGCCGGACCAATGTGCTGGGCAAGCAGGTGTGGAAGCTGGGGATCTGCCCGTCGATGCTGGGCGACGCGGACGCGCTGGACGCGGCGGCGAACCTGCGGCGGGAGACGGTGCAGAAGCGGGTGGAGGACTACAACGCGGTGCTAAGGGAGGTCTGCGCGAAGGACCCGCGGTGCCGTTTCGACGGCGGCGCGGTGTACGCGTACCGGTTCGGCACCGATCAGTTGAGTCCCTGGGACTGGTTCCATCCGAGCAAGAACGGTCAGGCCCGGCTCGCCGAGATCGCCTACCGGCAGGTCACGGCCCGCAGCGCGTGACTTAGGGTTTCGCTCATGAGCGAACACTTCGGAACACTTTCCGACGGCACCCCGGTGCGCCGCTGGACCCTGGAGCGGGCGGGCGTACGGGTGCGGATCCTGTCGTACGGCGGGATCGTGCAGTCGGTGGAGGTCCCGGACCGGGCAGGGCGGACGGCGAACGTGGTGCTGGGGTTCGCCGATCTGGACGGCTATCTCGCGCATCCGGAGCCCTACCTCGGTGCCCTGGTCGGGCGGTACGCGAACCGGATCGCGCACGCCCGCTTCCCGCTCGACGGGGTCACGTACCCGCTCGCGCCGAACAACGCGCCCAACTCCCTGCACGGCGGTGAGCGCGGCTTCGACAAGCGGGTGTGGGAGGTGGAGCCGGTCGGGCACGGGCTGCGGCTGACCCGGGTCAGCCCGGACGGCGAGGAGGGCTTCCCGGGCCGCCTGGAGGTCTCGGTGACGTACCGTCTGGAGGCGTCGGGGGCGCTGCGGATCGCGTACGAGGCGGTCACGGACGCGCCGACGGTGGTGAACCTCACCAACCACAGCTACTTCAACCTCGGCGGTCCCGGCAGCGGCGGCGCGGGCGGGCACGAGCTGCGGCTGGCCGCCTCCCGGTACACGCCGGTCGACGCGGACCTGATCCCGACCGGGGTGGCGGAGGTGGCGGACACCCGCTTCGACTTCCGTACGGCCCGCGAGGTCGGCGCCGGCTACGACCACAACTTCGTGCTCGACAAGGGCGTCACGGACACGCCCGTCGAGGTGGCCGAGCTGCACGACCCGGTGTCCGGGCGGGTGCTGACGGTGGCGACGACCGAGCCGGGCGTGCAGGTGTACACGGCGGACCATCTCGGCGAGCCCTTCGCGCCGGGCGACGGCGTCGCGCTGGAGACCCAGCACTTCCCCGACTCCCCCAACCGCCCGGAGTTCCCCAGCACCGAGCTGCGGCCGGGCGAGGTCTACCGGTCGGAGACGGTGTACGGGTTCTCGGCGCGGTAGGCGCCGGCGGGAAGAGGATGAGCCCCGGTCCAGGGGTCAGGTCCCGGACCGGGGCTGTTCGTGGGGCGAGGAGTCCCGCGTCAGACGTTAATCGTCGCGGTGATCCTGCGGTCCGCGATCGACCTACCCACCTGGATTTCGTACGAACCCTTCACAAAGACCCACCGGTGGGCGGCCTCGTCCCAGACCTCGAAGGCGCGCCGCGGGAGGTCGACGACGGCCTCGGCGCTCTCCCCCGGTCCGGCCTCGACGCTCGCGAAGCCGGCCAGCAGGCGCGCCGGGCGGTCGGGGCCGGGCTCGCCGGGGGCGAGGTAGACCTGGACGACCTCGCGGCCGGGCCGGTCGCCGCGGTTGCGGACGCGGATCGTCAGGGACGTGCCGTCCGTCTCGACCGACTCGTACGTCCAGTCGGTGTAGCCGAGGCCGTGGCCGAAGGGGTAGGCCGGGGTGCGGCCCTCCTTCTCCCAGGCCCGGTAGCCGATGAAGACACCCTCCGTGTAGGGGAGTTCGCCGTCCTCGGGGGTGACCCGGGTGACCGGGGCGTCGGTCAGGGAGCCCCAGGTGGTGGGGAGGCGGCCGCCGGGCTCGTGGGCGCCGGTGAGGACGTCCGCGAGGGCCGCGCCGCCCTCCTGGCCGGGGAACCAGCTCAGCAGGACGGCGGCGACGTCCTCGCGCCACGGCAGCTCCACCGGGGAGCCGGAGTTGACGACGACGACCGTGCGGGGGTTGGCGGCGGCGACGGCCCGGACCAGGTCGTCCTGGCGGCCGGGCAGCCGGAGGTCCTCGCGGTCGAAGCCCTCGGACTCGACGCGGTCGGTGGTGGCGACGACGACCACGGCCGTGTCGGCGGCTCGGGCCGCCTCGACCGCCTCGGCGATCAGCTCGTCCGGGTCGCGCTGCGGCTCCTGGTGGGCGAGGGCGAAGGCGACGACCTTCAACGGGATGTCCTCGGGGAGCCGGAAGACATGGGTGAGGGAGACGTCGACCGGCTCGCCGGCGGTCAGTTCGGCCTCGGCGCGGGGCACCGGGGAGCCGAAGAACGCCTCGAAGGGGTCGCTGACGTCGGCGGGGAGCTGGACGCCGTCGTAGTACGTGGTGCCGGCGACGGTGAGGGTGAAGGCGCCGACGCCCTTGATGCCGAAGGCGTGCCGGCCGGTGGCGCGGGGGGTGAAGGTGCCGGTCAGCTCCACGGTGTGGAGGGTGTCGTGGGTGACGCCCTCGGGGAGGTCCGCGCCCATCCACTGGATCTGGCCGTTGGGCGCCGAGCCGGTGCCGATGACCCGGCCGTCGGCGTCCCGGCAGACGGCGCGCAGGGTGAACCCCTTGTCGGCGACGGCGAGTTCGGTGGTGGGGTCGGCGCCGACGGCGTAGGTGAGGGTGCCGTCGGGAAGGGCGGCGGTGAGGCCGTCGAGCGGGGAGACCGTACGGGCCGGGAAGACGGTGGCGGAGCCGCCGCCGAGGATGCGGGCGTCGCGGGCGGCGGCGCCGATGAGGGCGACCGTCCCGGACGTCAGGGGGAGGGTGTCGTTCTCGTTGCGGACGAGGACGAAGGAGCGGCGGGCCAGTTCGCGGGCCAGGGCCTCGCCGTCGACGGGGGCGGGCGGTGCGGCGACGGCGGGTTCGGCGCCTTCGAGGGCGCCGACGCGGGCGGCCAGGCGCAGGACGCGGCGTACGGCCCCGTCGACCTCGGACTCCTCGAGCCGGCCGTCCCGCACCGCCTGGGCGAGGGCCTCGCCGTACACGGTCCGCGGGCCGGGCATGGCGACGTCGAGGCCGCCCCGGAGGGCGCCCACGGTGTCGCGGGCGGCCATCCAGTCGGAGACGTTGAAGCCGTCGAAGCCCCACTCGCCGCGCAGGACCTCGTTCACCAGGTGGTGGTGCTCGGTCATCGTGGTGCCGTTGACCGTGTTGTAGGCGGTCATGACGCCCCACGGGTGCGCGTGCTCGACGATGGCCTCGAAGGGGGCCAGGTAGAGCTCGCGCAGGGCGCGTTCGCCGACCAGGTTGTTCACGGTGAAGCGGTCGGTCTCGGCGTCGTTGGCCACGAAGTGCTTGACGGTGGTGCCGACGCCGCCGGACTGGACCCCCTGGACGTATCCGGTGCCGATGCGGCCGGTCAGGTACGGGTCCTCGCTGTAGGCCTCGAAGTGGCGGCCGCCGAGCGGGGAGCGGTGGAGGTTGACGGTGGGGGCGAGGAGGACGTGGACACCCTTGCGGCGGGCTTCCTGGGCGAGCAGCACACCCGCGCGCCGGGCGAGGCCGGGGTCCCAGGTGGCGGCGAGGGCGGTCGGGGAGGGCAGCGCGACGGACGGGTCGTCGGCGGTCCAGCGCACCCCCCGCACGCCGATCGGGCCGTCGGACATCACGAGGGACGCGAGGCCGATCTCGGGCAGGGCCGGCAGGGACCACATGTCCTGGCCGGCCAGGAGCCGGGTCTTGGCCTCCAGGTCGAGCTTGCCGAGGGCCGCCTCGACGACCGCCTCGTTCTCCGCCATCGCGGCGCCTCCTCGTTGAGTCCGTGCAGTGCAGTGCCTCCATCGTGCATCGGTTACCTGTAGTTCGGTAGGTTTCGTTATCTTGCCGTTACAAGAGGGTCGATCGGATGTCGTACCGTGGCGCCATGAGTGCCAGGGTCAGGAGCGAGGCGCGGCGCGCCGAGATCGTGCGGGCGGCCCTGGAGGTGATCGCCGAGCGGGGTTACCGGGGGGCGAGCCTGGCCGCGGTGGCCGAACGGGTCGGGCTGACGCAGCAGGGGTTGCTGCACCACTTCCCGACCAAGGACGCGCTGCTGGTCGCCGTCCTGGAGGAGCGCGACCAGTGGGACGCGGTACCGGACACCCGGTGGCGGGTCGACCTGCTGGCCTCACTGGTCGAGTACAACGCGATGCGCCCCGGCATCGTCCAGACCTTCTCGGCGCTGCTCGGTGAGAGCGTCACCGAGGGGCATCCGGCCCGGGAGTACTTCACCGAGCGGTACGCCCGGGTGCGCGAGAACATGGCGGCGGTGTTGCGCACCGAGTACGGCGAGCGGCTGCCGAACGGCCTCACCCCGGAGCGGACCGCACCGCTGCTGGTGGCGGTGATGGACGGGTTGCAGTACCAGTGGCTGCTCGACCCGGAGTCGGTGGACATGCCGGGCGCGTTCCGGGACTTCCTGCGCCTGCTGGGCGAGCCGGTGGATTGAGGACGCGGCGGTGTCATCCGCCGGCCGCCACCGCCGCGACGACCTCGACCTCCACCAGGGCCTCCGGCCGGAAGAGGCGCGGTACCTCGAAGGTCATGCTGGTGGGCGGGGTTCCGGTGAGGAACCGCCGTCGTACGGCGCCGTATTCGTCGAGCCGGGTGATGTCGGTCAGGTAGGTCCGGACGTTGATGACGTCCGCGAGACCCGCGCCGTGGGCCTTCAGCAGGGCGTCGATCGTCTCGAAGACGCCCCGGGTCTGCTCGGCGAGGGTGGCGCCCTCGGCGATCTGACCGGAGAGGAACAACAGGGCTCCGCCGTCGGCCTGTTCGACGCGGGCGACCTGGGAGTAGTACGGGCTCAGGGGCTGGGGCGCGGAGGCGGGGCTGCCGAGGGTGATCTCCATGCGGCCGACGCTAGGACCGGCCCGGCGATGCGACAAGCGAATGTCTAGCATGGCCGCCATGCCGAAACCGCATGACGAGGTCTTCCCCGTGCCCGACCTCTCCACCGTCTGGCTGCGCGCGTTCCTGGAGGTCGCCCGGCACGGCTCGTTCACGGTCGCCGCGCGGACGCTGGGCTGGACGCAGTCCGCGGTCTCCCGGCAGATCTCCTCGCTGGAGGCGGCGTGGGGCGGCGGCCCGCTCTTCGACCGGCTGCCCCGGGGCGTGCGGCTGACGGAGGCCGGGCGGGTGCTGAAGCCGCACGCGGAGGCCGTCGCCGAGACACTGCGGGAAGCCGGGCGCGAGCTGGCGGCGCTGCGGGAGGGGACCGGCGGCCGGCTGCGGTTCGGGGCGTTCGCGACGGCCGACGCGGCGCTGGTGCCGCATGCCCTGGCCGCCTTCCGCGCCCGCCGCCCCGGCGTCCGTCTCACCCGCGAGGAGGGCCTCACGCCCGCCCTGCTGGACCGGCTGTCCGCGGGCCACCTGGACGTGGCCGTGGTGTCGACGACGGGCCGCGCCCCGCTGGAGGCGTACACCCTGCACCACCTCCTCGACGAGTCCCTGTACGTCGCCGTCCCGGCCGCCCACCCCCTGGCCGGCCACCCGGGACCGGTCCGGCTCGGCCGGCTCGCCGACGCCGACTGGATCTCCGGCGCCGCCCACCCCGAGGGCACCCTGCTCGACGCGGCCCTGCGGGAGGGCTTCCGGCCGCGTGTCGCCCATGTCGTCGGCGAGTGGACGGCCAAGCAGGGGTACGTGGCCGCCGGTCTCGGCGTGACCCTGGTCCCGGCGCTCGCCGCCACGGCCGTACGGCCGGACGTCGTCCTGCTGCCGGTCCTGGACGAGGGCGCGCCGGCGAGGGCGGTCTACGCGGCGACGGTACGGGGGCGGTCGACGACGCCGGCGCAGGAGGCGTTCGTGGCCGCGCTCCGGGAGGCCGCGGTGGCGCTCCCACGCCCCATGGCGTAGACCACACCCGTCACGCGATACTTCCGCCGTCCCGCACCACGCGCCCCACAGCGACGGAAGGACCCCAACCCCCATGTCTGCGACACGAGTTCGCGTCGGCGTCCTCGGCCTGGCCCTGGCCGCCTGCCTCTCGGCCCCCGCGACCGCGACCGCCGCGCCGCCCGCGCCCACCGTCGAGGAGCAGCGGCTCGACCGGGCGGTCCCGCGGGAGATCCTCGCGGCCTCCGGATTCGACACGGCCGCCCCGCGGTTGGCCCGGCTGCTCGGGGCCGCGCGCTCCTGTGCGCAGGCGCGCCGCGTGGTCGCCCGCGAGGGGGCGGCGCTGTGGCGGCGGGCCGTGGACCGGGCGCAGGGACGGGGGCCGGCGGGCGGGGAACTCAGCCGGGACGACGACCGGCCGCTGTACTGGGCGCGGCTGGCCATGGCGCGCGAACTGCGCGCGTGGCAGCCGGATTTCGGGTTGACCGATGCCGAACGGGCGGCTCTGCTGGCCGACTTGGAGCGCACCTCGCGCGGGCAGAGCGACCTCGGCCTCCGCCCCGCCGACAAGGGGCTCAAGCGCGTCCTCGTCACCGGCTTCGACCCGTTCACGCTGGACCGCGACCTCCGCATCTCCAACCCCTCCGGGGCGACCGCGCTCGCCCTCGACGGCACGGTGGTCGAGACGGCGGACGGGCCGGCCCGGGTGGAGACGGCCGTGTTCCCCGTGCGCTGGCAGGACTTCACGGACGGGACGGTGGAGCGGACGCTGCGGCCGTACCTGGGGCACGTGGACCTCTTCGCGACGGTGAGCCAGGGACGCGTCGGCCGGTTCGACGTCGAGCGGACCAACGGGGCCTGGCGGGGCGGCTTCCCGGACAACGACAACGTGAGCCGGACGGAGACGGTCCCGGTCGCCGACCCGGCCTCGCAGCCCCAGTGGACGACGACGACCCTGCCGTACGAGGAGATCGTGGCGGCGGACACCGGCCGCTTCCCCGTCTACGACAACACGAGCGTCACCGAGATACCCGCGGGCGGCTCCGCGGCCGTCGTACGGCCGGACGGGCCCACCGCCGGGTCGACCGCGCGGGCCGGGGGCGGCGGGAACTACCTGTCGAACGAGATCGCCTACCGGGCGACGCTGCTGCGGGACCGGCTCGGCCTGCACGACACCCTGCCGGGCGGGCACGTCCACACGCCGGTCCTCCAGTTCGGGACCGGGAACACCGATCCGGCGACCGGGACGGTGACCGATCCCGAGTTCGTGCGCAACCGGCTGTACATCATCGCCCAGGTGCGGGCGATCCTGGCGGTGGCGGTCGGCGCGACGGAGCCGGCCCGGGGCTGACGCCCGTACGGGCGGCTCGGTCGGTGCGCGTGAGCCGCCCCGGGGCCGACACCGGTGCGGGCGGCTCGGTCGGTGCGCTGGGGCAGGCCCGGGGCTGACGCCGGTGCGGGCGGCCTCGTCTCACACGCCGGACGGGCTGTCCTCACGACGCTCGTCGGCCGCCTCGGCGTCCCTGGTCTCCTCCCCGAGCAGTTCCCGCGCCATGAGCGTCGCGCCCGCGACCGCGCCCGGCATCAGGAACACCGCCACGAAGGGGACCAGGAAGGCCAGGCCCAGGGGGGTGCCGAAGCCCCAGACCAGGGCCCTGCGGGAGCGCAGGAGGGCGAGGCGGGCGCGCAGGTCGACGTTCCGGCGCTGGAGGGCGACGGCGGTCAGCTCCTCGGTGAGGAAGAAACCGGTGACGAAGAAGCCGATCACCGGGACGACCGTCTGCCCGAGGAACGGCACGAACCCGAGGGCGAACAGCAGCACACCCCACAGCAGCGCCCGGACCACGATGCGCAGACTGTCGCGCGCCGAGATCCACAGCTCGCGCCAGAGCGGCAGCCCCGACTCCGGTGCCGTGCCGTCGGGCGAGACGTCACGGTCGACCGTCTCGGAGAGGCTCTCGTAGAAGGGCTGCCCGAGGAGCAGCGTGACCGCGGTGAAGGTGATGACGGAGAGGAGCAGGCCGAGGGCGAACAGCACGACCGTGAGGAATCCGCGGAACAGTCCCGGCCACGGGCTGGACCAGTCGTCGGCGAAGGGCGTCGCCCAGGCCACGAAGTCCGCGCCCCACACCGCGAGCGCCACCAGCGCGCCCACGTACAGGACGAGGGTGATCAGCCCGGGCAGAAGCCCGAAGCCGTACTGCTTGCCGTGCCGGGCCACCCACCGCTGGCCCTCCAGGAGAAACGTGAAACCCGCCCCGAGATCGCGCATGCCGGAACTCTACCGGGCGTGTGCACATCATCCGCGGTCACGGACGGTCAGGCGTCCACCGCGCCCTGCGCCCCCAGCATCCGCCGCAGCAACTCCCGCAGTGCCACCCGCTCCTCCTCCGCGAGCCCCGCCAGCGGCTCGCGCGCGAAGCGCAGGGACTCCCGCAGCCCCTTGGCCACCCGGCGGCCCTCGTCCGTCGCCGCCGCCAGCTTCACCCGGCGGTCGGCCGGGTCGGGGCGGCGCTCCACCAGGCCCCGGGCCTCCAGTCGGTCGACGATGCCGGTCACGTTGGACGGTTCGCATCTCAGCCGGTTCGCCAGCTTCCGCATGGGCAGCGGCTCCAGGGACAGCAGGCTGAGCAGACGGGCCTGCGCGCCGGTGAGGGCGTACGCGGCGGCGGCCTCCTCGTAGTCCTCGTGGAAGCGGGCCACGACCTCGCCGATGAGTTCGAGGACTTCCATGGTCACGGCGTCGGGACGGGCGGTGTGAGGTGAGGTGGCCATGATCTCAGGGTACCCCGCTTACTTGACATCCTGAAATATTCAGGAGCATGGTTGTTTCAGGTAGTGAAGCATTTAGAAAGGCAGCCCCATGACCGACTCCGCCCTCCCCGCCACCGGCCGCGAATGGCGTCTGCTCAGCCGCCCCGTCGGCTGGCCGAAGCCCGAGGACTTCGAGCTGGCCGAGGCGGAGATCCGGCAGCCCCGCCCCGGCCAGGTGCTCGTGCGCAACGAGTACCTCTCCGTCGACCCCTACATGCGCGGCCGGATGAGCGCCGCGAAGTCCTACGTGGCCCCCTTCGAGCTGGGCAAGGCCATGCAGGGCGGCGCGGTCGGCGAGGTCGTCGCCTCCGAGGCCGAGGGCATCGCTCCCGGCGACCACGTCCTGCACTTCGGCGGCTGGCGCGAGTACGCCACCTTCGACGCCCAGCAGGCCGTCAAGGTCGACCCCGAGGCCGCGCCCCTCTCCACCTACCTCGGCGTCCTCGGCATGACCGGCCTCACCGCCTACGCCGGCCTGCTGCGCACCGCCTCCTTCAAGGAGGGCGACGCGGTGTTCGTGTCGGGCGCGGCGGGTGCCGTCGGCAGCCAGGTCGGCCAGATCGCCCGGCTCAAGGGCGCCTCCCGGGTCATCGGCTCCGCCGGCTCGGACGAGAAGGTCAAGCTGCTCGTCGAGGAGTACGGCTTCGACGCGGCCTTCAACTACAAGAACGGGCCGGTGGGCGAGCAGCTGCGCGACGCCGCGCCGGACGGTGTCGACGTCTACTTCGACAACGTCGGCGGCGACCACCTGGAGGCCGCCATCGGCAGCCTCAACGAGGGCGGGCGCATCGCGGTCTGCGGCATGATCTCGGTCTACAACAACACCGAGCCCGCCCCCGGCCCGAGGAACCTCGCCCGTCTCATCCAGACCCGCGGCCGCATCGAGGGCTTCCTGGTCGGCGACCACTACGACCTCCAGCCGCAGTTCGTCCAGGAGGTCGGTGCCTGGGTCCGCTCCGGCGAGCTGAAGTACCGCGAGACGGTCGTCGAGGGCATCGAGAACAACCTGGAGGCGTTCCTCGGGGTCCTGCGCGGCGACAACACCGGCAAGATGATCGTCAAGCTGTAGGACACCGGAGGGCCTTCCTCACGGTTTCCGACATGCGGTAACTTCTTTTCGGAATCCGCCGCGATCGTGGGCGCGAGTCGCGGCGGACCGAGGAGGAAGACAACCGCATGCCCATCCAGCAGACCGACGTCCTCTACACCGCCGTCGCCACCGCCGAGAACGGTCGCGACGGCCGGGTCGCCACCGACGACGGCAGGCTCGACGTGGTCGTGAACCCGCCCAGGGAAATGGGCGGCAGCGGCACCGGCACCAACCCCGAGCAGCTGTTCGCCGCCGGTTACAGCGCCTGCTTCCAGGGCGCCCTCGGCGTGGTCGCCCGCCAGGAGAAGGCCGACCTCACCGGTTCGACGGTGACCGCGAAGGTGGGGATCGGGAAGAACGACGACGGCTTCGGGCTCATCGTCGAGATCTCGGCCCACCTCCCGAACGTCGACGCCGGCACCGCGCGCGCCCTGCTCGAGCGGGCCCACCAGGTCTGCCCCTACTCGAAGGCGACCCGGGGGAACATCACCGTGACGCTCGTCTGACGGCGCTCGTTGCGTACGGCGAAGGCCGCACCCCTGGACGTGGGGTGCGGCCTTCACCCGTACGGGCCTGACCCGTACGGGCCTAAACCCGGACACGCCTCCGCCCCTAGGCCTTCACCCAGGGCGGTCGGCGCGCCGGGACCACCGCGGTCGGCGCGCCGGCCGTGCGGCGGTCAGCTCGCCGACGCCGCCCTGTGCACCGCCGCCACCAGGCGTTCGTTCTCCGGTGCCGCCCCGCCCGGGAAGGCGAACCGGCGCCGGGTGTAGCCGTAGGCGAGCCCGCTGCGCGGGTCCGCGAAGGCCTGGCAGCCGCCCGCCCCGCTGTGCCCGAACGCGCCGGCGCCCAGGAACGGGTACCAGGTGTCCGCGGTCGCCTGGAACCCCAGCCCGTACGACCTGTGGGCGCGGGCCACCAGGTCGTGGCCCACGGAGTGGAACTGCCCGAACTCCGCCGCCGTGTCCTCCTTCAGCAGCGGTGCCTTCCCGTCGACCTCGCTGATCGCCGCCGCGTACATCCCGGCGAGTCCGCGCGCCGACGCCACCCCGCCCACCGAGGCGGGGCCGTTGGCCCGGATCAGGGGATCGTTCGGCAGGAGCTCCAGGTCGGTCGGCTCGTCGCCGTGCCGGTTGAAGGCGATGGCGGCGAGCGTGTGCGGCCCGGCCGGCAGGGAGTCGAGGAGCGCCCGCTGCTCGGCGGTCGGCGCCATCGGCTGCGCGCTGCGGAACCGCGGCTCGTGCGCGGCCGGCAGTCCCAGGAAGAAGTCCAGCCCGTACGGGGCGCGCACCCGCTCCTCGTACACCTCCTGGAGCGTGCGGCCGGTCGCGCGCCGCACCACCTCGCCGGTGAGCGCGCCGATGACCAGCGCGTGGTAGCCGAAGGCGGTGCCCGGACGCCAGAACGGCCGCTGGTCGGCGAGCCGTTCGGCGATCTGCCGGTCGTCGGCCAGCTCCCGCGCCGAGAACCCGGTGTCGGCGCCCACCACCCCGGCCCGGTGCGCGAGCAGCTCGCGCAGGGTCAGCGCGCCCTTGCCCTCGGAGGCGAACTCCGGCCAGTAGTAGGTGACCTTCCGGTCCAGTTCCAGGGTGCCCTCCTGGACGAGGAGCGCGGCCACCAGGTGCGCGGCGCCCTTGGTGGAGGAGAACACGCCGTAGACGGAGTCGGCGTCCGTACCGTCCCCGGCCCACAGGTCGACGACCCGGCGGCCGTGCACGTACGCGCACAGCTGGCCCTCGTAGTCCGGTCGTTCCTCCGCCACGAACGCGGCGAACTCCTCCCGCACCGCCTCGTAACCGTCCGCGACGGTGCCGTGGATCTCTTGCGTCATCCGCTCTCCTCAACCAGACCGCTGCTTGCGTGTCCCATGGTGATCAAAGCCTGTGCGACCTGAGCGAACTCCCCCTTGGGATGGTCCCGGAAGAGGGGTTCGGTGCCGAACAGGACGGCGTGCGGCCCGCTCACGACCGCGGGCCGTCCGGCGGCGGCCGCGGGACCGCCCGAGCCGTCGGCCAGGGCCCGCCAGTGGCCGGAGACGAGCGGGTTCCCGGCGGCGTACGACTGCTCCACGCGCACCCCGGGTCCGAGACCGGTGAACCACACCGGCGCGTAGACGAAGCCGTGGTCCGGGGCGCCGGCCGTCACCGGGCCCGAGTTCACCACGCGCACCACGCCGTTGGCGTCCTCGTTGCCCTCGACGGCCGTCACCTCCAGCAGCCCGGCGCCGGTGCCGACCGCGGCCCCGGTGGCGCCCCGCCCGACCAGGCCGTGCCCGGCGAGGAAGGTGTCGAGGGCGGTCCGGGCCGCGCCGGTCAGGGCGGCCCGGTCCAGCCCGGTCGACACGAACAGCACGTCCACCGACGACCAGTCGAAGCCGGCGTTGAGGACGGCCGTGGAGACCGGTGTGACGTCGAAGTCCATCTCGCGCAGCGCGAACAGCTCACCCGGCGTGACGGCCGCGGCGACGCGGACGCGGTGCAGGGGGGTGGTGCCGGTGGGAGGAGCCACCGGGGCCGCCGTGAAGGGGACGTCGTACGTGCGGGCGAGTCCGGCGGCCCGGGAGCGGGCCGACGCGGGGACGATCACGCTCCCGTCCGCGGCACGCCGTACCGCGATTCCCTCCCGCAGCAGGGAGTTGAGGGCCGCGACCGCGTTCGGGTCGTCCAGGCGCAGCCGCAGGTCTCCCCGGGCGGCGACGGTACCGGCCGGCGCGGCCTCGGTGACCGGCCGCAGCGGGAGCCCGGCCGGGGAGCCGCCCGGGACGGCCACGACCTCCGCCCCCCACAGCCGGCCCAGGCTCCAGCCCGAGATGTCGTACATCACCGACACCTTGTCGCTGATGTCCCGCCCGTCCGCGAGCAGCGCGTTCGCCAGTCCCCGCTTGGGCTGGCGCATGTCCACGACGTAGGAGCCCCTCGGGTACGTCCGGCCGGCGAGCCGGAAGGGGAGGGCGGCGCGGGCGACGCGGACGTCGTTGGCGAGGAGGTGGTCGACGAGGCGGGCGGTGGCGGTCGTGCCCGCCGGGAGGACGTAGGCGCGCGGGAAGGTGGTCGTGTAGACGTCCTCCGGGCCGATGCCCGGCACCCCCGGAACGGTCTGTGCCGACACCGGCACCTGCGCGGCGCCGGCGGCCCCGCGCCGGAACACCTCGATCTGGTCGGCGATCAGGGAGGTCCGCCTGGTCCGGACGAAGTCGAGGGTGGCGCGCAGGGCGGCCCCCGCCACGGCCACGTTGACGGCGGAACGGCGCCGCAGCTCGCTCTGTGGCAGGCCGGTGTACGCCGCGTTGTTCACCTGGAGCGGGATCTCGACGGTGTGCGCGGCGACCGTGCCGTGGAAGGCCGCGTACTGCGGGGTGAAGATCGGGGGCCAGTCGTCCCAGCCCTCCTCCTGGTCCCGGAACGGGATCTGCGCGGGGCGCACGCCGTCCTCGCCGGGGGTGTACCCGAGGCCGTTGACGGCGGCCTCCATGCCGAGGGCGTTGGCGTAGGTGTTCTTCAGGAAGAGGTCGTACTCGTAGTTCTCGCCGTGCGGCGGGGTGGTCGGCTCGATGAGGGTGCCGTTGACGTAACCGTGCAGGTCGAGCATGACGGCCGGCTGCTTGTCGACCTCGATCTGCCGCAGCGTGCGCGTCTCGGGCTGCGAGGCGGTCACCAGGTCCCGGTTCAGGTCGAAGCCGTTGGCGTTCGGGCGGGTGCCGGCGATACGGCCGTCCGGGTTGGCGGTGATGTTGAAGTACAGCCGGCTGTGGGCGAGGAGGTCGCGCGTCCTGGTGTCGTTCGCGGTGGCGAGCTGCTCGATGAGCTTCAGGGAGGCGTCGGTGCCCTCCCACTCGTTGCCGTGGATGTTGCTGTTGAAGAAGACGGGCGTCTTGTACGCCGACTTGAGGACGGGGTCCTTGGCGGCGACGGCGGGCGCGTTCTCGATGAGCTCGCGCATCCGCTCCTGGTCGCGGGCCTGCCGGGCGGTCTCCGGGGCGGTGACGGTGACGAGGTAGAGCCGGCGCCCGCCCGCCGAGCGGCCCGCCACCTCGACGCTCACCCGGTCGCCGAGGGCCTGAAGGGCGTTCAGCTTCGGGGCGATCGCGTGGTACGGGACGAGGCCGAGCCTGAGGGACTTGTCGTCGGGGTTCTCGGGGTCGGGGGCGAGGACCTGCTGCCGGGGGTAGCCGAGGGGGGCGGAGAAGGCGGGGGCGGGGGCGGCGAGGGCCCGGTGGGCGGCGCTCACCGGGGTGACGGCGGCGGTGCCGGTGGTGTCGCGCTCGCGCGTGGGACGGGGTTCGGTGGCGGTGGCGGTGTGGGGGGTGAGGGCGAGAGCGCCCGTGATGAGGGCGAGGGCGGCGGTCAGGACGAGTCGGGCCGGGGTGGTTCTCGTGGAATGCACGCGTACCTCCTCTGACTTCCTGTGATCGGTGCTGCCGGAGATCGGTACGGCGAGGTGTACCTGTTCGACTCAACTGCAACAAGAGGGGGTTGGTGTCACCGATAGCCCGGATGGTCCAGGAGGGCTCCCGGAAAGGCCTGCGGGGGTGCCGGGGCGGGGTGCGCGGTGGCGGAGTGCGCGGTGGCGGGTTGCGCGGTGGCGGGTTGCGCGGTGACCGTGGCCGGTGCGGTGGGTTGTTCAGAAGGGCGGATGTCGCTCCAGCGCACCGCGGTGGGGTCGACGCGTCGCCCCAGGGGTTCCGACGCCCCCTGCACCTGCCCCTGACGCACCATCAACCCCCGCCGATCGAGAGGGTCGGCGGGGTCGAGGGCGAGGAGCCCCAGGACAGCCACGGCCTCGATGACAGGTGCGCGCCCCTGCGCCCCGCCCCCCGGCGCCTATGCTCCCGATATGACGGCGCAGGCAGGCTTCGGTGTGCTCCTCGGGCGGCTGATGGACCACCGGGAGCTCGGCGTCGGGCTGCTCTCCCGGCAGGCCGAGTTCGGGGAGGCCGGGCTCCGGGCCGTGCTCAAGGGCACGGCGCCGGATCCGATGCTGCTTCGGCGGCTCGCGCCCGCGCTCGGTTGGCGCACCGCGGACCTCTTCGCCCTCGCCGGTCCGCCGCTGCCGGAGGACCTCGCGCCGCTGGACGCGACGGCCGGGCGGCTGGTCCCGCACTTGGTGAAGCGTGCGGTGTCACTGGCCCCGGAGCGCAGACGCGAGCTACTCCGCCGTGTGCGCTCGTGGCCGCGCGAGAACCGCACGGTGCCCGTGCGGTCTCCGCGACCGTCCGAGCAGTACCCGCCGCTTTTCGGCGCCGCGCTGCTGCGCATGCTCGCCAACCGGAATCTGGACTGGACGGGCTCCGCCAGGGTTCTGCACCTGGTGTCGGGCCTGTACGTGAGTGCGGCCACGATCGGTGGGGTCGGCCACGGCAGGGTGGAGCCGACCCGCGACCTGCTGGCCGATGTCGCGGTCGTCCTGGGTATCCCCGTCGGCGACCTGGTGGCCATGGCCGGCCCGGTGGGTGAGGCCGGTCTGCAGTGGGGCGAGCGGCTCCCGGGGCGGCACCCGGCAGGGCCCGACGTGGCCGAACTGCTCGTGGAACTCGCCCGCCTGAGCCGCGACCAGATCCTCCGGCTCGGCGTCGAGACGGAAGCCGGGCTGCGCTGAGAGCCCGGCGACCGGGGACAGACCCCGGTACGGCACCGGCACCTCGGGCGGAGGGCTGCGGCACACGCAGCACAGCCTCCGGGAGATGACCGGGCGGCCCCTCCCCCATGGTCCTTCCGGTCGGCTGCGGCACGGTACCGGCGTGCGCTCACGCGCTTGCGCACTCATCCACGCGTTGACTCGCTCGCACGACATCCGCGCGAGGAAGCCGGCCCGTCTCCTCGCGCTCACGCGTTTAGCGGCCGTGAGCAGCGATGTCGACCTCGCGCTCGACGTGGCCGGAGTCGTAGCCGACCTGCGATCACTCGGCCCGGAACTCGTACTGCAACTCGTAGAGATGGCCCGCCTTCACCATGACCGTCACTTCGACGGGCTCCTCCCGATCGCTGTGCAGGACACGGAGGGTGCGCAGTACCGGCATGCTGCTGGTGAGGTGGAGCGCCCGGTACTGCTCCTGGGTCGGAACCCTCGCGGAGATCCGGTCCACGCTGCGGCGAGGAGGGTGACCGAGTTCCGTGAGCAGCGCTGGAGTTCCGCCCTTGATCCTGCGGCGGTCCGTCAGGGGCGTGGCTCGGGCGATGTCCCACGGGTAGTACGAGTCGACCAGTTCGGCGGGCTCGTCGTCGATCAGGAGGATCTGGCTGCGGAGCAGGGCCGTGCCTTCCTCCGGCAGGCCCAGGGCGGCCCGGACGTCGGCGGGTGGGCGGGTCTCGGCCACGTCGAGGATGACGCTGCGGGCGTGTGTGCCGTACCGGGCCGCCTCGGTGAGCCAGCGGTAGGGCTCGTCCGGGGCGCCGGGCGTCACGAGGTCGGCGGGGCGGACGGTGCGCTGCCGGTGCTCGCGGACCGTGACGGCGGCGCCCGCCCTGCCGACCACCAACTCCTCCTCCTTGAGGAGCTGGAGAGCCTTCTGCACCGTGGCGTTCGAGGCGTCGAAACGCTCCTTGAGCTGCGCGGTGGAAGGCAGCCTGGCGCCCGGTGCCAGTTCGCCGCTCATGATGTCATCGCGCAGATCGGCCGCGATCCTCTCGTGCAGCGAGCGGCGGTCGGCTGCTTCCGGTTCTGCCTTGGGCACGGTCATCCGATCCTGATCTGGTAGCGCAGTCTCTGCCGTAGGGCAGGCATCACCATACGGTCGACCTGGATGGGCCGGTCGTCGCGGTCCCGGGTCAGCCGAGCGATGCGCAGGACAGGCTCGCCTGCGGCCGTCCGGAGAGCCTCCGACTCCTCCTCGTCCGGGATCCCAGCGGTCACATCCTCGCTCACGAGGACCCCCACGTAACCGAGTTCGGCGAGGAGTGTGACGGCTCCGCCCGGAATCTTCGCGGCATGCGCGAGGCGGGTGCCCCGGGCGATGGCGGTCGGGTAGTAGGTGTCGGTCAGTTCGTTCGGCTGATCATCGAGGAGGATCAGGCGGCGCCGTACTACGACCGGCTCCCCTTCCGTGATCCCGAGCAGCTCCGCCACGTCCGCCGGAGCCGGCACCTCACCGGCGTGCACGATCCGCTGAGTGCCACGCCGGCCCTGGGCCGCCGCCTCCTCCGCCCAGGCGTCGCCCTGCCCTTGCCCCCTCGGCGTCAGGTACGGCAACGAGGTGCTGACCCATGTACTCGCGCTCACGACGTCCTCCTGTGCGGCCAGCCGTCCATTCGACCCTGGGCTCTACACGTTAGGCGACCGCACGCAGGACCTCCCCGAGAGCACCTTGCCGCTTTTCGCGAATAGCGGTACCGTGCTCGACGCCTGGCGCCCCGGATGTGCGGAGGTGGCCAACCGTGCCCTTGCCACAGCAACGTGGTTTCCCCCGCTCGCGCGCTTCGGTGCGTGACGCCCGCGCCTTCGTCCATCAGGTCCTGGTGGACTGGGGCTGCGTCGACCGGCTGGACGACATCGAGCTGTGTGCGTCGGAACTCGCCACGAACGCGCTGCTGCACGGAGTTCCGCCGGGCCGGGAGTACTGCCTGAGCCTTGAGCATGAGGGCACAGTGATGCGTCTCGGGGTCCGGGACACTGGCGACCGGCTGGTCGCCCCTGAAGCTTCGGAGCTTGACGCGTGTTCAGGACGAGGGTTGCACCTGACCAGAGAACTGGCCGACGACATGGGCGTCACAGAGCACGTCATCGGCAAGACCGTGTGGGCGACCTTCGCACGGAGTGCCGCCCCGAGACGCTCTGACGCCGCCCACCGCTGTCCAGCGGCAGCCACGAACGCCCATGAGCCCATCAGCGGACTGGAGTGCCGGGCCCGCGCAGGTCACGTACGCAGTCGGGACGGAAGCGAAGAAAGCGGTCCGGCGCGCGGGGTGTCGCGTGTGCCGGACCGCTGTGCGGGGGACGACGTCCCTGCCGGCTCAGGTCTTCTTGCGGCTCGTCATGAAGCGCTGGATCAGGATGAACGCGCACAGCAGCACACCGGTGGCGATCTTCGTCCACCAGGAGCTGAGCGTGCCCTCGAACTGGATGATGCTCTTGATCAGGCCCAGGACGAGGACACCGAACAGGGTGCCCAGGACATAGCCGGAGCCGCCGGTCAGCAGGGTGCCGCCGATGACGACCGCGGCGATCGCGTCGAGTTCCATACCGGTGGCGTGCAGCGGGTCACCGGACTGGATGTACAGGGTGAAGAGCAGTCCGGCCAGCGCCGAGCAGAACCCGCTCACGGTGTACACGGCGATCTTCGTGCCGCCCTGCGGGAGACCCATCAGCAGGGCCGACTGCTCGTTGCCGCCGATGGCGTACACCCGGCGCCCGAAGCGCGTGTAGTGCAGGACGTAGAAGGCCACGGCGAGGACGACCAGGGCGACGATCGCACCGATCGACAGGAAGCCCATCCCCAGTGACACCTGCGTCTGGGCCAGGCTGCTCACCGAGGAGTCACTGATCGAGATCGACTCCTTGCTGATGACCAGGCACAGGCCGCGGAAGAGGAAGAGGCCGGCGAGGGTCACGATGAAGGGCTGGATCTCGAAGTTCTGGATCACGTAGCCCATCAGGAACCCGCCGAAGGCGCCGACCGCCAGCGCGATGGGGATCACCACCGGGAGCGGCAGCCCCTGACGCTCCACCAGCCAGGCCGTGAACATCGTCGTGAAGCCGATCACCGAGCCGACGGAGAGGTCGATGCCGCCGGACAGGATCACGAACGTGACGCCGACGGCGGCGACCAGCAGATAGCCGTTGTCGATGAACAGGTTCAGGAAGACCTGGGGTTCGGCGAACCCGTAGTACTGGTACCGGGTCAGGCCCCCGATGTACATGGCGAGGAAGAGCAGGGCCGTCGCCACGACGGGCAGGCGCCGGTCGCCGAGCAGCCGCCCGGCCCTGGACGGGGTACGCCGGTCCGGTGCCGTGGGATTCTGGGTGGTCGCGCTCATCACGACACCTCCATCTTGGGAGCGGCCTCGGTCGCCGCGGCGGTGTCCGCCGGGGCCGGGGCCGGCCGGGCGCTGCCCTTCGCACCGGACCCGGCGCCGAACCTGGCGCCGAAGACCTTGGCGCGGAACTTCGGGGACTGCAGCAGGCAGACGACGATGACGACGGCGGCCTTGAAGACCAGGTTGGTCTGGGTCGGCACGCCGATGGTGTAGATCGTGGTGGTCAGGGTCTGGATGACGAGCGCGCCGACCACCGTGCCGCCGATGGAGAACCGGCCGCCCAGCAGTGAGGTGCCGCCGATCACCACGGCGAGGATCGCGTCGAGCTCGATCCACAGGCCGGCGTTGTTGCCGTCGGCGGCCGAGGTGTTGGAGCTGATCATCAGGCCCGCGATGCCCGCGCACAGCGCGCAGAACATGTAGACCATGATCTTGATGCGCCGGGAGCGGATGCCGACCAGCCGGCTGGCCTCGGCGTTGCCGCCGACCGACTCGACGAGCAGGCCGAGCGCCGTGCGGCGGGTCAGCGCCACGGTGACGGCCACGACCACGGCCACCACGAAGATGGAGAAGGGCAGCGTCAGCCAGTAGCCGCCGCCGATCAGCTTGTACGGCTCGCTGTTGACGGTGATGATCTGGCCGTCGGTGATCAGCTGGGCGACACCGCGTCCGGCGACCATGATGATCAGCGTGGCGATGATCGGCTGGATGCCCATCCGGGCGACCAGGAAGCCGTTCCACAGACCGCACACGACCGCGGCCAGCAGGCCCAGGCCCATGGCGAGCAACACCCCGGACAGGGCGCTCTGGTCGGCCTGGTCGCTGATGTAGGAGCAGGCCAGGGCCCCGGTGATGGCGACCACGGCGCCGACCGAGAGGTCGATGCCGCCGGTGGCGATGACCAGGGTCATGCCGACCGCCACCAGGATGAGGGGCGAGCCGAACAGCACGATCGAGACGAGGCTGCCGTAGAGGTGGCCGTCCGTCATCCGGACCGAGAAGAAGTCGGGCGTGAAGGGGACGTTGACGAGCAGCAGGACGACGAGCACCGCGACCGGCCAGAACAGGTGGTGGTGCGTCAGTGCTCGCCATCGGGACGGGGTGGTCACTGAGGGGGTGCTCACTGGTGCTCTCCGCTCGCGATGGTCTCCATGATCCGGCTGGTGGTGATCTCGGGCCCGTTGGTGAGCTGCGCCACCAGCCGGCGGTCGCGCAGCACTCCGATGGTGTGGCTGAGCCGGAGCACCTCCTCCAGTTCGGCCGCGATGTACAGCACGGACATGCCGTCCTCGGAGAGGGAGACGACCAGTTTCTGGATCTCCGCCTTGGCGCCGATGTCGATGCCGCGCGTCGGCTCGTCCAGGATCAGCAGCTTCGGCTGGGTGATGAGCCAGCGGGCCAGCAGCACCTTCTGCTGGTTGCCGCCGCTGAGCTGGCCGACGCGGGCCTCCGGGTTGGCGGGACGGATGTCCAGCGCCCTGATGTACTTGGCGACGAGTTCGTCGCGCTGGGCGGCGGGGATGGGCCGGGTCCAGCCGCGGGCCGCCTGGAGGGCGAGGATGATGTTCTCCCGCACGGTCAGGTCGGGGACCAGGCCCTCGGTCTTGCGGTTCTCCGAGCAGAACGCGACGCCGGCGCCGATCGCGTCGTTCGGGGCGCTCATCGAGATCTGTCTGCCGCCGATGGAGACCTTGCCGCTGTCGGGCTGGTCGGCGCCGAAGAGCAGCCGGGCGAGTTCGGTCCGGCCCGAGCCCAGCAGGCCGGCGAGTCCGAGCACCTCGCCCTTCTTGATCTCCAGGTCGAAGGGGGCGATGCCGCCCGTCCTGCCGAGGCCCTCCGCCCGCAGCAGCGTCTCGCCGACGTCCGCGTGCAGCTGGTGGTCGTGGAGCTCCTCCAGCTGGTCCAGGGCCTTGCCGATCATCAGCTGGATCAGCCCGACCTGGTCGAGGTCGGCGACCATGTGCTCACCGACGAGGGTGCCGTTGCGCAGGACGGTCATCCGGTCGCAGATCTCGTAGATCTGGTCGAGGAAGTGCGAGACGAACAGGATCGCCACGCCCTCGTCCCGCAGCCGCCGCATCAGGCGGAACAGCTCCTGGACCTCGTCACGGTCGAGGCTGGACGTCGGCTCGTCCAGGACCAGCACCTTGGTGCCCGACCCCTGGCCGTCGCTGTCGCCGGTGCCCACCGACCGCACGATCGCGACCAGTTGCTGCACGGCCAGCGGGTACGAGGACAGGGGCGCGGTCACGTCGATGTCGAGGCCGAGCCGGTCCACCAGCTGCGCGGCCTCCTTGCGCATCCGCTTCCACTGGATGCGGCCCATGCGGGTCGGTTCGCGCCCGATGAAGATGTTCTCCGCCACCGACAGGTTGGGGCAGAGGTTCACCTCCTGGTACACGGTGCTGATGCCGGCCTGCTGCGCCTGCAGCGGGCTGCCGAACCGTACGGACGTGCCGTCGAGGGTGATGGTGCCGCCGTCCAGGGAGTAGACCCCCGTCAGCACCTTGATGAGGGTGGATTTCCCCGCCCCGTTCTCGCCCATCAGGGCGTGGATCTCGCCGGGGAAGAGCCGGAAGTCGACGCCCGACAGAGCCCGTACCCCCGGAAACTCCTTGACTATGCCCGTCATCTCCAGGACGGGCCGCGGCTCTGCCATGGCAGCGCTCCTCATGGGATTGGTTCAGGCCCGCAGGGAGCCCCGGGACCGGTGGTCCGGTCGGCGGAGGCTCCCTGCCGGTGGGTGCGGTCGGTCAGTACTTGCGGTTCGGGAGCGCGGCGGCGGCCTGGTCCTGCATGAAGTCGCTCTCCTCGGTCTTGATCCAGCGCTCGACCGTCTCGCCGTCGTGCACCTTCTTCACGACGTCCATCAGCTGGGGGCCGAGCAGCGGGTTGCACTCGACGATGGCGTTGATCTTGCCCTCGGACATCGCGACGAAGCCGTCCTTCACGCCGTCGATGGAGACGATGAGGATGTCCTTGCCGGGCTTCTTGCCGGCCGCCTCGATGGACTGGATGGCGCCGATGGCCATGTCGTCGTTGTGCGCGAAGAGGACGTTGATGTCCGGGTTGGACTGCAGGAAGGCCGCCATGACCTGCTTGCCGCCGGCCCGGGTGAAGTCACCGGTCTGGCTGACGACGATCTTCCAGTCCTTGTGCTCGGCGTCCATGACCTCCTTGAAGCCCTTGGCGCGCTCGATCGCCGGGGCGGCACCGGTGGTGCCCTCCAGCTGGGCGATCTTCACGGCGCCCTTGTGGCCGGCCTTCTCCAGGACCTTCTGCAGGATCCTGGCCGCGCGCCGGCCCTCGTCCGTGAAGTCGGAGCCGACCAGGGTCGCGTACAGGGACTGGTCGGAGGTCTCGACGGAGCGGTCGGTGAGGACCACCGGGATCTTGGCGGCCTTGGCCTCCTTGAGCACCGCGTCCCAGCCGGTGACGACGACCGGCGAGAAGGCGATGACGTCCACCTTCTGCGCGATGTAGCTGCGGATCGCGGAGATCTGGTTCTCCTGCTTCTGCTGGGCGTCGGAGAACTTGAGGCTGTAACCCGCCTCCTTGGCGGCCGACTTCACCGAGTCGCTGTTGGCGGTGCGCCAGCCGCTCTCCGAGCCGACCTGGGAGAAGCCGAGCGTGATGGTCTTGCTGTCGCCCCCGGAGGAGCCGGCGGCGCCCTCGTCCTTCTTGGCGCAGGCCGCCAGGCCGCCCGCGGCCGCCACGCCGACCGCCGCAGTGAGGAAGTTCCGTCTGTTGAGCATGTTCTTCTCCTTTGAAGAGCCGGCCCGGAAAGGGACCGCTTGGTACTCGAGGGGACCGGCCGCACTGCGTCCAGCCTGTCGATCACTGTTCGGCATATCGGCCGCACTGCTGGGCAGGGGCGGCCTGTCGGTTCGTCAGAGAGGTACGCCCTCGGGTTGAGCGGCGTACGGGAAGGAGCTGGCGCGGACGACGAGTTGGGGTTCGATCGCGATCCGGGCCGTGGTGCCGGGCGGCCGGCCCTCGATCAGCTCCAGGAGCAGCGCGATACCTCGCTTGCCCACCGTCGCGAAGTCCTGCCGGACGGTGGTGAGCGGAGGAGCGAAGAACTCCGACTCCGGGATGTCGTCGAAACCGACCACGGCGACGTCCTGGGGAGTCCGGACCCCCGCCTCCCGCAGGGCCCGCAACACCCCGAGTGCCATCTGGTCGTTGGCGACGAAGACGGCGGTCAGCCCCCGGCCCACCCAGCCGGCCAGTTCCTGGCCCGCGCGGTAGCCCGACAGCGGACTCCAGTCCCCCCGCAGCAGCATGGGCGGCTCGACACCCGCCGCTTCGAGGGTCTCCCGCCAGCCGGCGGCCCGGTCGGCCGCCTCCTGCCAGTCCTCGGGCCCGGCGAGGTGCCAGACCGTACGGTGGCCGGCCGCCAGCAGATGACCGGTGGCCAGCCGTGCTCCGAGGTGCTGGTCGACGCTGACGCTGGGGATGTCCACGCCCGGCCCGCTGCCCACGACCACCGCCGGGAAGGGATACCGCAGTTCGGCCAGGGCCTCCACCGCCGACCGCTGCGGGGCGATGGCGACCACCCCCTCGACTCCGCCCTCGCTGAGGTGGTCCAGAGCCTCGGACAGCGTCTCCATGGTCAGTTCGCGCAGGCTGACCGTCGAGACGAGGTATCCCTGGGCACGCGCCGCCTCCTCCAGCGCGAACAAGGTGCTGGCCGGTCCGAAGAGGGTGGTGTCGGAGGCGACCACACCGAGGGTGCGGGTGCGCCGGGTCGCGAGGGCCCGTGCGGAGGAGTTGCGGCGGTAGCCCATCTCCTCGATCGCGCGCAGCACCCTGGCCCGGGTCTCCTCCCGCACGTTGGGGTGGTCCCCCAGGACGCGGGACACGGTCTGGTGGGACACGCCGGCCAGACGAGCCACGTCGGCCATGGTGGGCGGCCGAAGCTGTGCGTGGGTCACGGCCGCACCTCCTTGGCGGTCGTCTGCCGATAAGACCTGTGGTGTGGGCGGATGATCCCGCGCCGCCCGCGTCACGCCGGGGTTCCGGAGAGCCCGACGCCGGCGGCCGGGAGGGCGGGTGTGAGCTGTGCGGACATGACGCTCATTCCTCCCTTGCTGGCGTTGGACGCTGACTGGTGAACGCGGAGGTCATTGTGAGCGCTAACAATTCACGGCGGTCAAGAGGTGTGCACCGGAAGGTCGTCACGGTTGAATAACGCGCCCGGCGTTCGGGCTTCTCGACACGGCCGGCCACGACGGCAGGGCCGGCCGCGCGCCCCGCCTGAGGACGGCAGGCCGACCGCCCGGTGCGGCGCCCGGTTCTCCGGCGGTCGAGGGCGCCCGCGCCGACGGACGCCCCGACGACGGCCTCGGCGGTCAGAACAGCGAACCGTGACATGGTCCGGACTCCGGACGGCCGACGGCACGACCGAACTCCGGCCCGAGGCCGACGACCTCAGCGGCCGGCACACCGAACCACGACGCCGTCCGGACTCCGGACAGCCAACGGCACCACCGGACTCCGCTCCGAGGCCGACGACCTCAGCGGCCGGCCCACCGAACCACGACACGGCCCGGACTCGGGACGGCCGACGACAGCACCGAACTCCGGCCCGACGCGCGGACGCCGGCGGTGCCGGGAGGGTCCGGAACCGGCCCGGCCAGGGGGCGGGGCCCTACGAGCACCACCACAGGAAGCGCTCGCACGTCTCGGACGGCGACGGTTCCGGGGACGGTTGTGACGGCGTCGGGTCGGCGGTCGGGGTGGAGCCGGAGTCGGGCTCCGACGGGGGCGTCGAGTCGGCGGACCCGGGGAGGGTGCCCGACTGAACCTCCCCGGCCGGGGTCTGCGTGGCGGCACCCTCCTCGCCCGAGGACTCCGACGCCGACGGGGAGGCTGAGGCGTCGGCGGAGGGGGACGCGGAGGGGTCGGGGGAGGACGAGGCGGCCTGGCCCCCGCCCGTGTCCGTCCTGTCGTCCAGCGGCTGCCCGGACACGCTCGGCCCCGCCGTCGAGTCGTCGATCTCGGACGACTCGCCCCCGGCCACCGCCGGGTCCGGGGAGGAGGAGAACCCCGGCGCGTCCACGCCGAGTTCGGCCAGGCTGAGGCCGCCCGCCGCCAGGACGAAGCCGACGGTGATCAGCACCGTGCGCTTGCGGCGCCGGCGGTGGACCGCCGCCTTGCGGTCGCGACGACTCGCGTCCGGTCCGGCGGCCGTGCCCGCCGGGCTCCGCCTGCCACGCCGGTCCTGCTCGCGGCGGCGCGGCGCGCGGCCCTGCGGCTCGCCGCCCTCGTCCTCGCGGTCGTCGCGGTCCTCGCGGTCGCCACGCTCGTCGCTATCGCCGTGGTCGACGGGAGCCTGGTGGACGCCGCGATCGACGGGAGCGCCGTGGTCACCATGATCGACGGGAGCCTCGTGGGCGCCGTGGCCGGCGGGCACTTGGTGGTCGCCGTACGGTTCCGGCTCGGACGCGTCCTGCGGATACGCGCGTAGCTGTTCGGCAGGTGCGCCGCACCCCGGGCAGGCGAGGGCGCCGTTCAGGTGCCGTCGGCACGGGTGGCAGTAGTCCATGACGCGGGAAGACTAGGTGCCCGTACGGTCACGTTCCTAGGTTCGACGGGTGAAAGTTGTGTGGGAACCGGCCATACCGTCGCAGCGACACGAGTGACCTGGAGCACACCACTGCGCGCCATTTCTCGAAAGGGGGCGCGAAACTGTCGAAAGCGTTACCTGTTCGACCCATTGACACCTCGCGCGGGTCATCCTTACTGTCTGGCCAGCATTTCGAACATGTGACGAAATCTCGAACAGCCGAAAGGTAACTTCCGTGCGCATCACCGGAATCAGCACGCATGTGGTCGGGACGCCGTGGCGCAACCTGACCTACGTCCTGGTGCACACCGACGAGGGCATCACGGGTGTCGGCGAGACCCGGATGCTGGGCCACACCGACGCACTGATCGGCTACCTGCGAGAGGCCGAGCAGAACCACATTCTCGGATCCGACCCGTTCGCTGTCGAGGACCTCGTGCACCGCATGAAGTACGGCGACTACGGGCGCGCCGGCGAGATCGTGATGTCCGGCATCGCGGTCGTCGAGATGGCCTGCTGGGACATCAAGGGCAAGGCTCTCGGGGTGCCGGTCTGGCAGCTGCTCGGCGGGAAGGTGACCGACAAGGTCAAGGCCTACGCCAACGGCTGGTACACCACCGAACGGACCCCCGAGGCCTATCACAAGGCCGCCCAGGGGGTCATGGAGCGCGGGTACAAGGCGCTCAAGATCGACCCCTTCGGCACCGGCCACTTCGAGCTGGACCACGAGCAGACCCTGTACGCCGTCTCCCTCATCGAGGCCGTGCGCGACGCCATCGGGCCGGACGCCGAGCTGATGCTGGAGATGCACGGCCGGTTCTCGCCCTCGACCGCCGTCCGGCTCGCCAAGGAGATGGCCCCCTTCAAGCCCGCGTGGCTGGAGGAGCCCTGCCCGCCGGAGAACCTCAAGGCGCTGGAGAAGGTCGCCGCCAAGGTGGACATCCCGGTCGCCACCGGTGAGCGGATCCACGACCGGATCGAGTTCCGCGAGCTCTTCGACAGCCAGGCCGTCGACATCATCCAGCCGGACGTCGGCCACATCGGCGGCATCTGGGAGACGCGCAAGCTCGCCGCGACCGCCGAGACGCACTACATGCTCGTCGCTCCCCACAACGTGGGCGGGTCCGTGCTCACCGCCGCCTCCCTCCAGGTCGGCTTCACCTCGCCCAACTTCAAGATCCTCGAGCACTTCAACGACTTCGCGGACGCGGAGATCAAGAAGGTGGTCAAGGGGGCGCCGGAGGTCGTCGACGGGTACTTCCACCTGTCCGACGCACCCGGCCTCGGCGTCGAGCTGGACGTCGACGCGGCCGCCGAGTTCCCGCAGCAGCAGGCCCGCTTCGACCTGTGGGCCGAGGGCTGGGAGCAGCGCAAGCCGAAGGGCACCCAGAGGTGAGTACCGCCGTCGTCGTCGAGGCGCCCGGCGAGCACCGGCTCGTCGGGCACGAGCCCCGGCAGCCGGAGCCCGGTGAGGCGCTGGTCCGCGTGCACGCGGTGGGCATCTGCGGCAGCGACCGCGAGGTGTACCAGGGCAACCGGCCCGAGGGGTACGTCCGCTATCCCCTCGTCCCCGGCCACGAGTGGTCGGGGACGGTCGAGGCCGTGGGCGCCGGCGTGCCGGAGTCCCTCGTGGGCCGCAAGGTCGTCGGTGAGGGCTTCCGCAACTGCCAGGTGTGCGACCGCTGCCACGCGGGCGAGACGACACTGTGCACGGACGGGTACGAGGAGACCGGGTTCACCCAGCCGGGTGCGATGGCCGCCACGCTCACCCTTCCGGCCCGGCTGCTGCACGTCCTGGCCGAGGACGCCGACCTGACGGCGGCGGCCCTGCTGGAGCCGGCCGCCTGCATCGCGGCCGCCGCGATCAAGGCCCACGCCCTGCCGGGCGAACGGGTCGCGGTCGTCGGGACCGGCACGCTCGGCATGTTCGCCGTCCAGTTCCTGCGGGCGGGTTCGCCGAGCGAGCTGCTGGTCGTGGGCACGCGCAACGACCGGGAGGCCCTCTCCCGGCAGTTCGGGGCCACCGACTTCCGTACGCGCGACCAGGAGTTGCCCGACGACTTCGACGTGGTGATCGAGACCGCGGGGTCGGCGTCCGCCGCGCAGACCGCCGCCTCGCTGCTCAGGCGCGGCGGGCGGCTGGTGCTGACGGGCATCCCGGCGCCGGGCGCCGACGGGCTCGACCCCACGGATCTGGTCGTACGGCAGCTGGAGGTGCACACCGTCTTCGGGGCGCCGCCGGACGCCTGGTCGCACACGGTGCGGGTGTTCGGGGCGGGGCTGCTCGATCCGCTGCCGCTGGTCACGCACGAGCTGCCGCTCACCGGGTTCTCCGAGGCGATCGAGCTGGTGGGTTCCGGCGATCCGAAGGTGGGCAAGGTACTGCTCCGCCCGTAGGGAGTGTCCTGTGGATCTCGGCGAGGGTCGCGAGCCCTGGCACGCGCGTCTGCCGCGCGGTCGTCGGTTGCCCACTCCCCCACGCCCGGCCGCGCTCGCGCGGGAGGGAGCCCCATGGCGTCGACGCCGCTCCGCCGGGCAGCCGCACGCACCGGACCCCGCCCGGCCCGGCCGACTGGCACCCTCGCTCGAAACCGACCTGACCCACAGGACACCCCCCCAGACGTACGCCGGTACAGGGGTGACCTGACGGCCCCCGTACCGGCGTACACCCAAGCCCCGCATGCCCTGATCCCCGAATCTCGTCCGACATACCGAACACGAAGGACAGCTTGTGACGACCGACGCTTCCGCCACGGCCGCCCGCCGCCCCGGTGAGCAGGTACTCACCTCGCTCGGCCTGGGCGCGCCCGCCCTCGATCCCGCCGACGCCTCCCCGCACACCTTCCCGGGCGGCGGCCGCTGGCGCACCGAGATCCCCTCGTGCGAGGGTCCCGAAGCGCTGGCCGTCGTCCTGAAGGAGGCCTCGCGGCTGGACGTGCCGATCCACCGGATCAGCCAGGGCAGCGGCGTGTGGATGCTGACCGACGCCGAGATCACCGAGATGGTCGAGGCCACCGCCGAACGGGACATCGAGCTGTGCCTGTTCACCGGGCCGCGTGGCACCTGGGACATCGGCGGTTCGACCAGGACCGACTCGCGCGGCGCGGGGCTGAGAGCCCGCGGGCACGACGCGGTGGCCGGGTGCGTGGAGGACGCCCTCCGCGCCACGGAGCTGGGCGTGAAGTGCCTCCTCGTGGCCGACGAGGGCGTGCTGTGGACGCTGCACCGGGCGCGCGAGGCGGGCATCATCCCGGCCGACACCACGCTCAAGGTCTCGGCGCTGATCGGGCCCGTGAACCCGGCCGCCTACGCCGTGTACGAGCGGCTGGGCGCGGACTCGGTCAACGTCCCCAGTGACCTGACGCTCGATCACCTCACCGAGATCCGCCGGGTGTCCGGCGCCCCCATGGACATGTACATCGAGGCGCCCGACGATCTCGGCGGGTACATCCGGATGTACGAGGTCGCCGAGCTGATCCGGCGCGGCGCACCGCTGTACCTGAAGTTCGGCCTGTCCAAGGCTCCCGGCATCTACCCCTACGGGCACCACATGAGGGACCTGGCGCTGTCCACCGCGAAGGAGCGGGTGCGGCGAGGCCGGCTGGCCCTGGACCTGCTGGCACGGCACGGAGCCGACGGCGACATGGCTCCTCTGGGCTCGCGGCTGCCCGGCACGCTGAAGCGGTTCGAAACTTCCGCATAACGTTCCGGACAAAGCCCCTTCACAAAACGCGACGCAGGCGAACACAATCCCACACGCGCTTTTTTTGTCGGTCCTCCCCGCGCCGCCCCGAGCGGATTCACCTCCGGACCGAAGCACTCCCTCACCACATCAAGGATGATGATCATGCGTACTCGCAGAGCCGCCCTCGCCGCCGTAGCCGGAGCCGCCTCCCTCGCCCTGACCCTGTCCGCCTGCGGCCAGAGCGGTGAGGGCGGGAGCAAGGAGGACAAGGGCGACAGCAAGGGCGGGACCATCGGCATCGCGATGCCGACCAAGTCCTCCGAGCGCTGGATCTCCGACGGCAAGAACGTCGTCGCGGACCTGGAGGCCAAGGGCTACAAGACCAAGCTGGTCTACGGCGAGGACGACCCCGACCAGCAGGTCTCCCAGATCGAGAACCTGATCACCCAGGGTGTCAAGGCGCTGATCATCGCGGCGATCGACAACAAGTCGCTGAACAACGTCCTGCAGCAGGCCAAGGACGCGAACATCCCGGTCATCTCCTACGACCGCCTGATCCTCGGCTCGGCGAACGTCGACTACTACGCCTCCTTCGACAACGAGAAGGTCGGCCAGCTCCAGGCGAACTACATCGTCGACAAGCTCGGCCTGAAGAGCGGCAAGGGTCCGTTCAACATCGAGCTGTTCGCCGGCTCCAACGACGACAACAACACGAAGTACTTCTTCAACGGCGCGATGAGCGTCCTGAAGCCGTACATCGACAGCAAGAAGCTGGTCGTCCAGTCCGGCCAGACCAGCCTGAACCAGGTCACCACCCTGCGCTGGGACGGCGCCACCGCCCAGCGGCGCATGGACGACATCCTCACCAAGTCGTACAAGAGCGCCAAGGTCGACGCGGTCCTCTCGCCCTACGACGGCATCTCCATCGGCATCCTGTCGGCGCTGAAGTCCGACGGCTACGGCTCCGGGAGCAAGCCGCTGCCGGTCATCACCGGCCAGGACGCCGAGCTGGCCTCGGTGAAGTCGATCATCGCCGGCCAGCAGACGCAGACCGTCTACAAGGACCTGCGCGAGCTGGCCAAGGTCGCCTCGAACATGGTCGACGCGGTCCTGAACGACAAGAAGCCCGAGGTCAACGACACCAAGTCCTACGACAACGGCACCAAGGTCGTCCCCGCCTACCTGCTGGAGCCGGTGAGCGTCGACAAGACCAACTACGAGGAGATCCTCGTCAAGGGCGGCTACTACACCGCGGACCAGCTCAAGTAAGCGTCGACCCTTACGGATTGGAAGGCACGACCATGGCGGGACCCGTCCTGGAAATGCGCTCGATCGTCAAGACCTTTCCCGGTGTGAAGGCGCTGTCGGACGTCACACTGACCGTCCGGCAGGGCGAGGTCCACGCCATCTGCGGTGAGAACGGCGCCGGAAAGTCCACCTTGATGAAGGTGCTCTCCGGTGTCCATCCGCACGGCAGCTACGAGGGGGAGATCCTCTTCGAAGGGGAGATCTGCCGCTTCAAGGACATCCGGGCGAGCGAGCAGCACGGCATCGTGATCATCCACCAGGAGCTGGCGCTGGTGCCGTACCTCTCCCTCGCGGAGAACATCTTCCTCGGCAACGAGCACGCCAAGCGCGGGCTGATCAACTGGAACGAGACCCTGCGGCACGCCTCCGAGCTGCTGCGCCGGGTCGGCCTCAGTGATCACCCCGAGACCCGCGTCGCCGACATCGGCGTGGGCAAGCAGCAGCTCGTGGAGATCGCGAAGGCGCTGTCGAAGAAGGTGAAGCTGCTCATCCTGGATGAGCCGACAGCCGCCCTCAACGACGAGGACAGCGACAAACTCCTCGATCTCATCCTGGAGTTGAAGAAGCAGGGCATCACCTCGATCATCATCTCCCACAAGCTCAACGAGATCCGCAAGGTCGCCGACTCGGTGACGATCATCCGCGACGGCCAGTCCATCGAGACGCTGGACGTGAAGTCGCCGGAGACGACCGAGGACCGGATCATCAGCGGCATGGTCGGCCGCGACCTCGACCACCGCTTCCCCGAGCGCACCCCGCACGAGCCGGAGGCGGGCGCGGCCCCCGCGCTGGAGATCCGCAACTGGACCGTGCACCACCCGATCGACCAGCAGCGCAAGGTGGTCGACGACGTGTCGATCCACGTGCGGCGCGGGGAGATCGTGGGCATCGCGGGCCTCATGGGCGCCGGCCGCACCGAACTCGCGATGAGCGTCTTCGGGCGCACTTACGGCCGGTACGCGGGCGGCACGGTCCTCAAGGACGGCAAGGAGATCCGTACCAAGTCCGTCGCGGAGGCGGTCGCGCACGGCATCGCCTACGTCACCGAGGACCGCAAGCACTACGGCCTCAACCTCATCGACACCATCAACCGGAACATCTCGCTGACCGCCCTGGACAAGGTGGCCAAGCGCGGGGTGGTCGACGAGCACGAGGAGCGGCAGGTCGCCGAGGGCTTCCGCAAGTCCATGAACATCAAGGCGCCGACCGTCTTCGAGCCGGTGGGCAAGCTCTCCGGCGGCAACCAGCAGAAGGTCGTCCTCAGCAAGTGGATCTTCGCGGGTCCGGACGTGCTGATCCTGGACGAGCCCACGCGCGGCATCGACGTGGGCGCCAAGTACGAGATCTACACGGTCATCGACCAGTTGGCGGCCCAGGGCAAGGCGGTCGTCTTCATCTCCTCCGAGCTGCCCGAACTGCTCGGCATGTGCGACCGCATCTACACCATGGCCGCCGGGCGCCTCACGGGCGAGGTCCCGCGGGCCGAGGCGACGCAGGAAGTGCTGATGCGTCAGATGACGAAGGACAAAGAGGTAACGCGATGAGCACCGAAGTGACCGACAAGAGCCCGGTCGCCGCGCCGCCGGGCAAGAGCGGCGGGGCGGGGGGCGGAAACCTGCTCCAGCTGATGCTCGACGGCCTGCGCCGCAACATGCGCCAGTACGGCATGCTGATCGCGCTCGGCCTGATCGTCGCCCTCTTCGCGGTGTGGACCGACGGGGACCTGCTGCTGCCGCGCAACGTCTCCAACCTGGTGCTGCAGAACAGCTACATCCTGATCCTCGCGATCGGCATGATGCTGGTGATCATCGCGGGTCACATCGACCTGTCCGTCGGTTCGCTGACCGCGTTCGTGGGTGCCTTCGCGGCCGTCCTGACGGTCCAGCACGACGTGTCGTGGCCGGTCGCGGTCGTGCTCTGCCTGGTGGTGGGCGGTGTCGCCGGATCGGTCCAGGGCTTCCTGATCGCCTATCTCGGCATACCGTCGTTCATTGTCACCCTCGCCGGCATGCTCACCTTCCGCGGTGTGACGGAGATCCTCCTGGAGGGGCAGACCCTCGGCCCCTTCCCGGACGGGCTGCAGAAGATGGGCAACGGCTTCCTGCCCGAGGTCGGCCCGACCACGAACTACCACAACATCACGCTGCTGCTGGGCCTCGCCCTGATCGTCTTCGTGGTCCTCCAGGAGGTCCGCGACCGCAAGCGCCAGCAGGAGTTCGCGCTGGACGTGGTGCCCCGCAACATCTTCCTGCTGAAGATCGTCTCCATCGTCGCCGCGATCCTCGTGGTCACGATGCTGCTCGCCAGCTACAAGGGCGCCCCGATCATCCTGCTGGTCCTGGGTGCGCTGGTGGTCGGCTACGGCTACGTCATGCGCAACGCGGTGTTCGGCCGGCACATCTACGCGATCGGCGGCAACCTGCCGGCGGCGAAGCTGTCCGGCGTGAAGGACAAGAAGGTCACCTTCTACGTCTTCCTGAACATGGGCATGCTCGCGGCCCTGGCGGGTCTGGTGGTCGCCGCCCGTCTGAACGCGGCCGGCCCGAAGGCGGGACTGAACTTCGAACTCGAGGCGATCGCCTCGGCGTTCATCGGTGGCGCGTCGATGAGCGGCGGTGTGGGCACCGTCCTCGGTGCGATCATCGGCGGTCTCGTCCTCGGCGTGCTGAACAACGGCATGAACCTCCTCGGCGTCGGCTCCGACTGGCAGCAGGTCATCAAGGGCCTGGCCCTGCTGGCCGCGGTCGGGTTCGACGTCTGGAACAAGCGCAAGTCCGGTTCGTAAGTCAGCACACGGGCCCCGCCGGAGAAACCGGCGGGGCCCCCTTCTTGCCCGGGAGGCAGGACGCCGGTGAAGCACCTCTTCGGCAGGCTCGCCGACGGCACGGAGATCCACAGCTGGTCCCTGGAGAACGGCGGTACCCGCCTGAAGGTCCTCGACTACGGCGGCATCGTCCAGTCCCTGGAGATCCCCGACCGGCACGGCCGCCACGCGAACGTCTCCCTCGGCTTCGCCACCCTCGAGGACTACGTCGCCGGGAGCCCGTACTTCGGCGCGCTGATCGGCCGCTACGGCAACCGCGTCGGCGGAGGCCGGTTCACCCTCGACGGCGAGGCCTTCCAGGCCGACGTCAACGACGACGTGAACAGCCTGCACGGCGGCGCCCGGGGCTTCGACCGGCGGGTGTGGGACGTCGAGCCGTTCACCGAGGGCCAAGACGTCGGCCTGCGCCTGTCCCGCACGAGCGTCGACGGCGAGATGGGCTACCCGGGCACGCTCGAGGTGAAGGTCACCTACACCCTCACCCGGCAGGGCGACTGGCGCGTCGACTACGAGGCCACCACCGACCGGGCCACGGTGGTCAACCTCACCAGCCACGTCTACTGGAACCTCGCCGGCGAGGGCAGCGGCGCCGTCCACGACCACGAGCTGCGGATCGCCGCCTCCCGCTACACGCCCGTCGGCCCGGGGCTGATCCCCACCGGCGAACTGGCGGAGGTCGCCGGCAGCCCCTTCGACTTCCGCCGCGCCAAGACCATCGGCGAGGACCTCCGCGTCGCCCACCAGCAGCTGCTGTACGCCCAGGGCTTCGACCACAACTGGGTGCTCGACAAGGGCGTCACGGCGCAGCCGCTGCACGTCGCGACCCTGCGCGACCCCGCCTCGGGCCGCACCCTGCGCATCTCCACCACCGAGCCCGGTCTGCAGTTCTACTCCGGGAACTTCCTCGACGGCACGCTCGTCGGCACGTCCGGGCACGTCTACCGCCAGGGCGACGCGGTCTGCCTGGAGACGCAGCACTTCCCGGACTCGCCGAACAAGCCGTCGTTCCCCTCCACCGTGCTGCGGCCGGGACAGACGTACCGGACGACAACGGTCCACTCGTTCGGCCACTGACCGCCCCACACAGACGGCGCACAGGCTCCCACCGAATCCTCAGGGGTTGAACAGCGCCGCCCCAGCCTCCGTATGTACGGGTGGCCCGCGCTCCCCCGCGCGGGCCACCCACATGACGACGGGCCCGGTCGTCCCCAGCGGGCCCGCCCCATACGGAGGTTCCATGGCCGACAACGTCACCTCGTTGTTCCGCAGCACCGCGGCGCACAGCCCGTCGATGGCGGCTCTGACGCGTGAGGGCGGCGACGGGGCCGGGCCGGTGGACTTCTGCATCCCCTGCAACCCGTACTTCCCGACCCCGGCCATGCTCGACACCATGGCGGCGAAACTGCGGGACATCATCACGTACTACCCGAGCAGCGCCGACACGATCACGGCCGAGCTGTGCAACCTGCTCCAGCTCCCGCCGCAGGCGGTGGCCATGGGCAACGGGTCGACCGAACTGATCACCTGGATCGACCACCTGCTCGTCCGCGAGTCCCTCGCCGTCCCCGTCCCCACCTTCGGCCGCTGGACCGACCAGCCGATGGAGACCGGCAAGCGGGTCGACATGTTCCCGCTCCAGGAGTCCAGCGGATTCGCCCTGGACCTCGCCCAGTACGCCGAGTTCATCCGCACCCGCGGCACCCGCGTGGCCGTCATCTGCAACCCGAACAACCCCGACGGGGGTTTCCTGCACAAGCACGCGCTCGTGCAGTTCATGGACGCGATGGCCGATCTGGACCTGGTGGTCATCGACGAGTCGTTCCTGGAGTTCGCCGACGCCGAGGCCGAACCGAGCGTCGTGCAGGAGGCGATGATCCGGCCGAACGTGATCGTGCTGCGCAGCCTCGGCAAGAACTTCGGTCTGCACGGCATCCGTTTCGGCTACATGGTCGCCAACCCCTCGCTCGCCGGGCGGGTCCGCTCGATGCTGCCGAAGTGGAACCTCAACGCCTTCGCCGAGTACGTGGTGTTCATGCTCAAGGAGCACGGCCCCGAGTACGCGCAGAGCCTGCTGCAGGTGCGCCGGGACCGTCTCGACATGGCGAGCCAGCTCTCCGCGCTGCCCGGCCTGACTGTTTATCCCTCACAGGGGAACTTCCTCTTCGTGCGCCTTCCCGTGGGCGCCGAGGGCACCGTGGTCCGGGACCGCCTGCTCACCGAGCACCGCATCCTGGTCCGCGAGTGCGGCAACAAGATCGGCTCCTCCAGCCGCTTCCTGCGGCTCGTGGTGCGCCCCCAGGTGGACGTGCGTCGCCTGGTGTCCGGCCTGGAACAGGTGCTCTACGGGACCAGGAGGGGAGCCGCCGTGCCCGAGCTGGGCACCGGGACCAGCTACAGCTCGGGCACGGCGGCAGTGGACCGGCTGATCGGAGCCACCAACGGGGCCGGCATGCAGGGCCTTGCCGCTCAGGCCGTCGGCGCCGGGATGCCGGGGCAGGCAACCGCCCCGGCGGCCGGCGCCGGCATGCCGATGCCCGCCGCGGCCCAGACCGGCGGCACGGGCACGCCGCTGCCGGCGGCGGCCCAGGTCTTCCCGCCGTCGGTGCCGGCCCCCGCGCCCGCTCCCGCCCCCGCTGCGGCTCCCGCGGCGGCGGCCGCGATGGCCCCCGCCGCCATGAGCCCCGCGGCCGCCATGACGCCTGCCGCCATGAGCCCCGCCGCCATGAGCCCCGCGGCCATGACCCCCGCGGCCGCCGCGACCCCGCCCGGCGTCCCGGCCCGCGGCGGCCTCACCGCCGCCCAGGTCCGCGGCACCAACGGCCTCTCCCCCGCCGCGACGACCGGCTGGCCGAACCCGCAGAGCTGGCCGAACGCGGCGGGGATGGGTCAGGTCGGCTGAGTCACCGCGCCTCAGGCCGGATTCAGCCTCCACTGCTGACAGGCGTTGTTCAGCCAGGTCCACTGACGTACGTCGGCGGAGTCGGCCGTGGAGCAGTCGGCGACGTCGGCGACCTTGCCGGTGGCCTGGTTGACGATGCGGACGTGGCCGCTGTCGGTGGCCACGAAGCGGAAGCGCTGGCAGGTGTTGTTCAGCCAGGTCCACTGGCGCAGGTCGGCGCCGTCGGCGGTGGAGCAGTCGGCGGTGTCGAGGACCTTGCCGGTGGCGACGTTCACCAGGCGGCTGGTGTCGTCCCCCTGGTCCTCGACGCGCCAGCGCTGGTTGGCGCCGCCGTTGCAGGTGTACTGCTGCACGTTGGCCCCGTCGGCCGTCGAACTCCCGGCGACCTCCAGGCAATTGCCGCTGTTGCGGTTGGTGAGGGTGTACGTCGTCGAGGCGGCGGAGGGTTCTCCCGACGGGCCGGTCTGGCTCGCGCCGAGACGGACCGGCGTGCCGAGGTTCGGGGTGCCGTCGGAGTTCCAGGTGAACTTCTGCGCCCTCGCCGTCCGCCCGTTGTCGCAGCCCTCCGAGGCCGCGTCGTTGGCGTGGTAGACGATCCAGCTCTCGGTGCCGTCGGGTGAGGTGAAGAAGCCGTTGTGGCCCGGCCCGTAGACGCCGTTTGCGTCGTTGCGCTGGAAGACCGGCGTGGACTTCTTCGTCCAGGAGGAGGCGGAGAGCGGGTCGCTGCCCGTCAGGGTGAGCTGGCCGAGTTTGTAGTCGGGGGTCCAGCAGCCGCTCGCCGAGTAGATGAGGAAGGTTCTCCCGTTGCGCTGGAGGATCTCGGGGCCCTCGTTCACCGCGCCACCCGACGTCTCCCAGGAGAGGGCGGGCGTGGAGATGGTGGAGAAACCGGTGGCGAGGGTGTACGGGTTGGACATGCGGGCCGCGACGAGGTTCTGCGTGCCGCCGCTCGCGCTGCCGAACAGGTACAGCTGCCCGTTGATGGTCGCGACCGTCGGGTCCAGCATCCAGGCGGAGTTGAGCTGGTTCCTGTAGGTGTACGGCCCCAGCGGGTCGGAGCCGGCGCTCTCCAGGACGTGCGTGCGCTGGGTCGGGTTGTAGTCGGAGACGTTCTGTCCGGCGACGTAGTACAGGTACCAGCGGCCGTTGAGGAAGTGCAGCTCGGGCGCCCAGATGTTGCAGCAGCGGCTCGCCGCGTCGCCCTGCCACACCTGCACGTTCGGCGCGGTGGCCAGGCCGGCGAGGGTGGCGGACTTACGGATGGTGATGACGTTCGTCCAGCTCGTCGTCACCAGGTAGTAGTTGCCGTTGTGGTACGAGATCCAGGGGTCGGCGCCCTTCTGCGCCTTGACCGGGTTGGCGAAGGAGGCGGCGCTCGCGGAGGACTGTCCGAGGGACAGCGCCAGCAGCAGCGCGGCCAGCAGGGTCAGTAGGCGACGGGCCATCCGCTGCTCCAGTTCAGGAGGTTGATGCCGAGTTTGGGGGTGCCGTTGTCGTTGCCGTCGTAGTAGTGGTAGACGATCAGGTCACCGTCGGTGTCCTTCATGATCGACTGCCCGCCGGGGCCGATGTACCGCCCGTGCGACTCCAGTACCGGGGTCCCGCCGTTGTTCATGAGCGCGACGCCGTTCTTGTCGTAGTACGGCCCGGTGACGCTGGTGGCGCGGCCGACCTTCACCTTGTAGGTGGAGCTGGTGCCGGCGCAGCAGGTGTCGTAGGAGGCGAAGAGGTAGTAGTAGCCGCCCCGCTTGACGACGAAGGGCGCCTCGACGGCCTTGGTCCCGGTGGGCCGGGAGGCGAGGGAGTACCGGGTGGTGTTGGTGGAGAGCTGCTTCCCGGTGGAGGGGTTGATCTGGATCATCTTCAGGCCGGTCCACCAGCTGCCGAACGACAGCCACCACCTGCCGTCGTCGTCGACGAAGAGGTTGGGGTCGATGGCGTTGTAGTCGCTGGAGGTGGTGGAGGAGTAGACGACTCCGTAGTCGGTCCAGGAGCCGGGCAGGCCGGTCGTCGAGCCGGCCAGTCCGATGGCCGACCTGTTGGACCCGAAGGTGGAGACGGAGTAGTACATCAGGTACTTGCCGCCCTGGTACGAGATGTCCGGCGCCCAGGCCTCGGTGTTGCCGTACGACGACCACCAGCTCGGCCTCGTCGAGAAGGCGTCGCCGCCCGCGCCGAACGCGATCCGGTCGGTGGAGGTGCGGTAGGACAGGCCGCCTCCGGTGGCGTAGAGGAGGTAGCGCCCGGCGGAGGTGCGGATCATCGTCGGGTCGTGGACGACGGTGGATCCGGTGACCGTGCCGGGGTTGGGGTAGGCGGAGGCGGTGGTGGGGGTGAGGGCGAGTAACACCGCGGCCGGAAGGGCCAGGAGGGTGGTCCTGCGGGATGTACGGGAAGTGCGGCTCATGCGGACGCTCCTTCAGTGGGGTGCGCCGTTCGTGATATCGAACAGCAGTCGCGTCGTCGGACGGGACCGTAGAGTCGAACCCCTCGCGCGTCAATGGTCCGCGCGGTCACTCGAAAGTCTTCGAGAGCGGAGCAGGCGGGCTCGGAGGACTTGGAGGCAGCCTCCCGGACGGCCGTCCTCGCGAGCCGGCCGGTGGCCGAGGCGCTCGCCCTGTCCTTGCGGCCGGAGGAGTCCGCGGCCGCGCGGAGGCTGCTGGGGCGGTGGAGGGGACACGTCCGTTCCCCGGGCTGTGAACGGTGGGCGGACGGCGAAGCCCCCGGCCGACTGGCTGTCGGCCGGGGGCTTCGCCGCTTCTTCCGTCAGGTCACTCCCCGGAGACGGGGTGGCTGTCGAGCCAGAGGCGAGCGGCCGCCTTCTCCCGCGGGCCGCACAGGCCGGACTCCGACTCCGCCACTCCCGCCGCGAACTTCCGCAGGACATGGGACCGGTGGGGTTCCTTCACCACGACCGTGTCGATCGAGGACTGACCGGTGGTCGCGCCCAGCAGGACGTTCCCGTCCAGCGAGAGCATGCGGAACTCGGGACGGCAGGGGGCGCTGCCCAGCGGGCCGGCCGCGCCCTCTCCCATGACGTCCCAGTCGGGCCTCAGCTCCACGCAGACCCAGGACGAGCCGGTGGCGAGGAAGAACCGGGGGTCCTCCGCCCGGAAGAGCCCCTCCTCGACCGCCAGCCGGTACCAGTCGGCGTTCGCCTTTCGGTGCAGCTCGGGGTCGTCGACGTCCGCCGAGGCGCCACCGCTGATGTCCCAGGGCATGACGCCGGCCAGCTGGCCGGTCACCACGGGAGGGATGAACCCTTCCGGGTCACCGCAGTCGTCCCGGACCACGAGCCCGGCCTTCGCCAGGGCCAGCCTCATTCCGTCGGTCGCCACTTCGCACTCTCCTCGGATCTCCACGCCGGGAACCCTCACGAACGGCAGCTCCCCCGGGAGGTGTCTCCCGGGGGAGCTGCCGTCTCACTCAGCCCGCGGTGGTCCGGCGGAGCCCCGCGTCACGTCCTGTCACCAGGGCGGACACGGCACCCCACTCGCCTTCCTCGGGTCCAGGAACTCCTCCCTGAACACGTCCAGGGAAGCCCTGAGCAGAGGAATGTCGATCTCCGGACGGATGTAGCTCAGCCGGGCCGAACTGTCGTCCATACGGAATTCCAGCAGGAGGTCGCCCCGCTTCCCGTCGATCATCTCGACGACTTCCATCGACTCGTAGTCGTTGTAGTCGCTCAGGATGATCAGGGCCATGAACTCACGCCCTTGGACGGAGAACGATCTCATAGCCATCCCTCGAACTGGACTCGACCGCCGCGCATGCTCCATCGGGCACCACGTTTGGTCACATCATCCATGATCTCGAGCACCTCGTTACCGTAGTGCGCGGTCGACGGACTGATCGTTCGCCTCGCGTTCGGGTTGCCCAGGAGTTCACCCAGGAGATCCCTACCGCCGTCGTTCAGGGCCCGCCGGTCGGTCAGACGGTTGGCTCCCCGGAGGAACGGCGCGTACTTGGCGATGTGATCAGGAGTGCGCTTGACCGGGTCGGTGTGCTTCTGCAGGGACCTTCCCGCCTCGGTCAGGTGGTAGTCGTACTGCCACGGTTTGCCGCCCTTGGGCGGGATGGGCCGCAGCGCCGCGGCGGCCAGGTCCAGGTCCGTCGCGTCGGCGAGGCCGCAGTTGTGGGCGAGGACCGGCGTCGACCCGGCCAGCACGTAGTACGTGTGGACGTCCGTGACGGTCAGGTTGTGGACCGTCGCCTTCTTCGCCGTCCACGCCTGGACCGCGCCGACCTGGACCCACGTGCCCGAGGACGTCTGGAGCCACTGGCCCGGCTTCAGTTCACCGACGTCGATCCACTTCTTCAGGGACGGAACCCAGAAGGGGTGGCCGGCGGTGGCGGTGAACGTCATGTTCCGCGTCGGCTTGGCGGAACCGTCATGGACCGACAGCGTCACCTTCACCAGTCGTTTGGTGCCCTTGCCGATGATCGTCGCCGTGGCCGTCTGGACGGAGGTCTTCCCCGTCCTCGGGTCGGTGGCGACGACCTTGTCGCCGACCTTGACCTTCTCAATCGGCTTGGTCGAGCCGTCGGCCATCAGCACCCGGGTCCCGGGCTTGAAGCTGTTGGACTCGCAGGCTGCTCCCTGGACCTCTTCCTTGACGGTCTCCCTGACCTCCTTCGCGACCTTCTTCACCGCCCGCTTCACCTGCGACGGCTTCGGTCGCGGCTTCGGCTGGGAACGGGGCTTGGCGCGCGGCTTCGGACGGGCCGCCGCCTTGCGGGCCGCTGCACGGCGTGCCGCCGCCTTCTTGGCCGCCGCGCGGGCCGCACGGGCCCTCGCCTGGGCTGCCGCCCTCCTGGCCGCCGCTCGCTTCGCCGCCGCACGGGCCGCTGCCCGCTTGGCCGCCGCACGCTTGGCCGCCGCGGCCTTGCGGGCCGCCTCACGGCGGGCCTTGGCCGCAGCGCGCTTCGCGGCCTCGATCGCCCGCTTGCGGGCCAGGGCCGCTGCCCGGCGGGCCGCCGCCTGGGCCGCCTTGCGGGCCGCGATGATCGCCGCACGGCGGGCCGCCGCGCGGATCGCCGCCTGAATGGCGATACGAGCCGCGATGCCGACCAGAATCGGGAAGAACGCCCCGGACGGGTCGGAGAAGGTGGCCGGCGCGTTGTTGCTGTAGGCGTACGGGTTGATCGTGGCCGGGTTGGCGTAGTCGACCATGGGGTCGACCTGGATGAACCGGCCCGTGACCGGGTCGTAGTCACGGGCGCCCAGTCGGGTCAGGCCCGTGTCCTGGTCGACCGTGCCGCCGACAAATCCGCGCTGTCCGGGCCAGGCGGTGGGCTGCTGCCCGCGCGCCTCGCCGAACGGCATCGCCTTGCGCCGTGTGACGCCCATCGCCGGGTCGACCATGTCCACGACCGTGTGGGACGTGCCATGGTGGTCGGCCAGGATCATCTGCCGGACACCGCCGGTCGCACGGACCGTCGTCGAGCCGTCCGGGTTCCCGTAGAAACGTTCCGCCTTGGCGGTGGTGTTGGCCGCGTTGACGGTCAGCTCGGCGTCGGCGAGGTAGAGGGTGCGGCTGCCGTCCGCGGCAGTACGCACGAGGCGTTCGCCGTCCGCGCCGTAGAGGTACGACGTGGTCTTCGTGCCGCCGCCCTCGACCGGCTGGGTCACCTTGCGCAGCTGACCCTCGACGTCGTATTCGAGCGTCTGGTTGGTGCCGCCGTGCTGGCGTCCGGTGGTGTTGCCGGCCTTGTCGTAGGAGAAGGTGTTGAGACGTTCGCCCTGCGGGCCGACCGACTTGACCTCGGCCAGCGCGTTCGGGCCGCCCACGCCCTCCTTTCCGTACAGATACGTGCGAGTGACGTCCTTCGTGGTGTCGCCCGTCGGGTCGTGCTCGACGAGCTTCTTGCGGTTGCCCGCGTCGTCGTACTCGAACGACTGCCAGTACGCGTCCGGGCCGCCGACCGTGTCCTTGGACGGTGCCGCGGTGCAGTCCTCCGCCGTCTTCGACGTCCAGGCCGAGGTCATCTGCCTGAGCTGGTCGTAGACGAAGCACTGCGTGTCGGTCTTGCCCGCGTCGGGCGCCGCGCTGCCGGGCACGTCGGTGATCTTGGTGACGTTGCCGGCCTCGTCGTACCCGTACCGCGTCTCGCTGATGCGGCCCGGGTTGACCGAGCGGTCGAAGGTCGCCGTCTGCAGGCGACGGGTGAACTCGTCGTAGACGTACGAGCCGTACACCTTCTTGCCGGCGGGACCGGCGTCCGTGCGCAGGATCTCGCCGAACGCCGAGTACTCGACGTCCGCGAGGTACGTGGACGCGCCACCCATGAAGATCGGCAGGTCGTCGGAGTTGTAGCGGAAGACGACCTTCTCGGTCACCAGACCGCCCAGACCCGGCACCTCGACCCAGGCCAGCTTGCCGGTAGGGGTGTACTCGTACTTGTACTCGTACGTGCCGCCCAGGCCCGTCTCCTCGGCGGGGATCACCGTCTTCGTCGACTTCACCCGATAGGCGTTGTCGTACTCGGTGACCTCCTCCCGGTACTCGAGGCCGTTCTCGTAGCGGATCGCGGCCGTGGGCAGGCCCTTGCCGAGGGTGTCGTACGTCCACTCCACACGCTTGGGGCCGGTGGCGCTGCCCTCGCGCAGGGAGGTGGGGCGGCCGCCCGCGTCGTAGGTGGTGAACAGGGACCGCTTGAGCGGGTCGATCGTCTCGATCACGTTGTCCGCGTCGTCGTACCGCGTCTCGGTACGGCCGCCGTCGGGATCCGTGACCGCGGTCTGGCGACCACGCTTGTCGTACTCGAAGGTCGTGACGGCGCCGCCGGGAGCGGTCACCTTCCACAGGTTGTCGAGGTCGTCGTACTCGTAGACGGTGTCCCGCCACTTCGTACGCTCCTCGTTGGTGTACTCGCGCAGCCGCGACATGCGGCCTTCGGCGTCCTCGAAGACGGCCGTGACGGTGTCGCCCTTGGGCGGGATCGTCGTGGAGACGTCCCCGTCGCGGACGGTCGTCGTGCGCAGCTTCTCGACGCCGCGGTAGTACGTGATCTCGGCGGTGGGCTGGCCCATGCCGTCGAAGGTGATGCGGTGCTGGGACGGGACGTCCTGGTCGCCGACCGGGAGGAGCTCGGGCTCCGGCTCTTCGGTGTTGTAGTAGCCCTCGTTCTCCTTCCACTGCCGGCCGGCGCTGTCGTAGAAGGTGTCGTTGACGATCCGGCCCGCGCCGACCGCCTCGTCCTGCGTCTGCCGCTCGCGCAGCAGGCCGTCGAGGATCTCGTACGACACGGCGTACTGGCCGTTGTCCTTCAGCGTGCGGCTGGTGACGATCGTCGGGCCGTCGCGTCGGATGGTGTAGTCGTACGTGGCGGTCGGGGTCTGGGTCTCCGGGTCGCGGTCGATCTCCCAGACCTTCAGGAGACGGCCCAGCGGGTCGTACTCCATCGTGGCCTTCTTGCCGTTGGCGTCCTCCTCGGTCAGCGGCATGCCGCGGACGTCGTCGAACACCGTGGTCTCGGTGTGGCCGAGCGGATCGTGCGAGACCTGCTTGGTCGGCCGCGCGACGGTGGCCGGCACGTACTCCATCCACGTCTTGCGGTTGTCCGCGTCATAGGTCGCGGTCTCGCGGCCGTGGATGTCGTACTCGGTGCGGTCGATGGTGACGTAACCGTCGCCCGTGCCGTTCAGCTCCTGGACCTCGGTGGGCAGACCCTTGGTGGGGGCCGCGCCGAAGGCCAGGTTGTCGTACAGCGTGCGGGTGTCCTCGACGACCTCGCCGCCGGTGGTGCCGCAGGCGCCGAGCGTCGTCCTCTCGCGGGACTCCAGCTCGATCAGGTGCGCCGTGGTGTTGCGGGCGTAACTGATCGTGGAGCAGCGGAGCTTGCCGCCGGGCGTCCTCTCCTCGACCTGGTACGGCAGGCCGTAGCTGTCGTACTTGGTGGTCTCGGTGGAGGTCCGCCAGGTGTCGCCCTTGACGCGCTCGCGGGTGCGGACGGTCTCCGGGCGGGTCATCCACGCCTCGAGCGGGGTGGTTCCGGTACGCGTGCGCGTGGCCGTCCTCACCGCCCAGGGGGTGGTGACGGTCGCCGAGTCGATGGCTCCGCCGTCGGACTCGTAGCTGATCTGCTCCAGCAGCTGACCCTGGTACTGGGGCAGGTCCTGGTGGTCCGTGCCGTCACTGGTGGTGACGGTCGAGGTACGGGTGCCGGAGGGCAGCTTGTCGCCGTGCAGGCCGCGGAAGTAGCGGTGCTCGGTGAGCTGCTTGACGTCGTCGCCGGCGCCCTGGCGGGTGCGGACGCGCTCGTAGCCGCGGAACTGCGACCACGTGCGGTGCTTGTTCTCGGTGAACTCGCTGTCGTCGTAGGCCCACGCGGCGCCGCCGAGGAACTCGTACGAGGTGACCTTGGCGGGGCTGTCGGTGACCAGGTCCTCTTCGCGGACCTGGGTGACGACGTACTTGTGGAACCAGTCCTTCACCGGGTTGAGGGCGCCCTTGGGCGTCCAGTACTGCGGGAAGCAGCGCATGGTGTTGGACTCGGGGGACGCCGGCATCCGCTTCGGCTCCAGGGCCTGGCAGTCCTTGGCCGAGTAGGTGATGCCGATCCGGCCGCCGGTCTCGGTGTCGATGGCGTGGACACGCAGACGGGAGAAGGGCGGCAGGCCCTCCACCTTGTCGACGCGGTTGTCCATCTGGAGGCCGGAGAAGGTGACCTTCGGCATCGCCGCGGTGCCGCCCGCGCCATGGCCGGTGCGGGCGATCGACACCAGCCACAGGGCCGGCGAGGTGCCGTCACCGGTGGGCGGGTAGGACTGCTCCAGCGTCCAGGAGTCGACCGGCTTCAGGGCGCTGCCGGAGAGCACACTGGTGCTGATCTTCGTCAGGCGCTTGGTCGACCAGAACGTCGGGGAGTACTTGTCGGTGCACTTGGCACCGGAGGCGCACTCCTGGTCCAGCGGGGTGTCCGGCCAGAACTTGGCGTTGGCGGTGGTCCGCTTGGACTCGGCGCAGTCGAACGTCGAGCTCGGGATGCAGCGCTCGGCGGTGGTGAAGCCGACGCGGCCGGCCGGCAGGACACCGAACAGCTTGTCGTGGCGCAGGCCGTAGTCGATGCGCGCGAGCTGCGCGTTGCGGACGTACGCGGCCTGCTGGTCGGCCTTCATGTTCTGGCCGTAGTAATTGGTGTACTTGGTCCACCACAGGGTCATGGCGTCACCCAGCGGGTCGACCACGTAGTCCAGGTTCCAGCGGTAGGCCTGGGCGCAGTCGGAGTCCATGAACGCCGTGGCGTGGCAGGGCTCCTCGGGGTGGTTGCCGAACACCGGCACCGTGAGGGCCGAGTTGGTGACCGTGCCGTCCGGGGCACCGGGCAGCTTGTTCAGGCCGAAGTGGTACTGGGTGCCGTCGGTGGTGGTCAGGACCCAGTGCTCGCCGTCCTTGGTGCCGTTGGCGGCGCCGGTCTTGCGCTGCAGGCGCGAGCCGTCGTCGTCGGCGGGACGCCACTCGTCGGTGCCGTCCTTCTTGACGAGTTCGGTGGTGTTGCCGCCCAGCGACATCACGACGTGGTCGGAACCCCAGCACAGGTCACCGCTGTCGCCGGTGTTGTTGGGCTTGAGCTCCTCGCCCTTGGCGTTCTTGATGGCCGCCTTGTCGTCCGAGCAGGAACGGTACTTCCGCTCGATGAAGCCCGGCTCGTAGTCCCAGCCCTCGGCGATCCAGGAGGACTGCGCGTTGGTGGACGCGGTGCGGCCGTCCACGGCCTGCGAGGAGTAGGACAGTTCGACCTCGGGCTGCGGACCGCCGGGCACCTCGGGCGCCTCGATCGGGTAGGTCCACGAGAAGCCGCCGGAGGACGAGCCGGCCATCCAGGAGCCGGAGGGCGACAGCGAGGTCGCCTCGTGGCTGCCGCCCGGCCCGGAGGCCTCGGCGGCCGCGGCGAAGACGGTGGGCGCGGCGGACAGGTCCGCGGTGCCGGTGACCGTCTTCGCGGCCGGGTCGTTGGCGCCCGGCAGGGCGGTACGGGTACGGCAGCGGTCCAGCTCGGGCGTGGTCAGCGCACAGGCCGGAAGCGTGTAGAGCCGGAGCCGGGAGCCCCAGTCACCGCCGTAGGTGTCCTTGATCGACGCGTAGTCCAACTCCAGTTCGACGGAGCCGGAGGCGGCGGGTGCCAGGCCGTTGCCGGCGGGTGCCGCGGTGAACAGGACACCCTGCACGCCCGCCTTGCGGGCGGCGGCCGCGTCCTTCACCTGGACCTGGACGGCGGAGCCGGCGGCCGCGGTGGCCCGCTTCGGGGTCAGGCCGCGGGTGCGCAGGCTCTTCTTGGCGGCGGCTGCCGCGGTGGTGGTCTGACGGGCCTTCACCATGCCGGTCTGCACGGTGGTCCCGCCCTGGATCCCCGGGGAAGCCGGGGTGGCGCCGGTGGTCAACGGCGCCCGCTCGGGCAGCTTGTCGCGACTGTCGGTCACCAGCGTCGTGAACGTGCCCGTCGAGATCCGGCCGGCCGCGGGCTTGAACGTGCCCTTGGCATCGTCGCGGGTCTTGGGGCGCTTCTTCTCGAAGTCCCCTCCAGGAACGGACGGGTCGCGTTTCACGTCGGAGATCCGGGTGCTCCCATCGGCGGCGCTCGCGTCGTCGGGTATCAGCCCGACGAACAGAACAAGCCCGACGAAGAGGGAAACGGATCTGTGCCAGTGGCCGAAATAGCGCAGCTGTCTTATCAATTGGTCCACTAAAGGACCTCCCCCTCACTCACTCTGTGTGATCACTCTGTGTGATCGAGTGTTGAACGGTCAGACAGTAAGCGTTGTCGATCAGACTGACAAGCAAAGCCAAGGCAATGCGACTATCCCCACTTTGACTATCTGTTAGTAAGGAAATGTCCCTGTCGGCATGTACTGTTCGGCCTCGCGGCCCACGTGAAAGGGCTCGCAGCGAGCCCCCGTGAGGGGCTCGGCACGGCAACGACTCCGGGGGGATTCGCCCATGCCAGAAACATCCCGAAGACAGCGCCCGACCAGGCGCTCGGCGCGGGCCGCACTCGTCGCGGTGCTCGCCGGCGGGACGCTCGGGCTGACACCGCTTTCACCGCTCACGGCCGTCGCGGCCGACACCGACTCGACCACGGTGGCCGCGAACGCCGAGGAGCGCGCACTCCGGGAGGCCGCCGAGAGCGGCAAGCCGGTGGAGGTGGCGTCCGCCCGCACCGAGACCAGCGAGACGCACGCCCTGCCCAACGGCAACCTGCGCACCACCCAGCACACCCTGCCCGTCCGCGTGAAGCGCGAGGGCACCTGGACCCCGGTGGACACCACGCTCACCGAGGCGGCCGGCCGGATCGTGCCCAAGGCGGCACCCGGCCGCGTGACGTTCTCCGCCGGCGGCGACACCCGTCTGGTGAGCCTCGCCGACCAGGGCGGCGAACTGGCCCTGACCTGGCCGAAGGCCCTGCCCGAGCCCGTCCTCGAAGGCTCCACCGCGACCTACCGGGAGGTCTTCCCCGGGGTGGACCTGGCCGTGAAGGCCAGTGTGGACGGTTTCAGCCAGGCGCTGATCGTGAAGACACCCGAGGCGGCCGACCGTCCGGAGCTGGCGGAGGTCGGCTTCGGACTGCGGACCACGGGTCTGGAGGTGCAGAAGGACACCGAGAACGGCACGCTCCGCGCCGTGAACGCGGCGGGCCAGACGGTCTTCGCGTCCTCCACGGCCCGCATGTGGGACTCGTCGGGGACGTCGGAGGAGGAGGCCGGGACGGCACCGCAGGCCGTCACCAGGACGTCGACCGCTTCCGCGAAGACGCCGTCGGCCGCCGTCAGCACGGTCCGGACCGCCGGTGAGGCCACGGCCGCCGCCGACACCGAGCCCTCCCCTCTCACTCCCGGCACCAGGAGCAGCGAGGTGGGCGTCGAGGTCACCGATGACACGATCCTGCTGACGCCCGACCAGGAGCTTCTGCACTCCCCGGACACCGAGTTCCCGGTCTACATCGACCCGCGGATGACCGGTACCCGCGAAGCCTGGACGATCGCCTACAAGCCGCATCCGACCAGCAGTTACTGGAACGGCACCGGCTGGGACGGCGGCACGACGAGCGAGGCGCGCGTCGGCTACGAGAACTCCACGGGCGGCACGGCCCGTTCCTTCTTCCGCGTGGGCTCCAAGTTCCTCGCGGGCGTGAAGGTGATCGACGCGCAGTTCCAGATCACCGAGACCCACTCGTGGTCCTGCACGCCCAAGCCGGTGGAGCTGTGGCTGACCGGTTCCATCAGCTCGGCGACCACGTGGAACAAGCAGCCCTCCTGGTCGACCCGCCAGGACATCAAGAACTACGCCCACGGCAACGAGGACTTCGGCTGCGCGAACGCGGCCGTCGACTTCACGGCCACGGACGCGGCGGTCAAGGCGGCGGCGAGCAAGTGGTCGAACATCACCTTCGGTCTGCGGGCCCCGCAGAGCGCGGAGGACAACAAGGACGAGTACAGCTGGAAGAAGTTCAAGCCGGACGCCAAGCTGATCGTCGAGTTCAACCGTCCGCCCAAGGCGCCGTGGGCGCTGGACACCGTCCCCAGCACCAAGGTCGGCACCACCGAGTGCGGAAACGGTTCGTCGTACGTCACGCTCGGCAACACCGACGTGACGCTGACCGCGCAGGTGTGGGACCCGGACGGCGGTGACGTCTACGTCCAGTTCCATCTGTGGGCGACCGGCAAGCACGACGTCTCGCCCGGGGTCTTCTTCGACAAACGGGCGAAGGTCACCGTCAAGTCGACCGACCCCAAGGGGGCGCGGGCGAGGGTCACCGTGCCCAAGGACCTGCTGGCGAAGTACGTCACCGCCAGCAACGGGCAGTTCTCCTGGAAGGCGCAGGCCGAGGACGTCGCCAACGGTCTCGCCTCCGACTGGACGCCGACGCAGGGCGCGGCGGGTTGCCGCTTCGGCTTCGACCCGAAGGCGCCGACCGTGATGCCGACCGTCGCCTCCAAGGACGGTCTGTACCCCGAGACGACGGCCGACATGGAGCCCGTCGAGGGCGCGCTGGCCCGCACCAAGAGCGTGTTCCAGTTCGGCGCCAACGGCGAGACGGGCGCGACCGAGTACCTGTACGGCCTGGACCGCACCCCGCCGAGCAGCTCGGCCAAGCCCACGGCCAAGGGCGGTACGGCCACGGCCGAGATCACCCCGCTCACCCCCGGACCGCACACGCTGTACGTGCGGATCGTGGACGGGGGCGGCAACCCCGGCCCGATCTACCCGTACCGCTTCTACGTCAAGAGCCCGGGTGTGACGGACAAGCCCGGTGATGTCAACGGCGACGGCATGCCGGACTTCTTCGCGATCGACGGCTCCAGCAACCTGCGTCTGTACGGCGGTACGGGCGCCGGCAAGGTCGCGACGATGATCCCGCTGTCCTCCGGCGGCGGCTGGAGCGGCTCCCTGCTGACCCACCGCGGCGACTGGACCGACGACTTCTACGAGGACCTGGTGGCCCGCCGTCCTGACGGCAAGCTGTGGCTGTACCCGAACGACGGCCAGGGCGAGTTCACCGAGGACACCAAGCAGGAGGTGTACTTCTTCCCGGACCCGGAGACGGAGGTGGCGATCGACCCGGCGACGATCAAGCAGATCGTCTCGGTCGGCGACATCACCCCGGACAGCGAGTCGTCCAACCCCGACTTCGTCGCGGTCATCGGCGACCAGCTGTGGTTCCTGCCGGGCTACGCCTACGGCACGGTCGACTCGGGCTACCTCATCGGCAACGCGGGCTGGGGCAAGATGCAGCTCGGCTCGCCCGGTGACGTGGACGGCGACGGCTTCACCGACCTGATCGCCCGCCACACCGACACCGGCGAGGTGTTCCTGTACCACGGCCGCAGCCGCGGTGACACGGACGAGGACGGCATCCCCGACGGCGGGACCGACCCGGCCTCGCTGGGCATTCCGGCCAACCGCACGGTGTACGCGACCGGGTGGACGACGGCGGCCCGTCCGCTGATCACCGCCTCCGGTGACACCGACGGCGACGGCGTCTCGGACCTGTGGACGACGACGCCGAACACCTCGGCGGGCCTGGAGTTCGTCCCCGGCCGCAGGACCGGGATGGTGGGTACGCCGGTGGTCGTCGGCGGCCCCGGCTGGCAGGCGATCAAGCTGATCTCCTGACGTGAGCCGGGAGAAGCGGCCGGTCGCCCACCCGCGACCGGCCGCTTTTCCTTGCCGTGACGCGTCCTGCCGGGACCTGTCCGGCACGCGACTTGACGGAGTGTCACTTTGCCGAACTGACAGCTCTCCGACAGGAACCGTTCCTACGGTGCCGTGCTCATGACAGATACCTCGGATGCACGTTCGGACGCACGCACCCCCATCGGCCGCCGCACCGTGCTGGTCGCCACGGGCGCCACGGCCGCCACCCTGGCCGTGGGAGCCGTCGCCGCCACCGACTCCCCCACCACCGAGGCCCCGGCCACCGCCCCGGTGGCGGCCGCGGCCGTCTGCACCCTCACGAGGGAGATGACCGAAGGTCCCTACTACCTCGACGGACAGTACGTCCGCTCCGACATCAGCGAGGGCAAGGCCGGCATCCCGCTCAAGCTGACCCTCACCGTCGTCGACGACGACACCTGCGCGCCCCTCGGCAACGCCCTCGTCGAACTCTGGCACGCCGACGCCCTCGGCGAGTACTCCGGCTTCGTCGGCAACAACGGCCACAACGAGCCGGACAACGGCACCTTCCTGCGCGGCGGGGTCCTGACGAACTCCAGCGGCGTCGCGGCGATCACGACGATCTACCCCGGCTGGTACCGGGGCCGCTGCGTCCACATCCACGTCAAGGTCCACACGAACGTCACCCTGACCGCGGACGGCTCCTTCACCGGCGGCCAGGAGATCCACACCGGCCAGCTCTTCTTCAGCGAGACGATCACGACCAGGGTCGCGGCGGTCTCCCCCTACGCGACCAACACGGTCACCCGCACGACCCTCGCCCAGGACTCGATCTACGACGACGGAGGCGCCGCCTCGGGTCTGCTGACCCTGACGGCGCTGGGCAGCTCGACGTCGGCCGGGTACGCGGGGACGCTGACACTGGGGGTGGAACAGGGCTGACGCCCCCGCTCCTCGCTCCCCGCTCCTCGCGCCGCGGTCCGAGGACAGGTGATCACAGGAAAAAGGGGGCCGCCCGCCGTGCGGGCGGCCCCCTCTCTCAGGTGACCGGGCACTCCTTCCAGGCCATGTGGTACACGGTGCTGATGTCCCCGTCGGTCGAGTCCATCGTCATGAAGCTGACCCTGCTCGGCGACGACGTGCCGGCGTTCACGCGCAGCTCCGTGTTGATGTTGAAGTTGCGCTGGACACCGCAGGGCGCGTAGACGAGCTGGGCCCAGTCCGTGGTGTCGGTGGCCTGCCAGTTGTCGTTGTAGGCGCCGGTGAAGGTGTGGTTCTTGAACACCGTGCTGGACGAGCCCTGGAAGTAGTACGAGGCCCGCTGGACGGCGCTGGCGCCGGGCTGGAGCGAGGCGAAGCCCCGGTAGTCCGCGCTGGCGATGGCGTACGTGAAGCCCTGCGGGACGTGGACGACCAGGCTGAGCTGGCAGTTCTTGCGGAACGCCGTGGGGTCGGAGTTGCCGCCGACCTGGGCGAGGTAGTCGCTGTAGGTCACCGTGAACGCGGTGTTGTCCTCGGAGACGGCGACGGCGGCGGTGCCTTGGGGACAACCGGAGCCGTTGACCGTGGCGACGTTGATGACGATCTTGTCCGGGGGCGGGTCGACGAACCCGGAGGACGGGTTGTGCGCGGGCAGTGCGGCCGTGACGAGAGCGGCGGCGGCGCCGCCCAGGAGCAACCCAGCTGGCATGGTCTCTCCCCTTCGGTCGGATCGGTGGGGGGTGGACGCGCCCGGACTCCGCACACCAACTCTGTGAACAATCAATGGAGTTGCTGTGAAGAGCCGGGGCGATCGCATCGTAGGGAGACCACTGGGGCGCGCCCAGGCCGAACTCCGGCCATTCACCACGGCCCGTTCACACACCCGCTCAGGACACGAGGGGCTGCTCCCGCGACTCGGCCAGCTTCACGGTGCACAGACCGCCCCGCTCGGTCTTCACGTCCACCACCTCGAGCTGCGTGCCCGGCAGGAGGATGAACTCCTCCTCGCCCGTGAACGCCGAGAAGTCGCGGATGCCGACGGCCCGTGCGGGCCGCACCTCGAAGAGCGTCCGCTTGCCGCGACTGCCGAGGAACGCCCGTGCCACGCCGAGCTCGGAGGTGCAGGAGGACACGCCCCACCAGGTCACGGTCCGTCCCACCGGGTACTGGGCGCGCAGGTCCAGCGGCACCCCGCGCCACAACGGCTCCGTGCGGGCGGGAAGCTGCGACACCGCCGAGAACAGCAGCCGCAGATACGGGAGGTAGGGGACGACCTTCGACCGGTCGGGGGAGCGCAGGATGGCGTTGATCTCCCGGTAGAACGCGGACTCGCAGGTGTAGAGGTAGAGGGCGGCGATCGCGTCGGCGGACAGGTTCGCGGCCGCTTCGTCCACCCGCCGCTTGCCGAACTCGTGCGACCGCTGGACATGCCGGTCGAGTCCGGACAGCAGCGCGGCGACGGGACTGACGGCGTCACGGAAGTCCATGAGCGGGGTGTCGAACACGCCGGTGATGGCGGGGAGGACGAGCCCCTCGTCCTTGACGCTGGAGAGCCGCTCCAGATACAGCTGGTGCAGTTCCATGGTGGAGGCGATGAACGCGCCCATGCGCTCGGCGACGCCGCCGTCCGTGCCGCCGGCCTCCGTCGCGAGCGTGTCCCACCCTCTGCTCGGCAGCCAGTCGACCGCGTCCGCGCCCAGCGACGCCAGGGCGTCGTTCACCATGCCGAAAGGGTCGCCGTCGCAGAAGATGTCACCCTGCGCCGCGGGGTTGGGATGGTCGATGTGGCGGACCTCGACCTCGGGGTACTTCTTCTGGAGCTGGAGGACGACCTTCTTCAGGTTCCGGGCGTGCGCCCCCCACCAGGCGAAGACGACACCCCGGTCCTCCTCGTCGGCCTGCTGCTTGGCCTTGAGGATCTCCTCGACGATCCGCTCGGCGACCGGACGCCAGAACGCGGTGTGCGGGTCGGCGCCCCTCGGCCCGTCACTGCTGGCGGTGAGGGCCGCGTTCAGCAGCAGGACACCCTGCGTCAGCATCGCCTGGAACCATTCCGGCGGCTGGACGGTGTCCTGCTCCTTCAGCAGCGCGCGGAGGTCGGCGATCGGCGTCTTCTTGGGGATGCCGTACTTCCACATCGCCGCCGCCTTGATGATGCAGCGGATGCTGACGACCCGGCCGAACTGGCTGTCCTTCCAGTCGTGGAGGTGTTGTCGAACATGGCGATGCCGGTGGCGCTCTCCGGCCGCGGATAGGGGTTCTGGCCGAAGACGACCACCTTCCACTGGTGCGGCGGGTGGGGCTTGAGCGCCTGGAAGGTCAGTTCACGGACGGGAACGACGTCCGGGCCACGGCCCGGGCCGATGAACGAGGCCGCGTCCCGCTGCGCCTCGATGACCGGCTTCAGCAGCGGAAGCCACGGTTCGCCACCGCCCTGGAACAGCTCGGCGAGGGCCAGCGGATCGTCCGGGTCGGGCGCGGCGGGGGTGTGGGCGTCGATCATGGCCGGGAGGCTAGCAGCGGGGTACGACAACCCGATCGCCCAACTGCGGTGTCAGTGGGCCCCGGTAGCGTCGTGATCGCTGGAAGGACCGGGTCCCGATGGGAGTGTGGAAGATGACCGTGAACCGCGTGCAGCCGCCGCTCGAGGTCGTGTTGACCGATATCAACACCCAGGTGGTTCAGGCGTGGCGGGCGGCGTTCGCCGACACCCCCGGGATCGAGATCCGCAAGGGATCGATCCTCGACGAGACCGTCGACGCCTGGGTGAGCCCGACCAACTCGCGCGGTCTGATGAACGGCGGGGTCGACGCGGCCATCAAGCGGCACCTCGGAGCGGGGATCCAGCTGCGCGTGCAGCGGGCGATCCGCGACGGGTTCGCGGGCCGGCTCCCGGTGGGCAGCGCGGTGTGCGTGCCGTCCGGGGCGGTCAACCCGAAATTCCTGATCTCGACGCCGACGATGGAACAGTCCTCGCAGAACGTGAGCGAGACGCTGAACGTGGCCCTGGCGTGCGCCGCCGCCTTCCAGGCGATCCACCGGCAGAACGACGAGGCGCCGGGCAGCATCGCGTCGGTGGCGCTGGTCGGCATGGGCGCACAGACCGGCCGGGTACCGGCGCGGGTGTGCGCCAACCTGATGTGGACGGGCTGGACGCTCTTCAACGACCACCGCTTCGAGGACTACGACGACCTGCGCGGCACGATCGTCGCGCAGCTCGACGACATAGAGAACGCGCCCGCCGGACAGCGGGTGCGCATCGTCCCGCCCCGGCGCCCCGCCTCCCGTCGCTGACCGGCCGGCTCAGGGGTTCTCCCAGGCCGCCGGCTCCGCCGCCAGCCGCCGTACGGGGTCCGGGAGGGCGTCCGCCGCGATGTCGGCGACCGTGACCCCCTCCAGCACCTTGCGGACGTTGGCGCGCAGGGCGATCCACAGGGGCAGCAGGGGCTGGGCGGAGCCGGTGTAGGTGAGCCCCGTGGGGCGTTCGCCCCGGACCGACACGATCGGGCCGTCGACCGCCCTGATCACGTCCGCGACCGTGATCCTGTCGGGGTCGCGGGCCAGCCGGTAGCCGCCGCCCCCGCCGCGCCGGCTCTCGACGATCCCGGCGCGCCGCAGGTCGCCGAGGATCCCTTCCAGGAACTTGTGCGGAATGGCCTGCGCGGCGGAGACCGTCTCCGCCTTCACCGGGTCACCGCCCTGCCGTACGGCGAGCTCCAGTACCGCCCGTACGGCGTAGTCCGCCCGTGCCGAGATCCTCATACGGCCATTGTCCGGTGTGCCGCCGTGCGGCGGCACACCGGAGCCGGGGGTCAGGCCAGCCGGATCACGTTCCAGGACAGCGGCTCCAGCGTCGCCGTCAGCGTCCCGTCCGTCACCGTCGTGCCCTCGGCCGCGTGCGGGGCGACCCGCTCCGGGTCGGCGAGGGTGTTGCGGGCGTCGGGGTCGGCGTCGGCGAGCACGCTGTGCTCGACGAGCCGCGTCACCCCGAGGCCGTTCAGCGCCACCTCCAGCGGAAGCGGCTCGGTGCGGCCGCGGTTGACGGCGAACACGGTGACGGTGCCGTCCTCGGCGCGCACGGCGGTGGCGTGCAGCAGATCCGCCTCGCCGTACTTCTTCGTCTCGTACCTCGGTGAGTCGACCCGGACGTCGAGCACCTCGCCCCGGCCGTACCGGGACGCCTGGGCGAACGGGAAGAACGTCGTCTGCCGCCAGGCGGGACCGCCCGGCTCGGTGAGGATCGGCGCGATGACGTTGACCAGTTGGGCGAGGCAGGCCACGGTGACGCGGTCGGCGTGCCGGAGCAGCGCGATGAGCAGGGAACCGAAGACGACCGCGTCCGTGACGCTGTAGTTGTCCTCCAGCAGCCGCGGGGCCTCCGGCCAGTCGGTGGGGTCGCTGGTGCGGGCGTGCTCCTCCCACTTCGACAGGTACCAGACGTTCCACTCGTCGAAGGAGAGGTTGATCCTCTTCTTCGACTTCAGCCGCGCGCCCACGTGGTCGCAGGTGGCGACCACGTTCTCGATGAAGGACTCCATGTCCACGGCGGAGGCGAGGAAGGAGTCGACGTCGCCGTCGTGCGGCTCGTAGTAGGCGTGCAGGGAGATGTAGTCGACCAGGTCGTACGTCTCCTTCAGGACCGTCGCCTCCCACTCGGCGAACGTCGGCATCGACTGGCCCGAGCTGCCGCAGGCGACCAGTTCGACGCCCGGGTCGATCTGGCGCATGGCGCGGGCCGTCTCGGCGGCGACCCAGCCGTACTCCTCGGCCGTCTTGTGGCCGGTCTGCCAGGGGCCGTCCATCTCGTTGCCCAGGCACCACAGCCGGATACCGAAGGGGTCCTTGTCACCGTGGGCGATCCGCCGCTCGGAGAGCGCGGTGCCCGAGGGGTGGTTGGCGTACTCCTGGAGTTCGAGGGCTTCGGCGACGCCGCGGGTACCGAGGTTGACGGCCATCATCGGTTCGGCCTGGGGGCCGATCTTCTTCAGGAAGCCGATGTACTCGGAGAGCCCGAAGCGGTTGGTCTCCGTGGAGCGCCAGGCCAGGTCGAGGCGGCGGGGGCGGTCCTCGGCGGGGCCAACCGAGTCCTCCCACTTGTAGCCGGAGACGAAGTTGCCGCCGGGGTAGCGGATGGCGGTGACACCGAGTTCGCGGACGAGGTCGAGGACGTCCTGGCGCAGTCCGGCCTCGTCCGCGGTGGGGTGGTCCGGTTCGTAGATGCCGGTGTAGACGCAGCGGCCGAGGTGTTCGACGAAGGAGCCGAAGAGGCGGGGGTTGACGGTGCCGACGGTGAAGGCGGGGTCGAGGGTGAAGCGGGCCTTCTTGGACATGGGGTCCCTTCGAGGTGGTTCTGTGTCGTTGCCGTGTACGGGTGGTTCGTGGCGGGTCGCGCCCGGGCGGCGGAGCCGCACGGGGGCACGGCCCCGCGCCCCCGGGGAGTGCCTTGTGGAGCCTGTCGGGGGTCGCGGGCCCTAGCGGACGGTCGGCCAGCCGTCGCTCTGCCAGCTCAGCCGGTTGAGCCCGAGCTTGGGGATGCCGTCGTCCTCCGCGTCGTAGTAGTGGTACGCCAGCCAGTCCTTGCCCCGGTCGCGGAAGACGGACTGGCCGCCCGTGCCGACGTACCGGCCGTGGCCCTCCAGCAGCAGGTCTCCGCCGCCCTCCAGCAGGGGCTTGCCCGTGCTGTCGACGTAGGGGCCGGTGATCTTGGTGGAGCGGCCCACCTTGATCCGGTAGGTGGAGTTCACGCCCGCGCAGCAGGCGTCGTACGACGCGAACAGGTAGTAGTGGCGGCCGTGCTTGACGATGTACGGGCCCTCGACCGCGTACGGGGCGTCGGGGCGGGTCGCCAGGTGGTGGACCGTGGCGCCTTCGGCCGCCTTGCCGGTCCTCGGGTTCAGCTCGACCATGCGGATGCCCGACCAGTACGAGCCGAAGGACATCCACAGCCTGCCGTCGGCCCGGACGAGTGCCGGGTCGATCGCGTTCCAGGAGTCCGTGGGTGCGGAGGCGAAGACCTTGCCGTGGTCTGTCCAGGTGCCGGGGAGGCCGGTCGGGGAGGTGGCGACGCCGATCGCGGAGTGGTTGGAGCCCCAGGAGGAGACGGCGTAGTAGAGCCAGTAGCGGCCGTCCCGGTAGGAGATGTCCGGGGCCCAGGGGTCACCGGTGGCGTTGTACTCGTACCACCAGCTCGGCGGGGCGGCGAAGGCGTTGCCCGCGTCCTCCCAGTGGATCCGGTCCTTCGAGGTGCGGGCTCCGATGACGCCGCCCGTCGAATAGGCCACGTAGCCGCCCGGCTCGAGACGGATGACGGTCGGGTCGTGGATGATCCGCTGGCCGGTGACGGGCTGGGGGTCGGGGTACGTCACGTCCGCCGCGGCCGTGGTGGGCAGCAGGGCGAGGAGGGCCGCGGCGAGGGTGACGGCGATGCTGGGACGCTTCAACTGCGTAGCTCCTTCGGGGAAGTCACTGGCCGGCCAGGCCGGTGTGCGCGACACCCGCCACGATCTGGCGCTGGAAGAAGACGAAGACGACGATCAGCGGCAGGCCCGCCATGAGGCCGCCGGCCATGAGCTGGGCCCACTGGATGCCGTAGGAGTTCATGACGGTCGCGATGCCGTTCGGCATGGTCATCAGGTCGGGGTTGTTGGTCACCATGTACGGCCACAGGAAGTTGTTCCACGAGGCGATGAAGGTGAAGATGCCGACCGCCGCGAGGGAGGGACGGGAGAGCGGCAGGACGATGGTGAAGAAGACCCGCCAGCGGCCGGCGCCGTCGATGAACGCCGCCTCCTCCAGTTCGCGCGGGATGCCCTGGAAGAACTTGTAGAGGATGTAGACCATCGCGGCGGGCGCGCACTGCGGCAGGATCATGCCCCAGTAGGTGTCGACCATCCCCATCTGCTGGACGGTGGTGAAGAGGGGCACGCCGAGGACCGCCGGGGAGATCATCAGGCCCGCCATGACCAGGCCCATCAGCGCGCCCTTGCCGCGGAACTCGGTGCGCGCGAAGCCGTATCCGGCGAGCGCGCTCACGAGCAGCACCACGGACGTCACGCACACCGAGACGACCAGGGAGTTGACGAACCAGTTGGTGATGTTGCCGGTCGCGAAGAGCGCCGTCCACGCCTGGCCCGTCCAGTCCTCGGGCAGCCAGTGCGGCGGCACCGCCACGGCCTCGGTCTCCGACTTGAGCGAGGTGAACAGGGCCCAGGCGAAGGGTGCGAGGAAAATGGCGGAGACGGCCGTGCCGAGGAGGGTGAGCACGATCTGGCTGGGTGTCCAGGACGACCTGCGGGACCTGACACGGGTCTCTGCGGCGGTGGTCATCGGGCGCCCTCCTCACGGTTGCGCAGCAGCCACATCCGGGCGAGGGCGACGGCCGCGATGATCAGGAAGAAGATGACGGAGATCGCGGAGGCGTAGCCCACGCGGTAGCTGGTGAAGCCCGCTTCGAGGGTGTACTGGACGAAGGTGCGGGTCGATTCCTCGGGGCCGGGGCTGAAGTCCATCATCACGACGGCCTGGTCGAAGATCTGGAGCGAGGCGAGGATCTGGAGGGCGATGACGAGGCCGGTGATGTTGCGCAGCATCGGCAGGGTGATGTGGACCATGCGGTGCCAGGCGTTCGCGCCGTCCAGCCGGGCGGCCTCGTAGAGGTGGCCGGGGATGCCCTGGAGCGCGGCGAGGTAGAGGAGGAAGCTGAAGCCGACCGTCCACCACAGGGTCTCGATGACGATGGCGAGCATCGCGTACGCCTTGTCGGTCAGCCACGGCGTCTCGAGGCCGAAGAGGTGGTTGATCATTCCCGTGCCGGGGTTGAACAGCCACTGCCAGAGGTTCCCCGCGACGGTGGAGGGCAGCAGGAACGGGGCGAAGAAGCACAGCCGCCACAGCCATTTGCCGCGCTCGATGTGGTGGGCGAGCATCGCGAGGAGGAAGGAGAGGACCGTGATGCAGGGCACGACCAGGAGGGTGAAGTACGCGCTGTGGCCGAGCGCGTCCCACATCAGCGGGTCCTGGAGGGCCTCGCGGTAGTTGTCGAGGCCGACGAAGTGCGCGCCCTCGCCGGAGATGTTGGCGTCCGTGAAGCTGAGGTAGACGCCACGCAGCAGCGGCCAGATCACGAAGAGCGCGAACAGCACGAGGAACGGGGCGACGAACCAGCCGCCGTGCTGGAAGCCCTGCCCGCGGCGCAGGACGGCACTGCCCGCGGCGGACCTCGCGCGTGCCGGTGCGACGACGGTCTGGGCGCTGGTCGCCATCATGCGGCCGTACCTCCCTGCGCGGCGGTCCTGCCGTCCATGGGGTTCTTCATGGCGAGCAGCTGGGTGAGCGCGCCCTTCATGCGGCGGGCGGCGGCGTCCGGTCTGGCGGAGCCCATCGTCGAGGAGACGACGATCGGGCCGACGCGCTGGGCGAGGACGCCGGTGGAGCCGGCGAACCACACCTTCGGCTCGGTGGCCTGGTGGTCCATGGCCGAGACGTACTCGCTCTGCGGGGTCAGCTTCTTGTACGCGGCCGTGGACAGGGTCGGCGTGTACGCGGGGATGTGGCCGCCGGCCGCCCACTGCCGGGCGTGCCGGACGACGTAGGCGGCGAGCCGGTGCGCCGCCTCGTTGGTGGCGCCGCCGCGGTCGGACTGGTGCGGCAGGACGAAGGAGTGCGACTCGGCGTGGGTGGCCTGCTTGCCGAAGACGGGCGGCAGCGGGGTCGCGCCGTAGTCGAGTTCGGCGCCGTCGAAGACCGGCACCGACCAGTTGCCCTCCCAGGTGAAGGGCGCGCCGTTGACGAACTGTTCGGAGTTGGCGGCACCGGCGATGGTGTACCCGTCGGTGATGTGCCGCCTCAGGAACTCCAGGACCTGGACGGCCTTGTCGGTGTCGAAGGTGACCTCGGTGGCGGCGTCGTCGAACCAGGTGCCGCCGAGCTGGGTGTAGAAGGCGACGAAGAACCACCACTGGAAGTTCTGGTCGTTGGCCCACAGGCCGAGGGTCTGCAGGCCCTTCCTGGTGGCCTTCTTGGCCTCCTTGAGCATGTCGAACCACTCGCCGGTCGACGTCACGGGCACGATCCGGCCGTCGTCGCCGAGCAGCCCCGCCTTCTTCAGCACGTCCTTGCGGTAGAAGCAGAGCTGGACGTGGATGTCGAGCGGGAGGGCGTAGAGCCTGCCGTCGATGACGGCGCGCTTCCACAGCGTGGGGTTGAAGTCCTGTTCCCGTACGCCGTACCTGGCGAGCAGGTCGACGTCCCAGGCGTCCAGGAGGCGGCCGGGCGAGAAGCCGGCGATCCGGCCCAGGTGCATGACGCCGAGGTCGGGTGCGCGGTTGCCGGCGGCCGCCATGGCGAGCTTGGTGTAGAAGGGGTTGCCCCACTGGAGGGTGGAGTCCTTCACCGCGATGTCGGGATTGTCCTTACGGAAGGCGTCCAGCATCGCGATCATGTTGTAGCCGTCGCCGCCGCTGAAGAGGTTCCAGTAGCGCACCCGGGTCCGGGAACCGGCGGCGAGCGCGTCGGCGCCGGTTCCCAGCGCGGCGAAGCCGAAGGCTCCGGCGACCGTCAATCCTCCTGCGGCAGCGAGAAGTTGCCTGCGGTTCAGGACAGGTTGTCCCATACCTCGCCCCTGTCGTTCGACATATCGGATAGCGACCGTAACTTCGAACGGGACCGTAGGTTCGATGCGGCCGCGCGTCAATGGTTCTGACACGACTTATGACAGCGCTTTCCATTCCGGCCCGCCGGCGCCCGGTGATCGTTTCCGTGAACGGCTTCACGTGACGCGGACACATCCGGCCGCGTAGGCTCGAACAGGCTGCCGCAGGGCGGCGAGAAGGGGGAGCGGATGGACATCGCGGGCGCGCGCGGTAAGGCGGCCCGGATCGCCTCGGCGCTGCGGCGCGCGAGAACCCGCCCGGCCATGCGCGAGCTGGCCGGCGATCTCTCCGCCGCGCTGCGGGCGCGGCCCCGCCCCCCGGCCGGGGTACGGGAAGTGGCCCGGGCGTTGTGCGAGGAGATGGCCGCGCGGCGCGGCGGGCGGCCCGTGAAACTGCGCTTCGAGCGGTTCCCCGACGAGTTCGACGTGACCGGACTGTGGGTGGAGTTCCAGGACTTCGACCTGGTCATCGTCGAGGAGCGCGCCGAGGACGTGCAGCAACTGGTGATTCTCGGACATGAGTTGTGGCATCTGCACGCCGGTCACCGGCACCACCACCACGGCGTCGGCGCGGCCGCCGCGCACGCGCTGGCGGGGCGGCCCGGCTGGGACGACATCGCCCTGACCGTCGCCGCCCGCGACGGCTCCCGCAAGGACGACGAGGCCGAGGCCGACGCCTTCGGCCACCGGCTCGCCGCCGCCTTCCGGCCGTACCTGTCCGGACGGGCCCCGAGCACGTCCCCCGACCCGGTCCAGAGAACCCTCGGCTACCGGGGACGCAGGGGTACGGCGCGGTGAGGGACGGGGTGTCGGTGGACGGGGTGTCGACGGGCGGCTCGGTGGCGTACGGCGGATTAGGGACGGACGGCGGCTCGGTGGCGGACGGCTTTCTGACGCTGGCGAGCGACGGACTCACGACGGTCGGCGGCAACGTGTTGGCCGCGTTGGGGAGTCCGGTGACGGCGAGCAACCTGCTCGGCGGGATGTACGTGTCCTTCTGGCTGCCGACCGTGGTCCTGACCGCCGCCCTGGCGATCAAGCTGCCCAGCATCCTCAAGCTGTGGCGGGATCCGCTGCTGCGCGCCGTCGGCGGCCTGCTGGTGTTCGCCTGCGCGGTGTTCGTCTTCGCGGCGCCGAAGACCATCGCCTGGACCAACCGGGTCACCGGCGTACCGAACATCGCGGCACCCTGGGTGTACTCCCTGATCACCGCGCTCTCGGCGTCCTGGCTGCTGCTGATCATCGCCTGGCGCAACGGCGGCACCGAGCGCTCGCCGCAGACCCGGCGCGCGACCCGGTGGGTGGTCTCCGTCTACGCGGCGGTGGTCGTCGCGCTGTGGGTGCTGTTCGCGCTCGCCGACGTCCCCGTGGAACAGATCCGCGACCTGGACACCTACTACGCCAACACGCCGTTCATGCGCGAGGAGATCCTGCTCTACCTGCTCGCGCACACGGTGGCCTGCTCGATCACGGCCCGGCTCATCTGGAACTGGATCCGTACCGACGGCCTCGACGCCTGGCTGCGCTGGGGCCTGCGCTTCCTGGGCGTGGGCTACGCGACGAACCTGCTCTTCAGCGCGGCCAAGCTCACGGCCGTCGCCGCCCGCTGGACCGGGCACGACCTCGACTGGCTGAACACCAACCTGGCGCCGTCGGCCGCCTGCATCGCCGCCACGCTGGTCGCGATCGGCTTCATCGTGCCGCACGCCGGCCAGTACCTCCAGGAACGCTGGCTGGTCCGCCGCCGGCACCGCAGCCTGAAGCCGCTCGCCCGGCTGATGCGGACGGTCACCGCCGGCCGCGAGCCCTTCGCGCTGCGCGCCACCCCGGAACTGCGCCTGATCCTGCGCGAGACGTACATCCGCGACGCGCTCCTGCAGCTCTCCCGCCATCTCGACGAGGACCTGCGCGCACGGGCCCACGACGCCGCCCTCGCGCTCGGACACGACCGAGGGCGGGCGCAGGCGCTCGCCGCCGCCGTGACCATCCTGGACGCGGTCGCCGCCGGGGAGCGGGCCGACGGCGGGGGCGGCGCCGGGGACGGGGACGGCGTCAACACCTCCGCGACCGGTGGGCCGAACGGGCAGTCGGGGCAGTCGGGCCCGTACGAACCGTCCGAGCCGGACACCACCTACCTGCTGCGGGAGATCCAGGCCGTGTCCGAGGTCCTTCGCCGTCCCGACGAGATCACCGCGGTCCGCGTCCGCGCGGCCGCCCCGGCAGAGAGCGTGTCCACGCATGACTGAACCGTCCAACCCCGCCAGAACCGCCGTCGTCCTGGGGGGATCCCATACCGGCATGCTCGCGGCGCGTGCCCTCGCCGAGTTCGCCGACCGGGTCGTCGTCGTGGAGCGGGACGTGCTGCCGGAGGGGCCCGAGCCGCGCAAGGGCCTGCCGCAGGCACGCCACGCCCACATGCTGTGGTCGGGCGGGGTGCGGGCCGTCGAGGAGCTACTGCCGGGCGTCACCGGGGCGCTGCGGGACGCGGGGGCGCGCCGGGCGCCGGTCACCACCGACATGGTGGTGATGGCGTCCCAGGGCTGGTTCCGGCGCTGGTCCGAGTCCCACCACGTGATCCTGGCGGGACGGGACCTGTTGGACGCGACGATCCGCGCGGAGGTCCTCGCGGACGGGCGGGTCGAACTGCTCGGCGGCACGGAAGTGCTGGGGCTGGAGGGGACGGCGCGGGCAGTCACGGGGGTGCGGGTACGGCCGGGTGACGGCGGCCGGGAACGGGTGCTGGCGGCCGGGCTGGTCGTCGACGCGACCGGCCGCGGCTCGGGCGCCTCCCGGTGGCTCACGGCGCTCGGGCTGCCCGAGGTGGAGCGGCGTGAGGTCGACCCCGGCCTCGCGTACGCCAGTCGGCTCTTCCTCGCGCCCGAGGCGGCCCGGGACGGTTTCCCGGTGGTCAACGTGCAGACCGATCCGCCGGGCACGGGCCGCCCGGGGCGGTCGGGCTTCCTGCTGCCCGTCGAGGACGGCCGGTGGATCGTCACCCTGTGCGGCACGCGCGGTGGCGAGCCGCCCACCGGGGCGGACGACTTCCTCCGGTTCGCGCGGGGGCTGCGGCACCCGCTGATCGGCGAACTGATCGAGCGTGCGGAGCCGTTGACGGACGTGTCCTTCACCCGGACGACCGGCAACCGCCGCCACTTCTACGAGCGGCTGTCGGCCTGGCCCGAGAACTTCGTCGTCCTCGGCGACGCGCTGGCCGCGTTCAATCCGGTGTACGGGCACGGCATGTCGGTCGCGGCGCAGAGCGCCGTGGTCCTCCGGGAGGTCGTACGGCGGCAGGGCTGGGGCGCGCCGGGGCTGTCCCGCCGCGTCCAGCGGGCGGTGGCACGGCCGGTCGGTGCGGCGTGGGACCTGGCCATCGGACAGGACGTGTTCTATCCGGGCGCGGCCGAGGGCGGGCCGACGCTGCGCGACCGGCTGGTCGCCGCGTACGTGGGCCGGCTGATGTACACGGCCACCGGGAACGGGCGGATCGCGCGGCGGGTGACGGACGTGACGTCGCTGGAGCGGGGGGCGGAGGTTCTGCTGTCGCCGTCGGTCCTGCTCGCGGCGGTGGCCGGGCCGCTGAAGCCGACGCTGTCGGCTCCGCCGCTGACGGGGGACGAGCTGAAGCGGGCGGGGTTGCGGTAGCGGGGTCGGCGGCGCCGGGGCCGCGGGGCGGAGCCGGCGGGGTCGGCCGGGGCCGGGGGGCGGGGTCGGCCGGTGCGGGCCGGACGCAGGGCTGGTGCCGGCCGGGGTCACCGAACCGGAGTCGGCTGGTGCGGGCGGGTGGGCCGCGCGGCCCGGCGCCGACGGGGTGCCGCCCGTCACCCGAGCCGCGCCAGGCGGCACGCGTGCCCGCGGGTTGCCGGACCGCCGGCCCGGCACCGGCCGGGTCCGCCCGCACCCACCCGAGCCGCGCCAGGCAACCCGCGTGCCGCGGCTGAGCGGGTGGGGTCAGCCCGCGAACGTCGGTTGCGGGAGCCCCTTGCCCGCGGACGGGACCACCAGGAGCGACCCCGCGACCGGGTGCGGGGTGTCCAGGCCCACCCGGGCTGTCGTGATGTAGAGGTCGGTCAGGTCCGCTCCGCCGAAGGCGCACGCCGTGACCCGTGGGGTCGGCAGTTCGATCACCCGGTCCAGGGCACCCGCCGGCGTGTAACGCCGTACCGCTCCCCCGTCCCACAGGGCCACCCACACGCAGCCGTCCGCGTCGACGGTCAGGCCGTCCGGGAACCCCGCGCCCTCCTCGATCTCCACGAACGTCCGGCGGCCGGACACCCGTCCGTCGGCGTGGTCGAAGACGTCGACGCGGCGGGTCGGGGAGTCGATGTAGTACATGAGGCGGCCGTCCGGGCTCCAGCCCGTGCCGTTGCTCACCGCCACGTCGTCGAGGACCACCTCGACCGAGCCGTCACCGGTGAGACGGGACAGGGTGCCGCCGCCGGGCGCCTCGTCGTAGCGCATGGTGCCCGCCCACAGGGAGCCGTCGGGAGCCACGGCGGCGTCGTTGGCGCGGCGGCCGGGGACGGGCTCGTGGTGGAGCCAGCGGAAGCTGTCGTCCGGGTCCAGCAGGCCCACCCCGTCCCGCAGGTTCAGGACCAGGCCGCCGCCCGCGCGGGGCTTGGCCGCTCCCACGTGCTGGTCGGTGACCCGGACCGCGCGGCGCCCGGTGGCGGGGTCGTAGGTGTGCAGGCGGGAGCCCAGGATGTCGAGCCAGAGCAGGGTGCCGGTCGCCGGGTCCCAGGTCGGCCCCTCGCCGAGGCTCGCCTCGGCGCGGACCGCCACCTCGTACGTCCGGGTGTACGTCGTCGTCATGCCACGCTCCGGTAGCCCAGGAGCTCGGACAGCTCGGCGGCGCCCTTGGCGGCGAGCTGCTCCAGTTCGGCGCGGCGCTCGTCGCTCCAGCGGATCATGGGGACGGAGATGGACAGGGCGGCGACGACCTGGCCGGTGCGGTCACGGACCGGGGCGGCCACGCAGCTGACGTCGGGATTGGACTCACGGCTCTCCACCGCGATGCCCCGCTCCCGGATCTCCGCGAGGGCCTCCCGCAGGGCGCCCGGCTCGGTGATGCTGTTCGGGGTCATCCGGATCAGGTCCGCGTCGTCGGGGATGCGGGCGGACAGCTCGGACTCGGGGAGGGAGGCCAGCAGCATCTTGCCGACGGAGGTGCAGTGCGCGGGGAGGCGACGGCCGGCCGCGGACACCATGCGTACGGCGTGCGTGGAATCGACCTTGGCGATGTAGATGACGTCGGTACCCTCGAGGATGGCCACGTGGACCGTCTCGTCACAGGTCTCCGCGACGGTACGGGCCACCTGCTGCCCCTCCGCGGCCAGGTCGAGGTGCTCGGCGTACCGGCTGCCGAGCTGGTACGGACGTACGCCCAGGCGGTAGCGTCCGGGCTGTCCTGGCACGGGGACGATGTAGGACCGGGCGGCGAGCGTGGTCACCAGCTCGTGCACGGTGGTGCGCGGCAGCTGGAGCTTGCGCACGATGTCGGGGGCGGAGAGCGTCCCGTCCCCGTCGAGGAAGAGCTCGAGAATGTCGAGAGCCCGGGTCACGGCAGGTACGAGTCGTCCCACGACCGGCCCCCTCCCTTAGTCGTCTCAGGTGCCTGTGTTCGAAATTTCAACAGGCGATCGGCATGACGAACACAGGCTAGTCATATCGGTTGCGCCGGGCAATGGTCGTGAAAGGTACGCCTCACGGCCGGCGCGTGGATCGCCCGGCTCGCCACGGAGCCGACGGGCCGACCGGCCGACGGTTCCATCCGCCGACCGGCCGACGGTTCCGTCCCCGCCCACGGCCCGCTGTCCCGGGCGGGGCCCGGTGGGCGACGATGGACCGCATGCCGTCCGACAAGCGCCCCGCCGGCCCCTTCACGCCCTTCCACTTCCAGCTGGTGCTGCTGCGCCGCATGGCCGACCACAACCCCGGCCTGGTGGAGGGCGCCCGCCGTGAGCTGGGCGCCTCCCTGGCGGACATGCGCGAGGCCAACAAACGGTGGCAGGCGATGGTCCGCTCCCCGCGCGCCCGCGCCGCCGCCTCCCGGTACCGCTCGGTCCTCGGCGCCCCGGAGACCGCGCAGGCCCGCCGGATCGGCGACCTCGACTGCGAGGCGTGGCTCTGGCCGCTCCCCCTCTGGCCCGACCTGCGCTTCGAGGTTCTCCTCGCCCCGAACGGCGCCGTCTGGAACGAGTGGCTGGTCCGCGCCCCGGGAGCCGAGCCGCCGCTCCTGCGCACCCTCGACGACCTGGCCCCCTGGTCCTGCACGGTCGACGAGACCGCCCGCGCGTTCGCCCCCGCCCGACCGCTGGAGGGCACGGCCCCCACCCGCTGGGGCCTGACCTTCACGGCCCCGGACTCACAGGGCGTACGACGGGAGACCGTCGCCGAGTTCACGTGGGGCCTGCTGCAGCGGACGGCGGTACAGGGGCAGGGCGACGGAGCGTCCACGGGGACTCCACGGCAGTAGGACGGCACCCGGCACCAGGCCGGCCGGACAGCCGGCGCCGGAGTCCGGTGGCGGCCGACGGCAGTCGGACCACGGCCGCCGACGGCCGTCAGACCGCGGCCGCCACGATCGCCTCCGCCACCCGCGGCACCGACTCCGGGTGCAGCCACAGGAACAGGTTCGGCTCGACCAGTTCCAGCTCCATCAGGCGGGGTTCGCCCTCCTCGCCGTCGACGAGGTCGACGCGGGCGTAGAGCAGGTCGGGCGTGCCCGGGACGGCGGCCAGCGCGCGTTCGGCGACGGCCAGTTCGGCGGCGGTCGGCTGCCAGACCTCGAGGTCGGGATGGGCCACCTTGTCGGCGTCGTAGGGCGTGCCGGGGGCGAGGACGGCGCCCTTGCGGCTGGCGTGCAGCAGACGCCCGGCGAAGAACTGCAGGGCCCGTTCGCCCTTGACGTCGATGCCCTCGAGGTACGGCTGGAGCATCGCCGTGAAGCCCTCCGCGTGCATGCGCTCCAGATGGCGTAGGGCGGTGGCGTGCTCGTCGGGCCGGTAGCGGGCGGCGAACCGGGCGCCGGCGCCCGAGGTCGGCTTGAGGACGTACTCGTGGTCGGCGGGGAGGGCGGCCGGCTCGCCGGGGGCGAGGTACCGGGTGGGGACGGTGGGCACCCCGGCCTCGGCGAGCTGTCCGAGGTACCGCTTGTCGGTGTTCCAGCGCACCACCTCGACGGGGTTGGCGAGCCGGGTCAGCCGGGCGCAGCGGTCGAGCCACTCGGTGAACTCGGCCGCCCTCCAGCTGTAGTCCCAGGTGGAACGGATGACGGCCAGGTCGTAGGAGGCTCAGTCGGCGTCGGCGTCGTCCCAGTACACGGCCTCCGCCTCGGCACCGGCGTCCCCCAGCGCCCGCAGCAGGACCGGGAGATCGCGGTCCGCGCCGGGCTCCGGGCGGGGGTCATAGGTGACGAGGGCGATGCGGGGCACGGCGGATGACCTCCTCGGACGGCTGTACGACTCCCCGCAGGCTAACCGGGACCGTGACACCCTCGGCAACGGGTTTGACCTCGGCCTTCGGTGAAGCCCGGCATCGGTGGCGGAACGCGGAAGAGGGGTGCGGACGCACAGGGGCCTCCCCGGCCGTCGGCGTCTGCGCACGGGCCACCCGCCTGTCGCCGAAGGCCCTGCGCCTCCCCGACGACCGGGCCTGCTGCGTCCCGTACGGGTCGGCCCCGGCACGGGCTGCCGTCACTGCGCGGCCGGGCAGGTGGAGCGGGCCCGGCTCGTGGCGGGGCTGCGGCGTCCGGGGAGGCCGGGGAGGCCGGGGAGGCCGCCGAGACGGATGACGTGGGTGGTGCCGGGGACACCGCGCCGGCCTCCGCGGACGTGACGGGCGTCCATCCCCGCCGGCGCCGGATCGCGCCGGCCATGGGGTAGGAACGAGTCTGTCGTCCCCTGCCCGAGGAGTGTCCCGGTGTCGTCTCTCTTCCCGGCCCTGACGGAGCAACCGTCCGGCCACGTCGCCCTGCGGTTCGGTGAGCGGTCCCTGACGTACGCGGAACTCGCCGCCGCGGCCGGCGCGCTCGCGGGCCGCGTCGCGGGCCACGCCCGGGTCGCCGTCTGGGCGACACCGGAGCTGGAGACCGCCGTGGCCGTCGTGGCGGCGCTCGAGGCGGGTGTCGCCGCCGTACCGCTCAACCCGAAGTCCGGGGAGAAGGAACTCGGGCACATCCTCGCCGACAGCGCGCCCGCGCTGGTGCTGGCCGCTCCGGGCGCCGCGCTCCCGGCGCCGGTGGCGGCTCTGGAACGGGTCGACGTCGACGTGCACGGCACCGGCCCCGCCGCCCCCGGCCACCGGGCCTCCGCCGAGGCTCCCGCCCTCGTCGTCTACACCTCCGGCACCACCGGCCCGCCCAAGGGCGCGGTCATCCCCCGGCGGGCGATCGCCGCGACCCTGGACGCGCTCTCCGACGCCTGGCAGTGGACCGGGGACGACGTGCTGGTGCACGGGCTGCCGCTGTTCCATGTGCACGGGCTGGTGCTGGGCGTCCTGGGCCCGCTGCGGCGCGGCGGATCCGTGCGGCACCTGGGCCGGTTCAGCACCGAGGGCGTGGCGCGCGAGCTGGACGGCGGCGCGACCATGCTCTTCGGCGTCCCCACGATGTACCACCGGATCGCCCAGACCCTCCCCGACGACCCGGGGCTGGCCAGGGCGCTCGGCGGGGCCCGGCTGCTCGTCTCCGGCTCCGCGGCGCTGCCCGTGCACGACCACGAGCGGATCACGGCCGCGACCGGGCAGCGGGTGATCGAGCGGTACGGCATGACCGAGACGCTGATGAACACCAGCGTGCGCGCCGACGGGGAACGCAGGGCGGGGACGGTGGGCGTGCCCCTGCCGGGCGTGGACCTGCGGCTGGTGGAGGAGGACGGGACGCCGATCACCGCGTACGACGGGGAGACCGTGGGGGAGATCCAGGTGCGCGGGCCGAACCTGTTCACCGAGTACCTCAACCGGCCCGACGCGACCGAGGCCGCCTTCACCACCGACGGCTGGTTCCGGACCGGTGACATGGCGGTGCGCGAGCCGGACGGTTACGTCCGGATCGTGGGGCGCAAGGCCACCGACCTGATCAAGAGCGGCGGGTACAAGATCGGCGCCGGTGAGATCGAGAACGCGCTGCTGGAGCATCCGGGGGTGCGCGAGGCCGCCGTCACCGGAGAGCCGGACCCGGACCTCGGGGAGCGGATCGTGGCGTGGGTGGTGCCGCTGGACCCCCAGGAACCGCCCGGCGAGATGGAGCTGGCGGACCATGTCGCGCGGCGGCTCGCTCCGCACAAGCGGCCCCGGGTCGTGCGGTACCTCGACGCGCTGCCCCGCAACGACATGGGGAAGATCATGAAGCGGGCGCTGGCCTCGTGAGCGGCGCCCTGCGGCTCGGCGCGCGGGAGGTCGTCGCGCTCGTCTCCGACGCGTTCACCGAACTCCCCCACCCCGACCGGGATCCGGTGCCCGACGGCCCGCTCGCCTGGCCGGGCTACGACGACTCCCGCGCCCGTGCCACCGAACGCACCGGCGAGTCGGAGTCCGTGGTCTGCGGCACCGCGAGCGTCGAGGGCACCCGGGCGGTGCTGATCGCGTTCGAGTTCGGCTTCCTGGGCGGTTCGCTGGGCGAGCGCACCGGCGACCGACTGGAAGCCGCGTACACCTACGCCCGTGCACACCGGCTCCCCGTCGTCCCTCTCGTCGCCACCGGCGGCAGCCGGATGCAGGAGGGCATGCTCGCCCTCACCCAGCTCCAGCGGGTGGCCCGGCAGTCGGCGCTCACCCGGGAGGCGGGGCTGCCGCAGATCGCCGTGGTGCGGGACCCCACGACCGGCGGCGGCTGGGCCACCCTGGGCGCGGGCGCCGACGTCATCCTCGCGCTGCCGGGCGTCCAGGTCGGCTTCGCGGGGTCGCGGGTGCGGCCGGCGGACGCCGACCCGGCGGCCTACACGGCCGAGGCGCAGGTCGCGGCGGGGTCGGCGGACGCGGTCGTGGCGCCGGAGCGGCTGCGGGAGACGCTGGGGCGGTGGCTGCGGCTGCTGACCGCGCCGTCGGACGAACCGGCGCCCGTGCCGCGGGCCCTCGGGGCGAGGGACCTGCCGGCCTCGGGATGGGACGCCGTCCGGCGCGCCCGCGCGCCGGAACGCCCGCGCGCCGGCCGTTACCTGGACGCCTACTTCACCGACCGGGTCGCGATACGCGGCGACCGCTGCGGTGGCGCCGATCCGGACGGCATGCTCTGCGGCTTCGGCGAGCACGAGGGCCGTACGGTCGCGTACGCCGCCCAGACGGGTGCCGCGACCCGGCCCGCCGGGTACCGCACCGCCACCCGGCTGATCCGGCTCGCGGACCGGCTCGGCATCCCGGTGCTGACCCTGGTCGACACCCCGGGCGCGGCCAACGACGCCGAGGCGGAACGGCAGGGGGCGGGCGCGGCGATCGCCGAGCTGTTCGGCGCGGTCGCCACCGCGCGTACGCCGGTCACCACGCTGGTGATCGGCGAGGGCGGCTCCGGCGGGGCACTGGCGCTGGCCGCGCCGGGGCGCACCTGGGCCACCCCGGACAGCTACTTCTCGGTCATCGCTCCGGAGTCGGCCGCGGCGATCCTCAAACGGCCCCCGGAGGAGGTCGAGGCGACGGCGAACCAACTCCGCGTCCGCCCCCAGGATCTGGCGGAGCTGGGGCTGATCCGGACGGACGGGCCGTGAGGTGGCCGGTTTCCGTCGTCGTCGGCCGTCACCGGGGTCGGAAACAGGACAACCTCACGTACCGTCCGTAACAATGACGGTGCTCAGAGCCGCAGTAGGACGGTACGACGGGCATCGACGCGCGGGACACGCACGGACAGGCACGACGGGGACGACGGGGGCGCCGTGGCAGGACTGGTGGAGTTCAGGACGGACGACGGTGCCGTGGTCGCCGTCGAGGCCGTCGAGGAACAGCGGCCCGGATCCCGTCTCGTGGCCCGGGGCGACGGCACGGTCCAGGCCGCCCGCACGTTCGAGGGTGCCCTGGAGGGCGTGCGCTCGGCCGCGGAGTCCGCGCTGCGGGTGTTCCGGGACGGCGCGCTGCGGCCCGACGGGGTGGAGATCGAGTTCGGCGTGAAGCTGGCGGCCGAGACGGGCGCGATCATCGCCAAGGGCACGGCGGAGGGCCATCTCGTGGTCAGGCTGACCTGGTCCCCCTCCTCCCCCGGCCGGCCGGAGCCGTCCGCGGCCCCGCCGGAGCCGTCCGCCGCCTCATGAGGAGCGCCGAGTGGCACGCCCGGATCGAATGCGCCGGCCAGGTCGTCGGAGCGGGCTTCCTGGTGACCCCGCGCAAGGTCCTGACCTGCGCGCACGTGGTGCACGAGGGCCCGGCCGACGCGTTGACGGTGACCTTCACCGAGCGCCCCGGCTCAGCCCCCGTCCCGGCGAGGGTCGTCGCCGACGGCGGCTGGGCCGGCGGCACCACCGACCTCGGTGACCTCGCCGTACTGGAACTGGCGGACGAGGTCCCGATCGAGCCGGCCGCGCTCGCGCCCGTCGGCGCGGCACACGGCCGGCAACCGCGCAAGCTCGTCGTGTACGGCTTCCCGCTCGGCTTCGACGAGGGCACGCTCGCCGAATACCGCATCACCGCACCGCAGTTGCTGCGACGGGAGTGGATCCAGCTGGAGGCGTGGGCGCCCGGCGGGCAGCCGCTCGCCCCCGGGTTCAGCGGTGCCGCGGTCGCCCTCGTCGACACCGGCGAGGTCGTCGGCATGGTCACGGCGGCGGCCGGGGCGCAGGGAGTGCGCAACGGGCGGATGATGCCCACCGAGGTCATGGCCCGCTACTGGCCCGGCCTCACGGGGCTCGTCCCCACCTCCGACCACCGCACCGCCGACCGCGCCCGGCTGCGCGAGCTGGTCGAGCGGGCCGTGCGCGCCGGCCTGGAGTGCGACCCCGTACGGCTCTACCGGGCCGCCGCCGGCCCCTTCGACCCGGAGCCGCCGGAGGAGGGGTTCGACTCGCTGCGCTCGGCCGCCCTGTTCGTGCTGTGCGAGATCGACGGGGAGGACGCGGCCGGCACCGTCGCCCGCTTCACCTCACACGTCGAGGCCCTGTTCCGGGCGCCCGTCGGGACGCCCGCCGCCCCCGACTGGTCGCCCATCCTCGTCGACCTCCAGCACAGCGGCGCGGGCGACGGGCAGGTCCTCGTCGAGGTGTCCGCGTACAGCGGGGGGCGGCGGCATCCGGTCGGCTCCGACACCGTCCCGCGGGCCCGGTTGTCCGCGTACGTCCAGGACCGTATCGAGGCCGCCTTCGGCCATCTGACGCCGGGCTCCGACGAGTTGATCGCGTTCGCGCTGCCCCGCGACTGGATCGACCTGCCCGTCGACCGCTGGGCGAGCGCACCCGACGACGACACCCCGCTCGGCTGTGTGTACCCGCTGGTCGTCACCGACCAGGCGCGCCGCAGGGCCGGCGCCCGGCACCAGCTGACCCGCGTGTGGAACCGGCTCGACTCGCTGCCGGGGGCGCGCGTGCACCGCGTCGAGTGCGGCGGCGCCGAGGAACCCGCCCGGCTGCGGGTGCGGCTGCGCAAGCCCGACGCCTGTCTCGCCGGTTTCGCCACCGCCCCTGCCGCGGCCCGCACCCGCGCCCACTTCGACACCTCGCTCACCGCGCCCGCCCCGGTGGTCGTGTGGTCCCGGGGCGGCTGCGACAGCGGCCCGGAGGAACCCTGCGCGGGCGGCGACGGCTGCGCGGGCAAGACGTTCCTGGACGAGCTCGACGCGGTCGTGTCCGGCGTCCCGCCCGCCGAACTGCCGCGCCGCGTCCTGGCCCTGCGCGAGGAGGCCGATGCCGAGGACGGCCACTGGGCGCGGGACATCCAGCTGCTGTGGGACGACCCGCGCGTCTTCACCGACCCGCACGGCGACGCCCCCGCGCACGCCCGGTCCCCCGTGGCCTGACCCGGCCCCGGCCCGCGACCCGTCACCTCTCGTCCGCCCCCGCACCAGGCCCGCCCGCACCCGAGTTCGTCGCACGGAGAGATCCCCCATGCCGCACTGGTCCGTCTACACCGGCAACAGCCAGCCGCACGACGGCATCGACCGGCTGCCCGACCCGCCGCCCTGGCGGGCGTTCGACGGCGAGCCCGTCCTGCGTCCGCCCCGGGACGGCGAGGACGAGGCGGCCGTCTCCCCCGACCGCGTGCACCGCGCCCGCACCTACGTGGCGAGCCCCGAGAGCGTCCAGCTCGTCAACGCAGCGCTCGTCCTGCGCCGCCCCCTGCTGGTCACCGGCCCGCCCGGCACCGGCAAGTCCTCCCTGGCGTACGCGGTGGCGCGCGAGCTGCGGCTGGGGCCGGTCCTGCGCTGGAACATCACCAGCCGTTCCACCCTGGCCGACGGCCTCTACCAGTACGACCCGCTGTCCCGGCTGTACGCGGCCCGGCAGGCGGCGTGGCGGGCGGGGGACGGCGTCCCGGCGCAGGGCGTCACCGCGCGGGGCGGGCCCGCGGCCGCGTCCGCACGGGGCGTGCCCGAGCAAGGCGTCCCCGGGCACGGCGCCCCGGAAGGCGGCGGCGTCGAGGACCATCTGCGTCTCGGTCCCCTCGGCACGGCCCTGCTCCCCTACGAGCGTCCCCGCGTCCTGCTGGTCGACGAGATCGACAAGAGCGACCTCGACCTGCCCAACGACCTGCTGAACGTGCTGGAGGAGGGCCAGTACGAGATCCCCGAACTGATGCGCGCCGCCCGCCCCTCGGGCGACGGCGGCACCGCCCGGGTCCTCGCCGACGGCACGGACGCCCCGGTGACCGTCGCCCGCGGCCGGGTCCGCTGCCGTGCCTTCCCCTTCGTGGTGATGACCAGCAACGGCGAGCGCGAGTTCCCGCCCGCCTTCCTGCGCCGCTGCGTCCGTCTCAAGCTGCGCCGCCCCGACCGCGAGCAGCTCACCGAGATCGTCCGCGCCCACCTCGACACCCCGCCCGCCGAGGCGGACCACCTGATCGGCCGCTTCCTCGCCCGTGCCGCCGACGGCGAACTCGCCACCGACCAGCTCCTCAACGCCCTCTACCTCACCGGCGTCGCCGGCCTGGACGCGCAGTCCCGCGACGCCCTCGCGGACGAGCTGATGCCGTACCTGAGCGCCACGGCGGACGGCGATGGATTCTGAGGGGACACCGGACGGCGGCGGCACGGCCGTCAGCAGGCTGGCCGCGCTCCTGACCGCCGCCGGCCGGACCCCGCCCACCCCGCTGGAGCTGGCGGAAGTGCTCTGGCTGGCCCGGCAGCTGGAGGAGGAGCGGCGGGAGGCGGAGGAGCGGCGGGAGGCGGACGGGGCGACGGCGCCCGCCCGCCCGGCCGGCCCCGACCGGGCGCCGGATCCCCCCTCGGCCCCCATCGCCGGGACGCGGCACGGCGACGGTCCCGCCACCCTGAAGCCCGCGGCCGAGCCGTCCCCGCCGGCCCCGTCCACCGACCGCGTCCCCCTCCACCTCCCCCCACCGGCGCCCCCGTCGTCCCCGTCGTCCGGTGAGCCGGGGCCGGGCGGCGGCACACCCCTGCTGGCCCCCGCGCCCCCGATGCTCCCCCGCCCCCTGGCCCTCCAGCGCGCCCTGCGCCCGCTGAAGCGGACGGTGCCGTCGGCGCGCGCCCGGCTCCTGGACGAGCGGGCCACGGCGGACCGCATCGCCCGGCTCGGCGCCCATCCGGACGTCTGGCTGCCCGTCCTGCGCCCGGCGCGCGACCGCTGGCTGCGCCTCACCCTCGTGCACGACACCGGCCCCACCATGCCGGTCTGGCGGCCCCTCGTCCGCGAACTGCACACCGTCCTCGCCCAGTCGGGCATCTTCCGCACGGTCACCCTGCACCCGGCGGGGCCCGACGGCCGCGCCCGGCACGTCCCCGACCCGGCGGACGGCCGGACCGTCACGCTGGTCGTCAGCGACTGCATGGGCCCGCAGTGGCGCCCCGGCCCGGCGGGCGACCGCTGGTACGGCGTCCTGCGGCACTGGGCGGCCCGGATGCCGCTGGCCGTCGTCCAGCCCCTGCCGGAACACCTGTGGCCGACCACGGCCCTGCCGGCCGAACCGGGCGTGCTGTCGTCCCCCTCCGCGGCGGCCCCGCTCACGGCCCTCACCTTCACCCCCTACGCTCCGGACGCCGCCCCGCCGCCCCCCGCCGCCGTCCCCCTGCCCGTCCTGGAACCGGGCGCCCCCTGGCTCGCCCACTGGGCGGCCCTGCTGGCCGCTCCCGGAGGCGCGCGGACCCCGGGCTCGGCGGCCTGGCTGCCCCCGCGGCCGGCCCCGCCGCCGCCGGCCGGCACGGCCCCCGATCCCGCGTCCCTCTCCGCCCGGGACCTGGTCCTGCGCTTCCGCGCCACCGCCTCCCCGCAGGCCTTCCGTCTCGCCGGTCACCTGGCGCTGGCCCAGCCCTCCGTCCCGGTGATGCGCCTGGTGCAACGCGCCGTGGACCGCGACCCCCGCCCGCAGCACCTGGCCGAGGTGATCCTCAGCGGCATGCTCACGGCCGTCCCCGGCCCACCCGGCTCGTACGCGTTCCGCCCCGGCGTCCGCGACCTCCTGCTGCGCACCCTGCCCCGGACGGCACGGGGCCGCACCCGTGAGTTCCTGGAGCGGGTGGGCGCACTGATCGACGAACGCGCGGGCCTCGCGGCCGGTGAGTTCCGCGCCCGGGCGGGCGACGGCGACGGCCGGGACAGCGGTCCGGCGTTCGCGACGATCAGCCCGGAGAGCGTCCGACGGCTGTCCGGCGTCCAGGAAGCGGACGGGCGGCTGCTCGGCGGCCGGTACCGCCTGGTCAGGAGGTCGGGCCCGGCCGACGGCGACTGGCTGGCGGAGGACACGCGGGCAGACGGGGCGACGGTCCTCGTGCGCATGTACCCCCGCCCGCCCGAGTGGCTCCACCGCGGCTTCACCCGCATCGCGCACGATCTCAGCCTGGTCGACCACCCGGGCATCGCGGCGGTCGAGGACTACGGATTCGAGGACGGCGTCCCCTACCTGGTGCGCGCGTTCGTCGACGGCCGGAGCCTGCTCCACCGCCTGCGGACCGCCCCGCACGGCCTGCCCCCGGCCGAGCTCGTCTCCCTCGTCCGCGGGCTCGCCGCGGCCCTGTCCGCCCTGCACGCACAGGGCAGGCCGGCCGGCGGCCTGAACGCGTCACAGGTGATCGTCTCCGCCCGTGGACCGGTCCTGACCTGTCTCGACGTCGTCCGGGCCGGAACCGGAAGCCGAGCGGAGGACCTGCGGGACCTGGCGCTCCTCGTCCGCACGATGCAGCGGGGGACCGGCGACTCGGGCATGCAGCAGCTCGCGCTCCCCTTCTCGGGGCTGTCCCTGCCGGAGGAACTCACCGAGGAGCTCGACGCCGCCGTCGCCGACCTGACGTCCGACGCGCGCGAGGCCCAGCAGCGGGGTGTCGAACGGCTCCTTGACCTGCCCCCGCCGGAGCGACCGGGGCGCCTCCTCGGGGAGGGCACGCGCCACGACGAGCCGCGCGGCCCACGGACCGGCACCCCCCGGACGGACCACGCCACCCCGCCCCCGGCCCGCCCCACCCTCCTCTTCCGCACCGACACCGACCTCGGCACCCGTCCCGAGGCCCGCATCCGCCTCGAGTACGCGGTGCACCAGATCCTCGACCGGGGCGACCTCACCCCCCAGCAGTACGAGGTACTGGTACGCCCCGACGGGTACCACGTCCGGATCGACCCCGGCGCCTACCTCCTCCCCGTGCTCGCCGCCGCCCTGCGCTGGCTCCCCGGTCCCCTCTCCGACCTGGCCGAACCGCCGCGCCTGCGGGTCACGTTCCAGCACGGCGACGGCCCGGAGGCCACCGAGCCCCCCGAGGGGACGGCCCCCGTCCTGATCCTCGTCCCGCCCGCCCTCTACGAGGCCTTCGCCGACAGCTCCGCCGCCTCCGGCCCGCACCGCTTCCGCCCGCTGCACGGCGGCGCCCCGGACGCCCCGCCGGTCGCCTGGTACTGCCCGCTGGGCGAGCCCCGCGCCGGGGACGAGGAGCGGGACCTCGTGCGGGGCCCGTTCATCACCCGGGACCTGGGGGAACTGGGCATACCGGCGCCGGGCCGCACCGCCGTCGTGCACACGCGGGCCGACGGCCCGCTCACCCTCCTCGACCCGGCCCAGCCGCACGGCGGACGCCCGCCCCGGCTGACGACGTACTACGAGGTCGACCTCACCCCGCACCACGCCGTCCACCGGCTGTCCCTGCCGAGTTCGGGCAAGGGCGACTTCACGGCCGTCGCCGACCTGACCTGGCGGGTCGCCGATCCGGTGGCCTTCGTCCGCTCCGACACCGCCCGCGTCCGCGACCGGCTCGTCGCCCACCTGCTGGAGACCGCGCCCCGCGTCACCCGCCGCCACTCCCTGCGCCGGGCGGCCGGTGCGCAGCGCGCGGTCAACACCCAGCTGGGCAAGTGGCCGGTGCCGGGACTCACGGTGACCTGCGAGGTGCGGCTGGCACCGGAGTGGGCGCCGGTCACGGCCGACGGCTCCACCGGAAGCCGGCCGCCGACGCCGGCCGGTCTGCTCGGTGCGGCCGAGACCGTACTGCTCGGCTTCGACGGGCCCCTCACCCGCCTGTTCACGGCGACGACCGGGCGCCAGGCGGCCCTGGAGCTGCTGGCGCTCGCCGCCGAGCACCGCGATCCGCAGGACGCGCTGACCGGCCGCCCCCTGGCGGTGGCGGCGGCCCGGGAGTCGGTCGTGCATCCCCTGGACGTGCTGCGCGTCTTCGCCCGCGACCCGCTCGGGCCCTTCCTGCGGGACCGGCTCGACGCGCTGGAGCTGCGGGCCCTGCCGAACGCGCCGACCACGCACAACTCCGTCGCCCTGGCGCGCGCGCTGTACGCGGCGGGGCGGCGGGTGGCCGTGGTGGCGGACGTGTGCGAGGAGGCCGTCCGGCGGTATCTCGAGCCGTACCGGCTGCCTCTGGCCGGGATGTACGGCCGGGGCGAGGACCTGACCCTCCTCACCCCGCACCCGGACTGCCTGCGGCGGGCCCTGCGCGACCCGGGCGTCCCCGCCTCCACGGGCGTGCTGATCGGCTCCTCGGTGGCGGAGCTGACCGCCGCCCAGCGGATCGGCCTGCGGTTCATCGGCCTCGCCCGCAATCCGACCGTCGAGCAGGAGCTGCGGGCAGCGGGATGCGAGGTGACCGTACGCTCGCTCGCCCCGGTGCTGGAGGCGGCCCGCGCCCTGTGACCGACGGCCACCGCGAGGGCGACGACCGCCGCGGCCCCGCACCCGCCCGGAGCACCTCCTTGCTCCGGCGCACCTCCGGGTACCGGTTGTCCGTGTCGGGCCACCGCGGATACACGCGCCCTTTCCGCCGTCGCCCTCCCCACCGGCCGAACTATGATGCGGGCTGCGGCCTGCGGAATCCTTGGAGAAGACGCATGAGCGATGTGGGCATCGGCACCGGCAGAGTGGTCGTGAACAGGGCGATGTCGCTGGACGGGTTCATCGCCGGTCCTGGCCACGCGATGGACTGGATCTTCGAGTACCTGACCGCGGACGCGTCCCCGGAGGTCATGGCGGCCACGGGCGCCATGCTCATCGGCCGGGGCACGTACGAGGTCGCCAAGCGGATGGCCGACCAGGACACCGCCTACGACGGGGGAGCACAGTTCGTCCTCACCCACGAGCCTCCCGACGAGCCGGACCCCACCGTCACGTTCCTCACCTGCGGCATCGAGGAAGCCGTTGCCACGGCACGCAGCGCCGCGGGCGGCAAGAACCTGGAGATCCTCGGTGCCGACGTGGCCGCCCAGTGCCTGCGGCGCGGGCTCGTCGACGAGATCCTGGTGTACGTCCTGCCGGTGCTGCTCGGTGACGGTGTCCGCTTCTCTCCCCCCGGCCTCGGCAGGATCGACCTGGAACCTTTCAGCAACACCCAGTCGGGCGCCGTCACGATGCTCCGCTTCCGTGTGCGGAAGCGGGCGCGGCCCTCCAGCAGGTGACACCAGCACGCGCGGACACCCCGCCGCACGATGCGCAGCCGAGTGCGTCGCTCCTCGTCCGTCAGCCGACGGGCGCGTACCGGCCCGGCCCTCGCAGGTTTCTCCCAGCAGCAGACGGCGGAGACCTGCGCATGACCGGAAACCGAGATCACCACGCCTCCGCCCGGCCGTTCGCGGTCGACGCACTAGCACCTCGGAGCGCTTTCCCCCGTCACTTACCTCAGATAAAAGGGATAAAACCCCCATTTGGCGGCTCCCCGCCCGGACCCTTCCAGCGGGCGCCCGCCCTCCCGGCCCCGCACGATGCGAAGGAGGCCACCGCCCGGCGGCCCCACGCACGAAGGCCCGCCGGCCCGGCGGTCGCCACGCTCTGCGCTCTCGGGAGGACCCGCCATGACCGCCAGTCTGGAGCAGTTGCGCCGCTGCCACTTCGCCGTCGACCTGGGTGCGGCGCGCACGCGGGTGTACGTGAAGGGGGCCGGGCTCGTCGTCGACCAGCCGTCCGCCGCCGCCGTGAACACCCGGACCGGCGCGCTGATCGCGGTCGGCGAGCTCGCCGAGAAGATGACGGGCCGCACCCCCCACTACATCCGCGTCGTCCGTCCGGTCTCCGGCGGCACGGTCGTCGACATCGAGATGGCCCAGCGCATGCTGCGGCATCTGCTCGGCGACAAGATCCGCCGCCAGCTGCGCCGCAAGCCGTTCCTGCGCGGCGCCGCCTGCACCCCGCACGACGCCGATCCGCTGGCGCAGCGCGCGGCGGTCGAGACTTTGGTCGGACTGGGCGCCCGGCGGGTGGAGCTGGTCGACACGCTCATCGCGGCCGCCGTCGGCTGCGGACTGCCCGTCGAACGGCCCGAGGCCACCATGATCATGGTGTGCGGCGCGGCCGCGACCCAGGTCGCCGTCCTCTCCCTCGGGTCGATCGTGACCGCCGAGCGCGTTCCCGTCGGCGGCGAGGCGGTGGACCACGCGATCGTCCAGCACCTGCGCCACGAACACGAGCTGATGCTGCCGAGCCAGTCCGTACGGCCGCTCCAGCTCGCCCTCTCCGGCAACGGCCTCACCGCGCAGGGCCCGGCCTCCACGGAGATCCACGGCCGGGACGTCGCCACCGGCCTCGCCCGTTCCGTGCAGGTCGACACCGCGGCCGTACGGGACGCGATCGAGACGCCGCTGACCGCGGTGCTCGACGGCATCGGCCGGGTCCTGCGGGACTGCCCGCCCGACCTGGTGGCCGATCTCGCCGACCGGGGGATCATGATGGTCGGCGGCTCCGCGTTGCTCCCCGGCTTCGACCAGATGCTGCGGCAGGCCACCGGCATGCCGGTGCACATCGCCGAACGCCCCGACATCTGCGCCGCGCAGGGCATCGGCGCGATGCTGGAGGGCAGGATCGCGCCGCTGACACTGGACCCGATCTCCACCTGAGCCGTTCGAGGCGCGACCCGATCTCCACCCGAGCCGCTGACGCTCCACCCGATCTCCACCTGGGGATCCCCCTCCCCTCCCCTCCCTCCGCCCCCCGAGGGCCCAGGTCGCGCCGGGCGCGCCCGCGGTGCCCCCCGGCCGGCCGCCGCCGCGTGGCGTGCCGCCCGCCGACCCGGGCGACGTCTGGCGCGGGGGGGCACCTTGACGATCACTGTGGCGGGTGCCACGATTCCGGCGCCGCGATGTTTACGTAAACATCAGACCGAGAGGTCGGTTATGTCCGCGCGAACAAGAGGATCCCCGAAAGGCCAGGCCATGCGCGAAACCCCCGCCGGAACCCGCCGCCGCTCCCCCGCCTCCGCGCCACCACCGTGGCGCTCCTGATCGCCGGGGCGGACACCACCACCCTCGCCGGCAGCCCCGCCCAGGCCGCGCCGTCCACTTCGGCCAGGCCGTCACCGGCACCTTCCGCGAGCTGAAGACGGGCTCGGAGTACTGGCCGGGCCTGCGCACCGACGACATGTACTCGCTGCACAAGCTCGTCGGCCACCCGGCCCGCCCCTGGCTGGCCACCACCAACCGGTCCGGCGCCGACCGCCTCGCCTGGGCGTGGGGACGCGGCACGGCCGTCCGTCCCTGACCCGCTCCGGTCCGGGGGCGGCCCGGTCCCGGCTGAAGTCGGGGAATCCCTGACCGCACGCCGGGGCTGGGCTAGCCTCGTCTTCTCTTGAGGGCGAACTGGCGTACGCAGAACATCACTTCGGGGGATCAGTGACAGAACAGACGCCGGGGTCACCGGACTCGACGACGAGCGCGGCGGCCGCCCTCCGGCAGGCCGGCGCCGCACCCCTGCGGCCCGGCGACCCGGACCTGGTCGGCCCCTACGTGCCGCTGGGTGTCCTGGGCAGCGGCGGCATGGGCCGGGTCTACCTCGCCCGTCCGGTGGACAGCAGCCCCGGCCTGGTCGCGCTGAAGGTGATCAGGCCGGAGTACGCGGAGGATCCCCGCTTCCGGCGCCGGTTCGAACGGGAGGCGTCGGTCCACGCCCGGCTGCGCACACCGCACACGCCGCGACTGTGCGGGACGGGCTTCCGGGACGAACTGCTGTGGATGGCCACCGAGTACCTCCCCGGCCTCGACCTCGCGGAAGCCGTACGCGAGGACGGCACCCTCGGCCCGGCCGCGCTCTGGCGGCTGACGGCGGAACTGGCCCGGGCGCTGGCCGCGCTGTCCGACGCGGGAATCGTGCACCGGGACCTGAAGCCCTCCAACGTCCTGCTCTCCGTGCGGGGCGCGCACGTCATCGACTTCGGCATCTCCAAGGCCGTGGACTCCAGCGCCATCACCGGCACCGGCAACCGGGTGGGCACCCCGGCGTACATGTCGCCGGAACACCTGCGGACGGGCCACTCCGACACGGCCTCCGACGTGTTCTCGCTCGCCGGGACACTGGTCTACGCGGCGACGGGCCGGGCGCCGTTCGGTGACGGCACGGGTGTCGACGTGATGCACCGGGTGGCGTTCGAGGAACCCCACCCGGAGCTGCTCGGCGAGATCACCGCGACGGACCCGGTCCTCGGCTCCCTGCTCTCCGCCTGCCTGGCCAAGGACCCGTCCGAGCGTCCCACTCCCCGGGCCCTGGCCGAAACGGCCGGGACCCACACCGCGACCGCCGCCCCCGACCGGCCCGAGCCGCTGGGCTGGCCCGAGCCGCTGGGCGCCAGGGTGCGGGCCCGCGGGCAGGCGTACGAGACCCTGTACCGCCTCCCTGTCACCACGGACACCCCCGCCCCACCGGCGGACACCCCCGCCCCACCGGCGGACAGCCCCGCCTCGCCGGTGGACACCTCCGGCAGCCCCGTGGCGGCCGCGCCCCCCGGACGGTTACGCCGCCCCTGGTCCCGGCGGAAGCCCCTCCTCGCCGCGGCCGCGGCCCTCGCCCTGTGCACGGTGGTGGCGGCCGTCTCCGTCCTCACCCGCCAGGACGCCCCCGCCTCGGCCCACTCCCCGGCACCCGGGACGACGTCCACCACCGGCGCCGTACCCGACGACGCCTCCCTCACGCCGGTCCCCGGTGCCCCGGCCGCCGAGGGCGGCGCCGACCGCGGCGCCACCGGCCCCGACGGCGCCGCCGGTGAGATCTCGGTCCGGGAGCCGGACCCGGAACCGTCCGGCTCCGCCACCGGCGGCGACCGCACGGACCTCCCGGCCCCCGGCGCCTCCGGCACCCCGGCCCCCACCTCTCCCGACAGCCCCTCCTCCGCACCGGCCGCCCCGCCGTGGATCTCCGAATGCACCCACTACGACGGCAGCGGCCGCACCCGACAGGGCGACAGCGGCAAGCGCGTGTCACAGGTGCAGTGCATGCTGACGCAGCGCGGCTACCCCGTGGGGGACGGCGGCGTGGACGGCCGGTTCGGACCCGGCACGGACTCCGCCGTACGGAGCTTCCAGCACGACGAGGGGCTGGGCGTGGACGGCGTCGTGGGCCGGGACACCTGGGCCGCGCTGCGGGCCGTGGAGTAGGGCCCGCGCCCGGCGCCGGCGGGCCGGCTCACTTTGGGGCTTCGGGTGTGAGCCGGTGGGCGATGGCCGAGGCGTAGAGGTTGCGCGCCCGCAGACCGGCGACCAGGCCGTGCTGGGCGCACAGTTCGCGGAACGTCTGCCGTGCGTCTTCCATGACCTTTTCGGACACGGCCCTGACGGCCGCCTCCTCGTCTGTCAGGTCGTTCGCCTTCTTGCGCTGGGAGGCCTTCACGCTCTCCTTCTTGCCGGGGTCCGCCTCCGCCTTGTCGGCGGCGGCCCTCGCCTTCCTCGCCTCCTCCGCGGCGGTGAGAAGCCGCTGCTCGGCGGTGACGAAGTCACGGGCGAGCTTTTTGACGGCGCCGGTCAGCTCGGGCGCGAGTCCTTCCTCGCTCCGTCCGCTGACCAGATAGGCGTCGATGTTCGCGAGGTCCTCCTCGGCGAAGCCCTTGGGCAGGGAGCCGCCGTTCGGGCCCGTCCTCTTCAGGTCCGCGTACTGCGCCTTCTCCCCCTGGTGCCAGTCGGCGTGCTTCTGCGCGCCTGTCTGATCGCTGAGCGGCAGCGACTTCTGGTACTTGCCGGAGCGGGTCGGCGGCGCGCTGACCCGGAGACGTTCGTATCCCGGCGCCATCGCGCCGCCCTTCGTCCGGTCCGTGCCCTCGACCGCGTGCCACGCCTCCATGCGGCTGCCGCCGATGGCGCTGTCCGGCTCCTCCATGTACCGGACGGTGAACCCCATGAGGGCCATCGCCTCGAGATTGCCGCTGCGGAACCCCAGGTGGCGGGTGACTCCGCTGCGGTTCAGGTAGTCGAAGACCAGGAACTGGCCGGTGCGGGTGTCACCGCCCCAGTCCTTGACCGCCGGGTCCTTCCAGAACTCGGTGAGGTCGACCACCTTGGCGTCGAACTGCGGCACCCGCACCTCGTGCCCGGGCTCCGCCTGGTCCTCGTTGCCGTAACTGCCCGCGACCGACCGGTACTTGCGCTGCGGCTGGGACTTCGGCGCGGCGTCGCCGACGATCAGCACCGTGTCCACGCCGCCGAGCCCGGCGATGATCTGGGCCATGCCGACGTAGCTGGAGTCGTGCTCGATGTGGACCTCGCCCTTCTTGCCGCTGAACCTGGACCACAGCACCGCGATCGTCTTGCCCTTGGCGTCCACTCCCTTCCCCGCCAGCCACGCCTCGACCTGCGCGTCCTTGGCGTGCCCGGCCGCGCGGTCCCGGTCCAGCCCCCAGCCGGCCCGCACGTCCCCGCGCATGTCCTCGCTGAACTGCTCGCCCACGTACTTCGTCGCGTCGCCCACGGCGATGAACTTCTTGCCGAGCGCCGCCCCGGACATACGGTCCGCGCCCAGCTCCTTGAAGTCCTCCTTGTACCGCGCGCCCACCGCGTTCTTCGCGGTCACCGACGCGCCGACCTCGACCAGGTGGATCCGCTCCCGCGTGATGCCGGACTCGAGGTAGAACCTCTCGATGTTCTCGGCCGGCCTGCTCTCGCCCGGGGGGAAGGTGAGGTAGACGTGCCGCGCCGGGTCGTGCATCAGCATGGCGGCGACGGCGAACTGGTCCCCGGAGGCGTAGCCCGGCTGGATGATCGCCACGGGAGGCTCCGCGGCCGTCTGTTCGGACGGCATCCGCTGGACCGAGGGCGTGTGGGTGGCGCCGGGTTGCCGCGCCGTCCGGTCCGACGACCGCCGTTGCAGCGGCGCCGGACCCTGCAGCACCCGCCCCGCGTTGGCCTCCGCCTCCCGTTCGAACCGGTCGGAAGGGTCGGAGATCTTCAGTCCGGCTCCGTTGTCGGTACCGGCGACGGGACCCTGGCGCTGCTGGACGACATGGGTCAGCTCGTGGGCGAGGGTGTGCCGGTCGGCGCCGTCGTCCCCGATGACGATGTGGTTGCCGGAGGTGTAGGCGCGGGCCCCGACCTCCCCCGCCGACGCCCTCGCCGCGCCGTCGTCGTGGATCCGGACGTCGGAGAAGTCGGCGCCGAAGCGTGCCTCCATGTCGGTGCGGGTGGCGTCGTCGAGCGGCCGGCCGCCGCTGCGGAGGACCTCGTGCACGGCGGAGCGCTGCACGGACGGTGGTCCGGCCGGGTGCCCGCAACCGGGGCCGTGCTCGTGCCGTTCCTGTGCCCAGGGGTGCCCGGCCTGGCGGAGCAGCTGCACCACCGCCGTGTTTCCGGCGGTGCCCTGGAGAGCGAGTAACCCCTGGAGCTGCGCGCCGCCTCCGGCGGGCGTGCGGGCCGGTGCCCGCTCCTTGCCGGGGTCGGGGTGTCGGGCGTTGTCTCGGGTGTGCACGGGTCCTCTTCCGGAGTCGGAACGCGATCCTTCCTGCTTACGCGATGGACGGGGACCGCGACCAGGTATCCGAGGGCAGGACGGGCCGACCGAACGGGCAGGAACGGCTCCCGGGGCGCATCGGGCGCGGCCGGGTCCCGCAGGGGTGTCCGGTCGTCCCCCGCACGATCCGCGGTGACGACCCGCGCGGTGGCGGCCGCGGCCGCGATGGGCGGACAGCGCGAGGGGCCAGGGTGGTCACGCTCTCCAGCCGCAGCGGTGTGCCGCCCTCGTTGACCAGGCGCGCCCGGGCGCGCAGGTGACCGGCTCCGGCCGCCGTCTCCAGCATGACGTCGGCGGCGAGGCCGGTCGCGGTGTCCGCCAGCCGGATCGTCGTACGCTCCCGGCGTCCGTCGCGGACCGTCTCGTGGCCGCGGCAGGCCAGGCGGTCGCCGATGGCGGTCTCGATGAGGCGTTCTCCCGACCACAGGCGTCCGTGGCCGGTGGCGGTGACCTCGACGAGAGGGAGCGGGCACGCCCGGTCCTGGCCGGGTGTGCCCAGCCTGACCGAGCCGGCGGCGTCGACGACGGCGCGCAGCGCGAGCTCCGGGTGGGACCAGAGGGATCTCCCGCCCGTACCGACGGCAGCGGTCAACACGGCTCCCCCCCTTTCGGGACGGTTCGGTCGGCGGCGGGCCCGTGGGCGCGGGTCCGGGCATGCGTGCTCGGGAGGACGGGGGCGGGCCGCGCCGGCGGAGGTGCTCGACGAGTGGATCCCCCCGTCGCGGTCTCCTGACGCCCCTGATGTGAGCGCTCACCCGGCAGCGACCGGCGGCGCGAGCGTCGGCCGTGCGGCTCTCGATTCCGGACGGTGACGGGGAAGCGTTGCCGCCGGGGGCGGGGAAAGATTGCCGCCGGTGCGGGGGGAAGGATCGCCGCCGCCTGGCGGGGAAAGAATGGGCCGCCGGTGTCGCCGACGGCCCCGCGGCGCCCTTCTCACCAGGACGGCCGGAAGCGTTCCGGAAGCGGGCGATGGCTGTCGGCGGAAGCGGCCGGCGTCCTTTCCTGGGGGCATGACCAGGACACCACCGCGCCCGGCCGCGCACCCCGGGCGGTCAGCCGCCGGGGACGGGCACGCCGTCCGCACCGGCCCCGCCCGCGTCCAGCGGGCCGGACAGCCGTTCGTCCACGCCCCGCAGGAACTCCTCGACCGCCGACAGGTCGGTCCTCTCCAGCTCCTCGGGCCGCAGGACGACCCGCAGCTCCGGGGAGACGGCGGGGTCGTCACGGAGACTACGGGTGAACGTGTCCACGATCATCAGCAGCAGCTGGGTGTGGTCGAGTTCGACGATCCGGGCCAGTCCCGAGCCGATCAGCGGTATCGCCACCGGCTTGAACAGTCCGTGCAGGGCGACCGACGGCCACAGGCGCTCCAGGCTCAGCCGCAGGTCCGCCGGCGCGGACCGGGCGCGCAGGTCGTTGCCGAGCCGGGAGTAGGCGAGGGCGAAGACGCGCCGTTTGCCGACGGGGACCGCCACCGCCGTGCCGACCGGGTAGCGGGTGCGCCGGCCGCGTCGTTTCGCCCGGACGCTCTCCGTCGCCAGCGGGGTGAACTCCTTCAGGCCGCGGCGCAGATGGTCGTCCAGCACCCGGTGCCGGCCCGCGAAGAGACGGTCGACCAGCTGGCCCTGCACGCTCTCCCGGCTGATCACGACGTCCTGGTCGGTGGAGGTGTCGAAGGTGTCGGAGAACCCCACGACCAGATTGGCGTCCTCCTGGTCGAACAGGTCGCCGCGCACCACGACGACGTCCACCCGCAGCCCACGCAGGGTGTGGCGCAGCAGTTCGTTGCCGTGCCGTTCCCTCAGCCGGGCCTGCAGCCGGGCCAGCGTGGCGGCGGCCTCGGGGTCGTCGGGCCGTTCCCGGGCCGCCTGCTCGGCCACCGGCAGGGCGAGGTCGTAGCGGCCCAGCGCGGTGTGGCCCGCGACCAGGTCCCGCAGGGCCGCCTCACGCAGCAGGGTCAGCCGCCGTACGGGAACGGCGGCGAACTCCTCACCGTGCACCTCGACCAGCGGCCGGCCCTGCCACAGCCGCAGGGCCTCCGTCAGCAGCCGGACGGCGGAGGCCGGTGCCGCGTGCAGCGCGCCCCCCACCAGCTCCGTGAACAGGGCGCTGTCCAGCTCCTCGGTGCGCAGCTGAAGCCGGTAGGTGCTCTCCTCGCCCCGGGCGGTCGGCAGCCGCCCGGTCCGCACGATCCGGGCGCCGGTACCGGGCCCGGCGAGATCGAACGCGCGCCGCAGTTCCAGGATCCGCTTCTGCACCTCGTTGCGGTTGCGCAGGTCCTGGCGCGGCAGCTGCGCGGACTGCTGCCAGACGTCCCGGTACAGCTGACGTGCCGGGACGGCCTCGCCGTCGGCGGCGACCAGGCGGGCCAGCAGGCGCGCGGTGAGCGGCGTGAGACGTGCCGGGGTGCCGTTCACGTCCAGACGTACGGGTCCCAGAACGCTCACGCGGACGCACGGTGTGCGGGTCTCCACGCGCCTCGCCCCCTCCGTCGCGTGACGTCCCGTCAGCAGTGTCGTCAGCGTATCAAGGTGCCCTGGAGGGAACTGTGCGATCGATCGGCCCGCCGTCCTCGTCCCGTCGGCCCGCGCGGGCCCCGCGCCCGGGGCCGAGGACGCGCCCGCGCGTGCGGCTTCCGGGCTCACGGCGCGGTCGGCGCCTGTTCGCGGGCAGTGTGCTGGTGGCCTTCGGCGCTGTGTCGGCGGTCGTGCAGTTCGTCGACCAGATGTTCCCGGCGTTGCTCAGCCGCCCCGGCCTGGTGACGGCCGGCTCCGTGGCGCTGTGCCTGGCCTGGGGGCTGGCCCGCGCACGCCCCCAGGTCGCCGTACGACAGGAGTTCGGGCGCCCCGGCATGACGGTGGTGGTCGAGGAGGGTGACCTGTTCGACCAGCCCGGCCATCTCGTCGTGGGGTTCACCGACACCTTCGACACCCTCGTGGACGACGGTGTCGTCATCAACGACGACAGTGTGCAGGGGCAGTTGCTGGCCCGGCGCTTCGACGGAGACGCCCGACGGCTGGACGCCGAGCTGGACGCCGCGCTCGCCGGGGTGACCGCGGTGGCGCGGGAGAGCGCGCGGGACAAACCGCGCGGCAAACGCGACCGCTATCCTATCGGGACCGTCGCCGTCCTCGGCAGCCGGCCGCGGCTGGTCTTCGCCGTCGCCTACAGCCGGATGGGCAACGACTGTGTCGCCTCCTCCGGTGTCCAGGACCTGTGGCAGGGCCTGGACCGGCTCTGGGACGCCGTGCACCGCCACGCCCAACTGGAGCGGGTCACCATGCCGTTGGCCGGTGCCGGGCTGGCGCGGCTGCACGACCTCGACGAGGACAGTCTGCTGCGCCTGATCCTGCTGTCGTTCGTCGTCCACTCGTGGGAGCGGGCGGTCTGCCGGGAGCTGCGCGTGGTGATCCGCCCCGGTGAGCTGGGGCGGATCGACCTGGCGGAGGCCGGGGCGTTCCTGGCGAGCCTGGCGTCGGGCGCCCGGCGCCATGTCTGACCCCGGGCGCCCGCGGGAGCGGTACGGGCCCCTCCCCCGGCCGTGGACGACCACCGGGCCCGTACCGCGGCTCACTGGGTGGGCGGCACCCCGCGCCCGTTGCGGCCGTACGCCGCCAGACGGCGGTACGGCCAGGTCTGGCGCCAGTCGGAGCCGGTGTCGTCGACCTTGCAGCCGGCCAGCTTGAGCCGCTCGACGATCTTGCCCAGGGCGGTCTCGGAGCCGTCGAAGCGGATGACGTTCATGCCCGCGATGTCGGAGATCGCGCGCAGCTCACCGAACTCCACCATCAGCGTCCGTTCCGGGTAGGCCATCAGCACCAGCCCCAGCTCGATCAGTACGTTCGGCCGGGGCTGCCCGGTCGGTTCCCTCTCGTACGACGGCTCGTTCGGGCCGCGCAGCTCCGGGTGGAGCTGGACGATGTCGTCCGGGGTGAGCAGCACCAGGGCCGCCTGGGCCTGGGCGGGGGCCGCCGCGACGACCTCGCCGAGGAACGGCGCCGTCTTGCCGGTGGCCTTGACCAGGTCCTCCCACTCCAGCGGATGCAGGTCGAGCAGCCGCAGCAGGTCGAACATCTTCACCCGCACCTCCTCGTCCCGTCCGTGGACGACGAAGACGTTGCGGCTGCGGTCGGGGGAGGGCCCGTCCTCGCGCCGGTCGCCCGCCTGCGCCCGCTCGTCGGAGCGAGCGGGGCCGGCGGCCGGGGAACCGGTGGTGAAGTGCTGTGTTCCCGAGTTGCTGTTGTTCTGGTCCCCGGAGCCGAAGTTGCTGTGGCTGCCGAAGCTGTTGCCGTTGCCGAAGGTGTTGGTGCTGGTACGGGAACCAGCCGCGTCGGAGGTGCCGGCCATCGAAGTCATGCCCCCTGGTGGAAGGTCTGCGTCCCGGAGTTGCTGTTGTCCTGCTTGCCGGGACCGAAGTTGCTGTGGCTGCCGAAGGTGTTGTCGTGGCCGAAGTCCTGGTTGAGGATGTTCGTCTGGCGGGCCTCGTGCTCGGCCAGGTCCACGTTGTGCTCGTGCAGGAAGTCACGGATGACGTGCAGGAGCTGGCGCTCCACGATCTGCGTGTACTTGATCGTGTCCGTCTCCTGGAAGAAGTGGTGGAAGCCGCTGCTGGTGGCCATCTCCCGGATGCTGATGAGCGCCCCGCGGTTCACCACCGCCTCCGCGTAGCGCCCGAGCCGGAACTCGCTGGTGTCGCCCGGCTGGAGCACGTGGACGCGGGTCTTGTTCCACTGCCACGGCAGCAGGTTCGGCAGCCAGGCGCGCGCCCGCGTGAGGAGGGGTCGCATCGCGGCCTCGGGGGTGCTGCGCAGGGTGTCCCACGCGATGCGGCCCAGCAGTCCGGCGTCCAGGGCGGTCGGCAGCCGGTCCACCAGGTGGAAGTCCGCCTGGATGGGGGCCAGCACGTACGAGTAGAACTCGGTGTGCAGGGTGTTCCCCTTGAGGTCGAAGCCCACGAACGCCGTGGTGACCAGCTCCTGGTTCCACGAGCCCACCCGGACGCACAGGTACGCGCGCGCCGAGTCGTAGACGTCGTCCCAGTGGCCGTCGTCCTGCTCCGCCGTCCGCTCCCACAGGCCGGTGCGGGTGGTGACGGCCGTGGTGAACGTGGAGCGCTCGACGGCGAGACCGTCGATGCGCTCCGCCTGCCGCGCCTGGTCGCGCAGTTCGGCGGTCAGGCGATCGGCGACGTAGGCGGTGATCTCCTCGACGGTGAAGGGGACGACTTCCTTGCGCGCGGGTTCCTGGCCCCGCGCGCCCGTACCGCCCGCCGCCTGGTGCTGCTCGAACACCGCGACCGGCGCCCCGACCAGCAGCTCGGCGGTGGACCAGCGCCGCACCGGCTCACCGGCGCCGACGAACGGCTTGTAACCGCCGTAGCGGATCAGGCTGCCGTCCGCCGCCTGCTCCCGGTCGATCTTGGCGACCAGCTCGGCCGTCAGACGGGGGTTCTCGGGGTACGAGCCGGTGAACGCGCCCGCGCCGCCGGGGCGCCGCAGCCGGGTCATCAGGGTCTGCAGGGTGACGACCCGCCGCAGGTAGGCGGTGGCCCACATCAGCCACAGCAGCGCCAGCGTGCCGGTGAAACCGCCCAGGACGCCGACGCCCATGAGGAGGAGGACGAGGCAGGCGCCCGCGCCGAGGACGATCAGCCGGAAGCGGTGCAGTCGGCGTGCCGCCAGCGCGTGCGCGAGGACGGGGACCGCGTCGTAGCCGTAGGACGGTGCCACCACGCGGAACCGGTGGGTCAGCAACTCGCGGATGACGGTGGCTCGGTAGACCGGGTCGAGATAGGTGCCCGCGCACAGCAGCCGGGTCGCGTTGCTCGCCGCGTCACCGGCCGCGCGACCGGCGGCCGGGCCGGCCGGCTCCGACGACGGAGCGGGTACGGAAAGGGTGTCACTCGCCATGGCTTGGCTGCTCCGCTCTGGGGGGTTCATCCGGTACGGGTCATCGAGGCGGCGGTGATGACCCCGTCCACCACGGTGTAGGTGCCGCTGTACGACTCCTGTGTGCCGTCGGTCAGTTCGGCGCGGAGATCCACCGAGACGGTGTCGCCCTCGACGGAGTTGATGGTGACGACGTCCCGCTCGGTGGTGGCGAAACCCGCCCGGAAGGACGCGTAGTCGGGGTGGAAGTTCTTGCCCCCGAGCTCCCAGGCCGTCTGGAAGTCGCGCGCGTTGATGGCCTCGAAGTAGCGGGTGACCGTCGTACCCGGATCGTCCGCCTGCTGGTCGGGCGTCTGGCTCGTGGTCGGGTCGGCGCTGTCGGTGGGGTCCGCGCTCTCGGTGGGGCCGGTGGTGTCGCTGGGCCCCCACAGCGAGGTGTCGCCCTCGGCGGAGACCTCCGGTTCCGAGGGCGCGTCGCCCCAGGGGTCGTCGGCGGACGGCTCGTCGAACGGCGGGGCGTAGGAGTAGCCGTCGGTGCCCGTGGCGCCGGAACCGGCCTCCTCCGAGCTCAGCGAGGGCCAGAAGCCGATCAGCGCGATCAGCAGCAGGGGCGTCCCGGCGATGAGCAGCGCGAACGTCCGCTCCTGTCCGGGGGCGGGTAACAGCCCGGGTGCCCGGTGCGGTGCGCCGCGGCCGGCACGGTGGTTGACATGACTCATGGTCCCTCGCAACTCCCGGTGGTCGACCGGAATCTCGCTTGTCCTCGCTGGCACGACCAGAGTCACAGACCGCACACGCACCTTGACGCGCCGTCATCCAGCGGTGCGACAACCGTGCCCAGACCGTGTTCTTCCGGAGGTGACGCGGAACCGGGCCCGGCCCGATGCCGATCGGGCCGGGCCCGGTTCCGCATGACGAGATGCGACCAGATGCGCCGCTTCCCCAGCCACACTTTCCGCCTGCTGATCCGCTTCCGATCCACTTCCGGCCCACTGGCCGGCAACACCGGGCACCACGTCGCAAGACCCCATATACAACGGGCCAGGTATACTGATATACGCCGTCCTATATACAGGGAGTCGCCGTGAGCCGCACTGTCATCGACCTCGACGACGAGGCACTGGAAGCCGCCGCCAGGGAACTCGGCACCACCACCAAACGCGACACGATCAACACCGCCCTGCGCGAGGTCACCGCTCGCTACCGGCGCCTGCGCGCACTCGAAGACGCCCGGCAACTGGTGGCCGACGGAGCCCTGGACATCGACGTCCTCCTGGACAAGAGCCAGTACCGGCCGTGACCGTCGCCGACTACCTCATCGACACCTCCGCCCTCGCCCGCGTCCTTCTCGCCCAGAACACGGCCGAGTGGGACGACAGGATCGCTGCCGGCCTCGTCGCGATCTGCGACATCACGGAACTCGAGGTCCTCCACTCCGCCCGCTCCTCCGCGGACCGCGCACGACTGAAGGCGGCACTCGACGCCCACTACGCGTGGTGCCCGATGCCGGACGGCGTCTATCGCCGCTCCCGCGTGGTCCAGGAGCAGCTCACCGCGAAGGGCGAACACCGCAGCGCGGGCCCGGTCGACCTCCTAGTCGCAGCCGCCGCCGAAGAAGCGGGCCTCACCCTGCTCCACTACGACCGCGACTTCGAAACCATCGCCCGGACCACGGGACAGCCGGTTCGCACGATCGACCTCAGACAGTGATCCTTTTCCACCCTCACCTTGAGGCGTCGCAAGGGACGAGCACGGCCTCGACGAACGCGGTGACGGTCACCACCCTCCGGCAGCGAATCGCCTTCCGAGAGGGAGATCCGGCCCCTGCCCTGTCGTTCTCCCATCGCCGATGAGATCTCTGCCTGAGCCCTTTCACAGCCCGTGCCGGTCAAGGATGCTCATCAGCTTCCGCCTGCGTCTCAGTTCCGTTCGCAGGCCGTCGAGATACACGGTGAACGCGCCCTCGGTCCCCAGCGCGCGATGGCAGTCACGGGCCGCCAGGAGCAACCCGGCCAGGTGCTCGTAGGCACGGTCCCCGGTCGGCTCCTTCGACCGCTCGACCAGCCGCAGGTACACGCCGAGCGCCTCGGCCGGACGTATCTCGCGCGACAGATCGGCGAGTCGCTCCCACTGCCGGTCGTCCGCGCGGTCGGCCGCCTCGCGCCAGGCGGCGTCCAGGTCGCCGTCGTCGAGCAACGCGTCGATCAGCACGGGCCCGCCGTACCGGCCGCCGCGCTCACGACGGGCGCCCTCGCTCAGGACGGCCAGTGCGGCCGCTCGTTCGCTCTCCCAGCAGTCTGCCGCCTGGGCGGCGGAGCGCAGCTGCCGGTAGGCGGCGAGGGACCGCTCGACACGGAACCGGTCCCGGCGCACCGTGACCGCGTCCGCCGCCCGCCCCATCTTTGCGTACCGGACGCATACGTGCTCGACCAGACGGCCGTCGATGTACGTCTCGGCGGCGCAGTCCCGCAGTCCCCGCTCGGCCCAGGCGAGTGCCTCGTCCGCACGGCCCGCCGTTTCCAGTTCCTCTGCGATGAGCAGATGGGTGGCACCGGACGGGTCAAGGTCCTGCGCGTGCAGGGCGACCAGTGCGTCGACGTCGCCCTCCGCCTTGACCAGGCGCTCCATCAGGTACCGCTCCGCCCAGCCGGACGGCCTGCGCCTGAGCGCCTCGGACGCCAGCTGCCGCATGCGGGCCAGTCCGCTCGGCCCCAGCGAGTCGGCGTAGTCGAGCGGGTCCAGGTCTGTCACGTCGCCGCTGTCGTCAAGCACCGTGCCGACCAGCCACTCGGCCAGCCGAGCCGGATCAGGGCATGCGGCCCGGCAGGCCTCCAGATGAGCCTCGGCCACTGCAGCGGCGGCCTCCCCGACCGCACCGTCGGAGTCGTCGATCTCCCCGTATGCCTCCCCCAGCACCCGGATCGCCTCCTCGGCCGGACCGACCGCCTGCGCCGCCTGCCCGTCGGCGGTCAAGGCGCGCAGGGCGCTCACCGCCTCGGCGACTTGCCGCGCATACCCGGAGGCATCCGAGTACTCGATGTACCCGTACCGGGCGAACGGCCGTGGATCGATCAGGGCGATGATCCGATCCCGGACCGTACCGAGGTCGGAACGATCAGTGGCTGCCCGCAGCTCCAAACGCCGGCGTAGTTCCCGGTCCTCGGCGACCTGCTCCCGCACCAGCGCCAGGAGTTCGTCACGTGACAGCGCCGAGAGCCACGCCTCCAAGCCGGAAACTCGCGCCCGTGCCGCGGCTCGCTGATGCGGGATCGTCTTCGCCCGCCGCAGCACGGTCAGCCCGACCGCCACACAGTGCTTGCAGAAGTTGGCTTCCTGTCCGTACGGGCAGTCGCACCATCCCGAGATCCCCTCCTCGGCGCCGAGGGTGAGCTCCACCTCGTAGACACCCGTACCGTGCACCACGGCGGTGACCGAGCCCTCCCCCACCTCCAGCCCACTCACCGCGTCCAGATACCCCAGCCCCCGCTCGAAGGACCGAGCCCCGGCCAGCGCCCTCAGATCGTCCTCGTCGAATCCCACCACTTTCCGTGCCACGCCGGTATTCAACCGCGGGAGGCGCGGTGACGACCGAGCTGAACGACGATTGGATCGAGGCCCCCACGACATGGGACTCGACCTTGCTGACCAAGGCCCGCCTCCAACTCGTACTACACCTTGGATGGACGGACCAGCCGGACCGCTGCCGCCGGGCCGGAGTCCCGGGCGGCATCGGCCACCAGCAGGAATGGCGACTCGCGCTCGGCCTGCTCGACACGCTCGCCGACTGGCGGCTGGAGAAACGGGGCTGTCCTACGTCCTGGCGCTGACCGGCAAGGAAGTCGCCCACGCCCTGGAGGCCGAACCGCACCGGCCCGCCGACGGCGGGCTCGGACCGCCGACCCTGCCGCGCTACGCGAACGTGCCCGCCACCACACCCGTTGAGGTTCTGGTGCGTTGGGCGAAGACGCACTGGCGGATCGAGCACGACTACCGCGAACTCGAACACGGCCGCGGCGCCGCCGCCGACGGAGAGCACCCGTTGCTCGTCCCGTTCGCAGCGGTGGGCCGAGCCGGCAGCGGAGTGCGGGCGCTCCAGTGCGAACACGCTGACCGCCGCTCTGCCCGCCGGGAACTGCGGCACCCCGGCGTACGGAGGAGGCAGTACAGAGCCGAGGCGCTCGAAGCCTCCCATCCACGGCACCAATCAGGCGATACGGCCCATTTCGGCCATGACTCGCATGTCGCCTGGCCGTGTCCCCTGGGTGTCCCCTCACCTGGATCTTGATCTGAACGCATGAACGGGGTCGCCACCCTGAAGTGGTGACCCCCACTCTGGCGTTCCCGCAGGTAGAAACGGTTCTCTGGAAGAACCTCGGGGTGGGGCGGGTGGGACTCGAACCCACGGCCGACGGATTATGAGTCCGCTGCTCTAACCGGCTGAGCTACCGCCCCATAGCGGCGTGTCGCGTACATGTGTGCGCGCCGTCTGCCGCAGCATAGCCGCTCATACGATCTCACGCTCCGCCTGGTCCGACGTCGCACGACCATGAGGACCGCCCTGCGACCTGCGTGGTTCCCCGCCGGCGTGGAACCGACATGAAAAAGGACCCCTACGGGGTCCTCGATCACGCTGCTCCCCCGACTGGACTCGAACCAGTAACCTGCCGGTTAACAGCCGGCTGCTCTGCCAATTGAGCTACGGAGGACCGAGCTCCCCCGACTGGACTCGAACCAGTAACCTGCCGGTTAACAGCCGGCTGCTCTGCCAATTGAGCTACGGAGGAATGCCTCGTTGCATCGAACGTGCCTACCTGGGTATTCGCCAGGGGGCGGGCGCTCGCTGCGACACATACATTAGCGCAAGCAGGGGGGTGCTCCGCCAATCGGTTCCCCCCGGCACCGATGCCGCACCAGAGACTCATACGAGGGAAGGGTGGCCGCCATGCGCTACCGGCTCACGTTCGTCGTCGGACTCGCCCTGGGCTACGTGCTGGGCACGCGCGCCGGGCGCGAGCGTTACGAGCAGTTGAAGAAGTCGGCCCGGCAGGTCGCGCAGAACCCCGCGGTGCGCAACACCGCGGAGACCGCGGCACAGCAGGGCCGCCAGTTCGCCGGCAGGGCGTATCACGTGGTGAGTGACAAGGTCGGGGACCGGATGCCCGACTCCGTCGCGGACCGCGTGCGGTCCCTTCGGACGCGCTCCGCGCACAGCAACGGGGCGGACGACTGGGGCACCAGTAACACGTAGGGGTCCCGAGCCGACACGGTCACCCCCCGCGGTGCGGCAGAATTTTCGCCATGGGGATAGTCGCCGGGTTGGACAGTTCGCCCGATTTCACTCGCATCGTCGTCTGCGACACGGACACCGGGGCCGTACTCAGGCAGGGATATGCGCCGCATCCGGTGGAGAGTCCGGAGGGCGGGGGGCGGCCCAGCGATGTCGATCCTCAGGCCTGGCTGCTGTCCCTCGGGGAGGCGGCCGGCGGGGGCCTGCTCGAAGGCGTGCAGGCCATCGGGGTGTCCTCGCAGCAGAACGCGGTCGTGCCGCTGGACGCGCAGGGCAACACCGTGCGGCCGGCGATGGTGGGCGGTGACAAGCGGGCGCAGGTCGCGGCGGCCGACCTGGTCGACGCGCTCGGCGGGCGCGAGGCGTGGGCGCAGGCGGTGGGCTGTGTGCCGCAGGCCGCGCAGCCGGTGACCAAGCTACGGTGGCTGGCGAAGAACGAGCCCGACGCGGCCCTGCGGACCGCCGTCCTGCTGCAGGCCCACGACTGGCTGGTGTGGCAACTGCTCGGGCGTCCCGTGCGCCGGACCACCGACCGGGGCGGGGCCTCCGGGACCGGGTACTGGTCGGCCGCCACCGGCGGCTACCGGCCCGACCTCGTCGAGCTGGCGCTCGGCCACCAGGTCATGCTGCCCGAGGTGATCGGCCCCGCCGAGGCGGCCGGTACGACCCCGGAGGGCCTGCTGATCTCCGCCGGGACCGGCGAGACCATGGCGGCCGCCCTGGGGCTCGGGCTCGGCGTGGGCGACGCGGTCGTCTCACTCGGGGCCTCCGGGTCGGTGATGGCCGTTCATCCCGAGGCGCTCGTCGACCAGAACGGGATGATCACCTCACTGGCGGACGCGACGGGCATGCATCTGCCGGTCGTCACCACCCTGAACGCCGTGCGGACCCTGCGCGGGGCCGCCGAGCTGCTCGGGATGCCGGATCTGGAGAGTCTGTCCGAGCTGGCGATGAAGTCGACGCCGGGGGCCCACGGCCTGGTGCTGCTGCCCTATCTGGAGGGTGAGCGCACGCCGAACCTGCCGCACACCGCGGGCACGCTGGCCGGTCTGCGGCGCGAGTCGATGAAGCCGGAGCACTTCGCGCGGGCCGCCTTCGAGGGCATGCTGTGCGGGCTCGCCGACGCGCTGGACGTGCTGCGCGGGCGGGGTGTGGAGGTGCGGCGGGTCTTCCTGCTGGGCGCGGCGGCCGAGCTGCCGGCCGTGCAGGCGGCGGCGCCCGCGCTGTTCGGCACGCAGGTCGTCGTACCGCAGCCCGCCGACTACGCGGCGATCGGCGCGGCGCGGCAGGCCGCCTGGGCGCTCGGGGTGACGCAGGGGACGCTCGATCCGCGGACGCCGCCGGCCTGGCACGGGGCGGCGGCGCAGGTGCTGGAACCGGGCGAGGAACTGGCCGTCGGACAGGCGGTGCGGCAGCAGTTCGTGTCGGTGCGGGAGCAGACGCACCCGTCGGCGTTCCGCGGGTAGGGCCTGGCCCCAGCACGTCGCCGTCTCGTTAATCGGTTGAGGTAACGCGGGTGGAGTGTCCGACGATAGGGGCCAGGGGCAACCGATGCCCCTCCCCGCCGACTCCGAGAGACGTAGCGTGCTCATACGACTTCTGCGGACCTACCTCAGGCCCTACCAGAAACCCATCGCCTTACTGGTGCTGCTGCAGTTCCTGCAGACCTGCGCCACCCTCTACCTGCCCACCCTGAACGCCGACATCATCGACGACGGTGTCGTGAACGGGGACACCGGTCACATCCTGTCCTACGGCGGCCTGATGATCGGCGTCTCGCTGGTCCAGGTCGTGTGCAACATCGGCGCCGTCTACTACGGCGCGAGAACGGCGGCGGCGCTCGGCCGGGACCTGCGCGCCGCCGTCTTCGACCGGGTGCAGTCCTTCTCCGCGCGCGAGGTGGGTGACTTCGGCGCGCCCTCGCTGATCACCCGGACGACCAACGACGTCCAGCAGATCCAGATGCTCGCGCTGATGGCGTTCACCCTGATGGTGTCGGCGCCGATCATGTGCGTGGGCGGCATCGTCATGGCGCTCGGCCTGGACGTGCCGCTGTCCGGGGTGCTGGTCGCCGTCGTGCCCGTGCTGGGCATCTGCGTCACGCTGATCGTGCGACGGCTGCGGCCGCTGTTCCGGTCCATGCAGACGCGTCTGGACACGGTGAACCGGGTGCTGCGCGAGCAGATCACCGGCAACCGCGTCATCCGCGCCTTCGTCCGCGACACGTACGAGGAGCAGCGTTTCCGCAAGGCCAACGCCGACCTCACCGCCATCTCGCTGAAGACCGGCAACCTGCTCGCGCTGATGTTCCCGGTGGTCATGACGACGGTGAACCTGTCGTCGATCGCCGTGGTGTGGTTCGGCGCCCACCGGATCGACGACGGCGGGATGGAGATCGGTGATCTGACCGCCTTCCTCGCCTATCTCATGCAGATCGTCATGTCCGTGATGATGGCCACCTTCATGTTCATGATGGTGCCGCGCGCGGAGGTGTGCGCCGAGCGCGTCCAGGAGGTCCTGGACACGGAGTCGAGCGTGGTGCCGCCGGTCGCGCCGGTGCGGGAGCTGCGCCGGCACGGGCATCTGGAGATCCGGGGCGCGGGCTTCCGCTATCCGGGTGCCGAGGAGCCCGTCCTCAAGGCGATCGACCTGGTCGCGCGACCCGGTGAGACGACCGCCGTCATCGGCTCCACCGGCAGCGGCAAGTCCACGCTGCTCGGGCTGGTCCCCCGGCTGTTCGACGCCACCGACGGCGAGGTGCTCGTCGACGGGGTGCCGGTGGCCGACATCGACCCCGCGGTACTGGCCCGGACGGTCGGGCTCGTGCCGCAGAAGCCGTATCTCTTCGCGGGGACGGTCGCGACCAATCTGCGGTACGGCAATCCCGACGCGAGCGACGAGGAGTTGTGGCACGCGCTGGAGGTGGCGCAGGCCAGGGAGTTCGTGGAGAGGCTGGAGAGCGGGCTGGACTCCCCCGTCGCGCAGGGCGGGACGAACGTCTCCGGTGGCCAGCGGCAGCGGCTCGCCATCGCCCGGACGCTCGTGCAGCGGCCGGAGATCTACCTCTTCGACGACTCCTTCTCCGCCCTCGACTACGCCACCGACGCGGCTCTGCGCGCGGCGCTCGGGCGGGAGACCGCCGAGGCGACCGTCGTCATCGTCGCGCAGCGGGTGGCGACCATCCGCGACGCCGACCGGATCGTCGTCCTCGACGAAGGACGGGTGGTCGGCACCGGCACGCACCAGGAGCTGATGGCGGACAACGAGACCTACCGGGAGATCGTGCTCTCCCAGCTGACGGAAGCGGAGGCCGCCTGATGGCCGGGCCCATGGGGCGGATGATGACCGGCACCGGACCGGAGAACCGCTCGCTGGACTTCAAGGTGTCCGGGCGGCGGCTGCTCGCCCACTTCAAGCCGGAGCGGCTCACCCTCTACGCCATGCTGCTGTGCGTGGTGGTCAGCGTCGGCCTGAACGTCGTGGGGCCGAAGATCCTCGGCAAGGCCACCGACCTGGTCTTCGCCGGCATCGTCGGGCGGGAGATGCCGGAGGGGGCGAGCAAGGAGCAGGTCCTCGACTCGATGCGGCAGCGTGGCGAGGGCGAGGTCGCCGACATGCTGCGCAGCACCGACTTCACCCCCGGCAAGGGCATCGACTTCGACGCCGTCGGCAACGTGCTGCTGTTCGCGCTCGCGGTGTTCCTCGTCGCCGGGCTGCTGATGGCGGTGGCGACGCGACTGGTGAACGCGGCCGTCAACCGCACGATGTACCGGATGCGCGAGGACGTGCAGACGAAGCTCTCGCGGCTGCCGCTGTCGTACTTCGACCGGCGGCAGCGCGGCGAGGTGCTGTCCCGGGCGACGAACGACATCGACAACATCGGGCAGACCCTCCAGCAGTCGATGGGCCAGCTGATCAACTCGCTGCTGACGATCATCGGCGTGCTGGCGATGATGTTCTGGGTGTCGTGGATCCTCGCGCTGGTCGCGCTGGTCACCGTGCCGCTGTCGGCGGTCGTCGCCGCGAAGGTGGGCAAGCTGTCGCAGCCGCACTTCGTGCAGCAGTGGCGCTCCACCGGCAGGCTGAACGCCCACATCGAGGAGATGTACACCGGGCACACGCTGGTGAAGGTGTTCGGCCGGCAGGAGGAGTCGGCGCGGCAGTTCGCCGAGCAGAACGACGCGCTGTACGAGGCCGGGTTCAGGGCGCAGTTCAACAGCGGGATCATGCAGCCGCTGATGTTCTTCGTGTCGAACATCAACTACGTGCTGGTGGCGGTCGTGGGCGGGCTGCGGGTCGCGTCCGGCTCGCTGTCCATCGGTGACGTGCAGGCGTTCATCCAGTACTCGCGCCAGTTCTCGATGCCGCTGACGCAGGTCGCGTCGATGGCCAACCTGGTGCAGTCGGGCGTCGCCTCCGCCGAGCGGATCTTCGAGCTGCTGGACGCCGAGGAGCAGACGCCCGACCCGGTGACGGGCGTGCGGCCCGAGGAGCTGCGCGGGCGGGTGGCGCTGGAGCACGTCTCCTTCCGCTACGACCCCGACAAGCCGCTGATCGAGGACCTGTCGCTGGTCGTCGAGCCCGGACACACGGTCGCGATCGTCGGCCCGACCGGCGCCGGCAAGACCACCCTCGTGAACCTTCTCATGCGGTTCTACGACGTCTCCGGCGGGCGCATCACCCTCGACGGCGTCGACGTCGCCGCGATGTCCCGGGACGAGCTGCGCGCCGGGATCGGCATGGTCCTCCAGGACACCTGGCTGTTCGGCGGCACCATCGCGGAGAACATCGCGTACGGCGCCTCGCGCGAGGTCACCCGTGGGGAGATCGAGGAGGCGGCGCGGGCGGCCCACGCGGACCGGTTCATCCGCACGCTGCCGGACGGCTACGACACCGTGCTCGACGACGAGGGCAGTGGGGTCAGCGCCGGTGAGAAGCAGCTGATCACCATCGCGCGGGCGTTCCTGTCCGACCCGGTGATCCTCGTCCTCGACGAGGCCACCAGCTCCGTCGACACCCGGACGGAGGTGCTGATCCAGAAGGCGATGGCGAAGCTGGCGCACGGGCGGACGTCGTTCGTCATCGCGCACCGGCTGTCGACGATCCGGGACGCCGACACGATCCTGGTCATGGAGAACGGGTCGATCGTGGAGCAGGGGGCGCACGCGGAGCTGCTGGCGGCCGGCGGGGCGTACGCGCGGCTGTACCAGGCGCAGTTCGCGCAGGCGGTGGCCGAGGTGGACTGACGGGGTGCCCGGTGTCGGGGTGCCGCCGGCGGCGGCACCCCGCGCTCAGTCCAGGTAGCCCCTCAGCTGGTCGGCGAAGGCGTGGTCCCTGAGCTTGTTCAGGGTCTTGGACTCGATCTGCCGTATCCGCTCGCGCGTCACGCCGAAGATGCGGCCGATCTCCTCCAGGGTGCGGGGGCGGCCGTCGGCGAGGCCGTAGCGGAGCTGGACGACCTTCCGCTCGCGTTCGCCGAGGGTCGACAGGACGGCTTCCAGGTGCTCCCGGAGCAGCAGGAACGCCGCCGACTCGACCGGGCTCGCCGCGTCGCCGTCCTCGATGAGGTCGCCGAGGGCCACGTCGTCCTCCTCGCCCACGGGGGCGTGCAGGGAGACCGGTTCCTGGGCGAGGCGGAGGACCTCGCCGACGCGCTCCGGCGGCAGGTCCAGCTGGGCGGCGACCTCGTCGGCGGTCGGTTCGCAGCCGCGCTCCTGGAGCATGCGGCGCTGGACGCGGACGACCCGGTTGATCAGTTCCACGACGTGCACGGGGACGCGGATGGTGCGGGCCTGGTCGGCGAGCGCCCGGGACATGGCCTGCCGGATCCACCAGGTGGCGTACGTGGAGAACTTGTAGCCGCGGGCGTAGTCGAACTTCTCGACCGCCCGGATCAGGCCGAGGTTGCCCTCCTGGACAAGGTCGAGCATGGTCAGGCCGCGGCCGACGTAGCGTTTGGCGACGGAGACGACGAGACGGAGGTTGGCCTCGATGAGGCGGCGTTTGGCCATGCGGCCCATGACGACCAGCCGGTCGAGGTCGAATGCCAGTTCGCTGTCCAGGTCGGGGGTGTTGCTCAGCTTCTCCTCGGCGAAGAGGCCGGCCTCGACGCGGCGGGCCAGCTCGACCTCCTCGGCCGCGGTGAGCAGCGGGATCCGGCCGATCTCGCGCAGGTACTGGCGGAACAGGTCCGAGGACGGGCCGGCCGTCTCGGCGGCGCGGGGGGCGGGCGTCGCGACCGGCTCGGGGGCCTCGTCCAGCGCCTCGGCGGGCGGGTCCTGCGGCTCCGGGTGCTCGGTGGCCGGCTCCGGCTCCGCGCCGGACTCGAGGCCGGTCTCCGTCTCCGGGTGGTGCGCGGCACGGTTCTGCGGCGGGACCGCGACCAGGACGTCCGTCTCGGCGTCCGGTTCCGTGCCGTCGGTACGCGTGTCGGTCTGGGTGAGGGTCTGGGTCTGCACGGGGGCGACCTCCAGGATGATCGCTGCTGAGGTGTGCGGCAGCGCTGCTTCGGGAGCGGAGTCGGCGGCCCCGCCGCTGTCCGTCCCGTACGCGATGAGCGGAACCGCGGGGGTGTGGGACCCGCTGGGGACGGATCCGCCGCGCTCCGAGGACTCAGGCACCGGACCCAGTGTGGAGTACGACACATCGCCGCCACGAGGGGCGTGCGATGACTTTTTGCGTCCGGTCCGTGACCGCGTGGTGACCGTGCCGGTCGCCACGGGTCACAGAGCGGCGGCTCCGTGCTCGCGCAGTGCCTGGTCGTACTGCTGAAGCACCCACAGTTCGTTCTGCACGGCGGCCAGTTGGGCCGGGTCGCCGCCTGCGGAGAGGCGGGTCAGCTGGGACTGGATGTCGCGGATGCGGCGCTCCACGGCGCGGCGGCGGACCTGGACGAGGACCGTGCCCGCGTACACCTCGTCCACCGCGCGCCGCATGATCGGCTCCACGGCCAGCTCGGTGACCATGGCGCGGACGGTGTCGTCGGGCGCGGCCTCGCGGACCCGGACCAGGTACTCCTGTCCGTCCGGTACGCCGTACTCGGCACCGCCCGCGTCCAGGATGGCCTGGCGTACGGCGGCGTAGGGGGCGGCGGTGAACTCGTCGACGCCGTACGCGTCGAAGGCCGGGGAGACCAGCTCGGGGCGCTGGAGGGCGAGTTTGAGGAGTTCGCGCTCGGTGGCGTAGACGGGGTTGCGGAGGGTGAGGGCGGGGCCGGAGGTGGTGGGGCGGGGGGCGGCCTCGTACGGCTGCGCGGTGCCGCCGCGGGCCGGTGCCGGGCCCTTGCCGCCGCGGTCGCGGGCCCAACGGGCCAGCTGCGCCACGCGCTTGACGACGAACTGGGTGTCGAGGATGCCGAGCATGCCGGCGAGCTGCACGGCGACCTCGTGCTGGGCGCCGCTGTTCTTGATGCGGGCGACGATGGGGGCGGCCTCGTCCAGCGCCGCGGCGCGGCCGGCCGGGGTGTCGAGGTCGTAGCGTCTCACCATCTGGCGGAGCGCGAACTCGAAGAGCGGGGTGCGGGGTTCGACCAGGTCGGCCACCGCGTCGTCGCCCTTCGCCAGCCGCAGGTCGCAGGGGTCCATGCCGTCGGGCGCGATGGCGATGTACGTCTCGGCGGCGAACTTCTGGTCGTCCTCGAAGGCGCGCAGGGCCGCCTTCTGGCCGGCCGCGTCGCCGTCGAAGGTGAAGATGACGCGGGCGGAGCCGTTGTCCATCAGCAGCCGGCGGAGGATCTTGATGTGGTCGCCGCCGAAGGTGGTGCCGCAGGTGGCGATCGCGGTCGTCACTCCGGCGAGGTGGCAGGCCATGACGTCGGTGTAGCCCTCGACGACGACCGCGCGGGAGGTCTTGGCGATCTCCTTCTTGGCGAGGTCGATGCCGTAGAGGACCTGGGACTTCCGGTAGATCGCCGTGTCGGGCGTGTTGAGGTACTTGGGGCCGTTGTCGGCCTCGTAGAGCTTGCGGGCGCCGAAGCCGACGACGTCCCCGCCGATGTCGCGGATGGGCCACATCAACCGGCCGCGGAAGCGGTCGATGGGGCCGCGGCGGCCCTCCTGGGAGAGGCCGGAGAGGATCAGTTCCTTGTCGCTGAAGCCCTTGCCGCGCAGGTATCGGGTGAGGTGGTCCCAGCCCTGGGGGCTGTAGCCGACCCCGAAGTGGACGGCGGCGGCCTGGTCGAAGCCGCGTTCGGCGAGGAAGATCCGGCCGGTGTCGGCCTCGGGGCTGGTGGCGAGCTGTTCCGCGTACCACTCGGCGGCGATCTTGTGGGCTTCGACCAGCCGGATGCGCTCGCCGCGCTGGTGGGAGGGGTTGTAGCCGCCCTCCTCGTAGCGCAGGGTGATGCCGGCCTGGGCGGCGAGGCGCTCGACCGCCTCGGAGAAGGTGAGGTGGTCGACCTTCATCACGAACGTGATGGTGTCGCCACCCTCCTGGCAGCCGAAGCAGTGGAAGAGGCCCTTGCTGGGGCTGACCTGGAAGGACGGCGACTTCTCGTCGTGGAAGGGGCACAGGCCCTTGAGGTTGCCGCCGCCCGCGCCCCGCAGCTGGAGGTACTCGGACACCACGGCGTCGATCGGGACCGCGTCCCGTACCGCCTTCACGTCCTCGTCGTTGATCCGTCCTGCCACGCGTGAATTCTACGGGGGCGCGCCGACATCCCCGGGGCGTCGCGGCGCCCCGCCGGGGTGCGGGGAACGGCACCGGCGCCCCCGTCCGGCCCGCGCCTGCGAGACGGCGGAACCCGCGGACGCCTAGGCGCCCAGGCTCTCCAACGGCACGTGCGGATCGGCCAGCGCCTCCGTGTCCACCGCCGCTCCGGAGCGGATCAGCCGCTGGATCGGCTCTGTGACGTCCCACACGTTCACGTTCATCCCGGCCAGCACCCGCCCGTCCTTCAGCCAGAACGAGACGAACTCCCGCTTCCCCGCGTCCCCCCGGATCACCACCTCGTCGTACGTCCCCGGCGGCGCCCACCCGCTGTACTCCATGCCCAGGTCGTACTGGTCGGAGAAGAAGTAGGGCACGCGGTCGTAGGTGACGTCCCGGCCGAGCATCGCGCGGGCGGCGGCCGGACCGCCGTTCAGCGCGTTCGCCCAGTGCTCGACCCGCAGCGTCGTGCCGAACACCGCGAGCGGGAAGGACGCCACGTCACCGGCCGCGTGGATGTCGGGGTCGGAGGTGCGCAGCCGGGCGTCCACCGCGACGCCGCCGCCGTGGGCGCGGTCGGCCAGCTCCAGTCCCGCCGCCTCCGCCAGGCCCGTGCGGGGCGCCGCGCCGATCGCGGCGAGGACGCCGTGCGCCGGGTGCTCCTCGCCGTCGTCGGTGCGGGCCGCGAGGACCATGCCGTCCTGGCCGATGATCTCGGTGAGCCGGACGCCGAAGTGGAACCGGACGCCGTGCTCGCGGTGCAGCTCGGCGAAGACGTTGCCCAGTTCGGGGCCGAGGACACCGTGCAGCGGGGTCGGCTCCGGTTCGACGACGGTGACCTCGGCGCCGTACTCGCGGGCCGCCGCCGCGATCTCCAGGCCGATCCAGCCGGCGCCGGCGATGACGAGGTGGCCGTTGTCGCGGCCCAGGGCGGCCAGGACGCCCTTGAGGCGCTCGGCGTGCGCGAGGCGGCGCAGGTGGTGGACGCCGGCGAGGTCGGTGCCGGGGATGTCCAGGCGGCGGGGCTCGGCACCGGTGGCCAGCAGCAGCTTGTCGTAGTGGACGAGGGTGCCGTCGTCGCCGTAGCGGACCGTCCTGGCGGTGCGGTCGATCGCGTCGACGGTCTGGCCGAGGTGCAGCTCGATGTCGTTCTGCGCGTACCAGGCGGGCTCGTGCACGAAGACGCTCTCGCGGGTCTCCTTGCCGAGCAGGAAGCCCTTGGAGAGCGGCGGGCGCTCGTAGGGGTGGTCGCGTTCGTCGCAGATCAGTATCACGCGGCCGGTGAAGCCCTCAGCCCGCAGCGTCTCGGCCGCCTTGGCACCGGCCAGGCCGCCTCCGACGATGACGAAAGTCCGATCCGCGTCGACCACGTGATGCCTCCTCGTAAACGTGCCGCCACCTGAGCGTCCCGCACGGGACGTGAGGGGGGAAGAGGACGTGACCCGATCAGGCCAGGCACTCCCCCCTTCGCCCACTTTCGGGGTGATTCACTCCCTTGTGTCGCCGGGGTGCCGTCACCCGCGTCCGGTGAGACGCGCGTGCAGGGAGCGGGCGGAGGTGTCGGTGAGGGAGGCGATCTGGTCGACGACGACCCGCTTGCGGGCGCGGTCGTCGGGGGCCCGGTCGAACAGCGCGCGGAACTGGGGGTCCAGGCCCTCGGGGGCCCGGGCGGTGAGCGCCTCGGCCAGTTCACCGATGACGACGCGCTGGTCGGCGCGGAGCAGGGCCTGCTCGGCGCGCTGCATCACGTACCGGTCCGCGACCGCCTTGAGGACCGCGCACTCCATACGGGTCTCGCGCGGCACGACGAGTTCGGCGCCGTAGCGGGTGAGGCGCCCGGAGCCGTACCGCGCGCGGGTGGCGCCCTCGGCGGCGAGGCAGAAGCGGCCGATGAGCTGACTGGTGGCGTCCTTCAGGCGGGCCTGGGCGACCGCCGTGCCGTCGTAGCCGTGCGGCCACCACTGCTGGCCCTGGAGCCGGTCGAGGGCGGCGGCGAGTTCGGCCGGGTCGGTGTCGGCGGGGACGTACCGGCCGACGGCGACACGGAAGACGTCCTGGCGTTCGGGCTCGGCGTGCAGGCAGCCGGGGTCGATGTGGCCGGCGTGCAGGCCGTCCTCCACGTCGTGCACCGAGTAGGCCACGTCGTCGGACCAGTCCATGACCTGCGCCTCGAAGCAGGTGCGGGTGCCGGGGGCCGTTTCGCGGACCCAGTCGAAGACGGGGCGGTCGTCCTCGTAGACGCCGAACTTGGGGGACCCCGGATCGGTGGGGTGGGCGCCGCGGGGCCAGGGGTACTTGGTGGCGGCGTCGAGGGTGGCGCGGGTGAGGTTGAGGCCGACGGAGTCCTCGGCGACGAAGCGCTTGGGTTCGATACGGGTGAGGAGCCTGAGCGACTGGGCGTTGCCCTCGAAGCCGCCGCAGTCCTGGGCGAAGGCGTTCAGGGCCTGTTCGCCGTTGTGGCCGAAGGGGGGATGGCCGAGGTCGTGGGAGAGGCAGGCGGCCTCGACCAGGTCGGGGTCACAGCCGAGGGCCGCGCCGAGTTCTCGGCCGACCTGGGCGCATTCGAGCGAGTGGGTGAGACGGGTGCGGGGGGTGGCGTCCCAGGCCTGGGTGCTCTCCCCCGGCGCGACGACCTGGGTCTTGCCTGCGAGGCGCCGCAGGGCGGAGGAGTGCAGGACGCGGGCGCGGTCCCGCTGGAAGGCGGTGCGGCCCGGGCGTTTGTCGGGCTCGGGTGCCCAGCGGGCCACCGACGTGGGGTCGTAGGCGGAGGATGGGACGTGGTTCGCGTGGATCTGGGGGGTCTGGGTGCCTTCCATGTCTCGACAGTACGGGCCCGCGGTGACAATCCGCGGAGACCGCCGTCACGCCGTGTTCCCTGCCGGGGCCGGTTCCCGGGGCGCGGGAACCGGGGTCGGCCGCCGTCACGCCCTGTTCCCTGTTCCCTGCCGACGCCGGCTCCGGGCCTCGCTCACCGGGGTCGGCCGCCGGCACGCCCTGTTCTACGCCGAGGCCAGCTCGGGGGCCGCGCTCAGCGGGGTCGTCGACGCCTGGTCGTAGCGGTGCAGGACCAGGCGGGCCATCGCCTCGTGGGTGCCGAGGGGGGCCGAGGCGATCCAGGGGGCGGCCTGCGCGCACTCCGTGGCGAAGCGGCCGGGGGCCGTGAAGTAGGAGGCGATCGCGATGCGGTGGCGGCCTCGGGCGGTCAGGGCGCGTACGGCCGTGGGGACCGTCGGAGCGGCCGTGGTGGCGTAGGCCGGGACCACCGGGACGCCGAGGCGGTCGGCGAGGAGTTGGGCCGTGCGGCGGGTGTCGACGGCGGAGTCGGGGTCGCGGGAGCCGGCCGCGGCGAGGACGACCGCGCTCGTGCGGCGCTCGGACTCCGTCATGCGGGTGCGCCAGCCGGCCTCGACGAGGCGGGCGCACAGGGTGTCCACGAGGAGGGGGTGCGGGCCGAGCGGGGCCGCCACACGCGTGTGCACCGCCACCGCCGCCGCCATCTCCGGGATGTCCCTCTTGACGTGGTAGCCGCGGCTGAGCAGGAGCGGCACGAGGACGGCCTCCGCGGTGCCGCGGGCCTCGAGGCCGGCGAGCGTGTCGCTGAGCAGGGGCTCGTTCAGCTCGATGTGACCGAGGTGCACGGGCAGGTCGGGACGCAGCGCGCGCACACGGTCGAGGAGCGTGCGGACGGTGCTCAGGGCGCGCGGGTCGCGGCTGCCGTGGGCGACGACGACCAGGGCGGGCGGGCCGGGGAGCCGGCGGCCGTCGAGCGAGACGAGGCTGAGCTGGCTGGCGAGCTGGGTGCTGATCCGGTTCATGATGTGCGCCGTACTGTCGAGGTGGGCGCCACCGGGCAGCGGGCTGCCGGGGCGGGGGTCGGACTCGTCGTACATGGAGGGCGACGCCGTCATGTACCGATCCTGACGGCGCGAGGTTGCACTCCCGTTGCGCGACCGTCACGAGTATTTTCCGGGCGTTCACCGCGCGGGCGGCGGCGCTGTGAGGTGTGGATTGTGCGGTTTGCGCAGGTTTATCGGTGTGATCGGGGTGACGCGCGGCGAGGTGAACCGGTTCCTCCCGGAGCGCGTCTTCCCAGGCCGGAGGGGCACCGAACCGGGGGGACATCGCATGAGGATCCGTCGACCGCGGCTGCCGCGCACCCGTACGGGGTGGCGGCGGCTGGTGCAGGGCGTGATGGCCGGCTGCGTGCTCGGGCTGCTGCCGGCCACCTGGCTGCACGTGTCGACGGCGGACCGGCTGGGCACGACGGCCGACGCGCCGCGCACCGAGGTGGCCGTCGTCTTCGGCGCGGGTCTGTGGGACGGCGAGCCGTCGCCGTATCTCGCGCACCGGCTGGACGCGGCGGCCGAGCTGTACCGTGCGGGGCGGATCGAGGTCGTGCTGGTCACCGGGGACAACAGCCGCGAGGACTACGACGAGCCCGACGCGATGCGGACATACCTGACGAAGCACGGCGTCCCCGACGGGCGGATCGTCAGCGACTACGCGGGCTTCGACACCTGGGACTCCTGTGTACGGGCGAAGAAGATCTTCGGAGTGGACCGCGCCGTCCTCATCAGCCAGGACTTCCACGTCCGCCGGGCGGTCGCCCTGTGCGAGGCGGCGGGGGTCCGGTCGTACGGCGTCGGCGTGGCCGCCGTCCACGACGTGACCTGGTACTACGGGGGCACCCGGGAGATCTTCGCGGCCGGCAAGGCGGCGCTGGACGCGGTGTTCGAGCCGGATCCGCGGTTCCTCGGACCGAAGGAGCCGGGAGTGGCCCGGGCCCTGGCCGCGGCCGGACAGCCGGGCTGATCCGAGGGGTCCGCCCGTCCGTCCGCCCGGCCTCACGCCCGGCGGATGCCGTCGGGGAGGTCACCAGCACACCGCCGTAACAGGACGCCGCACGACGCGTAACACGGCCGAAGCACGCTGAAACGCATGCAGACCACCTCGACGCCCACCCATTGTCCCTACTGCGCCCTGCAGTGCGGGATGAATCTGTCGCCCCTGCCACAGGGGGGCGTCGAGGTGGTCGAGCGCGCCGACTTCCCGGTGAACCGGGGCGCGCTCTGCGGCAAGGGCCGTACCGCGCCGGCGGTGCTGTCGTCCCGGGTGCGGCTGACCTCACCGTTGGTGCGCTCCGGCGGCACGCTCGTGCCCGCCACCTGGGACGAGGCGCTCGACCGGATCGCCGGGGAGTTCGCCCGGGTGCGCGCGGAGCACGGGCCCGACGCGCTCGGCGTGTTCGGCGGCGGCGGGCTGACCAACGAGAAGGCGTACACGCTGGGCAAGTTCGCCCGGATCGTGCTCGGCACCTCGCAGATCGACTACAACGGCCGCTTCTGCATGTCGTCCGCGGCGGCGGGCGGGATCAAGGCCTTCGGCCTGGACCGCGGACTGCCGTTCCCGCTGGAGGACATCCCGAGGACGGGCTGTGTGATCCTCGTCGGGTCCAACCTCGCGGAGACCATGCCGCCGTCGCTGCGCTTCTTCAACGAACTGCGCGAGAACGGCGGGACGCTGATCGTCGTCGACCCGCGCCGCACCAAGACCGCCGAGCAGGCCGACCTCCACCTGATGCCCCGCCCCGGCACCGATCTCGCCCTCGCCCTCGGACTGCTGCACCTGGTCGTCGCCGAGGGGCGGGTCGACGAGGAGTACGTCCAGGAGCGGACCGTCGGCTGGGAGGACGCCCGGGCGGCCGCCATGGCCCACTGGCCGGAGTACGTGGAACGGATCACGGGGGTGTCCGTCCCCCAGCTGCGGGAGACCGTCCGGCTGTTCTGCGAGCCGGAGTCCGCGATGGTGCTCACGGCCCGCGGGCCCGAGCAGCAGTCCAAGGGCACCGACACCGTGGGCGCCTGGATCAACCTGTGCCTGGCCACCGGACGCGCCGGACGTCCACTGTCCGGGTACGGCTGCCTGACCGGGCAGGGCAACGGGCAGGGCGGGCGCGAGCACGGCCAGAAGGCCGACCAGCTGCCCGGCTACCGCAAGCTGGACGACCCGGCGGCGCGGGCCCACGTGGCCGAGGTCTGGGGTGTCGACCCGGACTCCCTGCCCGGGCCGGGGCGCAGCGCGTACGAGCTGCTGGACGCCCTGGGGACGGACATCCGCTCCCTGCTGCTGATGGCGTCCAACCCGGTGGTGTCCGCGCCGCGCGCCGCGCACATCGAGGAGCGGATCAGGTCCCTCGACTTCCTCGCCGTGTGCGACGTGGTGCTGTCGGAGACGGCCGCTCTCGCGGACGTGGTGCTGCCGGTCACCCAGTGGGCGGAGGAGACCGGGACGACGACCAACCTGGAGGGGCGTGTGCTGCTGAGGCGGCAGGCGATCACCCCGCCCGAGGGCGTGCGCAGCGACCTGGAGGTCCTGCACGAGCTGGCCGCCCGGCTGGGCGTGGAGAAGGGCTTCCCGACCGACCCCGAGGAGGTCTTCGAGGAGCTGCGCCGGGCCAGTGCGGGCGGCCCCGCCGACTACTCCGGGATCACCTATCGGCGGCTGGTGGAGGAGAACGGCGTGTTCTGGCCGTGCCCGGCGGCCGACGGGACGGGCGGCACGGACGCAACCGGCGGCACGGACACCGCCTCCGGTGGCACGGGTGGTTCCGGTGGCACGGGCGGTTCCGGTGGCACGGACGGTTCGGGCGGCACGTACGGTGCCGGTGACCCCGCCGACTGCGAGGACGCCTCGCTGGACGCGGGTGCGGACGACCCGGCGCGCGACGACGAGCGCGACGTCCCGTCCGCGCACCCCGGGACGCCCCGGCTCTTCCTCGACCGGTTCGCCACGCCGGACGGCCGGGCGCGCTTCGTGCCCGTCTCGCACCGGCCCGTCGCCGAGGAACCCGACGACGAGTACCCCGTGCTGCTCACCACCGGCCGGGTCGTCGCCCAGTACCAGTCCGGCGCCCAGACCCGGCGCGTGGACGAGCTGAACGCCGCCGCGCCCGGCCCGTTCGTGGAACTGCACCCGCGGCTCGCGGCCCGGCTCGGCGCGGCCGAGGGCGATCCGGTGGCCGTCGTCTCGCGGCGGGGCCGGGCGGTGGCGCCGGCCAGGATCACCACCGGCATCCGCCCCGACACCGTCTTCATGCCCTTCCACTGGCCGGGCGAGGGCCGCGCCAACACCCTCACCAACCCGGCGCTCGACCCGACGTCGCGCATGCCGGAGTTCAAGGTGTGCGCGGTGCGGGTGGAGGCGGTGAGCCGTAGCCGGGCCGGCCGGCCCCTGCGGCCGCGCCGTGCCGAGTCGTGAGCAGGGCCGGTGCCCCACGGGGGGACACCGGCCCTGTTCGCCCTCCTGACCAGGGCGTCTACACGGCGCCGGCCCGCGCCGTCAGCCAGGTACGGGTCGGGCGGCACTCCAGCTTGCCGTCCACGACCTTGCACCAGGTCTGGTAGCCGTGCGAGTACAGGCGCTCGCCCAGCCAGTGGTAGTCGTCGGCGTCCGGACGGGCCGACGGCGTGTACGCGACGAAGTTGGCGGCGTCGTCGATGCTTCCCGTGCCGTCGTAGCGGGCGACCCTGGGGTACGGGTACACCGGGCGGGTACGCGTCACGGATCCGTCCGTGACGTTGGAGGCGACGATCTTCCCGGGCTGGGTGGCGCTCTCCGCCCAGGCCATCACCGGGGTGAGGACGTCGAAGGTGTTGGGGCCCGCGCCGCCGCTGCAGTGGGCCACTCCGGGGAAGAGGTACAGCTTGGCGAACCGGTCGACCGTGGCGGCGCCCATCGTCTCGCGCATCGCGTCGTAGTAGGCCAGCGTGCCCTGCGGGGAGATGTGCTGGTCGTTCCAGCCGTGCCACAGCAGCAGCTTGCCGCCGCTCTTGCGGAAGGCGCTGAGGTCGGGGTCGGTCGCGGCGAGGTAGGAGGAGGACTGGACCGTCTTCCAGAACGACTCCGCCGTGAACTCGAGGTCGGAGAGCTGGAAGCCGGGGTTCGGGGCGTTGGTGTGGGCGAGGTAGCGGGCGAAGGACGTCACGAAGTTCTCGCTGGCCACGGTCTGGCCCTGCCTCGCCGGCACGAACAGCGTCCACTCCAGTTCGGAGCCCCACTCGTGGGAGATCGCGACCTCCAGGCGCCTGCCCTGCGCGTCCGTGGCGCCGTCGTGCAGCCGCTGGACCACGGCGGCCTGCGCCGCGGTCAGACAGGTCGACGCGTCCTGGCCCGCCGCGCACACCAGGGTCGTGGGGTCGAAGTCGCAGCGGCGCGGGTCGTCGAGGAGCCCGTCCGTCAGGCCGTCCAGCGCGTCGCAGGCGTCGAGCACGGCCCGGTGGATCAGGGGCAGCTTGTCGGCGAGCAGGATGTAGTCGCCGTTCTCGTCCTTGTTGGTGAGGACGTTCCAGGCGTGGTGGAAGGTGTTCTGGACGACCATGTTGTTCGCGGGCGCTCCGGCGGCGATGCCGTCGAAGTCGTCGGGATAGCGCTGCGCCTCCATCAGCGCCTCACGGCCGCCGTCCGAGCAGCCGGTGAAGTACGAGTACGCGGGCCGCCGGCCGTAGAACTCCTCGATGAGCGCCTTGGCGACCTGGGCGGTGACGTGGACGCCCCGGTAGGCGAAGTCGATCTGCGCCTGCGGGTTGTCCAGCGCCCAGGAGCCGTCGTTCTGGCCCTGGTGGCCCATGTCGGTGGTGGCGCTCGCGACCGTGCCGTCCTGGACGACCGGACAGCCGGCCGCCTGGCCGTAGTTGATGTTCGCGCTGCCGCACAGGCCGCCGCAGCCGGTCTGGACGTAGCGCTGGGTCCAGCCCTCGACGGGCAGGCGCACGACGATGGTGTTCGCCGGGGCGACGGTGCCGCGCACCTCGCAGTAGGGGGCGGCCGCGCCGGTGGTCACGACCGTCGCGGAACGGATGGTGACCGGTGCGTCGGTGACCCCGTCCAGGTCGAGGCCGGTCACGTCGGCGCAGGCCCGCACCGGCTTCACCGCGGGCAGTTTCTCCAGTCCGTCCGCCGTGTACACGCGGCGGGACTCCGGCGCGGCGGCGGAGCCGACGGCGGTGACCGGTACCAGCACCGCCGCGAGCAGCGCGGCCGCGCAGGCGCCGGCGACCGATTTCGCTCCGCCACGGACGAAGAACCGTCCGAAGGACCAGCGCATGGGTTCCCCTCTCGATGTGGGTGCGTCGCTCGGGGGAGCGAGGGTGCGTCGAGCGGGTAGCGTGGCCTACGCCAGAGATATCGTCAACAATTTACGCAACAATTTTTGGAACCGGTGCGCACCCGGCTTCCGTACGCCCCGCGCCACCGCGGCGGCGGCAGGGCCGGGCCGGGGCGTCCGGGAGGACGCCCGTGCCGCAGGCGCACTCCGCCCTCGCCGAGAAGGCCGGCGCCCTCGACAGGGCGCCGGCCTTCGGTGTGCCGTGGGTCGGTGCGCGCTCAGTTCACGTTGACCGCGCTCCAGGCCGCCGCGACCGCGTCGTACTCGGTGCTGCCGGCGCCGTAGAGGTCGCGGGCCGCGCTGAGGGTGGCCGTGCGGGCGCCCGCGTAGGTGGTGGAGGACGTCATGTAGACCGTCAGGGCCCGGTACCAGATCGCGCCGAGCTTGTCCCGGCCGATGCCGGTCACCGTGGAGCCGTTGGAGGTCGGGGAGTCGTAGGTGACGCCGTTGACGGTCTTCGTGCCGCTGCCCTCCGCCAGGAGGTACGCGAAGTGGTTGGCGACGCCCGAGGAGTAGTGGACGTCCAGGGCGCCCACCGCACTGCTCCAGTAGTCGGCGGATCTGCCGTCCCGGGAGGGCTTGTCCATGTAGCGCAGGGCGTCCCGGCCGAAGCCGGAGCGGACGATCTTCTCGCCGATCAGGTAGTCACCGGCGTCGGAGGCGTTGTCCGCGTGGAACTCCACCAGCGTGCCGAAGATGTCGGAGGTCGCCTCGTTCAGGCCGCCGGACTCGCCCGAGTAGGTCAGGTTGGCCGTCTTCGAGGTCACACCGTGGGTCATCTCATGGCCGGCCACGTCGAGCGAAACCAGCGGGCCGAGCTGGGTGCCGTCACCGTCGCCGTAGGTCATGCAGAAGCAACTGTCGTCCCAGAAGGCGTTGTTGTAGCTGTTGCCGTAGTGGACACGGTTGTAGGAGCCCTTGCCGTCGTTGCCGATGCCGTTGCGGCCGTGGACGTTCTTGTAGTAGTCCCAGGTCACGTCCGTGCCGTACTGGGCGTCGACGGCGGCCGTCGCGCGGTCGCCGGCCGCGCCGGTGCCCCAGTGGTTGTCGGCGTCCGTGAAGACGGTCGAGGGGGCGCGGCTGATGCAGATGCCGAAGATGCACAGGTCGGTCTTGTTGGCCGCGTCGCCGGTGTAGGTGTTGCCGCGGGTGGCGTCCTTGAGCTGGTAGGCGGAGCCCGAGAGGGTCGTCTCCAGCGGGACCGTGCCGCCGTACAGGGACTTGCCGTCGCCCGACGCGGTCTCCAGGGTGTCCCAGGCGTCGATCTGGGCGCCGGAGCGGGCGTCGGTCAGCACGGCGCGCGCGACCGGGTTGCCGGCGGAGTCCAGGGCCGCGACGTTCGTCTGCCAGGCCAGCCTGGGGGCGCCGTGCAGGGCGTCGACGACCAGGCGGGGCTTGGCGGTGAGCTTCTTCAGGGTCTCGCCGAGGTGCGCGGCGCGCAGGGCGTTCGCGGCGACGTCGGCGGCCTGCGGGGCGGAGAGGGCCGGGGTGACGGTGGCGAGCGAGATCGCGTACGTCGTCGCCCGGTTCGCGCCTCGGTAGGTGCCGTCGGGTGCCAGGTGGAGCACGAAGTCACCGCCGAGCACGGGGAGTTGGCGGTAGGTGCGGTCGTAGCGGACGTGCTGGGTGCCGTCCTTGTCGACGATGACGTCCCGGACGCCGGTCTTCTGGTCGGCGGTCAGCCCCAGGCTCGCGGCGCGCTCGGCCAGGACCGAGGCCGCGTTGTCGATCGCGGTGGCCCGGCTCGGCCTGTCGGCCGCGTCGGCGGCTGGGGTGAGTACGGCGGCCAGGAGGGTGGCGGTGGTGGCGGCGATGCCGGCGGTGGCGAGGCGGGAACCTCGGGCGTGCTGCCGTATCCGGCTCATCGGTCTCCTCGGTAGGGGCGCCGTGGGGGGCGCGTGGGGTGGCGCTGAGGTGGTCCTGAGATTTAAGAGGGCATGACATGTCATGTCCATAGCGCCCACGTGCGGGACCGGTGAGAGGAGAGAATCGTTTCCGTGACCGTTCCGGAACTGCCCTTCTTCGTCTACGGCACCCTGCGCCCGGGCGAGGTCAACCACGACCTGCTCCTGCGCGGCCGCACCCGCGCCGAGGAGCCCGCCCGCCTGCGGGACGCGGTGCTCTACGACGGCCCCGGCTACCCGTACGTGGTCGAGGAGCCCGGCGGGGTGGTCGCCGGCGACCTCGTCACGGCGCTCCCGAAGGCGTACGGGCGGCTGCTCGCCGAGCTGGACCGACTGGAGGAGTACCGGCCGGGTGACCCGCGCAACCTGTACGAACGGGTGGCGCGGGAGGTGGTCCGGGGCGGCGACGGGCGGCCGGTGCGGGCCTGGGTCTACGTCGCCGCGCCGGGAGTTGCCACGGGTCTGCGGGCGCGCGGGAAGCTGATCGAGGGAGGAGACTGGCGCGAGCGCGGTGGACCGGCGCGGTAAAGAAGAAGATGGCGCGGGCGCGGTGGACCGGCGCGGTGACGGCGGTCACCCGTTCACCCTCCCTTCCGCCGCTTTTCCGCCGACCCCTCTCCGTACGGTGATGACCTGCTGAAACGCCCGCGCCCACCCGCCTGCCGCACTCCGGTCCGACACCCGTTCATCCCCTTTCTGACAGATCCTCAGCAAGCGCGCTCGCGTCGCTGCCACTTATCTCGGAAGGGCAGGGACGCGACCGACGCAGCGGCGCACGGAGGTGCCGCGGGCCGTGCCCCTCGACGAGCTCATGAGGAGCACCGATGCCACGTACCGCCGCCCGACTGCTGACCGGCACCGCGTTCGCCGTCGCCGCCGCGGCCGGCCACGCCGTGCCCGCGTACGGCGCCGACGGCGGCACCGGCGGCCTGAAGGTGTCCCCCTCCAGCGCGGTGCCGGGCGACCAGGTCACCGTGACCACGGCGGCCTGCGGTGACGGCGGTTCGGCGGCCGGCGACGCCGGCGCGGTGGGCGCCGGACGCTTCACGCTGGCGCCCGGCGCGCACAAGGGTGAGGCGGTCGCGCGGTTCCGGGTGCCGCCGAGCGCGCAGCAGGGGACGTACGAGATCGTCGCGCAGTGCGCCGAGGACGGGCGGAAGATCACCGGGGACCTGGTGGTGACGCTGAGTCCCGTGCCGCAGCAGCAGGTGTATCCGCGAGGAAGTGTGAAGACGGGGGTCGGCGGCGCACTGGGCCCCGATCCCGTGCTGACCGCGGCCGGCGTGGCGGCGCTCGCCGTCGCCGCCGCGGGCGGTACCTGGCTCCTGCATCGCCGGGCGAGAGGCGACGGGATCTGACGGGCACCCTCCGCTGTCCGTCCGCCGGTACCGCATGTCCCCTCCCCCTCCGGGTCCGACGCCCCTCGCGGCCCGGAGGGGGGCACGGGGTCCCGCTCACCGCGAGGTTCTCCGGATGCCGGGGGCCTCGGACGCCTCGGATGCCTCACCGAGAGGGGTTTTTGGATGCGCAGGGTCGGCAACACCGCCATAGCCACCGTGACCGTGGTCTCCCTCTGCTCGGGCGCGTGGCTGCTGCACAGCGCCGCCGGGACACACGCACCGCCGCAGCCGTCCGCGGCCCAGGCCCACCCCGGCCAGCGCGACCCGCGCTCCGCGCCCGCGCTGCCGCCCTCCCCGCCCGACCGCATCCGCATCCCGTCGATCCGCGTGGACGCGCCCCTGACGGGCCTGGGGCTGACGGAGTCCGGCAGCCTCGACGTCCCGCCGGCCGACCGCGAGAACCTCGCCGGCTGGTACGAGGCCGGCACCACCCCCGGCGAGACCGGCACCGCGATCGTCGCCGGCCATGTCGACAACGCCGACGGTCCCGCCGTCTTCTACGACCTGGGCGCGCTGCGACGGGGCGCCACGATCGAGGTGGACCGGCGGGACGGCGGGGTCGCGGTGTTCACCGTGGACGCGGTCGAGGTGTACGACGCGCGCGCCTTTCCCGACGCGAAGGTGTACGGGGCCGCGGGGCGGCCCGAGTTGCGGGTCATCACCTGCGGCGGTGGGTATTCACCGGCGACCGGATATCAGGGGAACGTGGTGGTCTTCGCGCATCTCACGGGCAGTCGCCCGAGCTGATCGACGTTCTTTTCCGTCACCGCGACAGGTGATTTCAGCGGCTTTATCCTGGATGGGGCAGTTCATTGCAGCGGGGAGGCCCTATGAGGCCGACAGTCAGAATGTGGGGCGCTGCCGTATCGGCCCTCACCCTGGCCCTGGGGGTCACGGGGACTTCGGCGAGGGCGGACGATCCGGACGAGATCTTCGAGAAGGTCTCCCCCGCGACCGTCCAGGTTCTGGGGAACGACCTCAGCGGCACGGGCGTCATCTACGACGCCGACAACGGTCTCATCGTCACCAACGCCCATGTGGTCGTCGGCCAGAGCGCGTTGCGGGTCCGTATAGAGGACCGGGAACCCGTGCCGGTCCGGCTGATGGGCAGCGACCCGTGCGAGGACCTGGCCGTTCTGAAACTCCAGACACCGCAGGAGGACCTGGGCGAGGTGGAGTTCGGGAACAGCGGCGACCTGCGGCAGGGGGACGAGGTGACGGCGATCGGCTACCCGGAGGCGGCCGGTGAGACGAGCCGCCAGAAGGCCGTCCTCACGGACGGGGTGGTCCAGTCGCCGGACGTCGCCCAGACCGGCGAGATCAGCGCGCCCAACCTGCCGTCCACGGTGCAGCATTCGGCGACGCTCAACAGCGGCAATTCCGGGGGCCCGCTGCTGAACAGCGAGTCACAACTGGTGGGAATCAACACGTTCAGTCTCAGCGGCACCGAGGGGCAGTACTACTCCATCAGCAGTGACCACGCCGAACCCGTCGTCAAGGAACTGGCCGACGGCAGGAGCAAGAACAATCCCGGATGGGACCTGGTCGCCACGTCCGATCCTCAGTTCGCCTCGCACTTCGAGGAGGAAGCAGAAGCGAGGAAGCTGCAGAAGCGGCTCCAGAACAACGGGATCGACGGTCTCTACGTGGCGTACGTGGCCGGCAACTCCCCCGCGAGCGAGGCGGACGTGGCGAACGGCGACGTCATCACCCAGCTCAAGGACACGGTGGTGACGACCGTCCCGGAGGTGTGCGGCATTCTCCAGTCGTCCGCGGCCGGTGAGAAGCTCGGCGTCGACGGGGTCTTCACGACCGACATCACGTTCGACGACGGGACGAAGGTCTCGTTCGGCGACCCCTGGCACGTCGACATGACCCTCAAGGAATGAGCCCCGTCGCCCGACCCAGGGATGAGCCCCGCCGTCCGGCCTCACGCCACCCACTGCTCGTACGCCAGATCGGCCACCAGCGCGAACACCACCGTCAGCAGCACCACCCGCACGAACCCGCTGCCCTTCTTCAGCGCCGTCCGCGCGCCCAGCATGCCGCCCGCCAGATTGAAGGCGGCCATCGGCACGGCCAGTTGCCACAGCACGGCTCCCTGCCAGGCGAACATCGCGAGGGCGCCCGCGTTGGTGCAGCAGTTGACGATCTTGGCGGTGGCGGAGGCGGTCACCAGGTCGAGGTGGAGGACGGCGGTCAGGGCGAGGACGAGGAAGGTGCCGGTGCCGGGGCCGACCAAACCGTCGTAGAAGCCGATGCCGAGGCCCGCGAGGCCGATCGCGGCGAGGACGCGGCGGGGACCCGCCGGGCCGGTCGCGGGGGCGGTGCCGAAGGCGGGGCGCAGGATGACGAACGCGGCCACGCCGAGCAGCACCACCATGATCACCGGCTTGAGGACGTCGGTGCTCATCCCGGCCGCGAAGAAGGCCCCCGCCGACGAGCCGGCGAGCGCCGCCAGCCCGATCCGGACGGCCACGCCCACGTCGACGGGCGCCTTGCGGGCGTAGGTCACCGCCGCCCCGGCCGTGCCGACGATCGCCACCGCCTTGTTGGTGCCGAGCGCGTGCGCGGCCGGGGTGCCGGCCGGCAGACCGAGCAGCAGCACCGGGAGCAGAAGGAGCCCGCCACCGCCGACCACGGCGTCGATCCAGCCGGCCGCGAGGGCCGCGAGACAGAGGACGACCACCATGGTCAGGGGTATGTCGGGCATGCCCGCGACCCTACGGGAACGGATACATGCCCCGTCCATCGACCTGAGCGGATTCTGAGGTTGGACGCGACGCCGGGCACCCGCCCGCCCAGCACCTCACGCCCGCCCCGCACCGCCGCCCGAAAACCCTCACACCCCCCTCCCGTCGCCGCTGAGGGCAGCGTTCCTCGCGGGAAACAACCGTGATGCGGCCGGGAAACCTCCGCACCGCACGCTCGATCGCATGACCTCGAATTCGCGTGTGGTGGTGATCGGCGCCGGCCTCGCGGGCGTACGACTCGCCCGGCGGCTCGGTGAGCTCGGTGCGCCCGCGGTACTGATCGGCGAGGAGGAGCACGTCCCGTACAACCGGGTCCTGCTCGCCGAGGTGCTGGCGGGACGGTACGCCCCCGAGGTGATCGCGCTGCCCGCGCCCGCCGAGCTGGTCCGGGCCCGTGTCACCGGCGTCGACCGTGCCCGGCGCACCGTCGCCTGTGCCGACGGCTCGGAGATCGCATACGACACGCTCGTGCTGGCCACCGGCTCCAACCCGGTGCTGCCGCCGCTGCGCGGCCTGTTCACCCCCGACCACGTGCTGCCGGAGGGCGTCCACGCCTTCCGCACCATGGACGACTGCCTGGGCCTGTCCAAGGCGGTCCGGCCGGGGGTGCGGGCGGTCGTGATCGGCGGCGGACTCCTCGGGGTCTCCGCGGCCCGCGCGCTCGCCGTACGCGGCGCGCAGGTCGTCCTCGCCCAGCAGTCCGAGCGGCTCATGGAGCGTCAGCTCGACCCGGGCGCCTCCCGGCTCGTCCTGCGGCACCTGAGGGACCTCGGTGTCGAGGTGCACACCGAGTGCCGGGTGCGGGACGTGCGCTGCGTCGGCGGCGCGGTCCGCTCGGTGGAGATGGCCGACGGGTACGCCCTCGACGCCGACCTGGTGGTGCTGGCCTGCGGGGTCCACCCGCGCGCCGGTCTCGCCAAGGCCGCCGGGCTCGCCGTCGGCAAGGGCGTCCTCGTCGACGACGAACTGCGCACCTCCGACCCGCACATCCGCGCGATCGGCGACTGCGCCCAGCACGACGGGAACGTGTACGGCCTCGCCGCCCCCGCCCTCGAACAGGCGGACGTGCTGGCCGAGGCGCTGACCGGGAACACCGGCGCCCGTTACACCGGCACCCGTGCCCTGACTCGCCTCACGCTCCACGGACACACCGCCTTCGACCTCGCCGCGTTCGGCGAGACCGAGGCGCGCCCCGGCGACGACGTCGTGCAGCTCGCCGACGCCACCCGCGGCACCTACCGCAAGGTCGTCGTCCGCGACGACCGCCTGGTCGGCGGGGTGCTCGTCGGCGAACTCGGCACCGTCGGCGCGCTCGCGCGCGCCTGGGAGGGAGCAGAGCCGCTCCCGTCCGACGGCGGCCCCCTGCTCCACCTGCTCACCAACGATGGAGGCTCCTGATGACCGCCACCCTGGGGGCCACCCCCACGATCGTGCTCGTCGGCCACGGCATGGTCGGCCAGCGCTTCCTCGAAGCGCTCGCCGAGCGCGGCCTGACCGCCACGCACCGCGTGGTCGTGCTGTGCGAGGAGCCGCGCCCGGCGTACGACCGCGTCCAGCTCACCTCGTACTTCTCGGGCAGGACGCCCGAGGACCTCTCCATGACCGACATGGAGTTCATCAAGGACCACGGCATCGAGCTGTACGTCGGTGACCCGGCCGAGACGATCGACCGGGACGCCCGCAAGGTGACCGCCCGCTCCGGCCTGACCGTCGACTACGACGTCCTGGTCCTGGCCACCGGCTCCTACCCGTTCGTCCCGCCGGTCCCGCACAAGGACGCCGAGGGCTGCTTCGTCTACCGCACGATCGAGGACCTGCTCGCGATCGAGGAGTACGCGAAGACCCGCGCCACCACGGGCGCCGTGGTCGGCGGCGGTCTGCTCGGTCTGGAGGCCGCGGGCGCGCTGAAGGGCCTGGGCCTCAACGCCCACATCGTGGAGTTCGCGCCCCGGCTGATGCCCGTCCAGGTCGACGAGGGCGGCGGCGCCGCGCTGCTGCGCACCATCGAGGACATGGGCCTGTCCGTCCACACCGGCGTGGGCACCCAGGAGATCGTGGTCGGCGAGGACGGCGCGGTCACCGGCATGAAGCTGTCCGACGGCTCCGAACTCGCCACCGACATGGTGGTGTTCTCCGCCGGTGTCCGCCCCCGCGACCAGCTGGCCCGCGACTGCGGCCTGACGGTCGGCGAGCGCGGCGGCATCGCCGTCGACGAGCAGTGCCGGACGGTCGCCGACCCGCACGTCTTCGCGATCGGTGAGTGCGCGCTGGCCGCCGACGGCCGGGTGTACGGCCTGGTCGCGCCCGGTTACGAGCAGGCCGAGACGGTCGCCGCGACGATCGCCGCCGACGAGGCGTCCTTCACCGGCGCCGACCTCTCCACCAAGCTGAAGCTGCTCGGCGTGGACGTGGCCTCCTTCGGCGACGCGCACGGCGCCACCGAGGACTGCCTCGACGTCGTCTACTCCGACTCCCGCTCGGGCCTGTACAAGAAGCTGGTCATCGGCCGCGACGGCACGCTGCTCGGCGGCATCCTGGTCGGCGACGCGGAGGCCTACGGCACCCTGAAAGCCTTCACCGGCTCGGTCCCGCCGGTCTCGCCCGAGGCGCTGGTGCTGCCCGCCGGCGCCGGTGCCCCGGCCCAGCTCGGGCCGTCGGCCCTCCCCGACGACGCGATCATCTGCTCCTGCCACAACGTCTCCAAGGGCGCGATCCGCGGCGCGGTCACCGACCACCAGTGCACGACCGTGCCCGAGGTCAAGAAGTGCACCAAGGCCGGCACCGGCTGCGGCTCCTGCGTCAAGGTCCTCGGCCAGCTCGTCACCGCCGAGCTGGAGGCCAGCGGCGTCGTCGTCGACAAGGGCCTGTGCGCCTGCTTCTCGCAGACCCGCGAGGAGCTCTACGAGATCGTCCTCGCCCTGCGCATCAACACCTACCAGGACCTCCTCGACCGCTACGGCCGCGAGGACGCCCGGGGCGGCGACGGCTGCGACATCTGCAAGCCCGCGGTCGCCTCGATCATCGCCTCCCTCGCCCCGACGATCGGCGCGAGCGGCTACGTCCTCGACGGCGAGCAGGCGGCCCTGCAGGAGACCAACGACCACTTCCTCGCCAACCTGCAGAAGAACGGCTCGTACTCGGTCGTCCCGCGCATCCCCGGCGGTGAGATCACCCCCGAGGGCCTGATCGTGATCGGCGAGATCGCCCGCGACTTCGGCCTCTACACGAAGATCACCGGCGGTCAGCGGATCGACATGTTCGGCGCCCGCGTCGAACAGCTCCCGCTGATCTGGACCCGGCTGGTCGACGCCGGCTTCGAGTCGGGCCACGCCTACGGCAAGTCGCTGCGCACGGTGAAGTCCTGCGTCGGCCAGACCTGGTGCCGCTACGGCGTCCAGGACTCCGTCCGCATGGCGATCGACCTGGAGCTGCGCTACCGGGGCCTGCGCTCCCCGCACAAGCTGAAGTCGGCGGTCTCCGGCTGCCAGCGCGAGTGCGCGGAGGCCCAGTCGAAGGACTTCGGCGTGATCGCCACCGCCAACGGCTGGAACCTGTACGTCGGCGGCAACGGCGGCGCCACCCCGCGCCACGCGGACCTGCTCGCCCAGGACCTGTCCGACGCCGAGCTGATCCGCCTGATCGACCGGTTCCTGATGTTCTACATCCGCACCGCCGACCGCCTGGAGCGCACCTCCACCTGGCTGGAGCGGATCCCCGGCGGCCTGGACCACGTCCGGGACGTGGTCGTGGAGGACTCCCTCGGCATCTGCGAGGAGCTGGAGTCCCTGATGGCGGCGCACGTCGCGCACTACGCCGACGAGTGGGCCACCACCATCAACGACCCCGAGAAGCTGGCCCGGTTCGTGTCGTTCGTGAACGCGCCGGACACCCCCGACCCGGTCGTCGGCTTCGTCCCCGAGCGCGACCAGATCAAGCCCGACCTGCCGCTGCTCTCCATCGGCATGCGGCCCACGGAAGACGTCCTGGAAGGAAGCGCCCAGCGATGACCCTGGCACCCGAGACGACCGACCTGAAGGTCCAGCTGAAGCTGGACTCCGGCGCGGACGACTGGTTCACGGTCTGCGACCTGACCCGGCTCGTCCCCGGCCGTGGCGTGGCCGCCCTGCTGCCGGACGGCCGCCAGGTCGCCCTGTTCCGCGACCGGGCCGGCACCCTGTACGCCATCGACAACCGCGACCCGTTCAGCGGGGCGGCCGTCCTCTCCCGCGGCCTGACCGGCGCCCACCAGGGCCGCCCGTTCGTCGCCTCGCCCCTGCTCAAGCAGCGTTTCGACCTGCTCAGCGGGCAGTGCCTGGACGACGAGTCGGTACGCGTCGCCACCTACGAGGTGCGGGCGGCCTGACGGCCGGCTCCCACGAGGTGCGTACGGCCTGGCGGCCGGCCCCGCTTCACCACCGGCCCGGTGCCGCGGTCTGCAACGGTCTTCCCGACCGTGGCGGGCCCGCGCCCGGGCCGGTCCGGTCCGCGGCCGGCAACCGGACCACCGCGTCCAGGCCACCGCGCGGCGCCTGCCGCAGCACCGCCTCGCCGCCGCTGGCGTGCGCGAGCCGCTGGACCAGGGCGAGGCCCAGGCCGGTACCGCCCTTGGGGGCGTCCGGGGCGCGCCAGAAGCGGTCGAAGGCCCGGCGGCGCTGTTCCTCGGTCATCCCGGGACCCTCGTCCATGACGTGCAGTTCGACCCACGCCGACCCGGCCGGGCGGTGCGGGAAGCGGCGTTCGGTGGGCGGGTGACGGCGCGGGTCCACACAGACCGTGGAGCCGCGGGGTGACACGCGCAGGGCGTTGGAGAGCAGGTTGTCGAGGATCTGCTCGACCGCCCCGGGCACCGCCAGCACCTCGCCCGCGTGGTCCCCGGCGAGCGCGAGGCCCACGCCGTGCTGTGCGAACAGCGGCGTCCAGGCGTGGTGGCGTTCCGCGCACACCCGGTCCAGGTCGACCCGCTCCCGTTCGGCGGCGCTCTCGTCGAGCCGGGCCATCGCGAGCAGCCCCTCGACCATCCGGGCCAGCCGGTCCGTCTCGGTCAGCGCGGCGGTGAGGCCGCCCCGGGCGTGCAGGGCGATGTCGTTCTCCAGGTTCTCCAGCCGCAGCCTCAGCGCCGCGAGCGGGGTCTTCAGCTGGTGCGAGGCCTCGCCGGCGAAGGCCCGCTGGGAGGCTAGCAGGTGTTCCAGGCGGGCGGCGGTGCGGTTGAAGGTGGCGGCCAGGCTGCGCACCTCGGGCGGGCCCTTGGTGATCGCCACCGGGACGGCGGTGCCCCCGACCGCCAGCTCGTGCGTCGCGCGCTCCAGTTCACGGATCGGCCGGCCGGTCCAGCGGGCGATGGCGAAGCCGACGACGGCGACCGCGGTGAGCACCGCGAGCCCGCCGAGCGCCAGCAGCAGCCAGACGTGGCGGACGCGTTGGTGCACCGTCCTGGTCGGCACGGTGATCCGCACGGCCCCCTGGTCCTGGGCGCCGTGCCGTACCGGGGCGGCCACCGCCAGGTACTCCACCCCGCCGATGGTCGAGGTGCGCACGTCCGCCGTGGCGGTCCCGCGCAACGCGGCCGCGATGCCCGGCCAGGACGCGAGGTTGCGCTCCTCCCGCTCCGACAGCGGATGCGAACTCGCCAGCAACGCCCCGGACCCGTCCACGATCAGCACCTTGCCGCCGATGCGCTCGGCGCAGTGCGCGGCCCGCTCGGGCAGATCCCGCGCGGCCCGGCCCGCCGAGATGGACAGTGAGGCGAACGCCGACACCGACTCCGCCTCGTCCTTCGCCGCGTTGGTCACCCGCTCGCGCTCGCCCCGCGAGTAGACGAAGCCCAGCGGGATCTCCAGGCAGAGCAGGACCAGGGCGGCGAGCGTGAGGTAACTGAGCAGCAGCCGACGGGTCATCGGCAGGCCGCCGGGTGGGGACCCGTGGCCTCGTGGCCCGGGGGTGCGTACGAGGACGGCGGGTGCGCCGAGGCGTACCCCGGCGGCGTGGTCTGCACGGCCAGCCGGAAGCCCACTCCGCGCAGCGTCTGGATCCACGCCGGGTCGCCCAGCTTCCGCCGCAGGGTGGCCACATGGACGTCCAGCGTCTTCGTCGGCCCCTCGTAGTGCGGGTCCCACACCCGGTCCAGGATCTGCTGCCGTGAGTACACGGCCCCCGGGTCCTCGGTGAGCAGCGCGAGCAGCTCGAACTCCTTGGGCGTCAGCGCCACCGCCGCCTCCCCCACCCACACCTGCCGGGTCCGCCGGTCGACGACCAGGGGCCCCACGGCGGCGGGCCCGGCCTCGGGCGGCGGGGGGACCGGGTCGTAGGTGGTGCCGGCGGCGGGTGCGGGGGTGGAGGGGGCGCCGACGGTGCCGGCAGAAGGGGCGGGGGTGGAGGGGGCGCCGGCGGTGCCGCCGGTGGGCGCGGGGGTGAAGGGGGCTCCCGCGGTGCCGCCCGCGTAGGCCTCGCCGCCGAACGCCCGGCCCACCGGGACGTCCCCTCCCTGCGTGCCTGCGGGGAGGTCTCCCTGCGCACCTGCGGGCATGCCTCCCTGTGCGCCCGACTGTGCCCCGCGCCGGGTCCGCCGCGTCACCGCCCGCACCCGTGCCACCAGCTCCCGCATGCTGAACGGCTTCGCCAGATAGTCGTCGGCGCCCAGCTCCAGGCCCAACACCCGGTCGGCCTCCTCCCCCCGGGCGCTGAGGATGATGAGGGGGACGTCGGAGGTCTGCCGGATACCGCGGCAGACGTCGATGCCGTCCATGTCCGGCAGCCCCAGGTCGAGCAGGACGACATCGCCGTACGGCCCCCTCAACCCCTCGCCGCCGGTGCCGACGTGCCGCACCTCCAGCCCGAAGTGCCCGAGACCCTCGACGAGCGGTTCGGCGATCGTCTGGTCGTCCTCGATGAGCAGGACTCGTACGCCCATGCGTTTTCGTCTCTCCCGTGAACAGAATTCGCGCGTTCCGTGGACCCGACACGCTACAAGAATGGTCGAAAAACGTCGCGCGGATCCCGGCCGATGTGATCAGCGGCTCAGCACGGGACGAAAACTGTCCGCATTCTGTCGGCGATTTAGTGTTCCCCTAACCTTTGCCTGGCCAACGCTCCTCTACGGTGGTCGGGACCTGGCCGGAACTCCCCTCCGGCCAGGTCCTGACCTGCACCTATGCGGTCTTGAAAACCGGAAAACCCCCACCGGGAGGAACCGTGAAGGCTTTGCTGGACCGCGCACGCTCGTTCAGGCGACGGGTCGAATTCGAAAGCGGCGAATACCGGAGGCTGGCCGATGGCCAATATCCCGAGGCATTGTTCATCACCTGCTCGGACTCACGGGTGATACCCGCCCTGATCACGGGCGCACGGCCCGGGGAGATATTCGAGCTGCGCAATGCGGGCAATATCGTCCCGCCGCACGGCCGGCCGGGTGCCTCGGGCGAGGCGGCCACCATCGAGTACGCACTGGAGGTGCTCGGCGTTCAGGACATCGTGGTGTGCGGTCACTCCCACTGCGGCGCGATGGGCGCCCTGAAGTCCGGCGACGACCTGTCCGCCCTGCCCGGTGTGGACCTCTGGCTCCAACTGGCCCGCCCCCGGCTGGCTCCCGTCCTGGACGGCGTGATCGAGGATCCGCGCCTGCCGGACATCGCCCAGCTGAACGTCGTCAACCAGCTGGCCGCGCTGCGGAGTCACCCGGCCGCACGGCGCCGTCTCGACGACGGGCGGCTGCGGCTGCACGGCTGGTACTACGAGGTGGACACCGGTCAGGTGCACGAGCTGGACGAGGACGGCCTGTTCCGGGTGCACGCGGCATGAGCGGCGCACACGCCCGGCACGCCCGGGGCCGGGGCGGCACGGGGCCGGAGGAGACGGGCGGCGGCGCGGGCAGGGGGCGCACCTTCCGGGAGGCGGGCGGGACGGCGCGGGAGGGCGGACGGCCGGTCCCGCCCCGGCCGGTGAGCGCCCCCACCGCCGCACGGAGCTTCTCCGCACCGGACTTCCCCGAGGCGGATTTCCCCACGCCGGACTTCTCCGCGCCGAGTTCCTCCACACCGGACCTCTCCCCACCGGACTTCTCCGCACCCGGCTTCCCCGGGGCGGTGCGCGACAGCGCAGTGGCCCGCACCGCCGAGGGCGACACCACGCAGGCCGATGCCCGGGAGGCCGGCGCCGCGAAGCCCGGTTTCCCGCGGACCGCTTCCTCGCGAACCGGTGCCCCGGAGCGCGACGCCTCGCGAACCGGTCCCCGGAGAACCGGCCCCTCGGCATTCCGTGCCGCGAAGATGTCGAAGGCGGACCTGGCCACCGAGATCACCGCGTCCCTCGTCGTCTTCCTGGTGGCGCTGCCCCTGTGCATCGGCGTGGCCGTCGCCTCCGGGGTCCCCGCCGAGCTGGGCATCATCTCGGGTGTCATCGGCGGTCTGGTGGTGGGCGCTGCCCGCGGCAGCACCCTTCAGGTCAGCGGCCCGGCCGCCGGGCTCGCCGCGCTGGTCGCGGAGACCGTCCTGGAGCACGGCGTGGCCATGCTCGGCGTGATCGTGCTCTTCGCCGGCCTCCTCCAGATCGTCCTCGGCCTGGTGCGGCTCGGCCGGTTCTTCCAGGCGATCTCCCTGGCCGTCGTCCAGGGCATGCTCGCGGGCATCGGTCTGCCGCTGATGTTCAGCCAGGCGTACCCGGCGGCCGACGCGAAGGCCCCCGGCACCCCGATCGAGAACATGGCCGGCGTCCCCGGCCTGCTCGCGGACACGGTGAGCGACCCGCAGACGATGATCGCGGCCGGCCTCGGCACCGTCACCGTCGTCCTGAGCTTCCTGTGGAAGAAGGCGCCCGGCCCGGTCCGGAAGGTCCCGGCGGCCCTGGTGGCGGTGGGCATCGGCATCGCGGTCGCCGCACTGCCCGGCGTGGAGGTGAGGACCCTCCAGGTGGGCAACCTGCTCGCCTCCGTCGACGTACCCGGCCCGGAGCAGTTCGCGGGCCTCGCGGACGCCGGCGTCATCACGGCGATCCTCACCTTCACCGTCATCGCCTCCGCCGAATCCCTCTTCACGGCGGCCGCGGTGGACCGTATGCACGACGGCCCGCGCACCCGCTACAACCCCGAACTGATCGCCCAGGGCGCCGGCAACACCGTCGCCGGGCTCCTCGGCGCGCTGCCCGTCACCGCGGTGGTGGCCCGCAGCTCGGCGAACGTCCAGGCGGGTGCCAGGACCCGCATGTCCCGCACCCTGCACGGCCTGTGGCTGCTGGCCTTCGCGCTGCTGCTCCCGCAGGTGCTGGCCCTGATCCCGATCTCGGTCCTGGCGGGCGTGCTGATCCACAGCGGCTGGAAGCTCTTCGCACCCGAGGAGTTCCCGAAGATGTGGCGGCAGGACCGGGGCGAGTTCGTGGTCATGACCCTCACCACGCTGGTCATCGTGGCGACGGCGCTTCTGGAAGGCGTGCTCATCGGCCTCGCGGCCGGCATCGTCCTCGCCGCCGTCCGCATGTCGCAGACCGTCATCCGGCAGCACATCGAGGACGACACCGCGAAGGTGGTGATGGCCGGGAACGCGACCTTCCTGCGCCTGCCCCAGGTCATCGAGGCCCTGGAGTCCGCCGCCGAGGCCGGGAAGCCCCGGATCCGCCTGGACCTCACCGGTGTCACCCACCTGGACCACGCCTGCCGCAGCCAGGTGGAGGAGTTCGTCGGCCAGCAGCGCGGCAAGGGCCTGCGGGTGGAACTCCTCATGCCGGGCCCGGCGAAGCGACCCGCCGGGGACCAGCCGCTGGACCCGGCCGGGCCCCCGGCCACGGGCCTGGCGGAAGCGCACCCGGCCGGGGAAGCGCGGCCGCCGGCCGGCGGCTTCCGCCCGTCCACCCGCCCGTCGGCCCCCCTGCCCCGCCGCCGGACCTCCCAGCCGCCCTCCGCCGGCCCCGGCCCGACCGCCGAGTGGTTCTACCTGGACACCAGGCCGATGCCGGAGGACTTCGCGGAGCGCTACGCGCAGGAGTACGCACCGGCGTACGCGGCGGGGTACGAGCACACGCCGGAGTACGGGCAGGAGCACCCACCGGGACACCCGCAGGAGTACCCGCAGCGGGGCGCGCAGGAGCACCCGCCGGAGCACCCGCGGGACTACCCGCCCAGGCACCCCCAGGAGTACCCGCCGGGCGCCCCGCAGGAGTACTCGCCGGGCCACGCCTCCCGCTGACGGCTCACCCGAGCCCGGCCGCCGAGCTCGGCCTGAACGCCCGTACGGCCGCCGCGCGCCGGCTGCCCGCCGCGCGGGACGCCGTCACCCGTAGGTCACCCCGGTCAGCCGCTCCGACTCCGCCCACAGCAGCTCCCCCGCCCGGTCGTCGCGGGTCCAGGGCGCCCGCCACGAGGGGGCGGGCTCCCCGCGCCACATCGCGACGGACGGGCCGGTGAAGGAGTCGGGCGCCACGTCCGGCGCGGTCGCGGCGTACAGGACGGGCAGCGCGCCGGCCTCGGCGGGCTGGGCGACCACGCGGTTGCCGATCTCCATGAACCGTTCGGCACGCCGTCGCCCCTCCGCCCGCGGCCCGGCGGTCTGCAGGTTGGTGGCCGCGTACCCCGGGTGCGCGGCGGCCGCGACGACGCCGGCCCCGGCCGTCGTCAGCCGACGCGCGAGCTCGTGCGTGAAGAGCAGGTTGGCGGTCTTGGAACGGCCGTACGCGACCCAACGACGGTAGCGCCGCTCGGAGTTGAGATCCCGCAGATCGATGTTCCCGAGCAGGTGGGCCATGCTGGACACGGTCACCACGCGCGCGCCGGGCGTGGTGAGCAGCGTGGGCAGCAGCAGCCCGGTGAGGGCGAAGTGCCCGAGGTGGTTGACCCCGAACTGCGTCTCGAACCCGTCGGCCGTCGTGCCGTACGGCATCGCCATCACGCCCGCGTTGTTGACGAGCAGGTCGATCCGCCCGCCGGACAGGCCGGCCGCGACCTCCCGGACGGAGGCCAGATCCCCGAGGTCGAGCCGCCGGACCCCGACGTCCGCGCCCGGGACGGCACGGACCAGCCGTTCGACGGCCTCCCGTCCCCGCGCCTCACTGCGACAGGCGAGGACGACCCGCGCCCCCTTCCGGGCCAGCTCCCGCGCGGTGACGTACCCCAGGCCGCTGTTTGCTCCCGTGACCACGGCGGTGCGCCCGCCCTGGTCGGGGATGTCCCGCGCGCTCCAGCCGGTCATGGCCGTACTCCCTCCGCCGCCGCGGTCAGGTCACGGCCGCCGTGATGACGGCGGCCGTGAGTCTCGGCCGCCGCGGTCGTGGCCGCCACCGTCACGGCCGCCGCCGTCATGGCCGTACCCCCGTGGCTGCCGGTCCCAGCCTAGGCACTCCCTCGTCACGACGTGTCCACGACACGGCCACCCTGTTCTCCTAGCCTCCCTGACCGCACGACCCCGCGGCCGACCGGTGGCGGGGCGGTCACGACACCCCCTGGGAGTGAGCGTGGAACGTCGTACCCTCCTGCGTGCGGCCGCCATCGGCGGATCCTCCGCCGTGCTCGGCGGAACCCTGTGGCGCGGCGCCGCGTACGCCGCGCCGGCGCAGCCCGGCACCGGCCCGTACGGGGCGCTCGGCGCACCGGACGCCAACGGCATCCGCCTGCCGAGCGGCTTCACCAGCCGGGTCATCGCCCGCTCCGGGCAGACGGTACCCGGCACCTCGTACACCTGGCACAACGCCCCCGACGGCGGAGCCTGTTACGCGGACGGCACCGGCTGGATCTACGTCTCCAACTCGGAGATCAGCCCGGGCGGCGGGGCGAGCGCGGTGAGGTTCTCGTCGACGGGCACGGTCACGTCCGCCTACCGCATCCTCTCCGGCACGCGCACGAACTGCGCCGGCGGCAGCACCCCGTGGAACACCTGGCTCTCCTGCGAGGAGGTCGACCGCGGATACGTCTTCGAGACGGACCCCTGGGGCGTGAAGGCGGCGGTGCGCCGTGACGCGATGGGCCGCTTCAAGCACGAGGCGGCCGCCGCCGACCCGGTCCGCCGGGTGATCTACCTGACGGAGGACGTCACCGACGGCTGCTTCTACCGCTTCCGTCCGACGACCTGGGGCGACCTGTCGTCGGGCACGCTGGAGGTCCTGGTGGCCGGCACCGGCACGTCCGGCCCGGTGACCTGGTCCCCGGTCCCCGACCCCACCGGCGCCACCGCCACCCGCAACCAGGTCTCCGGCGCCAAGCGCTTCAACGGCGGCGAGGGGTGCTACTACGCCGACGACACCTGCTGGTTCACCACGAAGGGCGACAACCGTGTGTGGCAGTACAACGCCGCCGCCCAGACCCTCGAGCTCGCCTACGACGACTCCCTGGTGACGTCCGGCACGGCCCCGCTGACCGGCGTCGACAACGTCACGGGGTCGTCGTCCGGCGACCTCTTCGTGGCGGAGGACGGCGGCACCATGGAGATCTGCGTGATCACACCGGCCGACGTCGTCGCCCCCTTCCTCCGCATCGACGGCCAGTCGGCCTCGGAGATCACCGGCCCGGCCTTCTCCCCCGACGGCACCCGCCTGTACTTCTCCAGCCAGCGGGGCACGTCGGGCAGCTCGTCGGGCGGGATCACGTACGAGGTGAGGGGCCCGTTCCGGGTCTAGCCGCGCTGAAAGGAAACCGACAGCCGGATTGAAAGGAACCTGACAGCCACACGGAGGAACACGGTCGGACGGCGGCTCGTTCTCGCCAACGAAGTGCAAAGCAGAGGCAAAACTGAGCAGGACGAGTCCGCCGCCCGACCCACCCCCGGAGGCACCGACATGACTCCCTCCCCTTCCCCCTCCCCCTCCCGCCGCACCGTCCTGGGCGGAGCCGCCCTGGCCGCCCTCACCGTGGCCACCACGGCAGCCCCCTCGGAGGCCAGGTCCTCCTCATCCGAACCGACCTGGCCCACGGTCTTCCCCCTCCCCGATGGCTGGCTCCCCGAGGGCATCACCATCGGCAGCCGGCCGTACGCCTACATGGGCTCCCGCGCCAACGGCGGCATCTACCGCACCGACCTGCGCACCGGCGAGGGCGAGGTCCTCTACCCCGGCGGCACCGGCCAGATCGCCGTCGGCCTGAAGCTGGACCGCGACGGCCTGCTGTACGTGGCCGGCAACACGGGCGTGGCCCGAGTGATCGACTCCCGCACGGGCCGGTTGCTCACGACCCACCAGCTCACCCCGGCCACCGGCCACTTCATCAACGACGTGACCCTGCTCGGCGACCGCGCCTGGTTCACCGACTCCCGCGACGCCGTCCTCTACGGCGTCCCGCGCGGCCGCGCCGGCGACATCCGCGCCCTCCCCCTCACCGGGGACTGGACCCAGCTCCCCGACGTCAACAACGCCAACGGCATCGTCGGCACCCCGGACGGCAAGGGCCTGATCGTCGTCAAGAGCACACCGGGCGAGCTCCACCACGTGAACGTCCGGACCGGCCACGCCACGAGGATCACGCTGGTGGGCCAGGAGAACGTGGCCAACGGCGACGGCCTCCACCGCATCGGCCGCACCCTGTACGTGGTCCAGAACCGCCTGAACCTGATCAGCGTGTGGGCCCTCGACCGCACGGCCACGACGGCCACCCTGACCCGCACGATCACCTCCCCCGACTTCGACGTCCCCACCACGGCGGCCCGCTACGGCGACCGCCTCTACCTGGTCAACGCCCGCTTCACGAGCCCGCAGTCGCCGGAGACCACGTTCACGGGCGTGGCGGTGAGCCTGTGAGACGGGTGAGGCGGACACGGGGCGGCACCCGCACCGGCGGGAAGCCGCCCCGCGCCCGCCTCCCCCGGGGGCATGATGACCCCATGCCGACGAACACCACCCGCCGAAAGGCACATGCCGCGTAACCGGCCCGGCGCCCTGCGACGCGCCCTCCGCACCCCCGCCCCCCCGCACCCGCCCCGTGCCCCCGCCGCCCCCCGTCCCGGGCCTGTCCCCCCGCACCGGCCTGGCCATCCACCGCGCGGAACACGAACGCCACGACCACCACCACCTCTTCCCCGGCACCACGGCACACGCCCTGCACCGCTACCGCACCTTCCTGGCGCCCCCCGGCCGCAGCCCCCTCCACCCCCGCGCAGCGGCATGCCCCGCCTGCCCAGGCTGCGCCCTGGACGACGTCCGCACCGCCCGCGACGTCCTGGCGGAGACCCTGTCCCGCCTCCCGCCCCGAGCCCGCGCCGAACTCGCCCGCACCGTGGCCCGCCTGGACCGGCACTACCGCGCCCGCACACTGCCGGACCCACGGGCGGGCGACGACGCCCCGTGGTGGCACCGACGGCTGGGGGAGGGTGCGGAGGGCTCGTGACCCGCACACAGAACCATCACAGAATGACCACTCCCTCTCCACCGGCGGGATCGCGGCCGTACCGTCATCCCCTCGCATCACAGCCGCCCTGGGGGGACGCCATGAACAACCCGTACTCCACCGCACCCACACCCAAGTGGGCCCGGAAGCGCTACGTCCTGCCCGCGCTCGCCCTCGCGCTGTTCCTGGGCGCCGGCATCGGCGCCACCGACGACGGGAACACCACGACCGACGCGAAACCGGCCTCCGCCACGCCCCGCCCCACGGTGACCGTGACCACCACGGCCACCGCGACGGAGACGGCGATCCCCGAGCCTGCGAAGACAGTGACCGCCACGGAAACGGTGACCGTCACGAAGACGGTCACCGCGGCGGTCGACACCGACACCACGGACACCTCGGACACCTCGGGCGACGGCTCTTCCGACAACGTCACCTACGACAACTGCGACGCCGCCCGCGCGGCAGGCGCCGCCCCCGTCCACGCGGGCGACCCGGGCTACGGCCGCCACCTCGACCGGGACGGCGACGGCACGGGCTGCGAGTGAGGGCACGAGAAGGGGCGGCACCCTGGGGTGACCCAGGGTGCCGCCCCCAACCCACCACGGTCAGTGCCCCCCGGTGTGCAACGGGGAGATTGGGCGGCCGACCAGCGGGTGGG